>JAXLWC010000035.1:0-57524 GCA_046328675.1 Anaerolineae bacterium
GCATAACGGCTCCGTCAACGATATGCTGCGAAACGAGGAGGATGTCGCAGGGTCTCGTGCTGCATAAATAATGTGTTAGAAGCGGACTATAGTCCGCTTATGAGCGTAAGTGTTGCGGTTTGTATGCGTCTGATGTTATAGATGTGAGAACTGCTGTTTAGGGAGGAACTACCATGACGGTGCTTGGTCTTCACCACATCACCATTGGCAGCGCGGATGCGCAGCGCACGATTGACTTCTACGTTGGCGTCCTTGGCCTGCGTTTTGTTAAGCGCACAGTCAACTTCGATGACCCGACGACCTATCATCTGTATTTTGGCGATGAACAGGGCAGCCCCGGTACTGCCATCACTTTCTTTGAGTGGCCCGGTGCGCCGCGCGGCAGATGGGGTATTGGCGGCACGCACCATTTTGCCATGACGGTGAATGACGGTAACGGGCTGCGCAAGTGGAAGCGCTATCTCAGTGACAGGGGTATCCACGTCAGCGGGCCGTACAGCCGCGTGTACTTCGAGTCGATTTACTTCGCTGACCCCGACGGCACGATTCTGGAAATCGCGACCAAAGGCCCCGGCTTTATGGTGGATGAACCGCGCGAGACGGTGGGCACGCAGTATATCGAACCTACGCAGGATTTTCTGGTGCGACTGCGTGACGAAGACCGCATCAAAGCGGATACATGGAACGAACCCGTTCCCGAAATCACGCCTGATATGGCGCTGAATCAGGGGATGCACCACATCAGCGCGATCAGTTCCAACCTTGAGCGCACGGCGGAGTTCTATGAAGCCGTGCTTGACATGAAGCGTATCAAGATGACGGCGAACTACGATGACCCGACTTCGCAACACTGGTACTGGAGCGTCGGCGGAGATCGTTTCGGCACGCCGGGCACGCTGATCACCTACTTCGGGCGCGATGCCAGCAAGGAACGTCGGATGCAGATGGGCGCAGGACAGACGCATCATTTTGCCTTAGCGGTGGAAAACGAAGCGATGCAGTTGGAGTGGCGCAATAAGCTGGTTCACGCAGGTTATCGTGTGTCGCCGGTGATGGATCGGGTGTACTTCAAGAGCATTTACACCAACGACCCTGACGGACATATCGTGGAACTGGCGACGCTTGGCCCCGGCTTCCCGGTGGATGAAGCAGTGGCTGAACTGGGCAAAACGCTGAAACTCCCGTCCTGGCTGGAGCAGCATCGCAAGAATCTGGAACTTGGCCTGCGCCCGATTATGGTGCCTGAATGGAAGAAGGTGTAGCGATGAGGCTGCATGAAGGACTGCCGATACTGACGGCGGGCGTGCCGTTAAGCGAGGCCAAAGCCGTGATGCTGATGATACACGGGCGCGGAGCGACGCCGCAGAGCATCCTGTCGCTGGCCGATGAATTCAGCAGCGCAGGCTTCGCCTATGTCGCGCCGCAGGCCGCCGATTCCAGTTGGTGGCCGCAGCGGTTCGTGGCACCTGTCGCGGCCAACGAGCCGTACTTTTCCTCCGCGCTGGCGGCGATAGATAGCGTCGTCCAACAGATTGAGGCGGCGGGTATTCCAGCGGAGAAGGTGATACTCCTGGGCTTTTCGCAGGGGGCGGTGCTGGCGCTGGAATATGCCGCGCGCCATGCGCAGCGCTTCGGCGGGGTGGTGGGGTTAAGCGGCGGCCTGTTCGGGCCAGCGCTGGATCGTGACAGTTACAAAGCGGCGTTTAGTGGGACGCCTGTGTTCCTCGGATGCAGCGACGTGGATTTCCATATCCCCAAAGCGCGCGTAGAGGAGAGCGCCGTGATGCTGCGTGAGCTTGGCGCGGAGGTCACCATGCGCCTGTATCCCAACATGGGGCACACGGTCAACGCCGATGAAATTGAATACGTCAATCAACTGATGGCAACAGTCATCAGCGCATAACGTTTGCAGGGGCGCAACCCAATGCGCCCTTCCTTCATAAAAGCGAAAAGGATTAAGGACAGACATGGCAGTGATACAACCAACGGCGATTATGCCCGGCTTCGTCGGTGATGTGCCTGTGCAGCATTTTAGCGCTGAGGCTTTCCCCTGGATGAATCCGGTTTTCTGGCTGAAGAGTCATTTCGCGGTAGGCGGTTACAGCCCGATGCAGCGCCTTAGCGGGATGCTGACGGCGCACATGACCCAGAGTGCCCCGCGCAATGGTTTTACGTGGCATCCGCATCGCGGTCTGGAAATCTTTACGTGGGTGCTGGAAGGCACGCTGCACCATGAAGACAGCACAGGTGGCGAAGGTGACCTGCGGGCAGGGGATTTGCAGCGCATGTTTTCCGGTGACTGGATTGAGCATCAGGAGCTAAACCTGACCGACGATTATGTGCGCGTCATTCAAATCTGGTTCGTGGCAGACCGCCGCTATCAGGGGCTGGAACCGCATTATCAGCAGTTGAACAGCCGCGAACTGCCGCAGCGCAAGGTCGGCGATGCGCAGGTTTACAGCCTGATCGGCAGCGATTCCCCTATGGAGCAGCACATGCACGGGCGCTTAACCGCCACGATGTTACCGTCAGGGGGCGTGACTGAAGTGGAAGCGCCGCAGCCCGGCGAGGATTTGTTCCTGTACGTCACGGACGGGGTAGGGCATAGCGAATCCAACAGCTTCAAACAGTATGACGTATTACTGGCGCGCCCTGATATGCCTGCGGTAACGGTGCAAGCTGGCGATAAGGCGCTGAGTTATCTGAGTTTTTATCTGCCGAGCTTTATCGGACGATAAACGGGTCAGGTAACACCTGAAAACTGTGTATATTTGCAGCGGTTGGTATCTATTATGCCAATCGCTTTTTTTGTTAAAATAGTCGGCGCGCAGTTGTTGTCGTACAGATTTAAGGAGTTTTACTCAATGCAAACCGATTTACGCGGGCGCGATTCGATTGCCCCCGAACTGGAATGGACACGCGATGAGATTGATACGCTGCTGGATGTGGCGTGGGATTTGAAGCGCAAGCGCGCGGTAGGGGAGTCTCATGCCTATCTGCGCGATAAGGTGCTGGGGCTGCTGTTCTTCTTCACCAGCACGCGCACCCGCGCCAGCTTTGAGGCGGGCATGGCACAGCTTGGGGGCCATGCGATGTTCATCGACAGCGAGACAACGCAGATCAGTCATGGTGACACGGCCAAGGAAATCGGCGAAATCATCGGGCGCTACACCGATGGCATCGCTATTCGTCAGTGTGATTGGAACTTCGGCAATAAATACATCCGCGAAGTCGCAGCCGCCAGCCGCGTGCCTGTGATGAACATGCAGGACGAAATATTTCACCCGTTCCAGATTCTGGCCGACATGATGACCATTCAGGAAAAGTTCGGGCGTGACCTGCGCGGCAAGACGATCAACGTCAGCTATGCCTATGCCAGCAGCTACCAGAAGCCGCTGAGCGTGCCGCAAAGCCTGATTCTGCTGATGACGCGCTACGGCATGAACGTGCGCCTGACTCGTCCGCCGGAATTCGACCTGATGCCTGACATCATGGAACAGGCGAAAGAGAACGCGAAGAAGAGTCGCGGCACATTCGAGGTGCTGGACAACTTCGATGATGGTTTCAAGGGCGCGGACATCCTGTATCCCAAGAGCTGGGGCTGCTGGATGACCACCGAGGACAAGAACGAATCTTCGAAAATCGGCAAGAAGTACACCGACTGGATTACCGACAGCCGCCGCATGGCACTGGCGAACCCCGACGCTGTGTACATGCACTGCCTGCCTGCTGACCGCAACATCGAAGTCACTGACGAAGTGATTGACGGGCCGCAGAGCATCGTGTATGACGAAGCTGAAAACCGCCTGCACGTGCAGAAGGCAGCGATGGCGCTGACCATGCGCTCATAAGCCAACGAACAACAGCGAACAGCCGTCAGCGATCAGGATATAATGGTTGCTGGCGGCTGTTTTTGTTAGGACGAACTATGCCAACCCTTGATCAGTGTCATGATAATGTTGTCCATGCCCTGCAAAAGGATGGATGGACAGTACAACCACTCCCCTTATATCTGACTTTAAAGCGCCGTCGTGCCTTTATTGATATTCAGGCATCACGGCAGGAAAATGGGAGTGCCAACAGTATCATTGTCGCGGAAGTGAAATGTCTTACGGACACGGAAAGCCTAACTACCGATATCTATACGGCCATCGGTCAATATTTGATCTATCGAACGCTGTTAAGGCAGAAGCAATTTTCTATGCCGATCTATCTGGTTGTGCCAGAAGAGATTCACACGAACTCTTTTGATGAAACTGTTCGCCTGACCATGAATGAGAGTAAAATCAAGTTGTTGGTTGTCAACATAGCTACGGAGACGATTGTGAGATGGATAGAGTAATTGACCTCAAAACCATTGTCCACGATGCCGTCAAGGGGTATCAGGTTCCCGGCCTGGCTGGAGATAGTTATTTCGTGGGGGATGACACTCAGCAGGTGTATGCAGTTGTGGATGTGCCGCATTTACCGCGCAAAGAACCTTCTACTGTTGCCGTGATGGCGCGGATTGTGGGTGATATTGTGGTCGTGGTTGAGGATTTGACAGACCGCCCTCTGTACCTTGAATTGATGCGGGCTGGTGTCCCGCGTGAAAAGATTATCACCGAATACACTGGCGAAAAACTTCCAACTCCATAAATCTATGCCCCAAAAAACAGACAACCCCACCGCACGCCTTGAAGCCTTTAGTGACGGCGTGTTTTCGATTGCTATCACGGTACTGGTGTTCAACATTCAGGTGCCGCGCAACCTGCCGCCGGATAAGACGCTGCTCACGGCGCTGCTGGAACTGTGGCCTTCCTATCTGGGTTATCTGCTGGGCTTTTTCCTCATCGGCATCATGTGGATTAACCATCACAATCTGTTTAAGCTGGTCGGGCGCAGCACGCACATGCTGATGGTGTTCAACGGCTTGCTGCTGCTGTCGATTGCGCTGGTGCCGTTTACTTCCGCGCTGCTGGCGGAGTACCTACAAACAGGCGAGGCGCAAACGGCGACGCTGGTGTTTAACGGACTGGGCTTCTTTGTGGCGCTGTTTTTCAACCTGCTGTGGTGGTATATGTCGCAGCAGCGCCGGCTGATTCATGCCGATGTTGAGCAGAAGGTGGTGGATGCCATCAGCGCCAGCTACCGCTTCGGGCCGGTTTTTTACCTGGTGGCTATCGGCGCGACGCTGTTTGGCGCGTTCTGGGGGATTCTGGTGAATCTGGGGCTGGCGGTGTTCTTCGCGCTGCCGTTGAATACAGCGCTGTTTGAGGGAGATTAAGCAGGGGAACGGAAATTGGGTTACAATTGCTTTTGAGGAGTATGTTATGGCTGTTGTACAAATCAATCCCTTGTTTGATGAAGTCCTTGAGTTCCTCGCCTCTACACCAACACCAAACGACATTGTTGCCTTTCAACCCTCCGATGTTTTACAGCAGCGCGCAAGTGCGTTGTTAGAGAAAAAACGCCAGGATGCGCTCTCTACAGTAGAAGCATCTGAACTCGAAGAATTTGCCCGATTGAATCAATTTATGAGTATGCTCAAAATCCGAGCGCGCAAAAAACTGGCTGGATTATGACCTATATCCCGCAGCCTTTGCGTCGTCAGGTGATGGAACAAGCTCAAGGATGTTGTGAATACTGTCGATTACGCGCGGATGATAATTTCCTGGCGCATGAAATTGACCATATTCGTCCCGAAAAACATGGTGGCAAGACCGTCCTAGAGAATTTGTGTTACTGCTGTTTTGACTGTAATCGCCATAAAGGGAGTGATGTTGGCTCATTCGACAGCGAAACAGATTTATTGACGGCGTTTTTTAACCCACGCAAACAGCAGTGGCGTGAGCATTTTAAACTGGATGACTTGTGGATTGTGCCGCTAACCGCAGAAGGGAGAGTCACGGTTCGACTATTGCAAATGAACTCCGAAGACAGGTTAATTAAACGTGCAGAACTGATACCATTGGGTTTTTATCCTTGCGAATAGAAGGTAGATTTTATGCCTGAAATGTTGGCTGCCGTCGCCATTGGCGGCAATTCGTTAATTACTGACCCCAAAAAACCCGACGTTTCCCATCAGTGGGATGCGGTACGCGAGACCTGCCGCCACATCGCGCAGATGATTGCGGACGGCTGGCGCATCGTCATCACACACGGCAACGGCCCACAAGTCGGCTTCATCCTGCGCCGCGCGGAGCTTGCCGCACCGCAGGTTCACAGCGTCCCGCTGGATTTGATTGTCGCCGATACGCAGGGGTCTATTGGCTACATGCTTCAGCAGGCGCTGGATAATTCGCTGCGGCGCCTGGGAATCAACAAGACGATTGTAACCGTAGTGACGCAGGTACGTGTCGATAAGGACGATCCGGCTTTCCAATCGCCGGATAAACCCATCGGCGGCTTTATGGCGGAAGCGGAAGCCAAGCATTTTGAGGCTGAAGGCTGGAATGTGGTTGAAGATGCGGGGCGCGGCTGGCGGCGTGTGGTGGCTTCGCCGAAGCCTGTGGAGATTATCGAACGGCGCGCTATTCGCGACCTGGTTGAAGCGGGCTATGTGGTCATCGCGGGCGGCGGCGGCGGGATTCCGGTGGTGCGCAACGAACGCGGCAGCCTGCGCGGGGTGTACGCGGTGATCGACAAAGACCGCGCGAGCAGTATGCTGGCGCACACGCTGGGCGCGGATTTGTTCGTAATTTCTACAGGTGTGGAAAAGGTCGCGCTGCATTTTAATAAGCCGGAGCAGCGTTTTCTGGACAAGATGACCCTGGAAGACGCGCAGCAGTACATGAATGAGGGGCACTTCGCGCGGGGGAGTATGCTGCCGAAGATCGAGGCGGCGATTGATTTTGTCAGCCGGGGCGGCCCGCAGGCGTTGATTACTGACCCGCCGAATCTGGCGCGCGCGCTGCGCGGCGAAACCGGGACGCGTATCGTGCCGGGTTAGGATGGTCGGCTGTGTACAATCATGCGCCTGAGGGTTACGTGTGTCCGTTCTGCCGTATCGCGGTGGGGCTGGAAAACGAGGGCTGGAATTACCAAGCGGATGTGTTCTACCAGAATGAATTCGTCACCGCATTCATCGCGCCGCTGTGGTGGCCGAACAATGCGGGACACGCCATCGTCATTCCTAACCGCCATATTGAGAACATTTACGATTTGACGCCAGACATCGCTGTCCATGTGCATGAGACTGCGCGGCAGGTGTCGATTGCCTTCATGCGCCTGTACGACTGCGAGGGAACCTCCATACGCCAGCACAACGGCACGTACCCGCTGCAAGAGGTGTGGCATTATCACCTGCATGTGTTCCCGCGATACATCGATGATCAGCTTTATGGGCTGGAACGGCATACGACGACCCCGGAGGAACGCAGACCTTACGCCGATAAGCTGAGGACATATTTCCAGACGCAATCGGAGTAATGTCACTCGCGCCCGTCTTAAAGTATTGTTAAACTCTACGCTTGTTGTTTCAGGAAAGACGCCCGCCAACGGCGTTTTTCATTCCTCGATGTGGTAAAACTATGGCTCAAATAAAAGAACTGCGCTGTTGTGTCTGTGGGCGGACGTATTCGCCAACCGAAGTACAGTACGTATGCCCGGTGTGCGGGGACGTTGGCACGCTGGATGTGCTGTACGACTATGAGACGCTGAAGAATATTTTTGATCGTGAAACCTTTGTTTCGTCGCAGCAGGGCATGTGGCGCTACAAGACGCTGCTGCCGTTGACTCCCAAAGCCAAAGTCCCGCCACTGCCCGTTGGGGGGACGCCGCTGTATGATGCGCCGCGCCTGGCGAAGGCCTTAGGCGTGAAACAGGCATGGGTGAAGGATGACGGGCGCAACCCGACAGCCTCGCTGAAAGATCGGGCCAGCGCGCTGGTGACTGCTAAGGCGATGGAAATGAACGTTGGCATCATCAGCGCGGCCAGCACGGGTAACGCGGCGGCGGCGCTGGCTGGCATCGGTGCGTCGGTGGGGCTGCGCATCGTGATTTTTGTGCCCGCGACAGCCCCGGAAGCAAAAATAGCCCAATTATTGGTGTATGGTGCGGAAGTGCTTCTGGTAGAAGATACGTATGATGTCGCGTTTGACTTATGCTTCACGCTTTCGCAGCAGGAAGGCTGGTTCTGCCGCAACACAGGCATCAACCCTTATACTGCTGAAGGCAAGAAGACCGTTTCCTACGAAATCGCTGACGCGCTGCACTGGAATGTGCCGGATGTGGTGGTAACCAGCGTGGGTGATGGCAACATTATGGCCGGAGTACACAAAGGCTTCTGGGATTTGTACGAGTTAGGCTGGATAGAACGGATTCCGCGTCTGATTGGTGTACAAGCAGCAGGATGTTCGCCTCTGGTTGACGCCTGGAAAGATAACGTCAGCGCTGTTGCTATGAAACCGATTGAGACTCATTCGATTGCCGACAGCATTATCGCGTCACTACCGCGTGACCGTGCCAAAGCGCTGCGTGCTGTACGCGAGACGTATGGCGCGTTTGTCTCGGTGACGGATGAGGAAATTCTGGCGGCCATCCCACAACTAGCCCGGCTGACCGGAGTCTTTGCCGAACCCGCAGCGGCGGCGTCTTTCGCTGGCGCGCAACGTGCTGTAAAATCAGGATACATTCATCCTAATGAGAGTGTGGCGCTGCTGATTACCGGGAACGGCTTAAAAGACATCAAGAGTGCGCAGAGTGCTGTCTCCGGTGGGCTGCGCGTACCGCCCGATTTAGAAGTGATACGAAAAGTTTTTCACCCATGAAACCACGCTATTCAATTGTCGCGCCGATTTACAACGAAGAAGGCAATATTCAGGCTCTGTATGACCGCATTTGCCAGGTGATGGATTCCACCGGGGAACCGTGGGAACTGGTGCTGGTGAATGACGGCAGCCGTGATCGTTCACCGGAGATGATGGAAGCGCTTGCCGTACAGGACGCGCGCATAAAAACGGTGCATTTCGCGCGTAATTTCGGCCACCAGACCGCTGTCACCGCTGGCATTGATTATGCGACGGGCAGCGCTGTGGTGCTGATTGACGCCGACTTGCAGGACCCGCCGGAAGTGATTCTGGAAATGATTGAACGCTGGAAGGCGGGCTATCATGTGGTCTATGCGGTGCGCGAGGAGCGAAAAGGCGAAAGCTGGTTCAAGATTTACACGGCGAAGCTGTTTTACCGCATCGTTTACCGCATCACCGATGTCAAAATTCCGCTGGACACGGGCGACTTCCGGCTGATGGACGAGAAGGTTGCGGAAGTGCTGCGGCGGATGCCGGAACATAACCGCTTCATTCGCGGCATGACCAGTTGGATTGGCTTCAAACAGACGGGCGTGACCTATGTGCGTGAGGCGCGGCATTGGGGAGAAACCAAATACCCGCTGCGCAAGATGGTACGGTTTGCGCTGGACGCCATTGCCAGCTTCTCTTATTTCCCTCTGCAAATCATGTTGAGCGTCAGCCTTGTGCTGGGGACGCTGGCGGTGTTCGCTGTGCCCATTATCTCGGTGCTGCGCCTGCTGGTTGGCCCTGAGTTTCTCGGCGGGCAGGTGACGACGATTGTGCTGCTGCTGCTGCTGAGTTCGTTCCAGTTGTTCTTCCTGTTTGTGATGGGGCAGTACGTTGCGCGGATTTACGATGAAGTGCGCCATCGCCCCTTGTACGTCGTGGCGCGGGCCACAGGTTTTGAGGGACATGACCCTGCCGCGCGCCTCGCCAAACTGCGTACTGTGGAAAATGTCGAAGCGCACCAGCCAGCACCCTTGCAGGATGACAGCGAGCGTGCTGAAGCGCTGCCTGAGCAGACATTAGAGGAACGCAAAAATGCCTGAAGATGATACTCGCCAGCGTATCGACCTGTACCGTGAACTTGTGCTGCGTTATGAGAAGCTGGATGAAGAAATAGACAGCTATATCGCACGTCACGGCAGCGTTGAACAGATGGATGACGAATATCTCGCGCGGTATCGTGAACTGGCGCGCAAGCGTGAAGACCTGCAAAATGAAATGCGTGTGCTGGAACGACAGCTTAAACTGGATGAGGAATGAGGAACAGCCCATAATTTATGAAAATACATCTTGTTTTAAGCGATGACTGGGAACTGCGTGGCGATGGTTCCGGTAATATGCGCGCGCTCCAGTTCAACACCATGCGCCAATTGTGCCAAATTTATGAGGATCATGGTTTGCGGGGTTCGTTCAATGCGGAAGTGATGCAACAGCTTCATCATTTGAGGTGGGGAACGCCAGTTCCCACACTTCAGGAACTTAACCAGAAGATGAAACCCAGGTCAAGGGAAACCTACGCGCGCGGGCACGATGTACGCTGCATTCATCTCGGAGTAAATCGACTTACCGAGATAACCTCTGGAACGCCGAAGGGGATTGGTCCATTCTGCGATATTCAGGCACTGAAATCCGCAGTCTGTTGACTGAATGCAAAAGTTATCTTGAGAACTTGCTGCGTCCTTTGAATCACTGAGTATCAATGTGTTTCCTTCCGCAGCGGCTCACCATGTTGTATCGCGCCACACACGGAGTACTGCCCATCCTTGCAGAACTTGGCATTGTGTTTGATATGGTATCTGTGATGGGCTGCACTATGCAAACCAGTGGAATTGGATTATCGGATGATTGAGGAAGGATTTTACCTTATTATCCGAATATGCAGGACGCGCGTCGAGTTGCACATGCGCCACAGCCCATTGTGGAAATTCCTACACATTCGTTTAGATCATCCACTTACTATAATTTGCAGACCTATGTTCCTGTAATTTCCGAACGCTTCCCTATTTTTGTCAAATTCTTTAACGGAATCTTCAGAATATTAAGAGGAGATGTTTCACCGCTCGCCTAACGATACGCCTGTAATAGATGGCGGGACAACAACGGCTTACGCCAAGGAAACTGGGGTTCCGCAGGAACTCGGCTCGATCACCCGTTTTGGATCGGCTTCCTGTTGTGCGAATTTTACGACGCAGAACTCGTTTTACCTCGGACATCGCTACGCTAACTTTCGCGCAGATGGAAGATATGTTCCGGGATATTCGGCGGCGAGGAAGGCACAGTGGCTATGAGATTGTGCCCATCATGTTGGAAAATCACACCAAGGACATCGGCAACTTCAAGCCGATGGAAGTTCGCCGCATATGTCCCCGCCAAAGCAGAGGATATTGAGGTGATTGCTGGCTGCTGGTGGGCAAAAAAATCTGCGTGCAGGGATAACACAAGGTCAGGACAGCGGCGTGAGAATAGATCTGGTGCGGGCTGCGCTGTGGCCCAACGCTTGCAGCAGGTGCAAACGTTATATTCCAACACCTCTGCTGAAGCTCCCGTGCAGGAATGTGCCGATCCAGAAGAAGTGCTGCGCGTGGTGATGATGCGCCTGTTCCCACGAATGCAAGCGCGAAGGCGAAACCGGAGGAAATCACGCAGTACTTTGATTCGCTGGCACATTTTAATGCGTGCCGCGTTGGGAAGACTGGCGTTACCTGGACGCATGGAACAATGCATTTGAGTGATTCTCCCACAGCGGGAAAATCTACCTGAGGATAGAGTGCTGCTGTTTTGTCAGCAGTATGCTTTTTTACTGAAAGCTGTCTCAAGATGATTAAGACGATTATTCTGTGTCAAAGTGTAGTTAAAGGCAGTCAGCTCTATGCCGCGTTGGCGGGAGGCGCGGTGTCGATCTGTGGGTTCTGGTGAGCAACAACGAGCGTTTGAATCGCCGTTTTCTGGCTGGATCGCTGACCAATGGCTGTATCTACCCTTGAACTCTAAATGGCAGCTCCTCAAACTGCTGGTCACTGGCGGGCTGTATTTCACGTTTCAACACTTGCAGGATGCCCCTACGCTTGCACAAGCTCCAGAAGCAAACCCTGGATGTGGGATTACATGCGACAGGGGTAATCTATAAGAATCGTCTGTTGGAATGTTTCCGCCTGGGACTGCTTAACCCCCATCTTGGTATTTTGCCGCGTTATCGAGGACGCTCGGTGATGGAATGGTCGATATTCTATGGCGATGCGACGGGTATAACGACCTTCTTTATTGACGAAGGAATCGATACGGGCGAACGCATTGTGCTGCGGCAGGAAGTCAGCGTAAAGGCTTACAAGGACATCACCGAAGCCAAGAACTATTTGTTCGCGTTGGACGCAAAGATGTTCGCCGAAGCACTACAGAAACTGCAACAGCCAACTTATCAGCCCATCTTGCAGAAACCAGAGGACGGCATACGCTTTTATGTGATGTCCGATCTTTTTAGGTCAGTGGTTACACAAATGATGAAGGAAGAATTATGATTACCGGTCCTACTTTTGAAGAAATGCTCCATCCTAAAACTATCGCGCCTGACGTGCGTAAAAAAGCGCTCGATGCGCGCAAGAGCAGCCCCCTCGATCCTGTGAACTTATATAACATCACCTGGCGTAATGAACACGATGAGGTTTATCACGTTGTCCTGCCTAAAGCCCTGACAGGCGTTGATGCCAATATCGTGGTGATCTTCGGCAAGGAATTCCCGTCGGGCAGCCATAAGGTTGGCGCGGCCTATTCCTGTCTGCTCGAAAAGACGCTGTTCGGTGAGGTGGACGCCAATACGGATACACTGGTATGGCCATCGACGGGCAATTACGGCATCGGCGGCGCGTGGGTTGCCGGGCGTATGGGCTGTAAGAGTCTGGTGATTTTGCCGGAAGGCATGAGCCGCGAGCGTTTTGAACGCATTGAAGGCTACGGCTCCGGCGTCATCAAAACGGTTGGCTCGGAAAGCAACGTCAAAGAGATTTACGACGAAACCCACCGCCTGCGCAACAGCGATCCGCATATCCGTATCCTCAACCAGTTTGCCGAGATGGGCAACTACCGCTTCCACTATCATGTGACGGGCAATACAGTTGCCGAGCTGGCAGGGGAGCTGCAGAAGAAGGGCGTGGGCAAGGGCAAAATCTCGGCGTATGTGTCCTCGATGGGCAGCGCTGGCACGATTGCTGCCGGAGATCGCCTCAAGCAGCTCTGGCCGGATCACAAGATTGTGGGGCTTGAGCCGATACAATGCCCGACGCTGTATAACAACGGCTACGGCGCGCACGATATTCAGGGCATCGGCGACAAACATGTGACGTGGATTCACAACGTTTGGAACACCGACGCCATGATGTGCATTGACGACATCGAATGCAAGAAGGTGCTGCAAGTGTTTGAAGAAGCCTCAGGACGCGCGGCGCTGGTCAAGCGCTATGGCATTGACAGCGCTGAGATGGAAATGCTCGGCGGGCTGTTTGGCATCAGCGGCATCTGCAATGTGATTGGCGCGATTAAGACGGCCAAGTACTATCACATGGGCAAGGACGATGTCATCGTAACGGTTGCTACCGATGCCATTGACCGCTATCACTCCGTCATGGCGGATATGCGCGCGGCCTATGGGGCGATTGATGAAGTGGCCGCCGCCGTGCGCGTGGAGAGCATCCTGCACGGCGCGCACACCGACTGGATTATGGAAGGTTCACACGAAGCCCGCACACGCTGGCATAACCTGAAATATTACACCTGGGTTGAACAGCAGGGGAAATCGGTACAGGAACTGGACGCCCAGCGCGACCCCGCCTGGTGGGTGAAACATCAGACGCTCGTGCCGGAGATGGACACCAAGCTGAAGGCCATGCGCTCCCGCTGACGCCGCCGCGAATAACATTCATGCAGAGAATCAGTCGAGGCTGTGCGCAGTCTTGCTTGATTCTCTGATTTGCGTCATGAGTACGCAGTGCGCCGACATCACGTGGGGCGGTGGGAATCTGAATCCGTTATCAATATCGAAATAGGCACTACTTGTCGGTCATACACATTTGCGGATATGATTTGTGTATCTGTTAATGTAATGATAAATTGAGTGACTGTATGTACCCCGAAGATCGTGTATTGGTAGGTGTGATTAACACCAAACGAGACCTGGCTTTTGCGCGTGATGAACACTGGTATCGTATTCCGCAGCGGCGTATGCCCAATGGCATCCATGTCGAATATGTCGCGTTCTTTTTAAGTGGTGGCGTCTTCAAGGAAAAGAGTGGAGGTGTCCATTACTTTGCGCCGAAACGTGGGGTAGAATTGGCCTATCGCCGCCAACTGGTGATACAACAGCCTGATCACCCGCGTGCGAATGACACCTATTATAAAATCCAGTTGGATGAACTGCGGGAAAAGAATCCGCCGATCTTAAACCCAACACGGCGGACGGTAGCTTTTGTTTATACGACGTGGGATCGTTTTGTACATGCACAGACCCTTGCCGATTTATACAGCCCGGCTGATTACTATGTAGACCGCATCTATCATGCACTGCGTAACCGAAGTCTTCAGCCAACGCGCGTCTGGGACGCACAGAAGCGGGAAACGGGTTTTGCTCCACAGGTTCGAGTCCTCTGCCAGCGTGGCGCGGTGATTGCCTCGGTTGACCAACATGAAGGAAACATCTATTTGGATGTAACCCAGCCAGACGATAGTATTCTGGCGGCGATTTTTGCAGAGATCGCCCGGCAGGGTGGCCCTGTGATGCTGAACATTCCACTGGAAGGCGAATAAGTATGCTTATTGTCAACGGAACCATTATTACGTGGGGAACTCCTAATCAGATACTGGAGCAGCACGCTGTACTTATCAAGGACGGAGTGATTGCCGCTGTCGCGCCGCAGCGTGACCTGCTGGCGCAGTATCCTCAGGAGCAGACTGTCGATGCGCGGGGGCAGTTGGTGATGCCGGGTAATATTTGCGCCCATACCCATTTTACGGGGCGTATGCGCGCGGCATGGCCGATTCCTGGCAGGCCTGCTAAGCTGAAATTTTGCGGCGCTTGTGGTGGCCGCTGGACAAAGCGTTAGACGCGGATGCCGTGCGTGCCAGCGCCTTAGTGTGCCTGGTGGATGCGGTGAAACATGGCACGACGACGCTGATTGACCATCACGCCAGCCCCAATCATATTGGTGGGAGCCTGGATATTATCGCGCAGGCGGTGGAACAAGCCGGGCTGCGTGCCGTGCTGTGTTATGAAGTGACAGACCGCGACGGTATGGAGAAGGCGCACGCTGGCATCGCCGAGAATATGCGTTTTATGGACGCCAGCCGGGATAATCCGCGCGTGCGGGGAACGTTCGGTTTGCACGCCAGCCTGACGCTTAACGATGAGGTGCTGCGTGCGTGCGCTGAGGCACATTCGGGCGGCTTTCATGTTCACGTTGCCGAACACGAAGCCGACGAGGAAGACAGCTTGCAACGCAGCGGCAAGCGTGTTGTGCCGCGTTTGGATGCGTTCGGCATCTGGAACGAAAGAACGATTGCGGCTCACTGCGTCCATATTGATGAGCACGAACGGGATACACTGCGCCAGAAAGGTGTCTGGGTGAGCCACCAGCCGCGCTCAAACATGAACAATGCTGTCGGCGCATTGGCGTTTGATAGCTTTTTGCAGCAGGGTGTCAAAGTGTGTCTGGGCAATGATGGTTTCAGCAACAACATGTGGGCAGAATGGAAGGATGCCTATCTGCTGCATAAGGTCGCTCATCGTGACCCCAGAAAAGCCGGAGGATACGACATTGTGCAGGTGGCGGTGTACAATAACGCCGCGCTGGTGGAGTCATTCTTCCCGGAGAAGAAGATTGGTCAATTGACCGTTGGCGCACAGGCAGATATGATTTTTGTGGACTACCATCCCTATACGCCGTTGACCAGTGGAAATCTTCCCTGGCACATCCTGTTTGGATTTGATGGCTCGATGGTCACGACGACCATTGTTGACGGGACTATACTCATGCGGGATCGCCAACTGCTTACCCTGAATGAGCAAGCCATTGCTGAAGAAGCGCTGGCCATCGCTCCTCAGGTATGGGAACGTTACGTTTTGAACGCCAATTCTGTCCTATAATTACAATTGAAGGATAACTAGATGAGCGAAAATGAACCGCTTTTGATGAAAATCGCTGTCCTGGGCGGCACTGGCAAAGAAGGGTCAGGGCTGGCGGTGCGATGGGCGTTGAACGGCTACAGCGTGATTATTGGGTCACGCGAGGCCGCTAAGGCTGAAGCCAGAGCAGCGGAGCTTAATGCCGAGTTAGGCGGGGACTATCTCACCGGGATGACCAACGCCGACGCGGCCAGGGTGGCAACTGTCGTCGTGCTGAGCGTGCCTTACAGCGCGCACCGCGACACCATTGAAAGTGTGCGTAATTATCTCGCTGGCAAAGTGTTCGTGGACTTAACGGTTCCTCTGAATCCGCCGCATGTGCGTACCGTGTATATCCCGGAGGGTTTGTCTGCTGCGCTGGAAACCCGCGAGTATCTGGGGGGTGACGTGCGCATCGTCGCGGCCTTCCAGAATGTGAGCGCTGAGAAATTGAAGGACCCCAACACGGCAGTGGCCTGTGACGTGCTGGTGTGTTCGGATGATGACGACGCGAAATCTGATGTCATCAAGCTGGCGGAAGCGGCAGGAATGCGCGGCATTGACGCTGGCCCGCTGGCCAACGCTGTCGCAGTTGAGGCATTAACCCCGGTACTCCTGTATATCAATAAGCGTTATAAGGTTAAGGGAGCGGGTATTCGTATAACCGGAATCGAGCAGGACAAGGCGTGAGCGTCGTTTCATTAACTGCTGTTGCCCTGCCCGGCATCCCGATGGTGCAGCAGGGTGACAATCTGGTAAACATCATTTTGGAAGGTCTGGCGCGCGCTGGCTATCAGTTGCAGGATGGCGATGCGCTGGTGGTGACCTCCAAAATTGTGTCCAAGTCTGAAGGTCGATTTGTGGATCTGCATTCGGTGACACCCAGTTCGCAGGCTCTGGCGTTGGCGGACGAAACCCGCAAAGACCCGCGCATTGTCGAACTGGTGCTGAATGAGAGCCGTTCAATCTCGCGTAAGGCGGTGGGT
Source organism: Anaerolineae bacterium (assembly GCA_046328675.1). Classification (GTDB taxonomy): domain Bacteria; phylum Chloroflexota; class Anaerolineae; order Aggregatilineales; family Phototrophicaceae; genus JACAER01. Next base: position 16,911 of record JAXLWC010000035.1, read on the forward strand.
GTGCTGGTGGTGACGCATCGGTTGGGATTTACCAGCGCCAATGCAGGTATTGACCAGTCGAATATTGAGCACGGCGATGAGCGCGTGCTGCTCCTGCCGCGTGACCCGGATGCTTCGGCAGAGGCCATTCGTCAGGGCTTGCGCGCCGCAACGGGCGCCGATGTGGGCATCGTCATCAGTGACTCTCATGGACGCCCGTTTCGCGTGGGCAATATCAGTGTGGCCATTGGTGTAGCCGGAATGCCAGCGATCCTCGATTTGCGCGGGCGCGAAGATTTGTTTGGCCGCGTGCTGAAAATCAGCATTCAGGGCTATGCCGACCTTGTAGCGTCTACGGCGAACCTGCTGACCGGGGAAGCCGATGAGGGACGACCTATCGTGCTGCTGCGCGGGTTGAATTTCCCGGCGATGGAAGGACATGCTGCGGAATTAAACCGTTTGCCAGAACAGGACTTGTACCGCTGATTGGCTGCTGTTAATCAAATTGGAGAAGACTCTACAGAAGCTTCTATGAACAGACCGCTGACCCCTTTTTTAAGTGCTGTGATGCATCGGCGCTCAATCCGTCGCTATCGCCCTGAACCTGTGCCGCGAGAGATGATTGAAGCGCTGCTTGACGCGGCAATCTGGGCACCCTCGGCGCACAATCGCCAGCCCTGGCGCTTTGCGGTTATTCAGGATGCGCAGCAAAAGCGGCATCTGGCAGAAGCGATGGCGCTGCGGCTGCGGCAGGATTTGCAGGCGGACGGCGTTGCGGCTGAAACTGCCGCCAGGGATGTTGAGCGCTCTGTTGAACGGATGACCAACGCGCCTGTGCTGATTGTGGTGAGTGTTTCGCTGGTCGATATGGATGTCTATCCTGATGCCGTGCGGATGCAGCATGAATACGTGATGGCCGTGCAAAGTACCGCTATGGCCGGGCAAAACCTGTTGTTAGCGGCGCACGACGTTGGGTTAGGGGCGTGCTGGTTGTGTGCCCCTTTGTTTTGCCCTGAGATTGTGCGCGAGTGTCTTGATCTTCCTGCTGACTGGCAGCCGCAGGGGCTTATTACGTTAGGTTATCCGGCACAGCAGCGTGAAAAAACACGTCATGCTCTGGAAAAGAGTGTACTATGGCGTTGAATCATGTGGTCGCGCTGGTGGGCGGTGTGGGGGGCGCGAAGCTGGCTTACGGACTGGCGCAGCTTTTGTCTCCACAGCAGTTGACCATCATTGTCAACACCGCCGATGATTTTAACCTGTATGGCCTGCGCATTTGCCCCGACAGCGATACGATTATGTATACGCTCTCTGGATTGGTGGATAAGACCAACGGTTGGGGGCTTGCGGGGGATACGCGCATTATGCTCGGCGCGCTGCGGCGCTACGGCGAAGACACCTGGTTTGGCCTTGGCGATCAGGATTTGGCGACGCACCTGCTGCGCACAGAGTGGCTGGCACAGGGAAAATCGCAGACTGAGGTCACGGCTCGCCTGTGCAGCGCATTGGGGATACAGCATCTGGTGCTGCCGATGAGTGATGCCCCTGTCGCGACCATAGTGGATACTGTCGAGTTCGGCGAATTGGAGTTTCAGCAGTATTTTGTGCGTCACCGCTGGCAGCCAACGGTCAAAGCGCTGCGTTTTGAGGGCGTGGACAACGCCCAAATGACCGACGCGGTCAGGGAAGCGCTGGCCGCTGCTGATGCTATACTCATCGCGCCGTCTAATCCCTGGTTATCTGTCGCGCCGATTCTGGCGGTGCCGGGTATGCGCGAGGCCATCATCAAGCGCGATGTGCCGCGCGTGGCGGTCAGCCCAATCATCGCAGGCGAAGCCGTGAAGGGGCCTGCGGCCAAACTGATGCAGGAATTAGGTTATCAACCATCAGCGCAGGCTGTTGCAGAGTATTATGGAGAAGTCATCAACTGCTATGTTTATGATGAGCGTGATGGCACGCTGTCCCTTCCGGGGCTGCGCACGCTGGCGGTTAATACGTGGATGCAGTCTGAAGCGGATCGAGTCACTTTAGCCCGGCAAATTCTGACGTGGATTGAGGGTGCATAAAATGAGCGTTTGGGTAATTATCCCTGTCAAACCCTTAAAATTAGCGAAAAGCCGTTTAGCCGCGGTGATTTCGCCCGACCAGCGTCAGGAGTTTGCGCAGACGCTGCTGCGTCATACGCTGGAGGTTGTGCAGAATGTGCCGACGGTGACTGGAACGCTGGTCATCAGCCGGGACACGAAAGCACTGTCCATTGCGCGTGACTATAAAGCCTATACTGTGATGGAAAGCGGCACGCCTGAACTCAACGCCGCGTTGATGCGGGCGACACAGGTGGTTGCAGGCTGGCACGCGGAAGCGGTGCTCATTTTGCCATCGGACTTACCCCTGCTTGCCAGTGAAGATGTCAGCAGCATGATTGCGATGGGCAGAGAACATCAGACTGTAGTCATCGCTACCGATCAACACGAGGACGGCACCAACGCGATGATGGTGCGCCCGGCGGGATTGTTCCCGTATGCCTATGGCCCCGGCAGCTATCATCGTCATATTGATCTGGCGAAACAAAGCGGTGCCGCCGTGAAGGCATACCATTCAGAACGGATGCTGCTGGACATTGATCTGCCGGAAGATCTGGAACGCTATTTGCAGCTATCGACGAACGACAGCGAGATGAAGCGCGATCTGTGGAATTCGCTGCTGTCGGACAACGCGTCATGAGGCGAACTGCACGACGCGAGTGAAACAACGCTGAATGTGCGCTAAAATTAGATGCTGATTTTACTGAAGGAGATAATTAGTAATGCCTGATCGTGTTGCGCTTTATTTGCAGGATGCTCATGAATTACAGGATGCCATAAGTTACGTACAGTACGCCGAATCGCGTAATTTTGAAGCGGTTTGGCAGGCAGAAAGCCGCCTTGTCCGCGATGCGGTGGTGCCGATGGCGGCGTTTGCGGCCACGACCAAACGGATCAAAATAGGCTCAGGTGTCATCAACAACTGGACACGTAATGCTGCTGTGATTGCCGCGACGTATCTGACGCTCGACGACCTTGCCCCCAACCGTATTATCTGCGGCATTGGCGCGTGGTGGGACCCGCTGGCGTCGAAAGTCGGCATCAAGCGTGATAAGCCGCTGCTGGCGATGCGTGAAGTGGTGACTGTGGTGCGCGCGCTGCTGCACCGCGAACGTGTGACCTTTCATGGCGAATTCGTCCACCTGAGCGATGTCGAACTCGACGTGGTTCACGGGCGCAAGGAACCGCGCAATGTGCCAATTTATATTGGTGCAACCGGGATGCAGATGATGAAGCTCACGGGCGAAATCGCTGATGGCGTGGTGCTGAATTATCTAGTGTCTCCCAAGTACAACGAAACCGCGATTGAACAGCTTGAGTCGGGCGCGAAAGTGGCCGGACGCAAGATTGATGCGATTGACCGCCCGCAGTTGGTGGTGTGTTCGGTTGACCTTGACCGCAAGAAGGCGCTGGATGGCGCGCGCAAGCTGGTGACGCAGTACCTTGGGCAGCAGCCGCACATTATGAAGGCCAGCGGCGTGAGCCAGGAACTGCTGGACGAGATCGCGCAGGTGCTGACATGGCCCGCTACCGAAGAACAGATTGAAGAAGCCATGCGCCTCGTGCCGGATGATGTCGTGCAGATGATTACGGCGTCGGGCACGCCGGACGAGGTGAAGCGTAAGGTGCGCGAATATGTGGCACACGGCGCGACCTGCCCGATTCTGTATCCGCTGGGGCATGACGTGCGCCTGATGATTGACACGTTCGCCAACGGATATAACTAGACCCATGAGCAGAACATGGAGTTCACAGGGCGCACTGAGAAGTTCCCCGCTGTGAACTCTGTGTCTCTGTGGTAAATTTCCCCTATGCACACAATATACCTCTCACGTCGCCAATCGCTCATAGCGTGGACACTGTGCTGCCTGCTGGCTGGCGGCGTGTTCCTGGTCTACGCGCTGACTTCGCTGGCCGTCGGACACGGGCAGTATGTCATGCCGCTGGATGATGTCTACATCCATTTCCAGTATGCCAAACAGATGGCGTTAGGACAGCCTTACATCTACAACCCCGGCCAGCCCGCCACCTCCGGCGCGACCAGCTTCCTCTATCCGTTCGTGCTGGCGTTCGGCTACGGCATCGGCTTTCAGGGACTCAACCTTGGCGTCTGGGCGATGGGCATCGGCGCGCTGGCTTTGGCTGGCTCCGCTTACCTCATGGTGCTGCTGGCGCGCGCGCTGAATGCCCCCTACTGGCTGGCGCTGGCTGGCGCGGTGGTGTTTGCGCTTACCGGAGCCATTTCATGGCATTTCATGAGTGGCATGGAAACCGGACTCACGATTCTGTTCACGCTGCTGACGCTGTACCAGTTTATGCGGCGAGATGCGCGCGGGCTTGGGATTTGTGCGTTTTTATTGGGGCTTGTTCGTCCCGAAGGAAGCCTGTTAGGTGTCATGGGGATGATACTGGCGTACATTGGCCTGCATGAGATGAAGAATCGCCGCTGGCTTCTGCTTTCGTTGCTGGCGCTGGGCATCCAGCCGCTGGTCAATCTGCTGTTCACAGGCTCTATGGTGGCCACAGGCAATCAGGCGAAGTCGATCCTGGGCATGATTCCGTTCTATTGGGACGTGGTGCTCAGCCGCATCCTCGATAACTTCCTGCGTATGTGGACAGAATTCGCGACTGGAATCAGCCCGCGCGAGGGTGCTTATCTGCCGTTAGGTGTCTCGCTGCTGGCGCTGTTCGGCTGGCTGCGGCTGGCGTGGCGGCGGGAAACGCGGCTGATTGCGCTGCTGCTGTTGGGCTGGCTGCTGGCAGGCACGGCGGCAGTGTCTACGCTTGACCCGGCGTTCTGGCACTTTAAACGCTATCAAATGCCGCTGCTGGCACTGCTGTTTCCGCTGGCGCTGTGGGGCGCGGGCTGGATATTGAACCGCCAGAACCCCACAAAAACGATGTACGTTTCTTCTGCTGTGGGTGTCAGTGTGGTGTTTGTGCTGGGTGCAGCACTGTGGACGGGCGCGAACTTTCTGCGTTACTACGCGCTCAACGTGAGCTACGTCTACTCGCAGCCGCTGCAAATGGCACGCTGGCTGGACGCGAACACGCCGCCTGATGCCACCGTCGCGGTGCATGATGTGGGCATGATGCGCTACATGGGCAACCGCACGACGATTGACATGGTTGGGCTGACGACTCCTGGCGCGGCAGATGCATGGCGCAATGGCCCCGGCGCGGTGGCCGAGTTCCTCATTGATGTGCGACCCGATTACATCGCGGCGTACACCAGCGCGCGCGGTTTGAGTTATCTTGCGGCGACAGGCATATACAACTACGGCCATGCGCTGGTTGAGTTTCCAGTGACGGTGGATATGTCGGCGAATGTGGCGCTGGCCGCCGAAGCGCCGGAAGTGGTGCAGGGGATTTATCAGCCGGATTGGTCAGGGTTGGAACTTCGACTGACGGTTTTACAGCCAACAATTCTGGATACTATCAACTTACAGACATTCGGTCAGGATTAGAATTAGTGGATAGCATTAACGTCGCGGACTTGCCTTCCGAACAGTCTCACCACTATCAATGGCACAACATTACAGGTCGGCTAGCTTTGCTTCGGAACTGCGTGAAATGACCTATGTGAGTTGTGCTGCGGCTTCCTGCGAGGTCATGGATGGTGGGCGACTTATCAATGGGGAGGAATCATTTTCGATTGCCACTCCGCGCGATGGGATAATCCTGTTAATTACTCGTTTGCACCCGCAAGTCCGGGGAACCTTTGATGTCTATGTGAATGGGGAATTTTATCGACGCGGATCATTCCGCAGATACCGGACAATGGTTAGAAGTTGCCACCAGAATCATTACGCCGTCAATCACCTGAGCGGCCAGACTTTATCCGTATCGTGCCCCACATGTGACCGAGGGTACTATATGCCTTTCTATCATTGGGTATCAGGATACAATGAGAGGTGGAGGACAAATGGGTCCCATACCTGCGGTTCAGTTTCAGCAGGGTGATTTACAGGTATACGTTTGTTGCTGGGGAGGTTTCGTCTATTCTGAAACAACGGCAGCTTAACTTAAGCCTGTCATGGCTGTCTGAAAGTGGACAATGGGATGTGGATTATCGGATGTTTGTCCACTCTATGCCGACGTTATCGCCGCCTGTGGCGCAGACAGATACTTACCCGGCGCGGGCACTTGCCACTCGGGAAACTGGCTGCAATCTCATTGATGATACCATCATGGTTGATATGTCCAATGTTCCATCAGGAGTATATCAGATTGCTATTGGCTTATATAATCCAGTGACATTGGTGCGTATGCCTATCACTCCTCTTTATGAATCTTTGCGGAAAGTTTGGTGTCCACTATGTCGGCGATGGTTCTGATGGAAGACTATTTATTGGTGAGATTGAAGTCTCAGCTATGGACGATCACAAGCAGGTTTACGAAGCAATTCTCGCAGCACAACAGAAGGGTGAACCCGCTGCGCTGGCCACCGTCATTCAGGTGACGGGCAGCGTGCCGCGCCATGCTGGCAGCAAGATGCTGGTGCGCGCTGATGGCTCGACGGTGGGTACGATTGGCGGCGGCGCGATGGAAGCGCAGGTTGTGCAGGAAGCGCTGGCGGCGATGGCTGACGGCAGCACACGCACGCCGAGTTATCGCTTGAACGACCTGCAAAATGGCGACCCCGGTGTCTGCGGTGGGACGGTGCAGGTGTTCATCGAGCCGCTGGAGATGCCCGCAGTGCTGCTGGTCATCGGCGGCGGGCATGTGGGCAAAGCGCTGACGGAACTGGGAAAATGGGCAGGCTACCGGGTTATTTTATCGGATGATCGGGCTGAGTACTGCAATGCAGATTATGCGCCCGGTCTGGATGGGTATATAATTTGTGTAGCGGGCGACATCACGCAGCATCTCTCCATCAATTCCCGCACTTACATCGCCGCTGTGACGAGGGGAATGCCTGTTGATATGAATCTCATCCCGGCGCTGCTGGCGACTGATGCGCCGTATATTGGGTTGATCGGCAGCCGCCGCCGTTGGGCACTGACGGCCAAAGCGCTGAAAGCAGAAAGAGGATTGTCCGATGCGCAGTTAGCGCGGGTGCGTGCGCCCATTGGGTTGGAATTGCAGGCGGAAACCCCCAAAGAAATCGCGTTGAGCATCATGGCGGAAATCACGATGATGCGGCGCGGGGGCAGCGGACAACCGATGAAATGGATGGGCGAAGTCGAAGAATCCGTAACCGAACAGCCCGGCGTTTTCTTAAAATAGATTTTGGCAACACAGTTCGCGGCTGACGCGGTATGCGGCGCTGAACTGGCGAGTGAAAATGGCTTACTGGTTTACAGGTTTTTCGGTGTGAAAATTCTTTGTATTTCCGATACTGTCATGCCACAGATGGAGAGCGTGGCAAACCTGCGGCGGCGTTACGCTGATGTTGAATTAGTGGTGAGCTGTGGTGATTTGCCTGCGACCTATCTGGATTTGGTTACCTCAGTCCTGAATGTGCCGTTGTTTTATGTGCGCGGTAATCATGACGAGCGCTACCGCGATGACCCGCCGGGGGGCGAAAACCTGCACGGGAGGATTGTTACCCACAAAGGAATCTCATTCGCCGGATTGGAAGGCTCCATTCGCTATAACGATGGCGATATCCAATTTACGGATGGTGATATGCTGCGTGTGGTTGTGGGGATGGGGCCGCAGTTAAAGTTCCGCCAGCTTCGTAACGGCTACGGCGTTGACGTGCTGGTGACCCATGCGCCGCCAAAGGGCATCCATGACCTGCCGGATTTGCCCCACAACGGGTTGAGCGCGTTTCTGCGTTTTATGGAGTGGTACCGCCCGCGCTACCTGATTCATGGGCATGTCCACACCTATGACCGTCGCGACGTGGTGAAGACACAGTATCAGGATACGACGGTGCTGAACATTAACCCGGTTACGGTGTTGGACATCGAGGCACAAGCTCGTGGATAACTCACTCGCGGAAATCCTCTCGCAGATGGGCAGTACAGACCCCAAGAAACGGGCGGTAGCGCTGGCGGTGGCGGGGCGGCTGCGTTTGCATCCGCTGATTGACAAGATGATTTTTGCGCTGGAAGACGACAGCGAAGATGTGCGGGCGATGGCGGCGTGGGCGCTGGATTTGCTGGGCAGCCCTGTGACGGTGCCCGCGTTGGTCAAGGCGCTGTATGATCGCTCGTTTACAGTGCGCTCGAATGCGGGATGGGCGCTGGTTCACCTGGGCCAGCGGATTATTGGGCAGCTAGTGGTCCCCGATGTGATTGAAGTGCTGCGTGACCAGACCAGCCTCGAAGCACGACAGATGGCCTACCTTGTGCTGTCGCGTATCGGCGGCGATGATGCCGAAGAAGCCATCCGACGCTACTGGAAATAACCTCACTTTTGCTCCTTTTTTTAATCGAAACGTATGTCACTTCTGTCGATAGTCGAACCTGCTACGGTGGGAATTTGAGTTGACGAGTGATCCGTACTTATCATGAAAAATATTCCGCAAATAAATGCAGAAGGTGAAGCGCAAAGGCGCAAAGACGCAAAGAAAACGTGCGAGACTCATAAACCTTGTGCCTATTTTGGTTCAAGGGTTTTTGGGTTTATAGTGGGTGTGTGCGGATTACCTGAAAGGTTGACTTGTGATGAAGAAACTGGCGGGCGTGCCGTTCATGATTATCCTGCTGCTGCTGGGCTGTGTTCTTGGGTTGGTCATCAGCCAATTCATTCCACGCGACCTGCTGAGCATCATCGGCGGTGGGGGCACCATCAGTACGCAGGCGACGATAATACTGGATCGTGTGCAGAGTTTATCTGCGCTGACGACGACACGCTACAACTACTCGCTGATTGTGACCAGCCAGCGTGAGATGCCCCCGATCTTGGCGACGCTGTACGGTGAATCGCTGTCGCTGGTGGCGGTGGGGCACGTCAACGCAGGCATCGACCTGAGCACGCTGGAAGCTAAGGACATCGTCGTGCAGGGGGATCGTCTGGTGATTACGCTGCCGCCGCCAACGCTGCAAGACTGTTTTCTCGATGAGCAGCAGTCGTATGTCGTGCGGCGCGATACCGGATTGTTCGCGAATCCCTCGCCAGCATTGGACAACGAAGCACGGCGTTTCGCCGTTCAACAACTGCGCGACGCGGCGCTGGAAGGCGGCATACTGGCGCAGGCACAAACACAGGCTGCTGAGGCCGTGACCCAACTCGCGACAGCCTTTGGTGTTTCACAGGTGCAGGTCAATACCACAGCGCCTGATGCCACTGCGCCGCTGCCAGCGACTTGTGGGTAAGTGCGGGGATATTTGTTATTATTGTGGCTATTGCTAGAGAGGGAATCGAGATACTTCATCGATGTGGAGCCACTACTACAGCGTTACATCATTAGCCGAAGCACTTGAACTGCTGGCGCAGCACAAGGAACGCGCGCGGATTATCGCGGGCGGTACGGACATTATTCTTGAGATGGAACGTGGTCAGCGCCCGAATGTTGATGTGTTGATTGACATCTCGCGCCTGACAGGGCTGAGCGAAATCGTGATGCGCGGTGATGATATTCACCTGGGCGCACTGGTAACGCATAACGATGTGGTTGCCAGCACGCTGATCGTTGAACGGGCGCTGCCGCTGGCGCAGGCCTGCTGGGAAGTGGGCGCTCCGCAGATTCGTAACCGGGCGACTGTGGCGGGCAATCTGATTACGGCTTCACCCGCCAACGATACGATTACGCCGCTGATGGCGCTGGGCGCGGAAGTGACGCTGTCTTCAGTCGAAGGCGAACGCACGGTGCCGCTGTCGGTGTTTTATACCGGGGTGCGCAAAACGGTGATGCGCCCGGACGAAATGCTCACAGCGATTTCGTTCCCGGCGATGGCAAGCAGCGAATACGGCATGTTTATCAAGCTGGGGCTGCGGCGGGCGCAGGCGATTTTCAGTGGTCAATGTGGCTGTCGTGCTGGCGTTTGACGACGATGTGGTACAGCGTGCCACGATTACGCCGAACAGTGTCGCGCCGACAATCATTCGCGCACCTGCGGCAGAAGATGTACTCGTCGGCAAAACGCTTACCCCGGAGGTGATTCGCGCGGCGGCGCAGGCGGCGGGAGCGACCCCGAAACCGATTGACGATGTGCGCGCTACGGCAGCCTATCGCAGTGAGATGGTGCGTGTGCTGGTGTCGCGGGCACTGCGAGCGCTGGCAGCACGGGAACAGGCCAGCGCGTATCCGGGTAATCCGGCGATGCTGTGGGGTTCGACGCACGGTCATGTCGAGCTTGCGGCACGCGCTGAACATCAGGCGGGGACACCGATTGAAACCGTGATTAATGGCCAACCAGTGAGCGTTACCACCGGGCACGACAAGACGCTGCTGCGTTTCCTGCGGGAGGATGTTCACCTGCCGGGCACGAAAGAAGGCTGTGCCGAGGGCGAATGCGGCGCGTGTACGGTGTTTCTGGATGGCGCGGCAGTGATGGCCTGTATGGTGCCTGCGCCGCGCGCACATGGGGCAGAAATTGTAACTGTCGAAGGGCTGGCGACGGATGGCGAACTGCATCCGATTCAGTCCTCGTTTATTGAGCATGGCGCGGTTCAGTGCGGCTACTGCACGCCGGGCTTTTTGATGGCGGGCGCGAAGCTGCTGGAAGAACATCCAGACGCCACGCTGGAGCAAATTCAACAAAGTATCAGCGGTAATTTGTGCCGCTGCACCGGGTACTACAAGATTGTGGACGCTTTTCGGGATGCGCAAAAGAATAAAGAAGGAGTGCGGTAACTATGGCTTTCAATAAAGAAGCCGAGAAAGATCGTAAGAAGGGTACGGCGCTGCTGCCTGCGATGGGTTTTGTCCTGATTGTGGCGTATGGCGTTATCGGATACTTTATATCACCCTATGTCCAGAATTTCCTCGTCAATCGATTGAATGCAAATATTACGGGATCCGAATTTCGCTATGTGGTGGCGTTCGCGATTTTTATCGTGCTGGTGCTGCTGACGGCGCTGGTTTACGCTGTGGCTATGCCACGTCCGCGTGATAATGTGAAGGACGGGGATATTGCCAAAGAGCGTAAGGCGATGGAACAGGCAAAGCTGGAACGGAAGGCACGCCGCCGCAAAGTAAAGAAAGACATGAACAAGATGTAGGTCTTCTGCGACAAAGATACAGACTTTACGGGTGGGCAGCAGTGTCGATGCTCTGCTGAGCGTGATGACCTCGATACCGATTTCCCACTCAGGACGTAGTCAAGCATTGATGTTTATACTCTTACCGACCAGGTGGGAGTGTGTTTATGTTCTGAGGAAATAGGCCTTGGCTGAGAGTAAAACGATTGCAATCGGGCAGAACGTAAAACGGATTGATGCGCGGGGCAAGGTGACGGGCGAAACGCCGTATCCCGGTGATTTTGACATGGACGGTCAACTGTGGATGAAACTGCGCTACAGTGACCGGGCACACGCGCGCGTCATCTCCGTAGATACCAGCGCGGCGGAGGCCGTGCCCGGCGTGGTGCGGGTGTTTACCGCGAAGGATGTGCCCGCTAACGAATATGGTTTGCTCATTCGTGACCAGCCTGTCATCTGTGGGCCGGGCAGCAGCAAGGCAGGCGCGGACATTGTGCGCTGCTACGCGGATTATGTGGCGGTGGTTGTGGCCGAAGATGAGGCGACTGCCGCGCACGCCGTGAAGTTGATTAAGGTGGAATACGCAGACCTGCCAACGGTGTTTGACCCGGAGAAAGCCTTGCAGCCGGATGCGCCGCTGCTGCACGAAGATTTCCCGAATAACCTGCTGACGCACTTCCGCATTCGTCACGGCGACATGGCGGCGGGCTGGGCGCAGGCCGAAGTGATTATCGAAGGCGAATATCACACGGGCTATCAGGAACACGCTTATCTACAGCCGGAAGCTGGCCTTGGTTACCTTGATGACGAAGGCCGTGTGACTGTGCTGGTAGCAGGGCAGTGGACACATGAAGATCAGGATCAGGTTGCCCATGCCTTAGGGCTGCCCCTCGATCAGGTGCGCGTGATTTACCCGGCGATTGGCGGCGCGTTTGGCGGGCGCGAGGATATGTCGGTACAGGTTGTGCTGGGCTTGGCAGCGTTTCACCTGCGGCGTCCGGTGAAGATTATCTGGAGCCGCGAAGAGTCGATTCTGTATCATCACAAACGGCATCCGATTTCGATTTACACGAAGTGGGGGGCGACCAAAGCGGGCAAGATTGTAGCGATTGAAGCGCGGCTGGTGGGCGATGTAGGCGGCTATACCTACACCTCGACCAAAGTGCTGGCAAACGCTAACCTGATGGTTGCCGGGCCGTATGAAGTGCCAAACTTGCATATTGATACTTACGGCGTGTTTACCAATAACATCCCCACGGGCGCGTTTCGCGGATTCGGCGCGCCACAAGCTGCGATTGCCGCTGAAACACAGATGACCAAGCTCGCGCTGGCGCTGGATATGGACGTGGTCGAACTGCGGCGGCGTAATGTTGTGCAGGAAGGCAGCATCCTGTCAGTCGGGACACCGCTGCCCCCCGGTGTGACGATGCCGCAGGTGCTGGAAGCGTGCGCACGTGAAAGCTACTGGCAGCAGGAAAACGGCAGTTGGAAGCGTCAGCCTATCGAGCAGCCGAAGAACCCGGCGCTGCGGCGCGGCATTGGGCTGGCGTGCTCGTTCAAGAACATTGGCTACAGCTTTGGTTTCCCGGAGCAGAACTGGGCGACGATTGAGCTGTACGGACAGGCGGAGATTGAGCAGGTGGTCGTGCGGGCGGGTGGCGCAGACGTGGGTCAGGGCGCGCACACCGTGTTCTTGCAGATGACGGCTGAAGCGGTGGGCGTGCCGATGGAAAAGGTCAAGCTGATCGGCCACGATACGGCGGAGACACGCACGGCTGGCAGTTCATCGGCGTCGCGCATGACGTTTATGACAGGCAACGCGATACGCGGCGCGGCGGAAAAGGCGCTGGAATACTGGCGCAACGAGGAGCGTCCTGCGGTGGCGACGTACCAGTATCGGCCACCAAAGACGACCCCCTATGATCCGATGACGGGCAAGAGCGAACCGAATTACTCTTACGGCTACGCGGCGCAGGCGGTGGAAATCGAGATTGACATCGAGACCGGACATATTCATGTGCTGCGCGTGGTGGCGGCGAATGATGTGGGACGGGCGATTAACCCGAAATTGGTTGAGGGACAGATTGAGGGTGCTGTCGTGCAGGGCCAGGGCTACGCCATTATGGAGCATCTGGTGTCGCGCGATGGCAAGATTCTCAACCCGTACCTGTCCAGCTATTTGATTCCGACAGTGCTGGATGTGCCTGTGGAGGTGAAGTCGGTCATTCTGGAATATGCAGACCCGATTGGCCCTTGGGGCGCGCGCGGTATGGCGGAGATGCCGCTGATGCCTGTGGCTCCGGCGATACTGGCGGCGGTGCATGATGCGACTGGCGTATGGCTGAACAGTCTGCCCTTAACGCCAGATAAGGTGGTGGCGGCACTGCGGGAGCATGGCGTTGGCGCTGTCTAAGTTGTTTCCACGCGCGCTGGCGGTGGTCCGCGGCGGCGGCGACCTTGCCAGCGGCGTTATCTATCGACTGCATCGCGCGGGCTTTCCGGTGATGGTGACTGAACTGGCGCATCCGCTGCTGGTACGGCGTGCGGTGAGCTTTGGCGAAGCGGTTTACGCGGGCGAAATCACCATTGAGGGGGTCAGCGCGCGGCGTGCGAAGGATATTTCCGAGGCGCAGGTGATACTGGCGGACGATGAAGTCGCGGTGCTGGTGGATGCCCCCGGCCAGGCGATTACAGCGCTCAAGCCTGCCATTGTCGTCGATGCCCGGATGGCGAAGGTGAATCTGGATTCGCTGATTGATGATGCGCCGCTGGTGATTGCTTTGGGGCCGGGGTTTGATGCTGGCGTCGATTGTCACGCGGTGATTGAGACCAATCGCGGCCATAATCTGGGGCGGGTCATCTGGCAGGGGAAACCGGAACCCGATACAGGCACGCCGGGGAATATTCAGGGGGTGACGCACAGCCGCATCCTGCGCGCGCCGAAGGATGGATATGTTGTGGCCTACGCAGCGATTGGCGATCAACTGAAGACTGGTGCGCTCATTGCGCAGGTCGCGGGTGAAATGCTGGTGGCTCCGTTCGATGGCGTGCTGCGGGGTTTGGTTCACGAACAAGTTCATGTCAGTGCAGGTATGAAAATTGGTGACCTTGACCCACGCGCAGAACGAGAGAACTGCTTCACGATTTCGGATAAATCATTGGCTATTGGCGGCGGTGTGTTAGAAGCGGTGTTTTCAGCCATTCAGCTACGTCCCTTTCTGGCAGGATAGCCGATCATGAAATTGCATAGAGCTTTTGGCATTACACGCGGCGACGTGGTGTCCCTGATCGGCGCGGGTGGTAAAACTTCAACCATGGTGGCGCTGGCCTATGAACTTGCCGAAATGGGTTGGCGTGTGCTGGCGACGACCACGACGCGCATCGGCGAGAGCCAACTGGGTTTCTTTCCCCAAACGGCCACCTACAAAACCAGCGCACAAGCTCTATCCGCGCTGCTGAACGATCACCGCTGTGTCTTTTTGTATGACGAGGTGCGGGCAGGAAAAGTCTATGGTCTGGCGCCGGAGTGGGTACCGCGTTTGCTGGACTCTACGGACTCGGATGTGATGTTGATTGAAGCTGATGGCGCGCGCGGACTGCCGCTGAAAGCGCCGTACTCCCATGAACCGGTGATTCCGGTAGAAACTTCGCTGGTGATTCCTATCGCCTCGATGTCGGTTCTGGGGCAGCCGCTGGATGACGAGCATGTGTACAATGCGCAAGCCATCATCGAGCGCTACGGTTTTATTGAAGGCAACCGCGTTAAGTCTCCCTGGCTGGCACAGGTGCTGCGCGATGAAGAACTGGGATTACGCGGCGTGCCTGAAAAGGCGCGGGTGACTGCGCTTTTGAACGGCACCCCCAGCAGTGGCTATATTCGCGGACGTGCGCGCCTGACCGCACGCTTGATTCTGCGTGAGCCGCGTGTTCAGGGAGTAGCTGTCGGGTCGGTGCGCGCGTCTGACCCCATTTACGAAGTGCAGCGCAATGTGGGGGCTGTGGTGCTGGCGGCGGGAAAATCCAGCCGTATGGGGCAAATGAAAGTGCTGATGCCCTGGACGGAGCGCAAGACGATTATAGAACACATTATTGAGCAGCTTTATCTGGCGCATGTCGATCATATCTGTGTCGTGACAGGCAATCAGTCCAAAGACGTGACAACCCACGCCGAACGTGCCGGGGCGTCTACGGTGTATAACGCGGCGTTTGCCAGCGGCGAAATGCTGTCGTCGCTGAAGGCCGGATTGAAGGCGATGCCTGCCAACATTTCCGCTGTACTGGTGGTGCTGGGAGATCAACCACGCATTCAGCCCAAGACAATTACGCAGGTGTTGTCTGCATATGCGGAAGGGGCGGGGGATATTGTCGCGCCAAGTTACCAGATGCGGCGCGGCCATCCTATCCTGATTGACCGTCGCTACTGGGCAGAAATTCTGGCGCTGCCGGATGGCGGTGCGCCGCGTGATGTGCTGAACGCTCATCCAGACAGTATTGCCTACGTCAACGTGGATAACGACAGCATTCTGGCGGATGTGGATACGCCGCAGGATTATCAGCGTGAGAAGGGCAAAGCGGGACTCGAATGAAGCGGCAGACAGATTTTAAACATGCTGCCGTTCCCCAATTCGCTTTCGGCCTCCATCGTTCCCCCGTGAAGTTCCACGATTTTTTTAGCAATAGGAAGCCCCAGGCCAAAGCCGCCTGTCTGCGTTGAGCGTGCCTTATCCACGCGGTAGAAGCGTTCAAAGACATGCAGCAGATCGTCCTGCGAAATGCCAAGCCCTGTGTCGCGGATTTCGGCACAGGCCTGATCATCGTGGCGCATCGTGCTGATGGTGATGGTTCCTCCTTGTTGCGAATAACGGATGGCGTTTTCCACGACTTCGGCGATGCCGCGCCGCAGGATGTCCGTCTCCGCCATAACCGGTAGTTGATCCTTGCTCAACTGATAGCGCACAGAGATGTTTTGTGCTTCAAGCTGACTTTCAAAGTTGATGTGAATCTGATCGATAATCCGGTTTAGGTCTGTATATTGCAGCGTGGGCAGCGGTTGACTGTCAAGGCGGGACATGGTGAGAAGGCTGTCTACAAGGCTCTCAAGGCGATCTATCTGATGTCGGATGATTTCAAAGCGCGGTTGTTGTTTTTCCGACTCCTTGATTTTTTGGAGCAGATACAGATTGGTGTTGATGGTGGTTAGTGGTGTGCGGAAGTCATGAGAGACGTTCTGGATGAAGTCACCCAGCAGACGCACGCGTTCTTTTTCGTAAGTAAGCTCAAGCGCCTGTTGTTCGGCATTCTTGCGTTCTTCGAGGTTCGTGATGACGGTAAATGAACCAACGACTTTACCCTCGCGCCAACGGGGTACCCCTGTAAACATGACGGGAACCAGATAGCCGTCACGGTGCATGAGGCGCGCTTCATAGGTCGTGGTTTCGCCTGCATAGCGACGGCTGCGTGCTTCATTGAGGATTGGCATGTCTTCCTCAGGAGAAAACATCCTGATCGGTTTCCCAATCATCTCGTCAGGGGTATAGCCTACCATATGCGCGTAAGTCGGGTTGACGTATTCAAACAAGCCTAATTCGTTGCTGACGGTCAGTCCTTGACCAATGTTAGTCATGACCTGCATGGCAAAGTCGCGTTCACGCTGGAGGGCAGTTTCCAGACGCAAGCGGCCACGCACGATGGCTCCCAAAGAAAGCGCGGTGATGGTGGAGACGCCCACGAAAGTGTCCTACAGTACGAGCAAGCTGGCGATGGGTGTGGCCTGAACGAATTGACCGATCCCCGTGAAGTTCCCCAGAAAGCGCTGCCGACGACAATCAGGTTGGCGATACTTGCGCCGCGCTGTTCAAAGCGCCAGGCCGCCCAAATGAGAAAAGGAAATGGCAGGTAGACGATAGGGAAGTGGGCGGTGGGGATGCCGAAAATGTCAACAAGGACACAAGGCATATCAGGAAAAGCATAACGCCCAATCCAGCGGCTTCCAGTTTACGCCTGGCCTTAACGGTCACGGTCTGGGGCGTAAACGGATGAAACCGCGGCGTAATCATCAATACGCCTGTGGTATCGCCAAACCATTCATACCAGCCACACGTATGGGCGAATTGTGACCACTGTGCCATGCCACGATACCGCATAGCGCTGAAGGCACCGAGGGTTGCGCCCAGCGCGCAGGTGCTGAAAGCCTCCAAGAACAATCAACCAGGCGACATCGCGGAATTCGTCCAAGATCGAGCCGCAGGTCTGCCGCCGTTTTCAGCAGATACGCCCCGACCACAGCTTCAAGCAGGTTGGAGATGACCGCCCCTGCGACAAACGTCGGCGGGGCCTGTGTGCGAATGGTAGCCAGCAGTGTTATGGGGGCTGCGCACATTCGGCGGCCTTTGAGCGTCACTACGGCAAGGGCGACACCACTGGGCAGCCACGGCGTCACGTTCCCGTGAATGAAAGCAAGCTGAAAGACTCATCCACGCGGCGAAGAAGTGAATGAGTGTAAGCAGAAGAATTCTGAAGCGTTACGCGGATGAAGCGATGTCTAAGCGAGGTGTGACATGAGTTCTTTATGATGCGCGACGTTACCGCCCGTGAGCAGTGTTGTCAAGGCCAGCATGGGAACCCATCGGCAATCGTTGACGTTGTAGGGCTGATTATCTTGGATCTCGCGCCAAAGGGTTGACTCTGCCGGAAACCGTTTCCATCGTATTCAGATACGCAAGGGTATAGGGACGGCGTGTAGCGCTGCCGATACGCTGATGCTTTCGTTCGTCAGAGTAAGCCATTGGCGTGACGACAATCAACACCTCGTGGGCTTTGATTTCATGATTGGTGGGCGGGGCATAGATGAATGCGCCGTTTTTCAGTACGAATATGCCAATCCTGCGCGCGTTGAACAGGCGATCAGGCGGATTCCTCGATAGTCGAGCCAATCCAGAGAGGATCGTTCTCGCTCAGTGGTTTCAATTTTAGCGCGGTAGTTGAGGACGTATTTGCAGAAAGTGCGCTGACTGCCAAGCGTGTGGTGGAAAAGCAGAACATAATGGTACGGTGAAGGGACTCGCGACGCGGTCTGCGCCCGCGCGATGCAGTTTCAACACCATGTCTCATGCTGCTGGCTGTGGCCGTGATAAGCAGGCGTTTGCTCAGGGCACGGCGCCAGTTGAGCACGGTCATCACGCTGTCGGCTTTGTCTTCAATGGAGACCATAATAGCCAGCGCGCGGTTTTTACGCCAGCCTTACGCAGCGTGGATTCACGGGTGGGATTGCCATGCACAACGCGGGATCCCCGTTCGATGAGGTCGTTGGTATAGTCGTTATCGTCACTGATAATCACAAAGGGACGTTCCAGGTCAAGGTTGCTGACGGCGTTGCGCGCGACCTCACCGTGCCACAAATCACAAAATGTTCTGACATCTTGTCGATGACGACTGGATGCTTCAACCTGTGAGTATGTTTGTTTGGCGGCGCGGACTGTACGTGGAAGGGCAGGGAGCGCCTGCCGCAAGGCGTTGTGTGGTTTTGCTGATCCCCCGGCCTGACGCTTTCCCTGAAGCGCCTGAATTTCGTGGCTGGCGGCAACCGCTACCACCAGGCGACCTCATTTCTGGAGGATATGATCTTCGCTTGGGGCGTAGAGGAAGTGGCCATCTTCCAGACGCAGACCGATGCCCCTGCGTCGTAGTGTGCGCGCAATTGCGCCGGGCCGCTTTCCAATCCGGGAAGAGATCGTCCCACAGGAAAAGCTGGGTAGCGGTGTGGCCGTTTTGATAAAGAGAATGCTGTTGAAGAAGCTGAAGACCACGCCGGACGCAGCGTGGCGTTATTGGTGTGCCCGCGATTTCGTAAGGAACAGCCATCGTGTTTGCGCCGACACGCACCATTTTTTGCGAGAGGGCGCCATCAAGGGCCGCCGCTGTGATGTAGAGATGTGGGTTGAGGTTGCGGGCCGTAAGGATGGTGAGGAGCGCCGATTGTCATTATGCAGCAGCACCATTAAGGCTTGGGCGCGCAGGATGCCCGCCCGTTTCATGGTGTCATCGTCGTTGCTTTCGCCTTCGATGACCAGCAGTCCTTTGGCGCGCAGTTGTTCGGCGTACTCAGCCGAGTGGGTTACGATGACCATGATGTTGAGGAAGGAATCATCACGCTGGAACAATCCTACAAAAAGCAGGAACAGGCGGCGCAGAGGCACGCGCAGCCAGAGGTGATGACCGTGATTGTCGTCGCCTAACAGCCGATCCAGGAAGATGTCTATGGGGCGATAGCGGTGTTCGGTGATGCTGCGCCGTCTGATTTCAGCGCGTTCCACCAGATAACCAATGCTTTTGTCCACCAACTCCCCGTAGCCACAAATAATATAGTGATGTTCGAGATGGTCAATAATGGTTTGTGTGCGGCGGCGCTGGCGAATTTCGCGCATGGCGGGGCTGACAAAGAAGGTGGCGATGGCTTGAATGGCGAAGGCAAAAGCACTGATGCCTGTAACCACCAGCACAATCGTAAACATGCGCCCTGCGTCGGTGCGGGCGTAAATGTCTCCGTAACCAATGGTTGCCAGGGTAATAATGGTTAACCAGATGGCATCCAGCAGGCGCATATTTTCCAGCAGCATGAAGCCGATGACACCCGAAGGAATCAGAATGGTGATGGCGATGAGGGCAATGCGCAGTTGACGGAGATTTTCCTGAAACGCGTTCATTAGCGTACTCGTTGATTTCCAATAGTTGCGCTAATTATAGGCGTTCTGAAAAATTGTGCTTGGCGGAAGATGCTGAAAATAACAGGTAATGCAAAAAAGAGTGAATTTGTTTGTAAGCTTAGGGGTGTTATGAGCGAGTGTTTGATTTGAACCACGACAGCAGACGGTTAACCATCCCGCGTTTTTCCGCCATCCCCTGTTTGTACTCCTGCTGGAGCTGGACGGTGAGATATTCCAGCTCGCCGACTCGCATACGTGCGCCGTTCACAATGACCCATTCGTGGTCGAGCGCGCGCAAATCCTTGGGCAGGCGCTTGTAGAGTTTTTGATAGGCATCGGTATAGTGCAGCATCGCTTTCTCAGAATTACTCATATTCATCCCTTAAACAACCAATAAACCCCTTCCATGTTTTATTATAACGCAATATTCCAAATTGGTTATGAAAAGTTTCTAAATTGCTTTGCGCGGTAACGCACGTTTATAATTTGCTGTTTAACATTGCCCATAAGGAACACCCATGAATTTTACAAGAACAGATTATGAGAAGGCGGCATCTGTCATTCGCCAATATACCCAGGCAACACCAAGTGTTGGTCTGGTGTTGGGGTCCGGGTTAGGGGGGCTGGCAGATACCTTAGAAGATGCAACCATGATTCCTTATGAGGACATTCCCGGTTTTCCGCGTTCCACCGCACCGGGCCACAGTGGAAAGCTGGTTGTGGGTCGTCTTGAAGGGCAGACTGTCGTCGCCCAGAAAGGACGCGCGCATTTTTATGAAGGCTATTCACCGCAGCAGGTGACGTTTCCCATTCGCGTGATGCACTTTCTGGGGGTGCGCTCGCTCATCCTGACGAACGCGGCGGGTGGTGTGAACAAAAGCTATCACGTTGGTGATATTATGGTCATTAATGATCACATCAGCCTGATTGGCATGGCGGGTAGTAATCCGTTGGTCGGGCCGAATGATCCTGAGCTGGGCGAACGATTTGTGGGCATGACGCATACTTATGATCGTGAACTTACCCTGCACGCGCTGCAGATGGGTACCCAGCAGGGAATGCGCATCCACGAGGGAGTCTATTTCTGCCTGGCGGGGCCGAGCTATGAAACGCCTGCCGAAATCCGCATGATTCGCGCACTGGGCGGCGATGCAGTGGGCATGTCCACCGTACATGAAGTGGTGGTAGCACGGCACATGGGTATGCGCGTATTAGCCTTCTCCAGCATCACCAACGTGTGCCTCGACAGCATTGACGCTGAAGGTGATCCGAACGAACAGGAAGTCATTGATGCTGGACGGGAAATTGTGCCAAGGCTGACGACTATCCTGAAAGGTGTTTTGCGGGCGATGTAAAATGGCCGCACTGGTTTTTCTGATTGAGCAGCTTTCTACCGGGTTATATATTCTGATCGCGGGTGCAATGATCTGGACATGGCGCGGCTGGATGAGTGCGCGCCGTCAGTATCGCTCCGCGAGTTTCGGGCTGACCCGTGACGATTCGCGTTTTCGTCAGGCCAATGCGCTGACGATGATGGCGGTATTGGTGCAGGTGGCGCTCATCGTGAATGGCATTCGTACCGTCGTGGCGCCAACGATCCGCGCACGCGATCCAAATCAGGTCGTTGTTAATCAAGTGCTGGATGACGGCGTGTTCGTAACGCCGACGCCGCCACCTGTTTCGGGGGGGGTAGCGATAGACACCAGCGGCATCGAGTTATTCCCGACAGACCCGGCCGACGTGGTTTTCGCCACGCCAACACTGACGCCCACACCCGTCGGCACGATTTTGCCGAACGCGCCCCCTGTCAGCGGCTGTGATACCCCGGAGGCTGCGCTGCAAATCCCGGCGAACGGGATGCTGGTCTTCGAGCCGTTGAGCGTCATTGGCACCGCGTATTCGCCGGACTTTGCTTACTATCGCCTGGAAATCAGCGGGGACAGTACCTTAGGGGAATTTCAGGTGATTTCGCAGAACACGACTCAGGTTGTGGAACGCGGTGGGTTGGGGCAGCTTGTGCCCGCCGTTTACGACCCCGGTGAGTATCAGTTCCGAGTCACGGTATATGACATTACGCGAACGCTGCGGGCTGCCTGTATGGTCACGATTACGATTAGTGAACCACTGCCGACTGCTACGCCGATTGGCGGCTAAGGAATCATGACGACAATTCTGTCTTTCATTGAGCGTATTTCTACCGGGTTGTACATTCTGCTCGGTATCAGTGCTGCGGTGTTTTTCATTCGCTGGCGGCAGGTGCGGCGTGATTACCTGGACGCCAATTTTGAACTGGTACGTGACATTACCAACGAACGGCAGCGGCGTGTGTTTATCCGCTGGTTTTCGCTGGCCGCGTTAGCCGTGTGCATCCTGCTGATACAGCAGGTGGTGATTCCCTATGTGCGCAATACGCAGCAGGCGGTGGCTACCTCCGCGACGCTGGAACCGACCTTCATCACGACCACGCCACAACCTGTTGACGCTGTAGACATCAACGACCTCGTTTCAGGGAACTCTGGCGGGCCGGATGTGACGCCAACCGTAACGATGACTCCGGTGGGCACGATTATGCCCAATGCGCCGCCACCGATTGGCTGTGATAATCCACAGGCCAGCCTTCAGATTCCGCAGAACGGAATGCGCGTTTTTGAAACCATTCAGGTCATCGGCACGGCCAATGCTGCGAACTTTGCTTCGTACAAGCTGGAACTCAGCGGCCCCGGAACATCGGGCATCTATGCTGTGATTTCTGAGGTGACAACGGCGGTGACTGATCCCAGCCCACTCGGACAAATTGTGGCGATGGCCTTTGAACCCGGCGAGTATCAATTTCGCCTGACGGTGTTTGATAGCAGTAACACGCTGGTTGCCGCGTGTATGGTGAATATCACCATCAGCCCTCCGCCCTAAACTGGAGCATCAGATGACAAACAATAAACCGACGCTCGGTATTGTCGGCGCAGGTAAGGCAGGCAGTACATTGGCGCGTCTATGGTTTACGCAAGGGTATCGCATCACGGCGGTCAACAGCCGCACGCCTGCCCATATGTACGCGCTGGCGGAAAGAGTGGAGGCACAGGGCGTTCCTTCTGCGGCAGCGGTGATCGAGAAGGCTGATCTGACGTTGTTCACGGTACCGGATGATGTCATTGTGCCGCTGGCGCAGGAAGTGGCAACCGTTTGCGGTGACCTGAAAGGGAAGGCGATTATCCATACTTCTGGTTCGCATGGCGCAGACAGCTTGCAGGCACTGGCCCAGCGCGGCGCGGCGACAGGTGGGCTGCATCCGGCATTTCCGTTTGCGGATATTGAGACCTCCATCCGCAAATTACCGGGAACGACGTTTGCGCTTGAAACCGAAGATGAACTTTTGCGTAAATGGTTACATGATCTGGCGCAGACGCTTAATGGGCGTGTTCTGGATATACCGAGAGGCAAAAAGGCGCTGTATCATGCGGCGTTAACGATTGCCAGCAATTACACCGTGACCTTGTATGCGCTGGCGGAAAACATACTGCTTGCGTTGGGCGCGGAGCAGCAGACGGCGGAACAGGCACTCAACGTTTTAGTCGGCGCAACGGCTGATAATCTGCGCGCAAAGGGGATTCCAGATGCGTTGACTGGTGCCTTAGTGCGCGGCGATGTGGGGACTGTCACTGCGCATCTTGGCGCTTTAGAGCTTCACGATCAGGCACTGGCCGCCCTGTATGTCGATCTGGCACGTTTGACACTGCCGCTGCTGGAAGCACGCGGCGTTCCATTAGATCAGATTGCACAAGTGTTAGGACAACAAAATGCGTCTCACAGTACGTGACATTCAAAAGATGAAGGCTGACGCGAAGCCGATCACGATGCTGACGGCTTATGACGCGATTGGCGCGCGCCTCGCTGAAGCAGCGGGGGTCGATATGATTCTGGTGGGAGATACGCTGGGAATGGTGGTGCAGGGGCACGACTCGACCATTCCGGTGACGCTTGACCAGATGATTTATCACGCGGAGATTGTGGCGCGGGTGACGCAAAAACCGCTGGTGGTGGGCGATATGCCGTTCATGTCGGTGCAGGTCAGCGCGGAGCAAGCGCTGGCGAACTGCGCGCGGATGATGCAGGAAGCCCATGTGACGGCTGTGAAAGTCGAAGGCGGGGAGTTTATCGCCCCGACGATAGCCCGCCTGGTTGAAGCGGGCATTCCTGTGATGGCGCACATTGGGTTAACGCCGCAGAGTGTGCATAAGTTTGGCGGATTTCGCTTGCAGGGGAAGGAAGTCAGTTCGGCACAGCAGCTTATCCGTGATGCGCAGGCTGTCGAAGCTGCCGGGGCGTTCGCGGTGGTGCTGGAACTGACGCCTACGCCGCTGTCGCAGATCATCACGCAGCGGCTGCACATCCCGACGATTGGTATTGGCGCGGGCAAGTACTGTGATGGGCAGGTACAAGTATTTCATGATATTCTCGACTTGTACCAGACTTTTGTGCCGAAGCACGCTAAGCAGTATGCTAAAGTCGGTGACATAATGCGGGATGCTATCGCGAATTATGTTCAGGAAGTGCAGCAGGGTGAGTTCCCGACAGACAAACAGAGTTTCGCAATGAATCAGGAAGAATTGGCGGCGCTTCGTGCAGAACTCGACAAGGAAAAAGTGAATGGAAGTCGTCCAAGCCGTTGAGAGGTTGAATCTGGCACTGGATCGTTTGCCCCGGCCCTTTGGTGTGGTGCTGACGATGGGAGCGCTGCACGCGGGACACATCGCGCTGGCGGAACAGGCGCGAGAAGTCAAGGCGCTGGGCGGTTCGCTGCTGGCAACGATTTTTGTAAACCCGATGCAGTTTGGCCCTAAAGAGGACTTGTCCGCCTACCCGCGCGACCTTGATGGTGATCTGGCAAAGCTTGGGGCGGCAGGCGCTGACCTGGTGTTTACGCCAACGCCGGAGATGATGTATCCGCCGGGCTTCCAAACCAGCGTAGAAGTTGGAGAAGTCGCGCACGGGTTGGAAGGTTCGCGCCGCCCCGGTCACTTCAAAGGAGTCGCGACAGTCGTTAGCAAGCTGCTGAACCTGACGCGGGCGGATACGGCTTATTTTGGACAGAAGGACGCGCAGCAGGTTGCGGTGATTAAGCGCATGGTGCGTGATTTGAATATGCGGACACAGGTTGTTGTGATTCCGACAGTGCGCGAAGCCGATGGGCTGGCGATGAGTTCCCGAAATGCTTATCTGAGTGAACATCAGCGCCGCGCCGCCAGCGTGTTGAACCGTGCATTGCAGGCGGCGGGCGAAGCATATGAACGCGGCGAACGTATGCCAAAAGTACTGCGCTGGATCGTTCAGCGTGAACTGGTGAAAGAACCTCTCATCGAGATGGATTATGTTTCGGCGGCAGATGCCCGCACGCTGCAAGAACTGCATGACGCCAGTGAAGCGCCTGTGCTTTTGTCGCTGGCGGTACGTGTCGGACGGACGCGCCTGCTCGATAACTGTCTGCTGCCCCTCCCCCTGAACAATCGCACCGATCTAACCGCCATTTTAGGCGCGGGATAGTTTACATACAGTTTACGATTGTCTGCTGTGATTCTGATATGGCCGTGTTAGAGTATGGGGTGTGAATGTAGGAGAGGTGAGGTGAGCGAGGATGTTCATCTTCGATGCAAATTATCTACTGTTCGTATTCCTGCCAACGCTGGTATTGTCGTTAGCGGCACAGTTTTTTGTGCAAGCGGCCTTCAGTAAATGGAGCCAGGTGCGCAATGGGGCAGGGGTCACAGGTGTACAGGTCGCGGAACAGATTATGCGCTCTGCCGGGCTGGGGGGCGTCAGGCTGGAAGGCGTGCCGGGCACCATGAGCGACCACTATGACCCACAGGCGGGTGTGGTACGGCTGTCGCAGGATGTGGCTACGCGCCCCTCTGTCGCGGCAATGGCTATCGTGGCTCATGAATTTGGCCATGTGCAGCAGCATCAACAGAATTCTGTGCTGATTACCATGCGCAATTTTCTGGTGCCGGCGATGCGCTTTAGCCCGATGGTTGGCTATGGCCTGATCATGATAGGTTTGCTGATGCGGCTGACCAACCTGATCTATCTGGGTGCTTTGTTCTTCGGCGTGGTGGTTATCTTCATGCTGCTGACGCTGCCTGTTGAAATTGACGCCAGCCGTCGAGGTTTAGCGCTGCTGCGGGAAACAGGTCTGATGGTCATGCCGGAAGATGCCAGCGGCGCGCAGCAGGTACTGACCGCTGCGGCGTTGACTTATGTCGCGGCCTTTGTAACGGCACTGCTGCAACTGCTGTACTATCTCAGTCTGGCCCAGCGCCGCAGATAAGAAGCACATACGTTATCGGCAATCGCCCAGTGATATGCTGGGCGATTTTGATTCGCTACTGCGTGAGGGGAACGAAGTGGCCGACGAGGGCGATTAGCTCAGATTTGGTGATGGGCTTGCTCAGGTAGCCATCGCAGCCCGCTTGCAGGAAACGTTCACGATCCCCGGGCATGGCGTTGGCGGTCAGGGCGATGACCGGAATGTGCGCTAACAAGGTGTCGGCCTTAATGCGCTGTGTGGCTTCCATCCCATCAATGTCGGGCAGGTTGATGTCCATCAAAATCAAATCAGGCATTTCTTCCGCAGCGATGCGTAACCCTGATAATCCGTCTGACGCTTCAAGGATGTTGTACCCTACTGAACCCAGCATCTTACGTACCAGGCGCATGTTTTGAGGGTTGTCTTCTACGCAAAGAATTTTTCCAGGCATGTTCTCCCCACAGATAACCTGATTTGAAGTCGAGCATATATTGAGCATAGCTTAATATTGTATGAATGTAAAGTAAAAAGAATTAAGATAACCAATGATTCGAGGTGGCATTAAAAAGGGGCAATGACGCCCCTGTTTCTAAAGTAGTGGAGTATTGTCGATTTTTCGGCGCAGGCGAGACAGACGCCCCTGTGCAGGCCGGAATACCTGAAAAGCCTCGTTGATGCGGCGGCTGAGGCGACGCAGTGCGGCACGCCAGCGCGCCAGGACATAGCTGAACTCGCGCCGCTGCTTCTTAAGAATGGCGGCTTCCTGCGCATGGGGCACCCCCCATTTAATGACCATCGACGCCCAGGTCAAACCACCGCCAAAGCCGACCAGCGCCACATGATCGTCTTCTTTGATGCGTCCCTCCTTGACCGCTTCGGCAATGGCAATGGGGATGGAGGCGGCTGAGGTATTGCCGTAGCGATCCACGTTCATCATAAAGCGGCTGGGGTCAAGCTTGAGATGGCGTGCTGCGGCCTGAATGATGCGCTCATTGGCCTGATGGGGGATGATCAGCCGAATATCATTGAGGGTAATACCTGCCTGTTCGGCGGCCTGCAAAATGCTGTCGCCGATGACGCGTGTGGCGAACTTGAATACCTCGCCGCCGTTCATATGCATCTTGAGCATATTGTGGCCGTTTTCCAGCCCGGCTTTGGCGACCAGCGCATCGATACTGCCAACGGTGGGAATGCCGAGAAGATCACCGCCGGAGCCATCAGAGCGCAGCACCGCCGACAGCACGCCACCTTCCTCATTACTTGCGCGCAGGACGACGGCTCCCGCGCCATCGCCAAAGAGGATACAGGTGCCGCGATCATTCCAATTCATCACGCGGCTCATGGTTTCGGCGCCGATCACCAGCACCGTCTGCGCGCTGCCCGCGCGGATGGCTTGCGTTCCCATCTGGACGCCGTAGACGAAACCAGAGCACGCCGCACTCAGGTCGAACGCGCCCGCCTTGGACGCGCCAAGCTGATCCTGAATCAGGCTTGCTGTGCTGGGAAAGATGTTTTCCGGCGTAGAGGTGGCGACAATGACCAGATCAAGTTCAATCGGTAGGATGTCGGCAACGTCCAGCGCCTGCTGCGCGGCCCTTAAACCCAGAGAAGCCGTTGAATCGCGCTCTGTGGCGATATGTCGTTCGCGAATGCCGGTGCGCGCGCGAATCCATTCATCCGAGGTGTCGATGAATGCTGCCAGATCGTCATTGGTCATGACATTGTCGGGCACTGCCATGCCCCAGCCAACCACATGAGCATAAATCCCAGTTGGCGATGGGGCAGAGGCAGCGGTGTTCTTAGAGTTTGCCATTGGCATGATATTTGCCGAGGATAATCACGGCGTTGTGACCGCCGAATCCGAACGAATTGCTCATCGCGATATTCACTTCCCGCTGCACGCCGATGTTCGGTGTGTAGTTCAGGTCGCATTCCGGGTCAGGATTGTGGAGATTGACGGTGGGTGGGATAAAGCTGTTACGCATGGCTTCAATGCAGAAAATGGCTTCCACCGCGCCACCTGCGCCGAGCATGTGTCCCGTGACGCTCTTGGTCGAGCTGATGGGGATTTCGTAGGCACGTTCGCCAAGCGCTTTCTTGATGGCGACAGTTTCTGCCTTGTCATTCAGCGGGGTGCTGGTGCCGTGTGCGTTAATGTAGTCGATGTCGTCGCCCGTGATTTCAGCATCTTCCAACGCTAACTGGATGGCGTGCGCTGCACCTTCGCCTGTTTCCATCGGGGCGGTGACGTGATAGGCGTCGGAAGTGTGGCCGTAGCCCAGCACCTCGGCGTAGATTTTTGCGCCGCGCGCCAGGGCAAAGTCAAGGTCTTCCAGCATCAGCATTCCGGCTGCTTCGGCAATGACGAATCCATCACGGTCACGGTCAAATGGGCGTGAGGCCAGGTGTGCGTCAGCATTGCGGGTGAGCGCTGTCATGTTGTTGAAGCCGGCGATGACGACACCGACCACGGCGGCTTCGCTGCTGCCTGCCAGCATGGCTTTGGCCTGGCCGCGCCGGATAATTTCTGCTGCTTCACCAATGGCGTTGTTGCCTGTCGCACAGGCTGTCACAATGCAGAAGTTTGGCCCACGCAGACCGAACTGCATCGACACTTTGCCAGAGGCATTGTCCGGTAGTATCAGCGGCGTCATCACCGGACTGACGGTTTTCGCGCCTTTGTTGTAGAAGTTAAGGGTTTGTTCGACCAGCGTGGAAATGCCGCCGATCCCTGTCCCGACAACGCAGCCGACTTCATAGCGATTTTCGTCTGTAACCTCAAGACCGGAGTCCTGCATCGCCTGTGTGGCGGCGACGAGTGCAAGCTGTGTCACGCGATCAGCGCGGCGAGCTTCGCGCTTGCCGAGCACGACATCCGGGTCGAAGTTTTTCACTTCGCCTGCGATATGGTTTTCGATGCCGTTGGTGTGGCTGTCCCAGTTTTTGATTTCAGCGATGCCGCTGCGCCCGGCTGCCGTGTTTTCCCACGCTTCCTGAACAGTGTTGCCAGTTGGGCAAAGCACGCCCATCCCAGTAATCACTACCCTCTTGTTGTGCATGTGTTCCCTCACCTTTAGACGGAAGAACTCCGTGTCAATCCTTATAAACTTTAAACTAGATATATATCAGATTAACCCCTTTAAATGAAAGGGGTTACTGTTTGAATCAGGGGTAGATTGGAATTCTATCGGGAATCGGACCGAAAAATCATGCAGGTGCAGGTTCCGTGCGCGTAGAGTTTGCCGTCACGGTCAATGATACGTGCCTGTGCAGTTGCCAGGCTGCGGCCAATATGCACGACCTCGGCTTCGGCGCGTACCAACCCTGTGGTGGCAGTCAGCGGACGCAGGTAATTGACGTGCAGTTCAATCGTGGTATAGGCGGCACCCGCAGGCAGCGCGGAGTGGATTGACACGCCTAAGGCCGAATCCAGCAGCGTGGCAGCAAGCCCGCCGTGTACAACGCCAATAGGATTGTAGTGATATTCATCAGGCGTACATACAAACACGGCGCGCCCTTCCGTGACTTCCACAAGCTCGAAACCCAGCGAATGGCTGATGGGGGGACGCGGCACTTTTCCGGCAAGCATCGCCTGAAGAAATTCCATGCCGCTCATCGACCTCGCTGCCTCAGCGCTGATCGTCGGGTTGTCCCATGTTACAGTACGGGTGCGTTCGTTGGGGTAGTCCATTAGGCAGTTTTCTCCTTGAGGAAGGATTCAATATAGACTGAAAGATGGTCTGTAACTCGATACATGTGACGGTTATCGGCGGAAAGGCGGGTCAGCATCATTGCCCCTTCAACCGAGGCAATCATGACACTGGCAACGGCCTCGGCATGAGTATCGGGACGGACATCACCCAATTCCATGCCACGCGTGACGGTGCGCACGATGAAGTGCCGCCAGGCGTCGCAGGTTTGCTGCGCGCGTGCGCGAAGGGCGGGATTGGTATCGTCCGCTTCGACAGCGGTGTTGAGCAGGGGACATCCACCCTCCAGCACCGGGTTGTCCACAACGCTCCGAAACAGGTCGATGAAGGCCTGCAAGCGGTCACGGGTGTTACGCTTGCCCGCGATTAAGCGCTTAAAACGCGCATCGTACAAACTTACGGCGTAATCGTAGGCGGCCAGCGCCAATGACTCCTTGCTTTCAAAATGGTTGTAGATGCCGCCTTTTGTCAGGTTTGTCGCGCGCAGCAGGTCCTCTATGGACGCGCCCGAATAGCCGCGCACATTAAAAATCTGCGCTGCCTGTTCGATAATTGCCTGTCGTGTATGCTGACCTTTAGTCATATTTCTTAAAACCGACTGGTTGGTATGTTTTCATTTTCGCTAGAACCATTGCATTTGTCAACGCCCTACAATGCAGCAGCACAGATTGATATAATGAGCCACCATTTCGTATCAATTACACAATCTGGATGACAATGACAGATAAGTTAGGACGGCACCGATGATACTGGTCACAGGCGCGACTGGTTTTGTCGGCAGGCATCTGGTATCGCGTTTACTGGAAGAAGGGTATCAGGTTCGCCTGCTGCTGCCGGAATATAAGCTCCAGGATATGGGGTGGGAAAATCCGCCGCCGGTTATCCCCGGCACCGTGCTGGACGAGGAAGCTGTATTCAAAGCGGTTACCGGGGTGCATACGGTGATCCATCTGGAAAATGCGCAGTGGTGGGGCAGACTGCGTGACCTCGAACGCATTGAGGTTGCAGGTACGCGCAACCTGATCAGCGCCGCCCGCGCCGCGCGTGTTGGTCGTATCATCGCGCTCAGCCATCTGGGTGCTGCGCCGTCGTCGGCTTACAATCTGCTGCGTATCAAGGGCATGGTCGAAGACGCAATCCGTTCCAGCGGCATTGCCTATACCATCATCCGTTCTGGCGTCATCTTTGGGCCAGACGATTCGTTCATTAACCATATTGCGATGCAGATGGCGGCAAATCCGCTGTTCTTCCTCATGCCGGGGCGGGGGGAAGTGGTGCTGCATCCGTTGTATATCAACGATGTGATTGAAGCCCTCGTGCGCACGCTGGAACTGATCGACACAGTGGATACTGTGCAGGAAATCGGCGGCGCTGAATATATCACGCTGGATGATCTGCTGCGCACCATTATGCGTGTAACCGGGATGCCGCGACTGATTGTCCCCACGCCGCCTTATCTGCTGCGGTGGCTGACGGCGATCTGGCAGCAGTTTCTGCCACGCTCGCTGATTACCGCGCAGTGGCTGGATATTCTGGCGACCAACCGTGCAGCGAAGCTGGGCACGATTATTAACACCTTTGGATTTCAGCCGCACCGTTTGGAAGACACGCTGCTGACCTATATGCCACAGCAAAATTATGGTGTACAACTATTCCGACACGCGTTCCGTCGACGCCCACGCCGCATTTAACAGGTGAAAAACGCATGACACAACATGAGATTACGATAAGGCCGCTTAAAACACTGGATGAAATGTACGCTGTGGCGGACTTGCAGAAGGTTCACTGGGGCGATGACGATGAGTCGCTGGTGCCCGCGCACATGTTATATTCGCTGGCGTCCTACGGCGGGCATGTGCTGGGGGCGTTTGACGGTGACAAACTGGTGGGCGCGCTGATTGGTTTTCTGGGGACACACGACGAGGAGCCTGAACGTCCGGCGATGGCAAACCTGCAAATCGTCTCCAAGCGCATGGTGGTCGATCCAGAGTATCGCAGTCAGGGCATTGGCTACCGCCTGAAGCTGGCGCAGCGCGATTTTGCCCGGCAACAGGGCGTGCGCCTCGTGACATGGACGTTTGACCCGCTGCTGGCAGCAAATGCTCATCTGAACATCCGCAAGCTGGGCGGCATCAGCTTACGCTACCTCAAGGACTACTACGGTACGTCTGAGCATGGGAATCTGGCAACACTGGGGTCATCGGATCGGCTGCTGGTGGAATGGTGGATTACACACCGCCGCATCGAGGAACGCCTGACGGGAACGCGCGGCGTCCTTAAACTGTCGGCCTATCTGGAAGCCAATACGCCGATTCTGAACCCGACAACGCTGGGCGAGGATGGTTTCGTGCGTCCCGGCGCACGGCCCAACTCTCTTGCGGGGACGCTGGCGCTGATTGAGATTCCGCTGAATTATCCGGCCATTGTCAAGCGCGACGAGGCGCTGGCGCGGCAGTGGCGAACCCACTCGCGCCAGGTATTCATGAACGCCTTCGCCGAAGGATTCGTGGTGACTGATTTCCTGCGTGAGACTTATGAAGGGCGTGACCGCGCCTTTTACATGATGAGTTTCAACGTGGGCTTTGATTTTCGGTTGAACTAGCAGAGGACAAAGAGAGCTTTATGAAGTCGATTACCATCAGCAAGATTACGTTACATCCGGTGGCGCTGGAGTTCGTGGAACGGCTGCGCACCAGTTTTGGCGATGACCCGTACAAGGTGGCGATTCTGGTGCAGCTAGAGACCAGCGAAGGCGTGACGGGGTGGGGCGAATGCTCGCTGGAAGTGACGCCGGGCTACGGCTACGAAACGATGGGTACAGGGATGCACATCCTGCGCGAGTGCCTTGTGCCGCAGTTGGAAGGCAAAACGCTGCAAGCCCCGACGGAAGTCCCGGCGCTGCTGGGGCATACACGCGGGCATCCGTTCACCAAACATGGGCTGGAAACGGCGGTGTGGGACGCATGGGCACGCACGAATGGGCTGCATCTGGCGGACGCGTTCGCGCATTTCCTGCCTGAAGGCAACACGCCGCGCGGCTATGCTACGGTAGGCGTGAGCATCGGTATCAAGCCGAGCGTGGAAGCAACACTGGATACGATACGCCTGCGCATGTCACAGGGCTACAAGCGTATCAAGCTGAAGATTGAACCAGGCTGGGATGTGGAACTGGCGCGCGGCGTGCGTGCGGCGCTGCCGGACATCCTGCTGATGCTGGACGCCAACAGCGCGTACTCGCTGGCGGACGCCGAACACCTGAAGCAGTTGGATGCGTTCAACCTGCTGATGATTGAGCAGCCATTAGGCTATCATGACATCTACGAGCACAGCAAACTGCAACCACAGCTTAAGACGCCCATCTGCCTTGACGAGAGCATCCACTCGGCGGATGATCTGCGGCTGGCGCTGGCGCTGGGGGCGTGCCGCATCCTGAACCTGAAGCCGGGGCGCGTGAGTGGCTTCAGCGAGAGCCTTGAGATCTACAAGGTGTGCGTGGAGAACAAGCTGCCGCTGTGGATTGGCGGGATGCTGGAGACGGGCGTGGGACGGGCGGCGCATCTGGCGTTCGCCTCACTGCCGGGGGTGACGCTGCCGTGTGACATCAGCGCGACAGACCGCTACTTCAACCCGGACATCGTGGAACCTGCATTCGCTATCCGACCTGACAGCACCATCGCGGTTGCTCCGGCATGGGCAGCGGTTAGGTGCAGATGGACAGGGTGAAGGCGGCCACTGAACGCTGGGAAACGCATAAGCCGTACACTATCTGACTTATGTGCTCATGTTAGGCAGCAGACTAGAGTACGATGACGCTTGCCGAAGCTCTTACCAATAAGATTTTCCCTGTAAAACAGGAGATAACAGAGTAATATTTAGTGTTTATGTGATACATGTTGCGGGCGATAGAGGCTGTTGACTGAGACGGCGGGCGTCCTGTAACCACAAGCACACCAGATGCAGTTGCTGATACTGCTGCAACAACAAACAGGCTTCATGCAATCTGAGCGTGGAAATGTCGGAACATAGTGGGATTGAGTTCAGCATATGTGTTTTTCCTCTGCTGCAATCCGCAGAAGAACGGCGAATGCTGATGATACATTCTCACGATAGCACCAATCGGAGTTCATTTGCGGTTCAATTGAACCTTTAATGCGGAATGTAATAGTCGATAGTCTTTAGTCACTAGCTGTTAGTCTAAGACAAAGACAAGGCGGGTAGGCGAAGGGGCGCGCTTGACTACCCCTACGCCCCCCCGCCAGAATTTTGGCTGTGAGGGAATTATTATGGGCGGAGGAAGGGGGGACAGCCTCACGGGGTGGGAGTGTTTACAGTGATAGTGCATTGGTAACACAGCGATTTTGAGAAGGGTTCGAGGCTAAGGGTAAAAATCCTTGTAAAACCCATCCCCTCTCAATTTTGAGACGCTCAGGGCGATTAGCATCTTACCGAATGGAGAAGGGAAGCGGACTGCGTAGTTGGTGTGTCGCTTGCAATTCAAATTTTGAGCTTTACCCACTAATAAGCCACATTGAGTACAATAACAGCACCAACAGCAAGTGAGAAAGTACGAATCAAGATGAGTGAATTCACGGATGGGATTCTTTCCTAAATCGTGACTGGAGGAAGTCAAAGAGGCTTACTCTACCTTAGGTCAATTTTGCTGAAAGAACTGAACCCAATTTGGGCAGCGATCTTCCTGAACATAACAATCTTCGAAACCTGAAGTATCTCGCATGGCTCAAGCAGACCTCTACTCAATGTCCTTTGCTGTATTTTCAGCATCTGGAATCAGTGGTTGGGCATATGTACTATTTAGCGACGGCATTGCCGCGAGTGTGAGTGTTTCCTACGAACTTGAGTTCAATATGGCACTAGATTTAGCTGAAATGCGATTTCCAGAATATGAAGGCAATATTGTGGCAAATGCTTGTCATTCAACCTGACGGTTTGGTAATTGATGATGAGGCTCAAAAATTCTGCCGCATTTCGCCGCTTTAGAGAACCAGTACAAAATAAGAACCTATCGGCGTTTGCCATACTTGGCATTTCAGATGAAATCATTGCCGAGCTGAATACGGTAGTTTCTGTAGAGTGGTATAAGCGATGCACGAACCCGTAACACAATTCAAACGGCTCTTAGGTTTTCTGGAGGTTGACTGGATAAGCTATCACTATCTCAGCAGTGATACCGACATCGGTTTCGATGAGGAGGACGAGTAAATCATGACGTTACAAAACCTGAAGATTGCCTTTATCGGCAGCGGGGTGATGGGCGAGGCGATGATCAAAGGCTTGCTCAACAAGAGTCTGGTGCAGCCTGACCAGCTTTACGCCGCCGACCCGCACACGGAACGCGGCAAGCAGCTCATCGCGCGCTATGCCCTGAACTTCACGCCGTACAATGCCGAAGCGGTGAAAAATGCCGATGTCGTGGTGCTGTCGGTGAAGCCGCAGGTGATGGTCAAAGCGCTGGCGGACATCAAAGGCGAACTGCGCGAGGATGTGCTGATCCTGAGCATCGCGGCGGGCGTGAAGCTGAAGAAGATTATCAAGGGCTGTGGCGCGAAGGCTGTGGTGCGTGCGATGCCTAACACGCCGGGACAGATCGGGCAGGGGATTACAGTGTGGACTGCGACATCAGAAGTCACGGGCGAACAGCGTGAACGCACGACGGCGATTTTAGGCGCGCTCGGTGAAACGTTGTTTGTCGAAGATGAACATTACATGGACATGGCGACGGCGCTGAATGGCAGCGGCCCGGCGTACATCTTTCTGTTTATGGAAGCGCTGATTGATGCGGGCGTGCATCTGGGCTTCTCGCGGCAGGACAGCGAACGGCTGGTGCTGCAAACGATGAAAGGCTCAGTGGAATACGCGCTGCATTCGGGGCTGCATCCGGCACAGCTTCGCAATCAGGTGACGAGTCCTGGCGGCACCTCGGCGGAAGCGCTGTATTACTTTGAGAAGGGCGGTCTGCGCAACGTGGTGTCGCGCGCGGTGTGGGCGGCGTACAAACGCTCGTCGGCGTTGGGCGCGGCGGGTGATGACGACGAGGATTAGAGGCTCATGAACACAATGATGATGCCTGCCGCGTTTGGCTGACATTTTTATTGTGAAAAATATCTCCAATTTGTTGTAAATCGCCAATGAATGGTTTAAAATTGTGACGTTTCGTCCCATTCCTTAAACACAAGTCCACAATTGCCGCTGCCACAGCGGTTGGTATCAACAGCAATGTCTATCTATAGAAGGAGCCGGTAATGGCGGAAGTCACAAAAGATATTTATAGTTCGTTACTTGAACAGGTTAACCAGTACACGCCGAGCATTGAGGCCGTCGAAGTGGGCTACGTGCAGGAAATCGGCGATGGCATCGCGCGCGTAAGCGGCCTGCAGAACATTAAGTTCAGCGAACTGGTACGTTTCGGTAACGGTACTCCGGGTATCGCCTTCAACCTCGAAAAAGATAATGTCGGTGTCATCATCATGGGTGAGTACGACACGATCAACGAAGGCGACGAAGTACGTCCGCTGGGCATCATCGCTTCTGTGCCCGTCGGCATGGGGATGGTTGGACGTGTGGTTGATGCGCTGGGTAACCCGCTGGACGGCAAGGGCACTATCGCCTCAAGCGAACGTTATTACATCGAACGCATCGCGCCGGGCGTGATGGAACGTAAAAACGTCAACAGCCCGGTGCAAACCGGGATTATCGCTATCGACTCGATGATCCCGATTGGTCGTGGTCAGCGTGAGTTGGTCATCGGTGACCGCCAGACCGGCAAGACCGCGCTGGCGATTGACACGATCATCAATCAGAAGGGCAAAGACCTGTACTGCATTTATGTCGCCATCGGCAAGCGCAAGGGCGAAGTGGCGCGTCTGGTGGCGCTGCTGGAGCAGAATGGCGCGATGGAATATACCACCGTCGTCGTCGCTTCGGCCTCTGACCCCGGCGCTATGAACTACATCGCGCCTTACGCAGGCTGCGCGATTGGCGAATGGTTCATGGAAAATGGCAAGCACGCGCTGATTATCTACGATGACCTGTCGAAGCACGCGTGGGCTTACCGTCAGGTTTCGCTGCTGATGCGCCGTCCTCCCGGACGTGAAGCGTATCCCGGCGACGTGTTCTATCTCCACAGCCGTTTGCTGGAACGCGCGGCGCAGTTGAGCGATGGACGCGGCGGCGGCAGCCTGACAGCGCTTCCGATCATCGAAACGCTGCTGGGCGACGTGTCGGCCTACGTGCCCACGAACGTCATTTCAATTACCGATGGACAAATCTTCCTCGAAGCCGACCTGTTCTACGCAGGCCAGCGCCCCGCCATTAACGCGGGTATCAGCGTCAGCCGCGTCGGTGGTGACGCGCAGACCAAAGCCATGAAGAAAGTGGCGGGCGGTCTGCGTCTCGACCTGGCCCAGTTCCGTTCGCTGGCAGCGTTCGCGCAGTTCGGCTCGAACCTGGACAAAGCCACGCAGGCCCAGCTTGATCGTGGTATGCGCCTGACGGAACTGCTGAAGCAAGGGCAGTATTCACCGCTGTCACTGGCCGATCAGGTGGCGGTACTGTACGCAGGTACCAATGGCTACCTCGATAAAGTCCCTGTCAGCCGCGTCAAGGAATGGCAGGAAGCCTTCCTGCGGGCATTTAACTCGCAGTACTCGGACATTGCCAACGCGATTGCTGATGCAAAAGCGGTGGCCCCTGAAGTTGAAGAAAAGCTGAAGAACGCGCTGAAGAACTTCAATTCGACGTGGAGCTAATGTGAAGTTGGGGTAGGGGTAGGCTGAGGCTTGCCCCTTCCGCATCCACATACAAGGAAAAACTATGCCAACTGCACGTGAGATCAGAAAACGAATTAGAAGTGTCAAGAACATTGCGCAGATTACCCGCGCGCTGGAAGCCGTCTCGGCGTCGCGCGTGCGTGTCGCTCAGTCACGCGCGCTGTCCAGCCGTCATTATGCCGAAAAAGCGTGGGAAATCCTGCTGAACGTTCATAAGGCGTCACAGAACGGCGCGGCACTGCACCCACTGCTGCGTGGACGCCCTGAGATAAAAAATGTGATGATTATCCTCATCACCTCAGATCGCGGGCTGGCGGGGTCATTCAACAGTAACATCATCCGCGCCGCCGAACGTTTTGGGCAGCGTTTAGGCAAACCTGTGCGCTTTGTTGCGTTGGGACGCAAGGGACGCGATACGCTGGTGCGCTCCAGAGCAAATCTGGTTGCCGAGTTCAGCAACAGCGCAAACCCAAGCGCGGCGGATGTACACCCCATCGCGCAGCTTGCGATTGATGAATACCTCAGCGGCGCGGTAGACGAAGTCTTTATCGCCTATACCGACTTTATCAACATGCTGTCACAGCGTCCGGTGGTTTTGTCGCTGCTGCCGCTGCAACCCTTCGAGACGAAGGATGAAATCGTGGCGGAATACCTGAAGCAGGCGCCACCCGTCAGCGAAGGCACGATTAACTACGAATACGAGCCGAATGCGGCGGCGATTCTGGACGAGATTGTGCCACGCTTCACCGAGATGCAAATTTATCAGGCGGTGCTGGAAAGCCAGGCAAGCGAACATGCGGCCCGCATGGTGGCGATGCGCAACGCCTCGGACAACGCCAAGGGGCTGACGGACGACCTGACGCTGGTCTATAACAAGGCACGCCAATCAGCGATTACCAGCGAAATCCTGGACATCGTCGGCGGCGCGAATGCTTTGCAGCAGACGCTCGACTCGCTGGCAAAGACGATCTCCGATGGTGAAGTCCGCGCTGAAGCCGTGCTGAGCGCGCCGAAAGCAGCGCCTGCGCCGCGCGCGAAGAAAGCCGCCGCAGACGACCTGACGAAAATCGAAGGTATTGGACCGAAGATGTCGGCGGCGCTGAAAGCAGCAGGCATATCGACATTTGCACAGCTTGCACAGTCTTCGCTAGAGGAGATTGAGGCAGCGATAAAAGCGGCAGGAATGAAATTCGCACCCGGTGCCTCGACATGGGCCGAGCAGGCGTCGTTTGCGGCGGCTGGAAACTGGGAAGGTCTTGAAGAATTACAGAAACAACTAACGGGTGGGCGTAAGGCTTAACCTACTTTACGAGGAGACAATAAAGCATGGCTGAAATTCAAGGCACGATTACACAAGTGCTGGGTGCGGTGGTAGATGTGGAATTCCCTCACGGGCAGCTTCCCGACATTTTCGACGCGATCCGTGTGCCGCGTACTGATGACGATGGCAAGCCGCTGGAAGACCTGATCCTGGAAGTCCAGCTTCATCTTGGCGATGACGCGGTGCGCACCGTCGCGATGGACTCGACAGACGGTCTGGCGCGCGGTGTGGCGGCCTTCGCCACCGGGCTGCCGATTACCGTCCCGGTAGGGCCGACTTCACTGGGGCGTATCTTCAACGTGTTGGGCCGTCCGGTGGACAACGGCGCTGTCGTACCCGCTGATGCGCCGCGCCGTCCCATTCACGCGAAAGCCCCGACCTTTGAAGAACAATCGACCAAGATCGAAGTGTTTGAGACGGGCATGAAGGTGATTGACCTCGTGGCCCCGATGACCAAAGGCGGCAAGACGGGCATCTTCGGCGGCGCTGGCGTCGGCAAGACCGTGACCATCATGGAACTGATTAACTCCATCGCGACACAGCACTCTGGTCTGTCTGTGTTCGCGGGTGTGGGCGAACGTACCCGTGAAGGTACGGCGCTCTACGGCGAAATGGAAGAAGGCGGCGTGCTGGACAAGCTGGCGATGGTCTTCGGCCAGATGAACGAGCCGCCGGGAGTGCGTCTGCGCGTGGCGCTGTCGGGCCTGACGATGGCCGAACACTTCCGCGATGAAGGCCGCGACGTGCTGCTGTTCATCGACAACATCTTCCGTTATTCGCTGGCAGGCTCGGAAGTATCAGCGCTGCTCGGACGTATGCCCTCGGCGGTAGGTTATCAGCCGACGCTGGCAGACGAAATGGGTCAGCTTCAGGAACGTATTACCTCGACACGCACGGGTTCAATCACCTCGATGCAGGCGGTGTTCGTGCCTGCGGACGACTACTCTGACCCCGCGCCTGTGGCAGTGTTCACGCATCTGGACGGTACTATCGCGCTGGAACGTTCGATTGCGGCGAAGGCCATCTTCCCGGCAGTCGATCCGCTGGCAAGCACCAGCAAGATTCTCGACCCGCTGATCATCGGCGAAGAACACTACCGCACCGCCCGCGAAGTCCAGAAAGTGCTCCAGCGCTACAAGGAACTTCAGGACATTATCGCCATTCTGGGTATTGATGAATTGTCGGACGACGACAAGCTGCTGGTGGCGCGTGCCCGTAAGATCGAGCTGTTCCTTAGCCAGCCGATGGTCGTGGCGCAGCAGTTTACGGGTCGTGAAGGGCGCTACGTCAAGGTGCGCGATACCGTGCGCGGCTTCCGCATGATCCTTGACGGCGAACTGGATCACATTCCTGAGCAGATGTTCTACATGGCCGGCCCCATCGAAGACGTGC
Organism: Anaerolineae bacterium; assembly: GCA_046328675.1. Classification (GTDB taxonomy): domain Bacteria; phylum Chloroflexota; class Anaerolineae; order Aggregatilineales; family Phototrophicaceae; genus JACAER01. The sequence goes on from JAXLWC010000035.1 coordinate 57,280, forward strand.
TCAAGCGTTACGAAGACTCCGAGAAATAAGGCGGGCGTTATGCCAATTCGTGTAGAAGTAGTCACGCAAGAGAAGAAAATCTTTGAGACCGACGCCGACATGGTGATTATCCCGGCGACGGAAGGGGTGATGGGCGTGCTGCCGCGTCACGCTCCCGTGCTGACCACGATGGGCTTCGGCGAACTCATTATTCGTCGTGGCACAGCGGAAGAAAGCTTTGCCATCTACGGCGGCGTGGTTGATGT
>JAXLWC010000036.1:0-57352 GCA_046328675.1 Anaerolineae bacterium
TCATCGCTGGGCGGCACAGGCTGCGTGGGGTCAGCGGGGAGTTCATGGTAAGCAGGCTCGTCCTCCAGCGTGGGTTCGCCCAGATCACCGAGGTCTTGCAGCCAGTCCGGGCTGGCCATCGCCAGTTCCTGCTGGGCGATGCGGCTGTAATCGAGTTCTTCCAACGTGAGATCGGAAGCTGACGATTCGCCCTTGGCCAGTTCCAGCGCCAGATACGGCTCGATGCTTTCGATGTGCGTCAGGAAGCGCTGAGCGTCCGAAGGCCGCTGCTCATCCAGCCACAACTGCGTCAGGATGCGGTTCGCGACCAGACAGTCCGGCAGCTTGTCGAGCACATCCAGCGCACGTTCAGCCGCTTCGACGCGCTGGTTGGCGTCCCACAGCGTTTGTGCCAGCAGCACGCGCAAGTCCATGCGTTCAGGTGTGCGCTCAATGGCCTGCGCCAGCACATCAATGGCCTGTCCGTAGAGTTCGTTGCGCACATACTGGCGGGCAACAGCAGCGGCGGTCAGTTGCAGCTTGGCCTGTTCGACCTTGCGGTAGCGCTGATAGAGTTCGCGCAGGGTGTCGATGAGCATCTGGTTATTGGGGTCCTGCTCATAGGCGCGTTCGAGGTGCCACAGGGCATCATCGGGCTTGTTGAGCTTCTGGTAGACTTCGCCCAATCCCACATGCGCGGTGTAATCATCAGGATAAACGCCCAATAAACGCCGGAAAATCTCGCCGGATTCCTCGTATTCGCCGCTTTCCAGCAGCGCCCGTCCGAGAGCACGGAAGACCCGCGCGTTCTTGGGGAAGAATTGCAGGATGTGGCGGCAGTGGCGAATCACCTCATCGTTGGCATTCCTGTTGAGTAATTCTTCCAACTTATCATAATAATCTTGCAGCGTGATTGTAGCCATTGTGCTCACTTCCGAGTGAAAATGAAGGCAATCCCATTTTCGCGAATTATAACATGGAAGATAAATTCGTTGCCAAAGGTTAGGCGTAAAGTCCCGTAAGTCACTGATTAAAAGCTTGTCCGGTACTCACGCGCATGGTCGCCTTAGCCTCGCAGCGGGTTCAAAACTCGCCGCTAACCGCCAGAAAACTGACTGAGAGCGTGTCTGGAAATTCAGAATTGAACCGCCAAGTAACGATGAATAGGATCACACGCAAGAACAAAAATACATTTGAACCGCAAAGGCGCAAAGGCACAAAGGTTCAGAAAGACAATGGAACCACAGAGACACAGAGACACAGAGAACACAGAGAACACAGTCATAAAATGAAGATTCCAAGCATTACGTTTTGAATTATCAGACGACTTCTGATGCAGGTTTACAAATTAAGTCGGTAAGGGAAGGTCAACCCCTAACCCCCGACCCCGTCGCTTCGCTTACACCCGATTTCGAGGGAAGGGGAGAAATGCAGGCTGCGTTGGGCGCTGTTACCGAATTTAAAAGTTAAGCTGCATCAGAAGTTGTTGACGGTAACGCTGTCCGATATTAGCCCTTTCAAGGGTTCCAAACACATAGCCACCCGTTTTGAACGGGTGGCGTCCCCAACGCGAAAGTTTCCATTACCGGACAACACGATTAACGCCCGAACAGCCCGCGTTTCCCCGTGCCACCGTGCGACAGCGTGGTCAGGCCGCCGCCGTAAATATCACACACAGGACGCCATTCCTTGAGCAGGAGGCCGATGTCATGCAGCGGGCGCTGGTGGTTGACCATCTCCAGAAAGCCGCCGCTGTCGCGGAAGATGCGCTGCGCTGTGTCTTCGCTCAGGTCTTTGTCCCAGCGCCATTTTTGCGGGTAAAAGTAATAATACAACGGATAGGCCGCCGCCGTGACCACTGATACCCCGCGCTGTTCATAACCCCACAGGTCAATCCCGACATGACGGGCGGCCTCGGCCATCAGCACCAACGCCTGCGTGCTGACGATGTGGCGGAAAAACCCCTCACCGTCGCGCCCTTCCACTGCCTCCTGAATGTACCCATCAGGGCGGATGTCCTCGCGAATGACGCGGCGGTAAACCTCCGCGCCCGCCTCGACCCACGCACGCTGTTCCAGCACAATCCCCGCCAGCAGGCGCAGGGCTTCGTACCACAACTGTTCATGGTACAGCGCGCCAGTGCGCAGCGTGCCGAGATGTGCCGCGAAATCGGTTTGCCAGCGCGTTTGCTCCTCTGCCGAGAACAGCGGACGCAGCATCTCGTGGCCCTGCGCCAGCGCTGCCAGCGTGCGAAATGTGTTGAGGGTGCTGTCTGCGGGGAGCGGCGCGTTGTAGAGTTTGGCGGCAGCGTGCATTCCCGCGCTGCTGTTGTCGTCAAAGCGATAGAGAAAGCCACCGATGATGACAGCCGCTATATCATCAGCAGGCTGAAGTTCGGGCAGCCTGGCCCACGCCTGTTTCAACGGCTTGCTGCCGCGTTCTTTACGGGCCGCCGCGATCTGTTCATCGCCAAAATACAAACCACAATGTGTAAACATGCTTCTCTCCTGTCGCGCGAAAGTATAACTTAAGTTCGCCATGCGCACAGGCAAAACCTACAAAAGTACGACATCAGTCCTTCACAACTTGCACACATGCTGCGGCTAGGATAAGGGCATTCAAGTGAAATGAGCATAAAGAGGAATGAACATGAACAAGAAACACATCATCACTATGGGACTCGCAGGACTGGCAGTGCTGGTCATCGGCGTTGGCGCCGCCGCACAGGGCAACGGCAACGGTAACGGTAATGGCAACGGCAACGGCACTGGCAATAGTACAGCAGCACCTGCCACCACCACCTGCGACCCACAGCAGCAGGGTAATGGCTATGGCGTCCATGCTGGAAACTGTGAACAGTGGAACGGTCAGCAGAACGGGCGTATGGGACGCGGCAATGGTGGTAATGGCGCGAATGGCAATGGTGCCAACGGCAATGGTGGAATCGGCGCGGGATTCTTCGCAGGGCTGCCCCCGGCGTATGAAGGCGAACTGTCGCAGGACGTGATTGGCCTGATGCTCAGCGGTTGGCTGGACGAGCAGCACGCTTACGCGGTTTATGGCGCGGTGATTACGCAGTTCGGTGACGTGAATCCCTTCGTCAACATTCAGCAGGCAGAAGCACAGCATATCGCCGCGTGGGAATACCTGTTCGAGCGCTACGACATCGCCACCCCTGCCCTGCCGGAAGTCGCGGTGCCGACGTTCGCCAGCCTAGCGGAAGCCTGTCAGGCCGCGATTGACGCTGAAGTCGCTAACTTCGGGATGTACGACGAGATGCTGACAGCGTTTGAAGCGTACCCCGATCTGTATCAGGTCGCGCTGGCCCTGCGCAATGCCTCAGAGTTTAACCACCTCCCCGCTTTCGAGCGCTGTGCCGGATAAACAACCCAACAGATTACAGGACGTTCACTTGAACGTCCCTACAGGGATGCGCGCTAAACAAGCGTAAAACGAAAAGGATGGGCAGCACGCTCATCCTTGTTTGTTTTGCCACGACAAGTCTAGCGCATCTGCTTGTAGGCGTTGATCAGCCCGTTGGTGGACGCATCGTGCGTGGTAACAGGCGCATCGCCGCTGAGTTCCGGCTCAATGACTTTCGCCAACTGCTTACCCAATTCCACGCCCCACTGGTCGAACGAGTTGATGTTCCAGATGACGCCCTGCGTGAAAATCTTATGTTCATAGAGCGCGATGAGCGAACCGAGAACCTCTGGCGTCATCTGCTTGAACAGGAACGAGTTGGAGGGCTTGTTACCTTCAAAGGTCTTGGCGGCCACCAGCATATCCGAGGGCGAAGTGTTGCCCGCAGCGGCAAACTCGGCACGCACTTCGGCGGGAGTCTTGCCTTTCATCAGGGCTTCGGTCTGGGCGAAGAAGTTCGCTAGCAGCACCGGATGATGATTGCCCAGCGGGTTCAGCGTGCGCGCCGGAGCCAGGAAATCGCAGGGGATAAGCTTGGTACCCTGATGAATCAACTGGTAGAAAGCGTGCTGGCCGTTGGTGCCCGGTTCGCCCCACAGGATTGGCCCGGTGTTGTAATCGACCCATTCGCCATCCACCGTGACGCTTTTGCCGTTGCTTTCCATGTCGCCCTGCTGGAAATAGGCCGAGAAGCGCGACATGTACTGGTCGTAAGGCAGGATGGCCTGCGTCTGCGCGCCGAAGAAGTTGTTGTACCAGATGCCCAGCAGCCCCATGATTACGGGGATGTTCTGTTCAAAGGGCGTGCTGCGGAAATACTCATCGACTTTGTGCGCGCCCGTCAGAAGCTGCTCGAAGCCATCCATGCCAATGGCCAGCGCAATCGACAGGCCAATCGCTGACCAGAGGGAGTAGCGCCCGCCGACCCAATCCCAGAACTCGAACATGTTCTGCGGGTCGATGCCGAACTCCTTGACCTTCGCGGTGTTGGTGGAAAGCGCGGCGAAGTGTTTGGCAACCGCCGCTTCGTCTTTGGCCGCCGCCAGAAACCAGTTCCGCGCCGAGTGGGCATTCATCATGGTTTCCTGCGTGGTGAATGTCTTAGACGCGATGAGGAACAGCGTCGTTTCCGGGCTGACACGTTTGAGTGTTTCCGCTAAATCTGTGCCATCGACGTTGGAGACAAAGTGAAAGTTCATCTGCGGCGTGACGTAATGCGCCAGCGCCAGCGTGACCATCTTGGGGCCGAGATCAGAGCCGCCAATGCCGATGTTCACCACATCCGTGATGCGTTTGCCTGTGTAGCCCTGCCACGCGCCGGAACGCACCGCTTCGCTGAAGCTGCGCATCTTGCCCAGCACGCGGTTCACTTCGGGCATCACGTCAACGCCGTCTACCAGAATCGGGCGGTTGGAGCGGTTGCGCAGCGCCGTGTGCAGCACCGCGCGATTTTCCGTCACGTTGATTTTCTGCCCCGTCAGCATCGCCTCAATTCTGGCGCTGAGGTTCGCCTGCCGCGCGAGGTCGAACAGCAGCGACAGGGTTTTTTCGGTGATGCGGTTCTTGGAATAATCGAACAGGATGTCTCCAAAACGCAGCGAAAAACGCTCGAAGCGCTGTGCGTCCTGCGCGAACAACTCACGCATCTGAACGCTGTGGATTTCCTGATAGTGCTGTGCCAATGCTTTCCACGCGGGGGAAGTACTCCATGAAGACATGCCCTGCTCCTCTCAGCCAAGCTTAAACGTCATGGAGTCCATTTTAACACCGACGCGCACGCTTGCCCTGTGGTTGGGGCGGCAATCCACTACGTGCAGCGAACTCGCACAGCGCTGCCGTTCTTCAGGAAACTCCTCTGAAAATACAGCTCACCGCCAAGACGCCAAGTGCGCCAAGATCATGCAGGAGAACTGGATCACAAAGAAAGTTTGAACCACCGAGACCCTGGTCGCATACAACGGCGTTCAGCGACCACTGAAAGGATTTTCATCCCGTTGTGGTGGAATCAGCTTAGAGATCGTTTGAAAAGTACGGACTGCCCCTCACCCCCGCCCCTCTCCCACTCGCTTCGCGGAGGAGAGGGGAGAAGAGTCGGGTGGTGATACATCAGATATTCGGCAAAACCAACTATCATCAACTTTTCAAATGGCTTCTTACATGGGCGGCTCCCTATAGGGCATTAGCCGGAGAACATCACGTCCAGGAATGTGCCGAGGTCGTCCTTGCCGTCCAGCATCCGCAGGTTGAACACCTCGGTATAACCGCAGTTGTGGCATGACAGGAACACATAACGAAACGGCTGAATGTCGAACAGGCGCGAAATACCCGTGCCGGACATCGACAGCCGTTCAGCGTGTGCGCCGCGACCCTTGCAGCGCGGACAGACAAATTTCGAGGCTAAAAGATCATCTACACGTTCCATGTTAATTTCCCTCCTGAATGATATTTTCAGTCTAGCAGGGAACGCCGAGGGAAATAGCCATGAATTTGGGGGCTTTTTGTCACAACTTTGGCGCAGCTTTTGCGTAATGTGGGATGGCCTACTCCAGCGTAATCAGCGTGATTTCCGGCGGGCAGCCGAGGCGCACATAGGGGGCGATCATACCCACGCCACGATTGACGTAGACGCGCATGGCCCCTAGTTCGTACATGCCGATGCTGTACTTTGTGCCGAGGTAGGGCAACAGCGGCGCACCGACCAGCGGCAGACGCACCTGCCCGCCGTGACTGTGTCCCGAAAGCTGCAAGCCGACGCGACCATCCTCGCGCACGGCGTCGGCGTAATCCGGCTCATGCGCCAGCAAAATCACCGCGCCATCCTGCGGCACGCCATTCAGCGCCGCGTCCAAATCCTGCTGCCGTTCCCAGATGTCATCGACGCCTGCGATGAACAGCGTTTGCCCGTCGCGCTCGAACGCTGCGTTAGCATTACGCAGCAGGGCCGCGCCGCCGTTTTGCACCGCCTCCGAGACGATGTTGGCGTCCGTCCAGTGGTCATGGTTGCCGAGGCTGGCATAGACAGGCGCGTTAAAGGTACGCAGCCAGCCGCTGATTTCGTCCGGCGTTCCGGGGTCGATGCGCGAAACGAAGTCGCCTGTGACCGCAACGAAATCGGGATTCAACTCATTGACTTTCTCGGCGACGGACAGCGCGTAGTCGTATTTCATCCACATGCCAAAGTGAACGTCGCTGACCTGTGCCAGCGTCACCCCGGCAAGCTGCGGCGGCAGATTGGGCAGGCGCACGGTGAGGCGCGTCACTTCCAGCGCGACAGGCTCGACGCGCGTGGTGTAGACCGTGCCGCCGAGGGCCGCTACACTCATGGCGGCAGTACCGCGCAGGGCAACTTTGAGGAAAGTACGACGTGACATGGACATGGTGAAATTCTCCGCGTTCAACATTCATCAGGCATTATACAGGCCGAACGCTGGCGATTCCTTCACGCTTTCGGGGGATTAGGTGATAAAAAACTGTTAAACAAAAAGGGCGAGTCGTGGTGACTCGCCCCGCAAGAATCTAGTTTTCGACGAGGGCAATCGTTCCCGGCGCGGCAATCCAGGCGCAACTATAGCCGTTCACAGTTTCGCTGGTTAGCTCGGCCCAGGTGCGCAGCGCATTGCGGCCATCGGCGTAGAGGAAACGCCCCGTTCCCAGCAAACAGACCTGGCGATACTGCCCATCGACAAATTCATTGGAGGCGTGCCCCGGCACATCGTAGTAAACGACTTCCACCGCAATCACGACCCCCAACTGCGTTACCGCCCCATCGACTGACCCCACCTGAGCAATCCACAGGTTATGGCGCATCAAGACCTGACAGTAAAGACCCGCAGGCACCATAAAACTGCTGTCGTTCATCTCTACGCAGGAGGGTGGTGGTGGGAGCGTGGGCAGAATCAATACGGGTAATTCACCGGGGGCGGCAGGCGCAAATTGGGCTTCAAACGCGCCAATATCGCATCCGATATTCTGTGGGCGGGGAATGCCCCGCTGATCCGATGCGGGACAGCCTGTTGTGTACGCATCCAACGCGGGGCTGCCTGTCCCCAGAGCAAAGGTTTGCGTGAGGCCGCCATAATTGCCCAACGGCTGCAACAACGGATCGCCGGCTGCACCCACACAACCCGGCGCGTTAAACTGAAGGTTGTCGCCGCCGTCGGTAATCAGCGGCCCGTTACAATCGCCATTGGTCACGATGCTGCGACTGATGGTCATCCTGTTAAACCCGCCCAGCGATCCCCCTGTCGGCGCGCTGTTGTTGACGAAGGTGCTGCTGTCTACGAAGGTGCTGCGGCAGTTGATGTTAAGGGCACCCGCGCTCATGCTGGCGGTGTTGGCAGAAAGCGTACTGTTGGTCATGATGAGATCGCCGCAGATAAACATCGCACCGCCCGTCGTGGCCGAATTGCCCACAAAGGTGCTGTTGTTGATGGTGATAATCCCATTGGCAAATAAACCGCCAGCAGGACCACTGGACTGGTTATTGGAAAAGGTGCTGTTGTTAACCGTCAGGGAGCCAAACATCGTCGTGCTAATCCCAGCGCCTGATGTGCCGCGATTATTGCTAATCACACTGTCGTAGAGGTTTAGCACGCCAAAATTCATGATTCCCGCACCACTGGTACTATTGCCGTTGGTGATGGTGAGGTTGTAAATCGTAACCGTTATGTTGCGATTGATGTACATGACGCGCACGAGGTTGCCACCGCTCAGGGTGACACTTTGGCCGCGTCCATCAAAGATCAGGTCCCTGGTGATATTCAACTCGGCGGCTAAGACAATCGTGCCGTTGCAGTTGAAATCAATGGTATCGCCCGGATTGGCGGCAGTGATGGCGGCATTGAGACTCGGCGCATCGCAGGTATTGACGGCAACCGCCGCTGCCCAAACGGGGCGCAGATGAAGCATCAGCAGCGCGACACCCAGCAGCAGGCCCGCAATCAGGTATCGTTTATGTAACGCAGACTGTAGCATTTGTCCTCTTGAAATGGTAATTCTTCTTATTTCTCCTTTATTTTACGCGGCAATAGCCCTGGGCAGGCTCTTGACAGTGGCAATGACTGAGGAAGATAAGCGGGTTATCGTGACATTTGTCAGGCTGTATCTATGAAAAACATTCCCCTCTCCAACCGTTGTCAGAAAGGGGAATACGGTATGTTTAGCGAACGAGCAGCAGTGTGCTTCGTCCTCGTTGTGCGCCGCCAGCAGGCCCAGGCGATGAATTAACTCGCAGGCGGTATGCCGCAGATGGCAGGCGCAAAGATAAAGTCGTAGAGTCCGTCTGCGTCATGGATTTGCAGTTCGCTGCTGGTCAGCGCCCACAGGCTTTGCCCGTCTTGCTCGGCAATCAGCACATGTTCACCGTTGGCTTGCGCCTGTTCCAAAGCATCGTGCGCATCATCGGCAGACACCGTAAACAGCAGATAGCCCTCATTGTTGGCGTCGATACCGTAGACGATCACACCGCCGTCGTCATACGGTGAGCAGTAGACGGCTGCCGTGCGTGCGTTGTCGGCGGGGCTGCCGTTCAGGCGACCATCCGCAGGCTGGCCTTTGACGATGTGCTCAAAGTTGATCCATTCAAACGTCTGTCCGTCAATAGTAATCGTGCCGTTGGCAGCATTCGCCAGGACTGCCGCATCCACTTCAGCCGAGTCAAATGCAAGCACCAGCGTATCCTCACCATCGCCCCCATCAATCAGCAGGTAATTATCGCTGCCGCCGTTGGCTCCCGGCTCAAGGGTGATGGTGTCATTACCATAGTCTCCGTCGATATAGCCAGTGACAGTGCCGCTGTTGGTCAGTGTGTCATTGGGGTTGTCATTGACCAGTCCAAACAGTTGAGGGGGAAACTCATCGCCTGTTATGTTTCCGAAAAGTGTGCCGCGATTCACCATTGTATCGCCGCCAAATCCACCGTCGAAGAAACCCTCTACTGAGCCATTGTTAATGATCGTATCATTACCGCCATAACCATAGATGCCCGAACCGCACGGTGGAACTGTTAAACAGTTAGCGATAGTGCCGTTGTTAATGATGGTGTCGTTACCATCTGTGCCATTGGATTCGAGTTCGCCGCCAAGCAAACCATAAAACAGGCCATCATTGATTAAGGTGTCATTGCCATCGCGCGCGTCAATCGCATATCCGGTGAAGACGGTTCCAGCGGGGAACACAATGTACTCATCTGCTGCCGAAAAATCTATTTCTGTGTAAGCGGCAAACGTGCCATCACATACCCAGTAGTTCGTACTCACCTCATTACATTCAGCGTGCGCCTGTGTCGCTACCAGGGCCAGCATGAGCAGCAACGTCACCACCGACAGATAGCGCAGTGTTTTCATAAAATCAGTCCCCTAATCAGTTAATACATCTACAGTATAAAGGGATTAGTTCCGCCGTATCAGTATTTTTTATGAATTCCCCCCCCTGACATTTGTCACCAGAGAGGGGAAATGCTGCAAACTAACGACTAGAAGCTAACGACTATCGACGAGCTGCGCCCGCGCGTCCTTGAACACGGCACGCGCCTCGTCTTCTGTCTGCGCCGCCAGCAAGCCCGCCGCGACCTCGAAGGCCACCTCATCGGGCAGCGCGCGCACCGCGAAGGGACGCCCCTGCGCCCGCCCCAGCCGCTTCAGCGCGAAGCGTTCCCAGCGCGCCAGTTCAGCCGCCGCCGCCTTAAGTGCGTCTTCGGGTTGAGGCATGTCAGCCAATGGGGATGCAGCGGGTGTGTCGGATGAGGGCGCAGCACGCTGCGCCCCTACAGTGTCGTGTGTCCCAGCTTGCTCCCTCTCTCCGCTGGCGGGGAGAGGGTTGGGGAGAGGGGTTGCTGCACCCGCCGCCACGTCGCCCCATGCTACCGCTGGCAGATTGAAGTAGCGCGCGCGAATCTCGTTGATACTCAGCAGCGGATAGGCCACCTTGATTTCCTCAAGACGCGCCTGCGTGTCTGTCGGACGGATGTCATCGAACACGGCGAGGTGTGTGCCGGGATAAAACGCCAGCAAATCCTGCGTGATCTTCTGCGCCAGGCGCACCAGCTTGGGATAGAGCGTGCGCTCGATGAACTGGCGCTCGGCAACTTTGGCGTTGGCTTCCGTCGCGTTCTCGCTGATTAGGCCCACAGGCACGCCGAAGATGTTGAGGATTTCGTCGCGGTGTGCCTGCCGCCCCTTGAGGAATTCCAGATCGTTGTGGCTCAGGCCGATGCTTTTCCACTCAACATCGGCGCTGCGCAGAAACGCCGTGCGCCGCTGCGTGCCGCCGTAAGACGCGCGCCATTCACGTTTGATGCGTTCAAAGTCGGCGTCGTTCAGTTCCTTTTTGAGCAGCACGATGCCCGCAGGCACGCCGTTGTCCAGGCTGAAGGTATTGCGGTTCCATTCGGCCATGGCCTTCTCGGTCTGAATCGTGAGGCGCGCCGCCTCCAGCGCCGACAAGCCGTAATAATCGTTGGCCGGATGCCAGCGCTTGAAGTGAATGACCTCCTCCGGCTCCAGCGGGATGCGTAAGCCGTCGATTTCGTAGACGTAGCCGCGCACGTAACGCATGGCATCGGGCACGACGCTCATGCGGTCAGGGCGCAGCGCCCAGATTTGCGCGGGGGTGCCGTCGGGACTGCTGCTGAGGAACCAGTAGGCGTTGCCGTAGAGTTCCAGCGTGCCGATGGTGCTTTCAATCAGTTCAAAGCGGCTCATGAAGGGATTGGGGGCTTCGAGCAGCACTTCCAGCGGGTGGCGCGGCACTTCCAGCGTGCGTTCACCGTCCACGCGCAGCACACGCAGGGGCACCAGCGCGGCGGCTTCGGCGATGCGGTTCACTGCTACGTAGACCCAGGGCGACTGCTGATAGACAGCATTAGGGGTCAGGGGCGGCGCTTCGTTCAGCGACTGATGCACAGCCACACTGGCCAGCGGCGGCGTGGCACGCTTGCCGCTTTGTAAAAGTTTTGCAAAATTTCGCAGCATAGTAGACTACTCCTGTACACTGTGCCTGTACGCACAATGTCACTAAACCCAGAGATGGGCTATAATCGAAGACATACCACGGACTTGATTGTGTAAGTGGGGCATACCCTACCTTATTGGGCTGTAGACTTGTTTTCAGGATGTACCCCAAAGATTGAGGAACGCGCTCATGGCTGAGAAACAAAAACGTTCGCGCGCAGCCAACGCCGTGAAAGAGGAAAGCCCTCGTCACGCGTTTGATGGGCAGCAGTATCGGCGTCTGGCCGAAGCGGCGGGCGATGTACTGGTCACTGTCGATCACACAGGCACAATTACCTATATCAGCCCTGCGATTTTGCATCTCACAGGCTATACATCTGACGAGCTAGGGGGGCGCGCGTTCACTGAACTGTTTCCGCCGACGTGGGAAAGTTACATCCATGAACTGTATGACGGACAGCGCGCGGTGGTGTCGCTGCGTTCGCAGGCCAGCGGCGATGTGTGGGTTGAACTGGTGCTGCTGCACGGCGACGATGGTTCGATGCAGGGCACGATGCGCGATGTCACCGAACGCCAGCGCATCGAACGTCATTTGCAGGAAAGCGAAGCCCGCTACCGCGCCGTCGTCGAAGACCAGATTGACCTGATCTGCCGCTACCGCCCCGACGGTGTGCTGACCTTCGTTAACGAAGCCTACTGCCGCTACTTCGGCAAAAATATAGAAGACCTGATTAACCATAGTTTTCTCACCTTTATTCCTGATGAAGATAAGCCGCTTATTGAAAGCCAACTGGCGCAGTTGAATCCCGATCATCCGGCAGTCAACTACGAACGCCGCGCGATCATCAACGGGGAAACGCATTGGCAGGCATGGACGGAACGCGCCATTTACAACACCCATCATCAATGGGTAGAGATTCAGGCGGTGGGGCGCGACATCACGTCGCAAAAGCTGGCGGAAGCCCAGCACCAGATTGATGTCATTCGCCATCGCGCGCTGTTTGAACGCACCAACGACGCAGTGTTTATGACGCAGCCCGATGGCATCATCCTCGCGGCTAACCAGCAGGCCGCCAATATGCTGGGGCATGACATTGAGCACATCGTCGGACAGCCTTTCAGCAAGTTCATGCCGCCGGCGGATAACGACAAGCTGCGTAAAATCGGGGAATCGCTGCTGCGTGGAAGTACGGTTCCGGTATTTGAGGGAGTCTTCCGCCGCCATGATGGCGAGGAATTCCCGGCAGAACTCAATATCGCGCTGGTACAGGACGCTAAGGGACAGCCGCTGCACATCCAGACCATCGTGCGCGAAATCAGCCACCGCCGCCAGACGGAAGATGTCTTGCAGCGCGCGCTGCTTCAGGTCGAAACGCTGTACACCGTCAGCCAGGTGCTGATCAACGCCAGCACGTTGGATGATATGCTGCAAGCGTTCTCCTCGATTGCGCTGGATAACGATAAAATGTCGGTGTCGCTGCTGTATGTGCATCCCGGCGCTAATGGCAAAGCGGAACGACTGGAAGTGGTGGCGAACGTCACGCCCGCGCGCACTAAACCTGTGATCGCCATCGGTGAATCCTTCCGACTGAGTGACCTGCACCTGTGGCAGGCGGTGGCTAAAGATGGACGCCAGATGCTCATCGTCGCAGACAGCGAGGCAGAAGCCATGCCCGGTATGGAAGTCGTGGTGGAAAACCTGCGCAGCCTGAATATCCGCGCCGGGGTGTTTATCCCGCTGTTCTCGCGCAACAATAACTGGGTGGGCGTCGTCGTGCTGGCGTGGGCCGTGCCGCACCAGCTTAGCGTCTACCAGCAGCAGTTATACAATGTCCTCGCGCCGCAGTTGGCGACACTGGTGGAGAACCGCCGCCTGTTTGAACGCGCCAACGCTGCTGTCGCACAGCTTTCGGCCAGCGAAGAACGGCTGCGCACGGTGCTCACCAATGCGCCAGTGGTGCTGTTCGCGCTGGATCGCGAAGGCACGTTCACCCTGGTAGAAGGCCGTTCGCTGGAAGTACTGGGCATGATCCCGGAGGATATTGCCGGACGCCCGCTCAACGTGTTAGCACAGGCTATCCCCAATCTGGAAAGCAGCTTCAAACGTTCGCTGAAAGGCGATATTTTCGTCAAGATTGTCGAAGTGGGCACGCTGTCGCTGGAAACGCGTTTTTCACCGCTGCGCACGCCCGAAGGCGAAATCAACGGCGTGATTGGCCTGGCGACGGATGTCACTGAACGCCGCCGCGCCGAGCAGCAGTTGAACGAACGCATTGAACAGCTTACTGCGCTGCAACAGGTGGAAGACGAAATCAGCGAAAACCTCGATATCGAGTACGTGCTGACGATGGCGCTGGACTCGGCGGTGCGCCTCAGCGGGTCGGATGTGGGCTTTATCGGCCTGCTGGAAAATGATGTGATGCGTGTCGCGGAAAGTGTCGGCAATTACCCGCGCGACGCAGCGATTGACCCGTCGATAGGTATTCTTGGGCGGGTGATCCGCAGCCAGGAGTCGGAGCTAATCACCGATGTCCACGCGGACCCGGACTACGTCGAAATTATCAACAAGACCAAAGCCAAGATCGTTATTCCGCTGGTTTCGCACGAGAAAACGATTGGCCTGCTGAATCTGGAAACGCCCAAACCGGAACGCTTCACGCAGGAAACGCTGGAGTTCGCTAAACTGCTGGCGGCGCGCATCGCGGTTGCGGTGGACAACGCCCGTCTGTACAGCATGTTACAAGACCAACTGCGCGAACTGCGCGGGCTGTACGGTCAGGTGAAAAAGCTGGAACAGTTGAAGACCGATATGATCCGCATCGCTTCGCATGACCTGCGCAACCCGCTGGCGACGATTGTGGGCTACCTTGAACTGCTGCGCTGGGACAAGGACGAGATGACGCCCGATCACCGCGATTACATCGACAGTATTGGGCGCGCCACCGAACGTATGCAGAAGATCACCAGTGATATTCTCTCGCTGGAACGCATTGAGGAAACCGCGAACGAAGACAACAGCGAAACGGTAGACCTGAATGATGTCGTGCATAAGTTCATCCCGGAGATGCAGGATCAGGCACGCAAGAAGACGCAAACGCTCAGCTTCGACCTGCCAACGCGCCCGGTGAAAGTGTCGGGCGATTCGATTCAGTTGAACGAGGCGATGGTTAACCTGATTAACAACGCCATCAAGTACACGCCGCCCAGCGGACAGGTGGATGTGCAGCTTCGCCAGGAGAGTAATCATGTGATCTTCGAGGTTAAGGACAACGGCTACGGCGTGCCGGAAGAACAGCAGACGCGCCTGTTCGAGCCGTTCTATCGCGTCAAAACGACGGAGACCAAGAAGATTGAAGGCACGGGTTTAGGCTTGCATCTGGTGAAGAACATCGTAGACCGGCATAACGGGCGCATGATTTTCCACAGCGTCTACGGTCAGGGCAGCACCTTCGGCTTCACGCTGCCCGCCGCGAAGGAATAACAAAAACCAACAACAGACAGGGATGTAGCAGCCATGTCCCTGTCTCCTCCGCTGAAAATACGGCTAACCGCCAAGACGCCAAGTGCGCCAAGATCATGCAAGAGAGCTGGATAACAAAGAAAGTTTGAACCACCGGGACACCTCGTCGAATACAAGGGAGTTCAGCGACAAGTGAAAGGATTTTCATCCCCTTGTGGTGGAATTTCTTTGCGTTGCAGCTCCCTTGAAAATAGCCGATAGCCAAATGCGAATTGAAGCGCAAAGGCACCACGTTGAGTACAACGAATGGCGCAAAGGTAACCAAGCGCGAGAAAACTGGTTTTCATCCCCTGTGCCGAAATCGCGTTACATGGACAACTGCTTTGCAATCGCGGTTTCGCGCGATAGTATTGAGCCATTCGCTCACTGCTCACAACTAATGGCTGACTATGAACACCACACGCTACGTCGAAAAGTATCTTCCGGTTGACGGCGGACGCATCACCTACATCACAGTGGGGAATCCCGCCCAGCCGCCGCTGCTGCTGGTACACGGCTGGCTGTCGTCGCGGCATGTCTGGCGTAACACTATCGAAGCCTTTAAGGACACGCACTACTGCATCGCGCTGGACTTGCTCGGTCTGGGCGACAGCGACAAGCCCCACGATGCCGACTACAGCATCGCGGCACAGGCGGCGCGGGTTTTGGCGCTGGCCGATGCGCTGGGCCTTCAACGGTTTTCGCTGATGGGACATTCGATGGGCGGGCAGATCAGCCTGTACATCGCCGCCAAGCTCGCGCCGGAACGCGTGGTTAAGCTGGTGGATGTCGATGGCGTGGTGACGGGACGGCTGACGCCTGTTGTGGAGTATGTCACCAAACTACAGATGTGGATGGGGAGCAAACTGCCGATGCTGTACGACCTGACGCAGCTTGCTATCCGGGTTCCGGTGATAGCCAAGATTCAGTTCCGCCCCTGGTTTCATGATATGGACAACCCGCCGTTCGACTTCTGGGCGATAGATCGGCGTATGTCGATGCGCTCCAGCGTTGCGGTCACGGCCTACGATATGGGCAAAGCGATTGCAGGCATGAACCTCGCGCCGTTCCTCGGTGATATTCAGGTGCCGACGCTGGTGATTTTCGGCGACGATGACGGCACCGTCCCCGTGCCACAGGGACAGCTTGCCGCCGAGCGCATTCCCAACGCGAAACTGGTGATTGTGCCTGCCTGCGGTCACTTCCCGATGTACGAAAAGCCAGCGGAGTTCGTGGCAGCGGTTCAGGCGTTCCTGCAAGCGTAATCCACCGTATAATAAGTGTAGGCTGCATCGCTGATTACATCCCCCCTCAGCCTCTTGCTCGATTCATCGCTGTGAGGAGGAAGAGCATGGCGATTGTCACAGTATCGCGGCAGTATGGCAGCGGTGGACGCAAGATCGCACTGCGTGTCGCGGAACTCCTCGGTTATCAGGTGTTTGACAAGCGGCTCATCATGGAGTTGGCCGCGGACATTGGCTTTTACGGCAGCGAAGTGATTGATTTCTCCGAAGATCACTACAAGTACAAAACCATCATGGGACGCCTCAACCAGATTTTTGGCGTGACGCCTTCGGGTTCCGTGCCGATAGCGAGTGCTGTGCCCGGCGTCGAGGAGATTGAAAAGCGCGCGGTAGACCAGTTCGGCGAGACGGCTGTCGTGATGCTGGTGAACGCCACGCTGCACGCGGCGCATGATCGCGGCAACGTGGTTATCGTCGGGCGCGGCGGGCAGGTCGTGCTGAAGGATAAGCCGGACACATTTCATGTGCGCGTTGAAGCCCCGCCAGAGACACGCCTCGCCCGCCTGGAAAAGATCGAGAACCTGACGCCGCAGGTCGCGCGACGCCTGATGGACGAACGCGACAAAGCAGGCGCGCAGTATATGGAACGTCATTTCCGGGCGCGCTGGGATGACCCGATGCTGTATCATCTGGTGATTAACACAGGCAAAATGGACACCGAGCGCGCGGCACGCTTAATCGCCCACGCGGTGGAGCAGATGTCGCAGCAGGTTACGGCCTAGCGTGCGCGTGTGAGCGTGTACCCCCTCATCCCCGACCCTGTCGCTTCGCTTTCACCCGAAGTCAAGGGAGGGAGCAAGACCGTTACGCCGCCATCAGCTAAACTTCGGCAGCTCAAATTCCTTATGGGCGAACGCTGTCAACGGCGGCGCTAGAACTTAAAATGGACGAAGATGCGCCCGAAGTTCTTGTCGTCCTTTTCGACGCGGTGATACATGGCGCGCACATGTTTCTGGTCGAGAAAGCGCAGCACCTTTTTCTTCAACTGGCCGCTGCCCTTGCCGGGGATGATTTCCACCAGTTCGATTTTGCTGTCCAGCGCTTCCTGCATGATGCGCTGAAGTTCCGCTTCGATTTTGTCGCCCTTGTTGTAGATGTCGTGTAAGTCCAGCTTGAGTTTTGCCATCGTTATTTACTGCTTTCACTTTTGACCGCTGCTGGCGCTGCGTAGTGCTTAGGCGCTGGCGGCACGATATAGAATAGCGGCGTTATCATCACCATGATAAACGCCAGCGGAATATAAACCCAGGCCAACAGCGCAGCCAGCAGATACGACGCTGGCCCCAGCAGTGAGCTGCGTACCAGATGCGGATCCTGTTCGTGCGCCAGTTCGGGCTTTACCAGCCTCCGTGAGACGTAGTGATGCAGAACGATGAACACCAGCGTATTGAAGGCCATGACCCCGCCGAAAAAGCTCACGGCCAGCGGGTTATCGGGATATTCGCCCAGCAGCGCTGTGGGAAACGGCACAAAGGACTGGAACATCAGAAAGATGGAGTTCAGCCACACCATGCCATAATCGGCGTGCCGTGCCAGCCCCAGCACATGATGATGATTGAGCCAGAATTTAGCCACGATAATGAAGCTGATGAGCCAGCTCAGAAACTTCGGCAGCAGCGCCAGCAGTTGACGCGCGAGTTCGCTGACATCGCCGTGATGCTGTAGTTCGGGCACTTTGAGTTCCAACACCAGCAGTGTGACGATAATCGCAAACACGCCGTCGCTGAAGGCTTCAATGCGGGTCAAGCGCAGTTCCCCGCGTGAAAAGCGCTGTAAGAATTGCATACATGCGTTCCTGTGAGATGGGCTGAATATGCCGAGTATATATTGCACGGCGGCGCCCTCATAAGCGAACGCCCGCAGCGTGCCACAGCCAGGCGCGGGAGCAGGCAGATAAAAAGCTCACAGAATGGCGCGGGTTAGGCAGAAAGGCAGGCTCACAGTGAATGGTGCGGGCTAGGCAGAAAGACAATTTCGCCCGCAGCTAAAGGCGCGGGCCAGGCGAGAAAGGCGATAAGCTCGCAGCGAATGGTGCGGGCCAGGCAGAAATTCGCGTTATACTAGACGCCATGATTATCCGTTTTCTACTCATTTTCACGCTGCCGCTTACGCTGGTTTTCGCCGTGCTGATGTTCGCCGCCCGCGCGTGGGGCAGGCGCATCCCGGCGCGGAACTGGCTTACGTGGCAAACCTGACCACGACGCCTGAACTCTACCTGCTGGATGTATCGTCGCGCGTCGAGCTGTATCTGGGGCTGACAGGCTACCATGCCCCGTGTGGAGCGCGGACGGGCGGCTGGGCCTTTGAACTGATGCACGAGGGTACTTCCGAATCTGCGTGTGGGATGACCAGTCGTTCGCCAACATTTCGCAGGATGCGGCGAATGATTACAGCCCGGCATGGAGCGCCGACGGACGCTTAGCCTTTGTCTCTGAACGCGACGGCGGGCGAATATCTACATCTGGGACAGGACGACGCTGCGCAACATCTCGCGCTATTCCGGAATTGACCACGATCCGCTGTGGAGCGCCGACGGACGGCTGGCGTTCATTTCCGAACGCGAGGGCAGCAGCGAAATCATGGTGTGGGATGGCGTGATCATGCTCAACGCATCACGCAGCGCGGCCAACGAAGAAGACCCTGTTTGGAGTGCCGACGGGCAAATCGCGCTTCGTCTCGTGGCGTACTGGCCGCCGCCAAGTCTATGTGTGGGATGGCAGCCAAATCCGCAGCCTGATGGGCGATGAGACGGTTTCCACGCGCAGCCCGCGATGGAGCGCCGACGGGCGGCTGGCGTTTGAGATGTGGCTGGACGGCAACCGTGAAATCTTCGCGCAGGACGGCGCGACCCTGAGCAACATCTCGGAGAATGCCGAAATCGACTATGACCCGGCGTGGAATGCCGATGGACGCTTGGCCTTCACCTCGGAACGCGACGGCTTTATGGAGGTTTTCGTGTGGGACGGCGCGGCGCTGACCAATGTTTCGCAGAGCGCCGCCGATGATTATGATCCCGTGTGGACGAGCGATGGACGGCTGCTGTTTGTGTCCGAGCGCGACGGCAACGGCGAAATCTATGTGTGGGACGGCGTGGCGCTTACAAGATCTGACGCAGAACCCGACCAGCGACGACGGCATGCCCGCGCTGTGGCTGCCGTGACCCGCATCGTGCTGACGCTGGCACTCGCGCTTACGCTCGTCTGCACGCTGCTGGCGTTTGCCACCCGCGCGTGGGGGCAGGCGCATCCCGGCGCGATGGTAGCATATCTGGCGCAGACAGCGAGTTCTTCGGGATATACTTGATGCTGATGAGCGTCGGCATCTTCGTTTAGCTCGGATTGATTTCATCAGATGTTATCCTATGGAGTGTCGATGGAGTCCTGGCGTTTGTGGCTCCGATTGAAGGCAAGCTCGGGAAACCTTGTCTGGGATGGAACACGCTACCAATATCTCGAATCACCCATTAATGACACGCTGGATGGAGACGATGGCATCTAGCCTGTCTTACGATGGAGGGTGCTAGCTACATTTGGGACGATTCGCGGTCTTGAAATTGTCTTAGAACGGAATAATTGGTCATACGTGGAGTACAGATGGATGGTGCGTTTGTTGGGTCCAGAACTCAATAGTACAATAGTCTATCTGGAATGGGCAGTATTACACCCTTTGTCAGATCGTTCACACATCTCTAGTCCTGCTTAGAGCGCGGACGGACGCTTGCGTTTGTCTCAACGGGACGGAAACGATGATATTTACATCTGGGATTGATTTCTTTAACCACATACACGTATGATGCTGGCTCGGAACTTGGGCGTGGAGCGGATGGCAAGTTTTTCAGGCGATGAACGCTACGCTGAGATTATGTGTGGGACGGCAGAGTCAACATCTCCCCATCGGCACAAATCACATTAATCCTTCATGGAGCCTTGATGGGCGTTTGGCATTTGGATAACGATATGGAACCATCTGAAGTCGTGTGGGATGGCGAGCACTCGCAATGTGTCGCAGCATATGGCAGAAGACGATCCTGAATGGGGCGCGGACGGACGCCTGGTGTTTGCTCAAACCACGATGGAGACTACGAAATTTATCTGGGACCGCACAACCCTCACTAACCTCACACGAAGCCCGACGACAACGAGACTTTACCCGCCCTGTGGACACCTAAACCCACCTTCCCCACCTGCTGCCTTTGCATTACACTAAAAACAAATAACCAGAAACGAACAGTCAGAACCTATGCCCGACTACGATAAACCCAACCTCGACCTGATCCGCATGGTGCAGCAGGCGCGCATGGCACACGACGCCGACGCCGTGCCGTCGCAGGTCAGCGCCGTGTACTGGATTGAGTCCAAGCCGCGCGAGCCGCAGCAAACGCCGACCTCCCGCACGGGCGCATGGCGCATCAGCACCGACCTCCAGCACGTTGATGCGCTGTGGGCACAGGTCAAAGCCGCCACCGAAAACGGCAGCCTCGGTTACAAGTCCAAAGTCGCCACCGCCTCACACAGCGGCAGCGTCAACGCCCGCGAAATCCGCGTCTGCACCTACGACAGCGCCGACAGCGTTGATGTGCAGCGCGTGGGGGATGCCCTGCGCGCGTTAGGTGTCGCCGATGAAATGGTGTACCGGGCAGATTGAATTAAAACGTTTACTCACCTGAACCCTACTCTCCCCTTACACTGGAAATGAACCCCACAACTACATTTTCAACCTCAGGAGAATAGCTCATGAACGCTCGACGGATTGCGCCGCTGTTGGTGATTTTGAGTCTTGTTTGCGTCAACCTTTTGCTTAGTTTCAGCATCACCCAGAGTCAGGAAGCCACGCCTACGCCAGCCCCGCCGCACTGGACCTACGAAGGCGAAGAAGGCCCCGAACACTGGGGCGACCTCTCCGCTGATTTCGCGCTGTGCTCAACCGGGCGTGCCCAGTCGCCTATCGACATCTCCGAGCCACAGGCGGTCAACCTGGCGGATATCGCCTTCAACTATCAGTCCTCTGCGCTCAGCATCTTCAACAACGGGCACACGATTCAAGTGAATTACGACGAGGGCAGTTCGATCACCTACAACGAAACCGTCTATAACCTTGTGCAGTTTCATTTCCATCACCCCAGCGAACACACGCTCAACGGCGAGTCGTTTGCGATGGAATTACATTTTGTCCATCGCAGCGCTGAAGGCAGTTTAGCCGTCGTCGGCGTGCTGCTGCGTCAAACCGAGAGCGCCAACGAGGCCTACGCGTCCATCTTCGACAATTTACCCGCCGAAGCGGGCACGCCGCAGCCGACAGAATTGACCATCGACGCCAACAGCCTGCTGCCCAGCGAACGCCTGTACTTCACCTACAACGGCTCATTAACCACACCGCCGTGTACACAAGGGGTACGCTGGCTCGTGCTGCAAACGCCTGTGGACATCTCTGCGGAACAAGCGGAAGCCTTCGCTCACCTCTTTGAACTCAACGCGCGCCCTGTTCAGCCTTTGAACACGCGTGACCTGCTCAACGACTCCGCTTCCGGCTAATCATTACTTGTCCGTGAAAGGGCGCACAAGGGGATGCGCCCTTCTCAAACGGCAGCATACGAATTGAATACCCTTTGGTGCTGGTTTACCCCCTCATCCCCAGCCCTTCTCCCCTGAAATCGGGGGCGAAGGGAGAAAATGCAGCACACGCCGACAAAAGGGGCAAGGCTTTTAGGACAATTCAAATTCACTAGCACCCATAGAAATATAAAAAGCCCACAGATAAGGAATGGGCAAGCGCCTGCCATGACCCACTGCTGCCCACGTAACATTTCCTACGCGCTTAACTTTCTTTTTGACATTTAGCAAGCGCTTAGTTAAACTTTTTCTATCGTTTAAAATTGTTTTTTCAGGAGACACGACGTTGGCCGAGACACAGGTTCTCCCCCGCAGCGCAGTGCCAAACGAGCATAAATGGAATGCCGAAAGCGTCTATCCCTCGCAGGACGCCTGGGCTGCTGAACTCAAGAGCGTCATGGAAAGTCTGAGCGGCCTCGCCCGCTTTCAGGGACATCTGGGCGACAGCGCGCAAGCCCTGGCCGATTATGTAGAAACCTCCGAAAAACTGCTGCAACGCGCGTTCACCGTCTTTTTTTACGCGCAGATGTCGCAGTCGTGTGATACCAGCGACCCCGCCGCCGCCGCGATGGTCGGGCAGGCCGGCAGTCTGTTCGGGCAGACTCTGGCAGCGATTGCCTTCTCTGACCCCGAACTGCTGAGCATCGGGCAGGACAAGCTGAATCAGTGGATTAAAAGTGAGCCGCGCCTCGCCCACCAGCAGCATTACCTCGACAGCCTCTACCGCAAGCAGGCGCATGTGCGTTCCGGCGAAGTCGAAGAACTGCTCGGCCTGGTGCAGGACCCCTTCGGCATGGCGGCCAACACCTATCAGGTGCTGATGGCGTCGGAGATGAAGTTTGACGCCGCCAAAGGCAGCGAGGGGCAGTCGTACCCGCTGACGCAGGGCACCATCAGCAAGCTGCTCACCAGCCCTGACCGCGAAGCCCGGCGCACCGCGTGGGAAAACTACGCCGATTATTATCTGGCGCTCAAGAACACCATGACCAGCAACTACACGCTGTCGGTCAAGCAGGATGTGTTCATGGCGCGCGCCAAACGCTACGACACGGCGCTGGAAGCCGCGCTGTTTGAGAACAATATCCCCGTCTCGGTGTTCCACAACCTGATTGATACCTACAAAAAGAACCTGCCGACGTGGCATAAGTACTGGCGCGTGCGCCGCAAAGCGCTGGGCGTCGAGACGCTGCAACCTTACGACATCTGGGCACCCCTGACCAAAGATGAACCCAAAGTGTCCTACGCCGAAGCGGTAGACATGATTACCGCTGGCATGAAACCGCTGGGCGACTACTACGTCAACACCCTGCGGAAGGGCTGCCTCGAACAGCGCTGGGTGGACATTTACCCCAATCAGGGCAAGACACAGGGCGCGTTCTCCTATGGTTCGCCGGGCACGCATCCCTTCATCATGATGAACTACACCGACACGCTCGGTTCAATGAGCACGCTGGCGCACGAACTCGGCCACTCGATGCACTCCTATCTGACGTGGGAAAACCAGCCGATTACCTACGCGCAGTATTCGCTGTTCGCCGCTGAAGTCGCCTCCAACTTCAATCAGGCGCTGGTGCGCGATTATCTGCTCAAGCACAACAGTGACCGCCTGTTCCAGATTGCGCTGATCGAAGAAGCGATGAGCAACTTCCACCGCTACTTCTTCATCATGCCAACGCTGGCACGCTTTGAGTACGAAACGCATTCGCGTGTCGAACGCGGCGCGGCGCTCACGGGCGACGATCTGGTGAACCTGATGGCTGACCTGTTCAGCGAGGGTTACGGCAGCGAAATGCATGTGGATCGTAACCGTGTGGGCATTACGTGGGCGCAGTTCCCGCACCTGTATCAGGGTTACTACGTGTTCCAGTACGCGACAGGGATTTCTGGCGCGCACGCCCTGGCGGAACGGGTGCTGGCGGGTGGCGAAAGCGCCGCGAAGGATTATCTGGGCTTCCTCAAGGCAGGCAGTTCCAAGTATCCGCTGGACGCGCTTAAGGGCGCAGGCGTCGATTTGTCCACGCCGGAAGCCGTCGAGAAGACGTTTGCTGTCCTCGCGCGCTACGTGGATAAGTTAGAGGAACTGACGGCGGGGTAACGCGCATAATACAAATCACCACTGGGGCGTGGCGTGGTGCTGCGCCCCTACTTGTGCTTCAATGTTTTATGCTTCAAAAATTGATTTGTCGTTCTCTTCCATAGACCCGCTTTATCAGATATTGATACTCAGTCATTGCGATAACTTTGTCCTCAAAACTCCTCTTTGTATTTTCGAGAAGTTCATGTAGTAACAAACACTTACAGGATTCAAATCCCGTGCCATTGATAAGCCTTGATAAACGGCTGAGCCAATGTTCGGTATTGACTCTGCTATCGCAGAACAGAGGACTTTTCTGCGAAAGAAAGCGAAATCACCCACCGATGGAATCTCGCTTAACTGTCGATATTGTAACTCTGCGCTCATCAATAGGTGTAGGCGGAAACAACTCCAACACATTATGTTTTTAATCTCTAGAAAGTGCAACAACGTCCCTTGCGGAAAACCCTGTGAAGTGCCTAAGGTATCCCATTGACTTTGTTTTGTCCGTTATCAGCGTGAGATATGATAACTCGATCAGGTTACAGGTGAATAGACTGAATCGGGGTAGTGATTTTGTTCCAGCGAGACTAACTGGTACATTCTATTTGCAAACCTGGTTCAATATCTTGAACAGCAGCAGTTCCAAGACTTTGGAAAGCACTTTTGTGTCCAATGAGATGGATAAATACGATAGACATCGGAATCCTTTGACTGTAAGTATAGATTCAGCAGAGACTCTTAGCAGGTCGTCAAAATAGGTGAGGCTGCCTCGTAGTTAATTAAGGAACGCTCATGGCAATCAATTGACACCTTATAGATTAATATGAACTTTGATAAAGATAGAATCCTTTCCAGGTGTATCTTGCTAAATTTGACCCTAACGACGTTGTTTCATTCAATGTCAAGCTTCATTTCGATGCGTATGGATCAGAACATAGTTGAAATCCTGAATCCAAACTCTATTTAATACCACATCACGCTCTGCAGTTGAAAATTTAGCAGCGAATTATTAACTTTGATCTTAAGCTGAAGGGGAACACTTGTAAAAATGCCTAAGAGCTATAGCATCTATAATATCAAAGCATTTCCCAATCTGGCAGCAAATGACATCAGAAGTATCCCTCGACAACTAACATGGCATCGAGAATCTGCGACAAGTGAATTCAGTTAGTTAGGCAATTACCGCATTAAACGTTGCGTGCAAAATAACTCACGAAATGGTTGTTCATCGGGCTGGACGTGCTAATGGAAAAGCATTTACTGAATTTGTCCTCATGCATTATCTTTGGGGCTTCTATGCACGCTTAATCTAAAGTTTATAGTGCAGGGAGAGAGGTTGCTCGCGAATGCATTACGATTGTTAGATACACATCGAGCGGCATTTCCTCATCAATCGGTGAAGTAAATCCCTTTGAAAGTGTGCTTGATAAAGTCGACAATTCAGATCATCGTGGTTTAGCACAATTCCACATCCGTCAATGGCTTCACATCCTTGGGAGCGCTGACGATATTGGAGAAAAGCCAATTTGTCTATCGTGACTGTTTTTCCCGCCTTAAACAGGTGACTAACCGTCCCGTGAGCCAAAACATTCAGTACTCGAAGTGTAAATCTGTACATTTTAAATATCGGTTAGCTTATTGCTTCCCTTAATGAGGGAGGAAATAAGGCTTATCATTGATGTCCATAGCCTGCTTGACAAACAGTGAAGCTAAATGTAACACTCTCCTAAGCGCAGTTCCTCGAATTCGATTTTCACGCTTTTGACCTTCACCTCTTTGCCGCGCACGAACACGCGCGCCAGCCGCACACGCGGCACCTGCACGCTCAGCCGGAAAATCAGGCGGTTGATGTAGCTCTCGATTTCGTGTAAGTCCTGATGCAGGGTGACCGTAAAGCGTTCCTGCTTGAAGATGTCCTTCTTCGTTTTGTCGTCGTCTTCCGGCGGATACCACAGGGCCACGACGGGCGCGTTGAGCATTTCTTCCAGCGTCGGGCGTCCGGGGTAGGTGTCCATGCCCCACGCGCGCTCATGCTGCTGCACATAGCTGAGGAAATTGGTCGGTTCTTTGGAGGATTTGTTCGCCATAGTTTTCATCACAGCGTAAACAACTATGGCTTTATTCTAATCGTCTTTGGCGGCGGAGGCGAATAGCCCGCCTATTGGGGAGTGGTGAGCTTCAAGCTTACGTGGATGTTCAGTTGAACGTCCCTACACGCAACTATCCGCGAAACTCCCCACTCGCCCCTATCGTATGGCAGGCAGCTTTCCCGTGTCGGGACACTCCGCGACCAGTTCGTAAGCCTCGGCCAGCGTCGTCACCAGCGCCATGTTGGCGGGCAGCGGGTGCATCTGGCGCAGTGCTGTGTAGAAACTGCGCACGGTGACGTGAGTGCCGACCAGTACCGTTACGCCTACATTTTCCGGCAGCATGTCCAGCACATTCTGCGTGTTTTCAGAGGGTAGACTGCTGCTGCTTAAATCGAGAATGATGTCCACCGCGTGCTGCTGTGCGGCAATATCTGTGGTACTGCTGCGGTGCATGACGGCGAAATCCTCCCAAGTCCATGCGCCTTCGAGTATCCAGCGCATCACTCTCTTGTCAGGGCCATCCCATTCCGTCTTGACTGTCATGTTGTACTCCAATACAAGCTTATAGCTTTAGCATAAAGCTACAGTTGAGACATGACCGTAAAGGTTTGGCTTTCTGGGGGGATTTCTTCAAGAAAACGCCGTAAACCCCAATCTGAAAGTTTGGGAATATTAGGCGCAAACTTGTATTTTAAGCAAACTGTGGTCTACTTGAATCCATGAGGCTGACCTACAAATACCGCCTGAAACCGACCAAAACACAGCAGCACCAGCTTGAGCACATGCTCGAATTGTGCCGCTATGTCTACAACGAAACATTGGCGACACGCAAAAATGCCTACGAGCAGCGTCGTGAAACGTTGAACTACTATGCCACTGCAAAACTGCTGCCACTATGGAAACAAGCCAAGCCTGAACTCAAGCAGGTGCATTCGCAAGTCTTGCAGAATGTGCAGGGGCGCGTCGATCTGGCGTTTCAGGCGTTCTTTCGACGTGTAAAACATGGTGAGCAGGCGGGCTACCCGCGTTTTAAGGGCTATGGATGGTATGACAGCCTCACGTATCCGCAGTACGGCAACGGCGTTGTGTTGAAAGAGCGCACGTTGCACTTGTCCAAAGTCGGTGACGTGAAAGTGGTGTTGCATCGTCCGATTGAGGGGACAATCAAGACCGTCACGGTTCGGCGCAGCGCTGGTAAATGGTATGCTTGCTTCAACGTTGAGGCAGAAACACAGCACTTGCCCGTCTCGGATAACATAGTGGGTGTTGACCTAGGATTGAAGACCTTCGCTGTGCTGTCCAATGGGGAACAGGTGAAGCGCCAGCGCTGGATGAAACAAGACGCTGCTGATGTGGCGCGACTTCAACGGAAAAAAGATAAGCTACCAAAGGGCAGTCAAGCATGTAGGAAAGTGTTGCGTGCATTGAACCACGCCTACCAGCGCGCGACTAATCGCAGAACGAACTTTGCACATCAAGAGAGCCGCAAACTGGTCAATCGCTATGGTTTGATCGTGTTTGAAGACCTTCAAATTCAGCAGATGCAGGCGAACGGCAGCAAGATCATCAACCGCAATATTGCCGATGTGGCTTGGGGACAACTCATCCAGTATACCACGTACAAAGCTGAGAATGCTGGTCGCGGTGTCGTGCTGATCAACCCAAGAGGCACAACGCAAATGTGTTCCGGTTGTGGCGTGATTGTTCCTAAAGACCTGTCCGTTCGCGTCCATGAGTGTCCTCAGTGTGGGCTGAAAATAGATCGCGACTTAAACGCAGCGTTGAATATACTCAGACGTGGATTAGCGTCTGTTGGGGCGGACACGTCCGTGACCCATAGAAGCTCCCAGCTTTAGCTGTGGGGCGTAGTCACGCGTTTTTCACGCGGCGTTCTGCAAGGAGTTTGTAGGCGTCGTCCAGCGACATCACCATTACCATGTCGATGTGGTTGTTGTGGATTAAGCCGCGATACAGGTTGCGAAACATATTGAAGAAGGCATGGAGCACGGGGTTGGCGCTCACCAGCACCGTCACGCCGATATTGGAGGGGGCGGTCATCACGGCGCTGCGCGCGTGCATCAACACACTGCTGGGCAGCAGCGTGGTCCTGGTCAAATCGACAATCAGGTCAACGGTATGTTTTTGGGCGTGGATTTGTTGATTGGTGGTCGTGCGAATGTGGAAGTACTGCTCCCACTGCCAGGCCCCTTCAAACGTCCAACACATAATGGTCTTTTCGTCGTTTTCCCACTGCGCGTTTACAGCCATAGTTCAAGTTCCCATTTCAGAATTGCTGCCAGAGTATAGACGATAGAACCAATTCAGGGCGTGAAATTTTTCCGAAAAATCCCCTTTGCGCTACAATCACCCGCTTATCGCCTTCCCCTCGTATTTTGGCTAACGGCTAACAGCTAATAGCTAACAGCTTTTCAGGAGTTCTTATGTCTGACTCACCCGAAGTCCGGGACGCCGTGCAAACAAAGTTTGCATTAAACGCGCGCAGCCGCCCTCTGCTGGCCGGCAATGACCGCGCCGCCGCCCGTGCCATGTTGAAAGCCATCGGCCTGACCGATGAGGATATGGCGAAACCGATTATCGGCATCGCCAACACCTGGACGGAAATCGGCCCCTGCAATTTCCACCTGCGCCGCCTCGCAGCAAAAATCAAGGAAGGCATCCGCGCGGCGGGGGGCACGCCGCTGGAGTTCAACACGGTCAGCATCAGCGACGGCATCACGATGGGCACGGAAGGCATGAAAGCCTCGCTCATCAGCCGCGAAATGATCGCGGACTCGATTGAATTGATCGCGCACGCTAATTATTTCGACGGCGTGATTGCGCTGGCCGCCTGCGACAAAACCATGCCCGGCACCATCATGGCGCTGATCCGTCTGGACATCCCGTCGCTGATGTTGTACGGCGGCAGCATCGCCCCCGGCCATTACAACGGCAAAGACCTGACGGTGCAGGATGTGTTTGAAGCTGTCGGCGCATACGCGGCGGGCAAAATCAGCTATGAAGAATTCCACGCCGTCGAGTCGCTGGCGTGCCCCGGGCCGGGCGCGTGCGGCGGGCAGTTCACGGCGAACACGATGGCGATGGCCGCCGAACTGATGGGCATCTGCCCGATGGGTATGGCCGATGTCCCGGCGATGGACGCCAACAAGGATAACGTCGCCTTCCGCGCGGGCGAGATGATGCTCAAGCTGATCGAACAGGATTTGCGCCCCAGCAAAATCGTCACACGCAAGGCGCTGGACAATGCGATTGCCGCCGTCGCGGCGACAGGCGGCAGCACCAACGGCGTGCTGCATACGCTGGCGTTCGCGCGCGAGGCGGGCATCCCCTTCACGCTGGATGACATCGAAGCCATCAGCAAACACACGCCGCTGATCGCTGACCTTAAGCCCACGGGCAAGTACAACGCCGTCGATTCGTATAAGGCAGGCGGCAACCGGCTCATCACGCAGCGCTTGATTGAAGGCGGGTACGTCGATGGCAGCGCGCTGACCGTCAGCGGGCGCACGCTGGCCGAAGAAGCGGCACTGGCGAAGGAAACGCCCGGCCAGCAGGTGATTCGTCCGCTGAACAATCCCATCGCGGCGCACGGCGGGCTGCACATTCTGCGCGGCAACCTGTGCCCGAACGGCGCGGTGATTAAGCTGAAGGGCGACGAGCCGACGTACCACAAAGGCCCCGCGCGCATCTTTGAACGCGAAGAAGATGCGATGGCGGCGGTGCAGGCGCAGAAAATCGTGGCGGGCGATGTGGTGGTGATTCGCTACGAGGGGCCTGTCGGCGGGCCGGGGATGCGCGAGATGCTGGGCGTCACGGCGGCGCTCACCGGGCAAGGGCTGGGACGCGATGTGCTGCTGATTACCGATGGGCGCTTCAGCGGGGCGACGCGCGGTATGTGCATCGGTCACGTCGCGCCGGAAGCGATGGTCGGCGGGCCGATTGGCTTGCTGCAAGAGGGTGACCTGATTGAAATCAGCGTGCCCGATGGCCGTTTGAGCGTGCTGCTGAGCGACGCCGAACTGGCGCAGCGCAAGGCGGCGTGGACAGCGCCGAAGCCGCACTACACGACGGGCGTGATGGCGAAGTATGCCAAGACCGCGCACCAGGCCGACGACGGCTCGGTGACGAATGTGAAGGAGTAGCGGGTAGTCGAGGTCAGTAGTCAGCAGTCTTTAGGTGGAATACGAAGATGCCCGCTCGTGATGTGCATTTTTGGATGTTAGTCGGTTCCGTTTTCCCCTGATGCAATTTCTCCAAGGCACTATAGACGGGCTTGTAACATCTTATCCACATAATCTTGCAATTATCATCCGTTTTGCTTAGCGAACAGATATCCGTTGCCTTCAATGATCATGCATGTATTGACTGTTACCTTGCAGGATTAACAAGCGTCAAATACTTGTTTACGCTGATTAGGTGTTACTAAAGCTCAATCAGCTTGCGTAAGAATTTGAAGCCCTCCATGCTAACATGGCAACACGATACTGCACCGCGGGAATACTTCGATTTCTGAATATTCTTCAAGAGATATGTTGTGAAAATAAAAGATTGGCGGTATTTGCGCCAACTTCTCAATTGGCTTGATTATCGACTTGACCTTCGCTACCTCATCAGAATGTCTGACATTACGCGTTTTCACTTGATTCTCGAACCACATTTCTGATTACAGCAATATGACGATTCAAGTCTTTACCGAATTCATCATTGTCTACTAGCTGATCTTCCTCTTTAAAAGAACGCGTCTCGGATACTAAAGGAAGAGCATTGCTTTTCTTGATTTTCATTTACTGGTTCCTCCGAGTCTTCACGAATGAGCTATTGAAAAATGGTGATTCAACAGCTAAAATAATGTTTACGTTTGATCCAAATAACCGTCTTTTTTCGAGATTACGCTACATCTGAGGATGTTTCAGCTTTCTACAGATACTTCCTTAAGGAGGTTAAATTAATGAGATTCAGCCATAGCGCTAATTAATCGGTAAATTCATAACGTTGTGATCGTTGAACATGATTTTTTGTAAGTACTGTCTCATTCTCTTATTGAAGTCTTTTCGACCATTGATTTCAGTTTTTTGAGAGGTGGTTTTATCCTCTCGCTAATTGCGAAATGTTTTCCAGTAGACTCAGGTATTTTTCAAATAAATTGGAGATATTGTGAAATATCGTTATATCTTGGGTTTATCCCTTTTAAGGTATACATTTGACTTTCGCAAAGTACTATAGCAACAGGTTATCACTATGAACTTTTTGATCAAATGCAATTAAACGATTATAACCCCACTTGAAAAGATATTGTTGACGGAAAAACTCTTTTTCCCGAAACCAGCGAAAACGACTTTCCTGTAGAAGTTCCTTGAGGGAAACAGCATTTTTGTGTTATAAAAACGCAACTTTTCGAGAAAGATTCTCCTGAGATAGGTCTTAAATAAGTATCGTATATCTCCGAAAATCCCGCAACTATTTTTATTTCACGATTGTTATCAACAGAATTAAGTATGTTGCCTTGTCATTCTGGTTACGTATAACTTCCTCGGAAATCATAGCAATATGTCATCACTGTGCCCTTTTTTGTACAACGTTTCAATTGACTATCAATTTCCTGTTTTATAACAATCAAATAGCTGCCGATACTGTACTTAAGATATTCCAGTTGATTGGGGGAAAACGTCATTTGGTTGTTAGCGGAAGCGATACCTCAAGTAGTCTCCTAAACTTTTTCTTCCTATTTCTATACAATTTAATAATAATTTCCTCATGGCCCTTAACTTGCGCTACCGTAAATCATACGCCGATTGGTGATTTCGATAATTTAAAGTTTGTTTGCAGAATTATAAAGTCATGGTTTCCATAGCTATTGTCACACACATCTGTGCTAAGTACGCGCTTTTCATTACCAACTTTGTTTCATTAAAGCTAATCCATGCTCTATGATTAACCATCATCCGTATCTTATCAAATTCAAGACAAAACCTCACATTCACTTCTGTGATACTTCCGCGACTCCCACGTATCATTACACGAGTACGATGATCGGATTGCGCAATCGACCATGAAGCACTCGAACAATGACATCAACTGGGAGGCGGTGTATCACGACCAGCTCCCGCGCATCTATAACTTCTTCCGCTACCGTGTGGGCGATGACCTGCTGGCCGAAGACCTGACCGCGCTGACTTTCGAGAAGGCGTGGAAGTCCAGAGACCAGTATCGCAGCGACCTCAGCGCGTTTTCGACGTGGCTGCTGAGCATCGCCCGCAACGCCGCTGCTGACCATTTCCGCCGCGCACGTCCCGAAGTCGCGCTGTATGACACGCCCGACAGCCCGGAAGCGCGCCCGGTGGAAGCCTCGCTGCTGCATGAAGACGAAATGGAGCGCCTGAGCACCCTGCTGCACCACCTCGACGCCCGTGAGCGTGAACTGATCGCGCTCAAGTACGGTGCTGAACTGACGAACCGCGCCATCGGCCAGATGCTCGGCCTCAGCGAATCGAACGTCGGCACCATTCTCTACCGGGTCGTGGCCCGTCTGCGCAGCGAGTGGGAAGTGAAAATCAAATGACGCAAAATCCCATCGACGACGACTTTCTCAAGCATTATCGCAGGGCGCCGCGCCCCGAATTCGCCCGCCATCTCTACGAGCAGCTTCAACGAGGAGACTCTATGCTGGCTCAATCCCGTTACTCCCTTAATGGTCATCAAGTACCCGCGCGCCGCCCGCTGTGGGATCAGCGCCTGACGCTGGCCGCTGCGCTGCTGGCGCTGGTGCTGCTGGGGTCGATGGTCGTGCTGGTCAATATCCCGCGCGCTTCACGGCCTCCGCTGAATACCGCGCCGCAGTTCGCGGTCAGTCCCATCACCAGCGAAAACGCCGCCCGCCTGCAACTGCTGTCCACGCTGGGCGAAGGCTTCATCACCGGGGTCATCTGGTCACCGGATGGCTCGCTGCTGGCGCTGAGTGGTTCGCTCGGCGTGTGGATTTACAACCCTGACGACCTTGAACAGCCGCTGGCGCTGCTGCCCGATGACGCCGCCGCCTACAGCCGCCTGATGCGCTTCTCCCCCGACAGCCAGCGCCTGCTGGTGTCTACACAGGAGCGCATTCTGGTGTGGGACATCGCCACACAGGCACTCGTCAGCCCGCCTATGGACACGGGCAATATCATCAGCTTCGACATCAACCCCAATGGCACGCTGATCGCGGCAGGCAGCTATGATGGCCGCCTGATGGTCTATGATGTCGAAACGGGCGAAGTCAAAACCGAGTTCACCATCACCTACGCCTACACCCCGATTATGGATGTGACCTTCAGCCCGGACGGCACGAACATCGCCTTCACCGGTTCGCAGATGCCGCTGCTGATTCTCAATGACCCTACGGCGGAATGGAACAACGTCACCAGTGAGCCGCGCGTGCTGCGTCCTGAAGTGTCGGAGGCTGGCATCAGCAGCATCAACTTCAGCCCGGACGGCACACGCATCGCCGCGCGCGTTTACACCAACGTTTACCTGTGGCAGCTTGACAGCGGGGAGTACACGGTGCTCACGCCGGAACAAGACCCCAACCAGACGATTGGTAAAGGCGGCGGCGGCGACCTGACGTTCAGCCCCGATGGCACACGGTTGGTCACGGCAGACTCGGCCATCCGCATCTGGGATTTGCAGCAGGGCACATCCGAGATCATGCAGAACGCCGACGGCCTGTCCTACGCCGCTTATGTGGCCTTCAACCCCGATTGGACGCGGGCGGCGCTGGTGGATAGTTCCGGCGTGCTGCGCATCCGCGATATGACCAACGGCGAAGTCACCGCCACGATGGATCGTTACAGCATTCAGCAGGCAGCGGACATCGCCTTCAGCCCGGACGGCGCGACGCTGGCTTCTGTCACCTCTGACAACGCCGTGCGCTTCTGGGATGTCACGCGCTCCGGCAGGGATGCCCTGCTGCGCACGCTGGATTTCGAGGGGCAGGAGTTGTGGGGCTACCAGCAGCTCAGTTATCAGCCGGACGCTGGTACGCTGGCGCTGCTGACCCTTGAAGGCATCGAGGTGCTTGACCCGTCCGCCGAAACGCTGCGCCCCTTCTGGCAGGATACGGTAGAGGCGCAGTTCACAGGCTACGGCGGCATTATGGAGTACAGCCCCGACGGTTCACGCCTCGCGGTGGCCAGCCGGGATGGTTCCGCTATTGTGCTGCTGGATGCGCAGACGGGCGAAGTGTCTCGCTCGTTGGTTCCGGCTCCGGGGACGATGGTGCGCGACCTCGCCTTCAGCCCCGATGGGCAGCAGATGGCCGTGTCGCTGTCTCCGGCGCTGAACCAGTTCGGCGGCGGCGGCGGCAGTGAGGTACTCTCCTATCCCATCCAGATTTTGAACCCGGTGACAGGCGAAACGCTGGCGACGCTGGCAGGCGGAACGGATGCCTCGCTCCAGTTGACCTACACACCCGATGGCGCGCACCTGCTGGCCCTGATACCGGGGACAACGGTGGATGTCTGGGATGTCGCCAGCGCGGAACGCACCATGCAGCTTGAGTCGGGGAACAGCGCCAGCAGTTTTGCGGTGTCGCCGGAGGGTTCGCTGCTGGTCATCAGCCTGTACGACGCCACGTTAGAGAACAATGTGCTGCATCTGTGGGATTTGCACGGCGATTTCAGCACGCCGTTAAGCAGCATGGACGACCCGATGGGCTGCACAGGGCTGACCTTCAACGCCGAGGGCACGCTGCTGGCGGCTATCGCTTACGATGGCACGCTTAAGCTGTGGGGCGTGCCGTAAGTTACCGCGCACGCGAGTAATATCATCGTGAGTCGGACGCGCGCTGCATTAGGGCACGTCCGACCTCGCTCCATTCCCCTTCACATGGGTAGGTCATTAAGGCATGGCGTTTGAACGTGCGCCAGAACCGCCTCTGAAAATACAACTAACCGCCAAGGCGCCAAGTGCGCCAAGATCATGCAAGAGAACTGGATAACAAAGGAAATCTGAGCCAGCGAGACCCTCGTTAAATACCACGGATTTCACCGACAAATGAAAGGATTTTCATCCCTTTGTGCTGTCATTTCTTTGCATGGGCAGCTCCCTTGAAAATAGCAATTAGCGGTTAGCAAATGCGAAGAATTGAACCGCAAAGGCGCAAAGGCGCAAAGAGAGAAAGTGATGATTTTCATCTGGGTATGTGAAAGCAGTGCAAATAAACCTACCTTTATAAACCCCATTCCCCTGAATTCCATAATGCGAAAAATCAATACTTAGTTGATATATTGTTAATTTGTATTGATTTCTTAATTCTAAATCCACAAGTTGGGGCTATACTGAAGCAATATCAAGAACGTAAAGGATACCCCATGAGCACGACAGTTGAATGGGCCAACGCCGAAAAGACCATCCTCTACTTCCGTGTCATCCATCCCTGGACGTGGGAAGATTACTACAACGCCACCGACGAAGCCTGGCACATGATGCAAACCGTTGATCACATTGTCGATTTCATCGTAGACCTGTCGGGCACGCGGCTGGTACCGTCCAACGCCATGTCGCACCTTAAGCGCGGCGCGACGCGCACGCACCCGCACAAGGGCATGGGTGTGTTCGTCGGCGTGTCGGGCTTCATGCAGGTCATCATCAACATGATGAGCCATATTATCCCCACCATCAAAGCCAACGTCCGTACGTGCAGCACCCTGCCCGAAGCCTACAGCATCATTGAGCAGGAACAACAGCGCCGCGTTTCCAGCGTATCCTGAGGTCTGTCCTGCTGACCGGCACTGCACCTGGAACGTTTCATCAACAATCCGAAATGGGAAAGGACTCCCGCGCGCTGGTTGACTTTTGCCGTGCGAATCGGGCGCTGGATTCCTAATGTAAACGCTTCCATAATTGCTGGTATAATAAGATAGACAGACAACACCAACGCATCGACACGAAGCCAAAGGGGGGAACCATGGGCATCAGTGTCACATGGGATAATGTGCAGCAGACCACGCTGCTTTATTCATTTGAAGAACCCTGGGGATGGGCTGATTTTGATGAGGCCCTGCGCCTTGGCTATCAGATGATGGAAGGCACCGATCAGAAGGTCGGCGTGATTATCGATTTAAGTCGGGTGGGTTCACTGCCGCGCAACGCCATCCAACACCTGTCGAACAGCAGTAAATACGGCCATCCCAATCAGCATACCACTATTTACGTCGGCATGAGTCCGTTTGTGCGGGCGATTTTTAACATTCTGGTGAAGGTGATGCCGCGTCCGCTGTATGACATTCACAGTGTGGAGACGCTGAAGCAGGCGCGCACGCTGATGAACCGCCAGCCCTGGATTCGCGGGCTGCTGCGCCGGATTAACCATTAGAGAGTAGGGGCAACAATAGATGACGCTGCTGATTGGAACTCAGCCCCTCTCCAAACCTCTCCCCACTGCGTGGAGGCTTAAAAAGCCAGAGGCCGCTGCATTTCGACCCTTTCTCCAGTACACAACGCGATGAGGAGAGGGCAGAGGATTCGATCCTTAACCTCTGTAGATTGAACCCCTCACGTAACTACCATTCCCCTCATGAGGTCAGGGCCGCTGCTGTAAGATGTTCGCTGATGTCCCACAAGCGCCGCGCGGAGTCCACATCATAGGAAGTGAACGACGATTTCACCGCACGCCGCTTCTCGAAATATCTGCTCGTCGTGCCTTCAATTTCGTCCGACGTGGCCAGGTACAGCGGTGTGTCTGCGCCTTTCTCCGGCGATAACAGAAACGGACGCGACAGCTTAAAGAACAGACTGGTCAGCCCCACATCGCCGCGTCCAAAGCGTGTCGCGACTACGCCGGGATGCACCGCGTTGGTGACAATCTGGGCGGCATCCACGCGCCGCGCAAGTTCGTAGGTAAACAACACGTTCGCCAGCTTGGAGGCCGCATAGGCACGCCAGCCGTTGTAAAAACGTTTATTCTGCAAGTCATTAAAATCAAGATGCCCGGCAAAGTGCGCCCCTGCCGAAATGTTGACCACGCGCGCAGGCTTGCCCAAGGCCGCCGCACCCGCTTTGAGCGCATCCAGCAGCAGCGTCGTCAGCAGAAAATAACTCAGATGGTTTAGCGCGAAGGTCATTTCGATGCCATCAGCGCTTTCCTGCCGCTTGCCAAAAATCGCCCCGGCGTTGTTCACCAGCACATCGAGCCGCGCATAGCGCTGACGGAATTCCTCGGCCAGCCGCCGCACCTCCGCCGGACGCGACAGGTCCGCGATCAGGTATTCAATGTGGGGATTTTTGGTCTGCACCGCGATTTCGGTCATGGTGGCTTCGGCGCGCGCTTCACTGCGACCCACCAGAACCATCGTGGCATTCATCGCCGCCAACGCCTTCGCCAGCGATTTGCCAATGCCGCTGGTTGCACCTGTGATGAGGCAAACCTTACCTAACATAGGCCTCCGTTCAGTCAGCAGCCCCAAAAGTCACCCTATCTTAATGCACAAGGCGGGCTAATTCCAAAAAGATGCCTGATTCTTCTCTGAAGATAGCAACGAGCAACGAGCAATGAGCAATGAGTCCATGCAAGACATCGAACCGCCGAGACGCCGCGTTGAGCACAACGGAGAACGCCGAGCAATGAAAGGATTTTCATCCCTTTGTGCTGTCATTTCTTTACATGGGTAGCTGCTTTAGTTTTCAGTTGTCAGTTTTCAGTACATGGCGGAAAAGTGCCGCCAGTGGCTAAAGCCGACTGGCTACCCCTAAAATACTGTAAAAGTCCACTAAAGGGACTTGTTCTTGCAGATGTTCGCGAACTTCAGGGCCTTCAAAGTGCGTGTTGGGTACAACTTTCATCGTTTGGCAACAGCCTTCACCCTTCGCTGAAGGTCAGGCGCATCACGGCTGACGCATGACTCACGACTAAAGACTATTGACTAAAGACTATCGATGATCAACTTTCCTGCTGCCTCATGGCCGTCCACACACTGGAAGGTGTCGCTGCGCAGACGCGGGCAGAGATGTACGGCTCGTGCCGATTGTTAAGGTGCATCGATAGCCTACTAGATGACCACATCGATACTGGTAGGTAAGCCCCTCATCCCCAACCCTTCTCCCACTCGCTTCGCGGGGGAGAAGGGAGAAATGCGGCGTTACGAACCGCTGCCCATTATTATCTATGTGGTCGTCTACTACCGTGTTCAGCTATCGGCAGTCAGCTTAAAGCCGCCGCCTTAAGCTGACTGCGGAAGGCTGAAAGCGAACGGCTAGACGAAATCGATACGGATTGTGCCCTGGAGCACGCCGTGCCAGGCTAAGGCCGTGGCGATCACGGTGTCATCGTGGCCGCCAGCAGGCGCAGCGTATTTGTAGCCGCCGCCGGGCAAACGCTCCATGCGGAAGGCGATGAGTTCAGCCAGCAGCACCTCGTCGGGCAGCAGCGTAAGTTCGCGGCGTTCGAGGGCCAGCGCCAGCGCGTCGATCAGCGGGGCTTTGCTGTGCGCGCTGGTGGTGAAGCTGCGCACAGGCAGGCCTTCCGCTTGCAGCGCTTCGATGTTGGGGCCGCCGATGCTGTTGGCT
The DNA here is from genome assembly GCA_046328675.1 of Anaerolineae bacterium. GTDB lineage: Bacteria > Chloroflexota > Anaerolineae > Aggregatilineales > Phototrophicaceae > JACAER01. The sequence goes on from JAXLWC010000036.1 coordinate 38,486, forward strand.
TCGGCCCAGATGGTCGAAGGCAGCCAGCGCTCGTACAAGGCTTTGACGCGCCCACGCTGCAATTCCCAGCCGACGCCGTTAAAACGTTCCAGCGCGACCATCTGTTTGGCCTCGGCATCGAAGACCGCGATGCAGGTGTAGTCGTTGTCGCGCGCCCAATCCAGCCCCGCGACGTAGCGTCTGCCGGGGACGGGCAACGCGTCGAGGGGCGCGCTGGCTGCCTCGCGCACGCCGCGAAAGACGCTGCCGCTGTCGCTGAGGAACTCGGCAAGGTATTCGGTCTTCCAGACGCGTTCCGGCGTGTTGAGACGGATGGCCTCCAGTTCCGCCGGGTCAATCAGCGGGTTGTCGTAGGAGGTGAAATGGAACGAGCGCCACGAACGTTTGCGCGGCTTGCTGTGATTCAGCCCCAACTGGTAGATATTCCAGAACCAGTTGAGGCCGTTGGGCGAACTGAGGAACAGCGCGCGCCCCTTACGTTCGAGCAGCATGGGCTGGACGATTTCCGCCCAGACTTCGGCAGACATAAAGGCCGCTTCGTCGAGCACGACAAAATCCAGCCCCGCGCCGCGCAGGTTGTCGGGCTTGTGGGCGCTGCGCACCGCGATCAGGCCGCCGTTGGGAAAGTCGATGCGGTGATCACGTTCACGGATTTCGACCATTGGATATTCGTGGACTAACTTCTTGAGGTCGCGCCAAATCTGGTTGGACATGCCCTGAGTCGGCGTGAGCCACCAACAGGCATGTCCTTGCGACGCCTCAAAAAGAATGGCCACCTGCCCTACCAGGGTCTTGCCAAAACGACGCCCGGAAGCGACCACACGGAAGCGCGATTTACTGGTCAGTATCCCTTTCTGCCCAATATGGAGAGTCATGGACTCCCCCTTCTTCATCCATAAATTCGATACGAAGCGTAGGTTGGGTGGTTTCCTGTTCATGGTCTGGCTCCTCAATGGCCTCAGTGATTTTGAGAACCTTGTCCACCATCTGATTGAGCGCGGCAGCACGTTGGTTCAGGGGCGCTTCTTCAATCACCTGTTCGATGTGGGAGGCAAGGTCAAGGGATTCGTTGAGCAACCGCTGACGCAGTCGGCGCAGTTGCAGGGTGTTCTCCTGGCCGGGCGCGTATTGCCGCCGCCAGCGCCGCAGGGTTGCCTCTGGAATCCCGAGTTCGATACTGGCAGCCAGGATGTCGCCCATGTTGGCCGCAAGACGTTCCAATGCGTGAATTTTCTCCTCAGCAGTGTAGTGACGTACCATTTTTCCGCTCCTCTCCCAGCAGTTGATTTGCAGCGGAAGCACGCAGGGGACTCGCCGTCCGGCTGGTGGCGGCAGCGCCGTGAAATGTTCCCAACAAGGGAGGGCGTGCCGCGTCCCGCTGCGTGTGATTCCGATGTAGAGGCAAGAGTAGCACATATGTTCGTTCATTTGAGGTTCAATTGAACCTTTAATGCAAGATGTAATGTTGGGGAGTAATGAGTGATGAGTGATGAGTGATGAGTGGAAGGCGGAAACGCCGCAGGATGGGGGCGGCGGGGAGGGGCGACGTGTGCTAATGTGGAGAGATGAACGGTGATTTGAGGGTGAGTTTGAGGTGAAGCGTTAAAAACCTACCCCGAAAAGCGGGGATTGATGAGGCGTGATTCCTCCGCCCGCAGCTAAAGGTGCGGGCTAGTCAAAAAGCGATCAGCGCGCTACAGGCGTTAGGCGACACATAGTGAGTCACCCATCCCCTCTTGAGTATGTTTACCGTCTTCAGGTAGCCTCAACCTTAGCTTGAGGCGTAAACACCACACCCCATGAGGCAGCGCGAACTCGTATAACGGCTGAGTAGTAAGTGATGACGTATGCTAATGTGGAGAGATGAACGGTGAATTGAGGGATAGGACGATGGCAGGTGAGAGCGTAAGACTCAATTACCGGTGCTAACGATGTGAAAACAGAAGCATCACAATAATATATATAATAAAGAGTGCAGCCCCCAGAATTCTTTGCGTGAGCCAGATTTTATAAAACAATCGCGGCCTAAACAGAGGTAGAAGAACGATGAGGGCAAGGCCGAAAAACACTGGGCTGTAGATGAACAATACCCCAAAAACACGAGGAACAGAAGGGTTTTACCTGATATTCGCATTGAATAAACTTCCCACCTTGATGGACAGTATTAGTTTGTCTGAGATAAAAAGTAAAGGTTGATTAAGGTATTTCAAAGTATGGACACCTATACCGACCTAACACGGTTCACCAACCCCCAACACCCGCAGTTCTGGCGCTCGGATGATCCAAATTCGACGGCGCATGGGGGGAAACGTGAAGGGGTGTGAGCGTAGTTGTTGTGGGTGTCGCCAGGTTGTTTGAACTCCTGGCGTCCCCAATACACACTACTTGCTCTTACCGGAAGGCCGCTGACCTAGCCTGACTATTCGCTGCGTTTGCGCTTGTGCTGTTCGTCCCATTCCTGCACGTAGCTGTCGGTGAGTTCGCCTTCGTCGGTGAGGCGCAGTGGGGGCGCGCTTTCGCCGCCGAGGGCTTCACCCGCCTCGTTCTTGCGCTTTTCGACGACGCTGGTGCCAAGGCGCTGGCGTTCGCGTTCCAGTTCACGGCGCACCTGTTCTTCGCGTTCTTCGACACGTTTGTTAGACTGCGAGAAGACGCCGATACCGTTACTGACCAGCCCGATGCCCCAGCCCATCGTGACAAACGCAGGCCAGGGGAAATCGGCGCCGCTGTTGCCAAAGATCATCCACAGCATGGCGTTAATGCAGGCGAAGACGGCGGCGTGGGCGAAGAAGCCGACACGCTTTCTGTGGCGGATGTAGACCGAACGGCGCACTTCCTGATATTCGTCTTCGCTGACAGGCTGGCCGCCGTAACGGGCGTCCAGCGCGGCATCAACTTCATGCTCACGTTTTTCAAGCTGGCTGTTGGTTTTGAAGAACATGCTGACGGCGTGCGCGGCGAGGCCGGAACCCCAGCCGAGCGTGACGAACATCGGCCAGGGGAAGTCCGCGCCCGTGAGGCCAAAGATCATCCACAGCATGGCGTTGACCACCGTGAAGGAAATCAGATGGCCAACAAATTCACGGCGATCCTTGATGCGCTTTTCGACACGCTTACGAATGCCTTCCTCGTCGGTGGCTAAATCCAGTTCAAGGTCGCGCTTATCGTTGTCGTCCAGCCCCTCCAGATCGGGGTCGGCTGGCCCGCCGCCTGCCTGTTCGCTGTTGGCCCAGCGATTGGCCTGACGCTCCAAACGCGCGGCACGCCGTTCCATGCGCCGCGAAAAACGTTCGGCACCACGTTCGGCACCCCTGGCAAAACGCTCGGCGGCCCGTTCAAAGCTCTCGGCGGTGAAGGGCACGGGCGGCACCTGGGGCATCGACGGCACCTGCGGCACCTGGGGCATCGGCGGCACCTGCTGCCCTTGCGGCACCTGTGGCACCTGTGGCCGCACGGGCGGCCTGACGCTGGCTTGCGCCTTGTCCGGCACCGGGCTGGGAATCTTATCGGGTTCGGGCGCGCCTTTGCGTTCGTCGGCTTCGCGCTGCTTGCCGATGGCCACGGCGGCGGGGCTGGTGTGGCTGGCGACGTAACCGCCGAAGCCTGTGCTTTCGGCTGCCGCGCGGAAAGCCTGCATCAGTTCGTCGGCGGACTGGTAACGGTCTGCGGTTTCCTTGGCCAGCGCCTTGAGCAGCACATTTTCAACGGCGGGCGGGATGTCCGGGTTGATTTTGCTGGGCAGCGGCAGCGGGCTGTAGATGTGGTCGTGGACGGTGGCGTAAGGCGTGTCGGCGTTGAAGGGTACGCGCCCGCAGACCATCTCGTAAAGCACGACGCCGAAGGAATAAACATCAGTACGCGGGTCGAGGTCTTTGACGCCGCGCGCCTGCTCCGGTGAAATATACTGCGGCGTGCCGAGCATGACATCGGCGCTCATGGTGGACTCGCCCGCCTGCGCGATGCGTGCCAGCCCGAAGTCGGTGAGGTAGGGTGTGCCGCCCTCGTCGAGGATGATGTTGCTGGGTTTGATGTCGCGGTGCAGCACGCCCTGTTTGTGGGCGTAGGTCAGGGCTTCGCCGACGGCGCTCATGATGCGCGTGACTTCGGTGATGGACAGCGCGCCGCGCGACATGAGGGCTTTCAGCGTCTGGCCTTCGATGTACTTGAGGACGAGATAGGGCTGGCCTTCGTGGTCGCTGAAGTCGTAGACCGGGACGATGTTGGGATGGCTGAGACGCGCGACAATCTGCGCTTCACGCTCGAAACGGGCGCGGAAGTTCGGGTCTTCGAGGAAAGACTGGTGCATGACCTTGAGCGAGACGTAGCGGTCAAGGCGGGCGTGATACGCTTTGTAGACGTTGGCCATACCACCTGCGCCAAGCTGTTCGATGACGCGGTAGGGGCCGACATTCTGTCCTACTTGCAGTGCCATAGGACTCCTGCTCTCTATGAAGTGGTTTGTTGTATGCAATTATAGCCTATCTACGTGGCAGATGGTGAGCGAGTTGCGCAGTCGAAAGTCATGAGCCGATAGTCGTTAGCTGTTAGTCGTTAGTCATTAGCGAAATGCGAAATACAGATTGAACCACCGAGACACCGAGTTCGCCAAGATAATACGAGAGAGCAAGGTGAAAGAGAATATTTGAACCGCAAAGGGGCAAAGGCGCAAAGAGGAAAGAGCAAGGGAACAGAGAACAGTTAAACCGCCAAGACGCCAAGAACGCCAAGCTAAAAGAGAAAAGCGTAAGGGACATGGCGCGGTGCCGTGCCCGTCAGAACCCCACATTTCCGCTGATCGTGCATGAGCCGCGCATTTTGCGGATAACGGACAGCGGTAAACCAACGCTACAGGCTTATAATGAAACTAGTGAAATTGTTCACAGCACACGTCATCAGATAACAAGGAGGACGTTGGCCATGTTGTCTTTCAAAGTGCTGCGGTTTTTGTTTGTGCTGTTTGTTTTTTTACTTTCCCCTTTTGTTGTGCGCTCACAGGATGGTGATGACTGCCCGGCGCTGGTCGAGGAAGCGCTGTCGCTGACTGCTGCCGTCTGTAACGACGTGGGGCGCAATCAGGCGTGCTACGGCAACCAGATGCTGCTGGCGGAGCCGCGCGCCGAAGTGCCCGCGCTGGCCTTTGAACAGCCGGGCGACCTTGCCAGTATCAGCGATATTGATACGCTGCACCTGAGTCCGATGGACCTGGAACAGCATTTATGGGGCGTCAGTCTGATGGCGCTTCAGGCGAATCTGCCGGACACGCTGCCGGGACAGAACGTCATTGTGATTCTGTTCGGCGATGTTGATTTTCAGGCGCAGCAGCGTCTTGAACTCAGCGGGGCGATTCGGGCAGGCGGCGCGGTGAATCTGCGGGACGCGCCTTCAACCACTGCGGCGGTGCTGGCCTCTGTGCCGGGGGCGACGGCGCTGCGGCTGGATGGGCGTAACGCGGCGGGAGACTGGCTGCATGTGCGGCTGGCATCGGGCGAAATAGGCTGGGTTTTCGCGGAGTTTGTCGAGGCTGAAGGCGACAGCAGCGCGCTGACGGAGGGCAGCACGCAGCAGTTCGCGGCGAATCCCTCGGGAGTTCAGTTATTACCTGCGCACGGGGATAGGCGACGCGCCCTGTGCTGAAGCGCCCAGCAGCGGCATCCTCATCCGTACCCCGGAGGGCGCGGGACACATCGCATTGAGCCTGAACGAAGTCAGCGTCCGGCTGGGTTCAACGGCGTATTTTGCCGCCGATGCACAGCATGGGCTTCAGGTTTTCACGCTGGACGGCGAGGCACAGGTCGAAGCGTCCGGCGTGACACAGGTGGTCAGCAGCAGCCTGCGCACCAGCATCCCGCTGAATGAGCAGCTTGGCGCAGCAGGCGCACCGGAACGATCCGATTCCCTTCACGCCTGACGAGCTGTCGGGCATCAGCGCGCCGCTGGGAGTCATCGCCGATGGCACGCGCAATCAGTACGTGTTCCCGCAATGTGTCGCGCGCAATGGCCCGATTATCGAAGGGCAGCTTGTGGAGTTCGTCATCGGCAACGGCTGCTGGGAAACCATCGAGCAGGCACAGGCGGCGTTTGATGGGCACAGCGGCGCGACATTGGTCGATGGCGAGGCGATCCCCACAGAGATTAGGCCGCCGACGCCCAATACCTGCCGCCCCAACGGGTGGTCTGGGAACTTAAGCGCGCTGTGGACGCCGACGGTAGGCACGCACACGGTCACCGTACAGTGGAGCGGCCCCGTCGAGAACTTTGAACATTCCTGCGAGGTGACGGTTTACCGTTGAGCAACAGGCGGGCGTTAGCGATGAAAATACAATTGAACCGCAAAGTGACGATGAAGGGGATTACACCTAAGAACGAAATACATTTGAACCGCAAAGGCGCAAAGGCGCAAAGGCGCAAAGGCGCAAAGAGAAAAGCGTAAGGGGCATGGCGCGGTGCCGTGCCCCTATGATGTGATACGGTTAGGTGTTGAGGTCGCGGCGCTGGACGGTGAACAGTGACAGCGCGATAGTAGCGATGACTATGACGCTGATGAACGCGAAGCCGCCCCAGTCCATGCCGCGCGTGATGACCGACGCGCCGCCATAATAGTTGAAGATCGACAGGTAGCGCATGTTGCTGATGGGTTCGGAAGCCATCTGTCCCAGCGTCATGATGAAGTACGAGGCGACCAGAAACACAGTCATGATGCCGCCGACTAAACCGCGCGAACGCAGAATCGTGGACAGCAGCAGCGTGAGGGCAATCATCAGCAGCGTGACAGGGATGATGTTGAGGAACGCCAGCAGCAGCACGCCCCAGTCAATCTGCAAGGATGGCGTGAAGACGACACCCAGCAGATAACCCACGAACGCACCCAGCAGGATGAGCGCCAGCGCGACGGTGCCTGCCGCCAGCTTTTCCAGAATGAGCTGTGAACGCGGCACGGGCGCAGCCAGCAGCACATCGAGCGTGCCCTGCTCTTCTTCGCTGGAGGTGATGCTCATGCCGAAGAGGATGGCGAAGACGGCTAAAATCAGCGGCAGATAAAGGAAGACATACATGCCGATGAAACCGCCGGGGGATGTGAAGTCCGTCACTTCGGAGCCGACCAATGCCTGAAAGATGGGCACCTGCATGATTTCGTTGAGGTAATCAAGCTGCTGCATGGTGGGATACAGCACCACGACATACAGCATGTACACCGCCAGCGCAATGCCCCAGCCGATGATCGTCTTGCGCTGGTCGCGCAGGGTTCGTTTGAAGATGACACCTGTGTTGTTCATGACTTCTGCTCCCCATAATACTCCAGGAAGATTTCTTCGAGGTTCGGTTCGCGATATTCCATGTTCTTGACCTGATGCCGCGCCGCCGTCTTGATGATGGGATCCAGATCACCCGTCACGCGGAAGTGCAGCCGTCCGTTCTGCGCCTCCACCGACGACACGCCGGGCAGACTGGCGAACTCAGTGGCGTCGGCGTGGTCGGCGAAGTCCAGCGTCATCCAGCGGAAGTGGACACGCTTCAGGTCGCCGATGGTTTCGACGGTCAGCAGCCGCCCGCCGCCTAAGATGCCGACACGGTCACACAGGTGCTCGACTTCCGGCAGGTTGTGCGACGACATGAAGATGGTGCGGCCTTCGCTGCGGACTTCATTCATCAGCTTGTAGAAGGTCTGCTGCATCAGCGGGTCAAGGCCGTTGGTTGGCTCGTCCAGAATCAGCAGGTCGGGCTTGTGCATCATGGCCTGAATCAAACCCAGTTTGCGCTTCATGCCCGATGAACATTCCTTGACTTTGCGCGTCATATTCATGTCGAGGCGTGCCGCCAGTTCCGCGACGTATTTCATGTCCACGCCGCCGCGTAAATCGCCGAGATAACGCACCACCTCCCAGCCTGTCAGGTGATTCCACAGCGCGAGTTCGCCGGGCAGGTTGCCCAGCCGCTGGTGTAGTTTGACGCTGTCGCGGTTGACATCCAGCCCAAAAATCTGCGCGTGACCAGACGTTGGGCGGATCAAATCCAGCAGCGTGCGGATGGTGGTGGTTTTGCCCGCGCCGTTAGGGCCGAGATAACCAAAAATCTCACCGCGATAGACATCGAGGGACAAGTCGGTCAGCGCCTGCACTTTGCCATAGCGCCGGGTCAGCTTGTCGATATGCATAACGACAGTGGATGAACGTTCCATGACTCACCTCCTGATGTTTATTTTTCGACTAGTCTAATTTTAATGTTTTGCGAATCAATATACCAGTGACAGATGTCATTATTGGGGAAAACTTTTGGCGTGGTGGGGAAAAGCCACGCTGTTCACCTTTCATTGTAGGACTCGATGCGCTGGGGGACTAGTGACGGAAGTCATGACCGGGACTGGTGGGGAGGGAGTGGTGATACAAGGGTAGGGATTTTTTAAGGCGAACGTTCGCGTTTGACCTCACCCCAACCCCTTTACAAGGGTAGGTAATTAAGGGAGCAGAAAGGCGGGTGGACGAATGGGCGCGTTTGGCCTCACCCCAACCCCTCTCCCGTGCATCAAGTTGAACGTAGGGGGATGTACGCGGCGGGAGAGGGGCGAAATACAGGTTCGGGTGGACGAGTGGTTGCCGTGAGAACGCGTTGAGAAGGCGGCGGTTTTGCGGTGAGTTTGAGGTGAAGCGTTAAAAATCTACCCTTGTAAACCCCAACCCCTCTCCCGTGCATCAAGTTGAGCGTATAGAGAGATTCACTGCGGGAGAGGGGCTTAAAACGCATTCGCAGTGATAAACGTTTGCTGTGAGAATACGTAAAGAAGGCGGCAAGTTTGAAGCAGATCAGACAGGATTTTTCCCACATTGCCTCTACCATTAGCACAAAATTTCTGGTAGACTCACGAGTCCCACATTTCATCAGTGAGGACACTTTAATGCCCCCCTTTCAAGTAGTCTCTCCATTTCAACCGACAGGCGACCAACCGAAGGCCATTGCCGAACTGGTCGAAGGCATTGATAAAGGCTACAAGCATCAGGTGCTGCTGGGTGCGACGGGCACCGGTAAGACATTTGCAATAGCTCAATTAATAGAACGAACCCAGAAGCCGACGCTGATCCTTGCCCACAACAAGACGCTGGCGGCACAGTTGTACTCCGAGTTCCGCGAGTTCTTCCCCAAGAACGCTGTCGAGTACTACGTCAGCTACTACGACTACTATCAACCGGAATCGTATGTCCCGCGCCATGACCTGTTCATCGAGAAGCAGACGGACATCAACCGCCAGATTGAGAACCTGCGCATCGCCAGCAAGGCCGCGCTGATCTCGCGCCGCGACGTGATCATCATCGCCTCGGTATCGTGCATCTACGCTACAGGCGACCCGGAAACGTGGGGCAGTTCGACGGCCCAGTTCCGCGTGGGCGAGTCGATCAAGCGCGACGCGGCGCTGCGGCAGTTGGTAAACCTGCAATATTCGCGTAACGATATGGTGCTGGAAAAGAGCAACTTCCGCGCGCGGGGCGATACGCTGGAAGTGTTCCCACCGTACATTGATTACGCCTTCCGCATCGTCATGTTCGGCGACGAGATTGAGCGCATCGTCGAGTTTGACCCGCTGACAGGCGAAGTGCTGAACAACCCACCCGTCGCGGTGGTGTTCCCGGCGACGCAGTTCGTGGCGGATACGGATAAGCTGCAAAAAGCGATTCATGACATCGAACAGGAGCTTGAGGCGCAGATTGCTTACTTCCGCCGCGAAGGCAAGCTGCTGGAAGCACAGCGCATCGAACAGCGCACGCGCTACGACATCGAAATGCTGCGCGAGATGGGCTTCACCTCCGGCATCGAGAACTATTCGCGGCACCTTGACCAGCGTCCCGAAGGCAGCCCGCCCTACTCGCTGATTGACTACTTCCCCGACGATTACCTGCTGGTGATCGACGAGTCGCACATGACCATCCCACAGCTTCACGGCATGTACAACGGGGACCGCACGCGCAAGACGACGCTGGTGGAATATGGCTTCCGCCTGCCGAGCGCGCTGGACAACCGCCCGCTGAAGTTCGAGGAGATCGAGGAGCGCATGGGGCAGACGATCTACACCAGCGCCACGCCGGGGCCTTACGAGATGAAACGCGCGCAGGCCGTCGTGCAGCAGATCATCCGCCCGACGGGTATCCTTGACCCGCAGATCAGCGTGCGCCCGGTGGAAGGTCAGGTGGACGACCTGCTGCAAGAGGTGGCGCTGCGCGTGAAGAAGGGGCAGCGCGCCATCATCACGACGCTGACGCAGAAGATGGCCGAAGAACTGGCGGGTTACCTCAACGAAGTGGGCGTGCGCGCGCACTACCTGCACGCCGAGATCGAGACGCTGGAACGTGTCGAGATTCTGCGCGACCTGCGCATGGGCGTGTATGACGCGGTGGTCGGCATCAACCTGCTGCGTGAAGGCATCGACCTGCCGGAAGTCTCGCTGGTGTGCATCCTCGACGCCGACAAGGAAGGTTTCCTGCGTTCGGAACAGGCGCTGGTGCAGATCATCGGGCGCGCGGCGCGGCATATCGAAGGCAAGGTCATCCTCTACGCCAACAAGATGACGGACTCGATGAAGGGCGCGATTGCCGAGACGGAACGCCGCCGGGGCATTCAGGACGCCTACAACAAGGAACACAACATCCAGCCCGCGACCATCGTTAAGGAGATTCGCGACCTGACAGACCGCATCCGCGCCGCCGTGACCGAAGAGGACACGCTGAAGGGCAAGGCTGCATCCACGCCTGCCGACATGACACCGGACGAACTGCACAAGCTGGTGAAGGCGCTGGAGAAGGAAATGAAGGACGCGGCGAAAGCGCTGGAGTTCGAGAAGGCCGCCGCGCTGCGTGACCAGTTGTTTGACCTGCGCGGGATGCTGGCGGAGAAAGACCCGGATTTGCTGCTGGGGTAAAGAGCAGCAACGAGCAACGAGCAATGAGCAATGAGTAAGAATGCGGGATGAACCGCAAAGGGCGCCGCGTTGAATACAACGAAGGACGCAAAGAAGAGCAAAAGCAAGAGAGAGGCGATGCGTGGGCGTCGCCTTCAGCTAAAGGTGAAGGCTATCAGGGGTTCGTAAGCTCACTGAAGGAGCTGTATCTGCTGTAGCCCATCAGTCACCCAGTACCTTTGAGGGGCTTACAGCCTTTCAGGTTAGCCTCAACCTTTAGCTTGAGGCCATCAACCGCACGGTTCAAGATTGCCTGTTTCAACGGCTGTTTTGAACCTGCCGCCATTTGGGGAGTGGTGATTATCATGGTCATTGGGCGTTCAGTTGAACGCCCCTACTATCTGCACGATGTTCACCGCTGCCTCTTGCTGCGACAGCTTCCCCCGCGCGCGCCAGGTTTCGTTATACTCTGTGCGCGCGTTTCAATCGTAGTTTGAGGGGGCATCAACATGGACGTGGTGAAAGTGCTGTACGTGGGCGATTCGGAAGTCGTGCTCAACCGCTATCTGGTGGGCGCGGATGTCATCGAGCAGTCGTACTTCAACGACAACGGGCGCTACTTCCGCGAGGCGCTGGCCAACGAACCCAGCGTCAGCGTGCGCCACATCACCCCGCACGGCGTCGCCGCCGAGTTCCCGCAAACGCTCGACGAACTGCGCCAGTACGATGTGTTCATCTTCAGCGATGTCGGCTACAACTCCATGATCTTCTACCCCGGCCTGACGCCGCCCTACAGCTATCCGCTGGGGCCGGATCGCGTGGGCATGGTACGCCAGCGCGTCGAAGAAGGCGCGGGCTTCATCATGGTCGGCGGCTACCTGTCGTTCGCCGGATTGAACGGCATCGCCCGCTGGTATGGCACGGCGGTGGAAGACATGCTGCCGGTGACCATCGCGCGCCATGATGACCGCGTCGAAGTGGTGCAGGGCTTGCGCTTTGAAATTGTGGCACCGCAGCACCCCACAGTGGCGGGCATCGGCTGGAACGAGGGCCATTGGACGCTGTGTGGCTACAACCGCACGACGTTGAAGCAAGGCGCGGCGCTGGTGGCGCAGTACAACGGCGACCCGTTTATCGCCTGCGGCAGCTACGGCAAGGGACGCACCGCCATTTTCGCCTCAGACTTCGCGCCGCACTGGGCGGGCGACTTCGTTCACTGGCAGCATTACCCGCGCTTCTGGACGCAGATGATGCACTGGCTGGCGGGGAAGATTTGAGGATATGTTTGAACCGCCAAGTGACGATGAAGGGGATTACACCCAAGAACGATAATACATTTGAACCGCCAAGACGCCAAGAACGCCAAGAGTAGAGACAAAGAATTGAACCGCATAGGCGCTGCGTTGAGTACACAGCGAAGGTTACAAAGTGTAGAGATAAAGAATTGAACCGCAAAGGCGCCAAGAACGCCAAGAGCAAAGACATAGAATTGAACCGCATAGGCGCTGCGTTGAGTACAGCGAAGGTAGAGATAAAGAATTGAACCGCCAAGGCGCCAAGAACGCCAAGAGTAGAGACGTAGAATTGAAGCGCAAAGGCGCTGCGTTGAGTACAGCGAAGGTCACAAAGTGTAGAGATAAAGAATTGAACCGCAAAGGCGCCAAGAACGCCAAGAGTAGAGACGTAGAATTGAACCGCATAGGCGCAAAGGCACAAAGGAAGCAGCGCTATTTGTGCTCGCGGCTGGCGAACAGCGCGTCGAGTTCCGGCAGCAGCACGACGCTTTCCTGCTCGTTGGGGTCGGTGCGGGCGATGACGGCGGTACACGGTTCGTCGCCCGTGTTCATCGGCAGATGGGGCACGCCAGCGGGGATGTAAAACAGGTCGCCCGCGCGGGTGACCGTGTGCTGCTCAAGCTGCTCACCGTACCACACTTCCGCCGCGCCGCTGATGACGTAGATGGCGGTTTCGTGGCTGTCGTGCTTGTGGGCTTTGGCGCGTCCGCCCGGTGGAATGGTCAGCAGGTGCATGCAGATGTGCTGCGACTCCGCGCTCTGTGCTGAGATGCCGTGAAAGTAGTCGAAGCCCTGTTTGCCGTGATAGGTGTCGGTGCGGGCGCAGCGGTTTGCAGGTGGGGCGTGGTCATGGTTGGTTACTCCATTTTTATGTACAGGGTATCGGAAAATCGGGATTTGTGCAGCAGCGCCGCCAGAGGCTAAAGCCATCCGGCTGCCGTGTTTCGGCAGGAAGTCGGTTAAACACTCTGACCCGCCGAGGAATGATATGTCAGCCGATGGTCAAGTGTGGCTTGCAGATGGAGGTGCGCCGAATATAAGGGTGCAACAAACTGTACCCCAGCAAGAGACGACCTGCGGTTTTGAGCATATTCTGTTAGCGTACTCGCCGTTGCTTGCCACAGCTGCCGGAATGCATGTCTTCTTTTGATACTCATTTCACTGCATCAGTTCACATTCAATCCAGTGGATAGATGCCATAACCTTTTGTGCCCCTGAAAATATCGCTCACACGCTCAGAGAGAAACGTTCCCTTCAGATTGATTTGCTCAAACTGCTCCCTTTGCCAATCATTCAATGCACCTTCAACACCCGACAAGCACAATTGACTGAAGCCTCTAATAGAAGTCAAAGGGGTGCGTAATTCGTGACTGACGTTTACCAATTCCCCACCCGCTTTCATGCTGACGATGATGTCCGACATCTGATAGACATAAACGACAAAATGTTCGGCGGCATCCCTAATCATGCACAGAAAATCGCGCTGTGATTGGCTCAAATTGCCATGCTGCTCAGAAAGCAGAGCCTGAGAAACCGCAACAACCTCGTTCGCGGGTATCAGCAGATCATCATGCATAACTTCCACATTTTCTCGGCGCTCTCGGCGTCTCGGTGGTTCATATTACCGTACCCGCCGTTCTTTGCCGCTGTTGCCGAGCGTTTTGCGCATGTCTTCAGTCTTGATGGGTGTGCCCTGCATCGCCGCGTAGAAGTCTTCGTCGTAGCCGCGCGTTTTGATGACGACGGGCATCGGCACGGCATGGCCCATGATAATCGCCTGCTGTTTGGTGTCGAGGCGCGCTAAGACTTCACGCAGGCCGCCCGCCCCGCTGATACCGTTGAGCACGGCGTTGATGTCGCGCTCGTTGTCCAGCAGCGCCGTGACGCGCGTGCCAATCTGGCTCATCACTTCCTCGTCGATGCCGCTGGGACGCTGGTCAACAATCAGCAGCGTCACCTTGTACTTACGCATTTCGCGGGCGATGATGCCGAAAATCGTCTGCCGGGCGATCAGCGGGTCAAGGAACTTGTGCGCCTCCTCGATGGTGATGAGAAGCTGCGGCGGCTCCATGCCTTTGTCACCGAGTGCCTTTTCGACACGTTCGACATAGCTCTCGTGGATGCGGCGCGAGAGGTAGTTGGCGACAAGGATGTAGGCTTCGAGCGAACTGCCGTAGCGCCCGAATTCCAGCACGACGCTTTTGTTGTTGTCCAACATGCTGACGATGTTTTTCACCGTGTCGCCTGTCGATTCCTTGACGAGAAACTCCCAGCGCTGGAAGCGTTCGAGGCGGCGCTGCAAGCCGGCCAGCGTGCCGCCCATGATATTGGTGTTCTCAACAATCTCGTCAATGTCGTCGGAGCGCCCTTCCAGCAGACGCCAGACCCAGGCTGTGCCCCAACGCTTGCTCAGGGTGTAAGCGGCGTCGATCATGGCGTCGGAAAGGCTCATCGTGCCGCGCAGCATGGCGATGTCCTCCGGCTCAATTTCGTTGTAACCGAGCTTGACCTCAAAGTCGTAGGGGGCTTTGCGGCGGCGCGAGGACTCGGCGTCGAGCGTGCAGATGCTGACCTTGGCCGGGAACAACTGCTTCAGCCCTTTGACGCTGCGCCCGTTCTCGCTGACGATTTCCCAGCCGTAGTCGTTGTGCATGTCGAAGATCAGGCTGACGGCCTGCCCGCGCGCCATCACACCCGCCAGAATGACGCGCGTGAGGAAGCTCTTGCCCGTGCCGGACTTGCCGAACACGCCCACCGAACGTTCGGTCAGGCGGCGCAGATCGAGGTTGACCTGCGTCTGTTCCAGTTCCAGCGGCTTGCCGACGTTGAAGTGCGACTCGTCTTCCGCGCCGAAAACATCGTTGACATCCTTCTCCGAGGCGTTGAAGACCTCGGTGAAGTGGCTGGGGATGCTTTTGACGGGCTTGGGCGTGCCTTCCTCGTCCAACGAGAGCATCGGCGCGACGCTGATGGTGCCGTAAGCGACGATGCCGCTGTAGACTTCGTAGAGGAAGGGATCGCTGATGTCCGGCGGGTCGCCCTGAATCGCGGGATTGGTGGCGTTGAGCACGACATCGTTGACCATGCAGAAGAAGCGCTTGTTTTTCGCCATGCACGACGACGTAACGCCCAACAGCCAGTTCTTCAATCGAGACTTCGCGATCCAGCTTGACGACCAGCCCTTTGCTGAGCGAGCCGCCGACCACCACGCCAAGACGTTTAGGCGCGGCATAACCATTGTCACGCGGCGACTGCGGCATCCGTCGTTCGCCGGGGCGCGGCAGATTCCACGCTTCGAGGTCGTTAGGGTTTGGGGAAGGGTCATGGGTAAAGACTCCAATCAATCGGGCTTGTTCCAGCCCTGCGCGGTGATGAGTTCACGCAGTTCATGCTCGAGCGCTGCGAGGCGGATAGTTTGAGTAAGGGCGAGTAGTCGGTGATGTAATCCGGTATACGATGAGGAAGTTGGATTTCTGGTTTGAAGCTTTCTAACTTGCGCCCCAGTCATGATCTTCAAAAGATCGTATAACACCTGTTTCAGTTAGGCAAGTCTTCTAATTGAGTGAGAGATGGGATGTTGAGCTTGACTTTGCCATTGGGATTATCAACAGCGCGACGAATTGCGATTTCGTTAAACGGTAACCACGCTTCGGTCATGCGGACAGGGATCACGCAAACTGAAGGAGGTATTGAAAGTTTTTCCCGCGCTGACTGAATCGATGTGCGAATTTCATCAAGCCGCGCAGTTGTCTCGGTTGTTTTTCAGCATCACGATGAATAAACAGCAGATCAACATGCCGTGCGTGGACGACAAAACAGATCTTATCTGTGAGCGTGACAGGTGGGCGTTGGAGATCCCGAAAATCCATCAGTTGTCCGATTGACTTCAATCCGGCGCAGGTGTTGTGCAAGCAACCAGTCTAAAATTGAGCCGAGAACAGCATCCGAACTACCATCAGAAATTAGATACGGTTGAATCATGATTGCTCTTCTGTCCAGGGGAGCAAGAACTGTAAATCGTCACGATCTAATACCCGATGACCATCGTCAACATGGTAAGGCACTGGATTTAGGTACTTAATCAGGTCTCCCTTGCTCATTAGCATCTACCTTCGGGAGTTTGATCACGCCAGGTATTAAGAGCAAATATTGGAAATCTACCCGTTGGAAACGCCCTTCATTACGCAGCGTATTCATGGGTAGTGCCATGAGTAAACTGTCATCAGGCACTTGTTGAACGACAGAGGGCGACTGTGTAGTGATGATAACTTGACGCAGAGGGTTATCTTCATTGTCGATAGGGAAATGAGGCGACACAGCAATGTCTTGCAACAGATGAATCATGGCCTCAATGCCTGTAGGGTGCAGCCCGTTTTCAGGTTCTTCAAGGCAGATGATGCCCTGCAACTGCGGGTCAAGTTCCATCACGGCAAGCGCTAAAAATCGCAGCGTGCCATCGGAGAGAACGCGTGCTGGAAACCTCGCCCCAGTGGCATCCTTGAAGCGCAGCCCTACTTCGTCGCGCGCTTCGTTGTAGTCAATGGAGATTTCACGGATGTCAGGGACAAGGGCGGCCAGTCTGTTGCGCAGCGTCGTGTAAATGCGTTCGGGGTCGCCACTGGTACGTGCAATGCGGTAAATGGTCGCGGCGAGGTCTGCGCCGTTGGGCTGGATTTGGGCGTTGTATTTGACCTGATCCAAACCCACGTGAGTGCCGAAGGTTCAAGCTGGAAGACGCGCCATGATTGCAATTCCTGGCGCGTTAAACTTTCAAACAAAGAAAAAAATTCTCATCTGCTGAATTTGATTGAAGATGATGATGACGAAAAGAAATGTCCTGCTTATAAGACCTTTATAGGGCTGTGAAGCGTGACCGTTTATCATGCGGAAAATACTTGACTCAAACAAGAAACCGTGACTATTCTCGTCGGTAGCTCTCGAAACAACGCTTTAGTCCACTCCTGTTCTCTTTCAAAGAACAAAAGTGTTTTCTATAATATTTGAAAGACGCTCTTCAACTAAATCTAACCCTTGCCCCTGCTCAGTTTTAGCATAACGCAATACAAGGTTGTATTGTAAAACGGTAGTTTGTGTTTCTATATCCTGCCCTAAATCATCCTTGCCATAACGCGGGATAATCATCTCGGCTTCAAAGGACATTTCATCGGTTGAGTGGTGAAACAGGCTGCGGATGTCGCGCGTGCGTCCATTCGGGCCACGCAGTTTCAGCGCCGCGTCGATGAGCGTATTATCCGCCAGCAGGCTGAGAAAACGAATGGCGTCGAACAGGTTGGACTTGCCCACGCCGTTGGCACCTGCAATGCAGGTAAAGGGACCGAAGCGCACATCGACATCGACCAGATTCTTAAAACCGTTGACTTTTAAGCGCGTTAACATCTGACACCTGCCTAATTTTAGTACCCATCGGTCATTTTGAGGCGCAGCATTCCCCACAAGCTGGAGAACGTGCCGATACTGACAAAGCCCGCCACGCACAGGATGATGACATCATAAATCGGGCCGACGGCGCTGGTGAAGTGCAGCAGCGGCACGATGGGATGATACCAGATCGGGATCACTTCACCGCCGGACAAAGAGGCGGCGCGCTGATCGCGGCTGGCGGGGTCGCGATAGCTGTAGGTCATCTGCTCCACGTACTGCTGATCGTTGACCGTAAAGGTATAGTGTGCGGTCACCATGTATACCGTATATAACACGATACGCGAGTAACGCTGGCGCACAGCGGCCTGAGAGGTCTGCACCTCATAGGAGCGCGCCTGCACCGTCGGCCACTCGCTGCGGAAATGGAGCGACGCCCAATCGACGAGCGCAAGTGCAGCCAGCGCGGCAGCCAGGCACGCCGTCCAGATAAAGCCCCGGCGATGGTCGCGCATGAGGGTATCATAACGCGGTGAACGGGTGCGCTCGAAGTAATCCGGGCTGGCTTTGCGCCGTTGATTGAGATAGCCGCCGAGCAGCAGCACCCCTGCCAGTGTAACCGACACGGCGATGATGACCAGCGAAGGGTTCATTTCTGCGCCTCAGCCATTTTTTTGACGAGTTCCAGCGTGACGAGGCAGTCGTTGACCGCCCAGTGCGCGCGGGTGTTGGCGATGCCTTCCTGCTCACAGGCAAACTTCAGCGACTTGCGCTTCAATGCCTTCCCACGTTTTTCGCCGTAGTAGCTGCTGTAGGCTTGCAGGGCACAGGTGAAGCTGTTGAGGTTGATGGCGTGCAGCCTGTGTTTGTTGGCGCTCTGGCGAATCAGGCGCTTGTCGAAGGGCGCGTTGTAAATCACCACCGGACGCCCATCGAAAATGGTCTGCAACTGCGGATAGATGTCTGGGAACGGCGGCGCATCCAGCACATGTGCGTCGGTGATGCCGTGAATGGTGGTCACGAACGGCGGGATGGGAATGGTCGGCTTGACCAGCGTGTCCAGCAGGGTTTCGCCGCGCTTGTTGAGGATGGCAATCTGAATCACCTCGTCGCGGCTGCCGAGTCCGGTGGTTTCGGTGTCCAGCACAAGGAAGTCCTCCAACTGCATCAGATGCTGCGCCCAGGCAATGGCACGCGGGCGGCTGCTGGGCGGCGGCGGAAACCACAGGTTCGGGTTATTAGGATCAGGGAACGGCATACAGGTCATCCTTCGTCATCATTTTTCTTTTTGCGTTTGCCCACACGCCACCA
>JAXLWC010000037.1:0-56135 GCA_046328675.1 Anaerolineae bacterium
CCTGCAACCGCGAAGAAGTAGAAGTCTTCCATCGACCCCATCACCGGGCAGTAGACTTCGGCATAGTTGGTGATGCGCGGCCCGACGATGTGATCTTCGGGCGTCGTCGCGATGAACAGGTTGGGCGAATCCGCGATAATCAGCGCCTCGGCCTGCGCGTAAATGGCACTGCGCGCGGCGGCGTCTGCGGTGGCGCGCCCCTGCTCCAACAGCGCATCGACTGCCGGGTTGGCGTAGTGGCCGGGGTTCGTCCAGTTACCCGCCAGCGCGGAGTTGAACGAGGCCCACAGGTAGTTGTCCGGGTCAGCGAACGCGGTGCCGGAGTACAGCGGGAACAAATCAGGCGAGGTTTCCGGGTTGGCAAATGACGCGACGGCGTCCGCCCAGGGAATGGCGGTGATGTTGACGGTGAGGCCGATTTCCGCCAGCGAGCTTTGCAGCACCAGCCCGGTACGGCGTTCGTCTTCCAGCCCGGTCACATAGACATATTCCAGCGTGGTGCCAGCGGCGAAGGTGGACGCGGCAAGTTCAGCGCTTGCACGTTCGAGGTCACGGCGATAGGTGGGCGTGTCGCTGATTTGCAGCGAAGGCGGCAGCGGGCCATTCAGCAGCGTGCCGTTCCCGCCCCAGATGGCGGCCATCGCATCATAATCGACAGCGTAAGCAATGGCGCGGCGCAGCGCAGGGTCAGAGGTCGGGCCGTGCTGCGTGTTCATCTTGACATCGTAGACGGTCAGCGTCGGGCCGGGCGCGGCGATAATGCCGTTGGTGCCCGCCAGCGCGTTAATGTCATCGACGCTCATCCAGTCCACGAAATCGACATCGCCGCTTTCAATCGCCAGACGACGGGTGGAGGCTTCACGCATCACCAGACGGATTACGCTGGTCGGGTAGCTGTCGTTGGCCCAGCCGCGCCAGTAATCGGGTACGGCGATGAACTCATACAGTTCGCCCGCCTGCCAGCGTCCCTGGGTGTAGGGGCCGGAGCCTGCTTCGTGGTCAGTCAGATAAGTGACGGCGTTGTCTTCGCCTTTGTTGGCTTCGACCACTGCCGGATTGACGATGAACAGCCAGGTGAGGATGTCGAGGAATGGCCCGTAAGGCTGGTCGAGCGTGAACTGGACGGTGAAATCGTCAACGGCGACGGTGTTACCGGGCGAAAGCACGCCGAGGAACAAGCCTGCCGCGCCCTGATTGACGGCCAGCAAACGCTCTGCGGAGTACACGACGGCGGCGGCGTTCAGCGGGCTGCCATCATGGAAACGCGCGTCCTGACGCAGATGAATCGTGTACACGGTGCCATCGTCGGAGATTTCCTGGCTTTCGGCCAGCCAGGGGACGACCTGCGGCGGGTTGCCGACGTAACGGTACAGCGAGTCATAAAGCTGCTTGAGTGAGCTGCCAATCGCTTGGTCAAAGCCCACTGCCGGGTCGATAGTATAAAGTTCGACGAGACTGCCCATCGTGACCACACGTTCAGCTTGCGCCTGAACGCTGAGCACGCTGGAAGTAAGCAGCCCCACGAGAAGAACCAGGAGTACGATACGCAGCATCTTGTTCATCAATAAAGTCCCCTTAATACTCAACCACTCATTCATAGTAGATCGACTGAAGCAGGATTTCGCCCGTCACCACCCCCTTCGGTAAGTTAGCGATATGCCACACCATATCGGCCACTACTTGCGGATCAATGACCAAGCGCCGTTCAATGTCCGGCGTTGCATTCCAGCGCATCGGGGTGTCCATCGCTCCGGGGCAGATGGCCCCCACCCGGATACCGTCGGCACGCAGTTCTGCCGCCAGCGACTTGCTGAAGCCCAGCAGTCCGGTTTTGGCTGCGGTGTAGGCGGCGACTTCGGGATAACCGCCCAGCGAAACTTTACTGAGGATATTGATAATACTCGCATTGGCACTCTTGCGCAGCAGCGGCAGCAGCCCGCGTGCCATCTGAATGGGTACGCGCAGGTTGATGGCCAGAATGCGCTCCAGGTCGTCATCGTTGGTCTGGTCGAGGGTTGAAATGTAGGCTTCCCCGGCGCAGTTCACCAGCACATCAACATGGTCAAAGCGTTTTTGCACGTCGTCCATGAAGGCCTGCAACTGCGCTCGGCTGGTGAGGTCAAGCGTGTACGTGTGAGCCTTGTCGCCGATTTCGCTGGCGACGGACTCAAGTTTGCTCGCGGTGCGCCCCAGCAGTTCGACGTGAAAGCCCTGCGCCGCGAGCTGCAAGGCAATCGTGCGACCCGCCCCCTGCCCGGCCCCTGTGATTACTGCAATACGTTCCGACATCCGGTTAACCTTTACTCAAGGCAGGTGACTGCCTTAGCGATGCGAAGCCACTGTAGATTCTGACTGTTCAAAAATAAGCTGAAATGGGCGATTTCCCCCAAACAAAACAGAGTATAATTGGAGCACTTTTCTGATACAAATAAAGTAGCAACGATTTTTGCGTCAAAACGTACATAACAGCCACGTACCCGTTGCAACGGAGGAGTTGCATTGACGAACGACAATGCTTTTGGCAAGGCGTTACAGCAGTTTCGCAAGCGCGCCGGGATCGGCATTTTTGATTTGACGGTGCTGATGGGCTGGAAAGGCACCGGCCCGATCATCGAACTGGAGAAAGGCAAGCGTCTGCCCCGCCTGAGCACCATCGACAGGCTCGGTGAGGCGCTTAAGCTCACGCACTCCGACATCTGCTATCTGCGCGGGCTGGCGGGTTATGGCCCGTACACCAAAATGCCCACTAAAGCGCAGATCATCACCGTGCTGGAAGCGGTGGTCGAGATGATGAAAGGCCACCCCTACCCCACTTATGTCACCGACTTTCGCTCGACATACTGGTTGTTTAATCCGGCGGAGTCGGCGCTGATGGAGATGTCGATGGATGCGCTGCGCGATCTGATGACGCGCGTCACATCCATCTTTGATGTGGTCTTCGATTCGCGGCTGGGATTGAGCGAACGCATGTTGAACCGCGAAGCCGCCGAGAGCGATCAGGTTTTTCGTTTCAAGGCTTACAACCAGTATCGCCGTCATGAGCCGTTCTATCTGGAGTATCCTGAATGTTTTGCGTCACGGCTCAATGCTGACGATTACGCGCGCCTCAAAAAAGCGTGGCACTCGGTGGATGTGACGCTGGACAATCACAAGCTGGTGTACCCTTTTGGCAGCTTCAAACGCCCCAACGGCGATGTACAAATCAAGCTGGCGGAAGGTGGCAGCTTCCGCTTTGACCGCATCGAGCAGCCGATTCTGCATCTCAACGGCTTGTTCGATCTCGTTTACTATCGTCCGACGGGTACGCCAGAGGAACAACAGCGCTGTCAGGAATATTTCGCGCAGTTCACCTGGCAGGACCAGCAGTTCATCAAACTGTGGGATCTGGTGGACGTGGAACAAATCCTGCTGCTGTACGACGGTCACCCGACAGAACAGGACATCACGCTGGAAGACTAATGTATCTTCAGACTAGATGTTGTGTTTTCGGGCGCACACGCAGGCGCGCCCCTACAGTTCCCATCCCAACAGCTCTCGTGAAATTGCACTAAGCGGGCAACGCAGGCGCGCTTTTGTCCCGCGTTGAGGCTTATGAACCCGGCGGCTGCGGAACGTAAGGCGTGGCCGTTGGCAGATTGGGGCTGACCCCCGGCGGCAGATTGGGACTCGTCGGCCCTGCCGTTGGTGTAGCCGCAGTAGGCAGGATGAAGGTGGCTGTCGGCTCACTTGTGATGATGGGCGGTCCCGAAGTCCCAGCGGCGGTTGCAAGCGGGCGCTGGTGGGGAACGGCGGCGATGAAACGATGGTCGGCAGCAGGGTGATGGGCGGCGTCAGCACAAATGTCGCGGTGACAGGCGTGGTGCGGGGTTCGTCGGTGCCTGCGTTGGGCGGCAGCGCGCTCAGGTCAATGGTAGGCGGCGCGCCCTGTTCCGGCGAAAATGCGGGCGGTACGTTGCCCTGTCCTGAGCCGACCAGCATCGTCGCGGCGGCGGTAGCGGTGGAAGGCTGCGGCGTGGCCTGCGAGGTCAATCTTGCTTCGACATAACGCCCGCGCTGGCGTGCCAGCAGGATTTCGTGCCAGCCGTTTTCCGTGCCAATCACCAACAACTGCACGCCCGCCGGGAAGTTCGTCAGGATGTCGCAGGTTAGCTCTGGACAGTCATAAATCGCGGTCACGTCCGTTGTGTACCAGACCTGCAACTGCTCGGTAGGCACAGGCAGCGTCAGGGTGGCTTCGCCCTGCATCACCGCTGGGGCCACCGTGAAAACAAAGGAGCTTTCGCTGGTGGTCATCAGCGTTGGCGTGGTGCTGTCTGCGGCAGTCTGCGGCGCGGCAGATGTCAGGCTGGGCAGGACTGCCAGCGTCGGCAGTTCAAAGGGCGTCGCTTCGCCCGTACACGCCGCGCACAGCAGCCCGATGACCAGCATTAATCGCGTGAGTCTCATGCACTCCCTATACAAAAAGTAAGGGGCGAGTTGTTCACCCGCCCCTGTCGCTCGTTATGGTACTGGGGTTTCTGTGGGCACTTCAGTGGGCACTTCCGTCGGTGCCTCGGTGGGCGCTTCGGTAGGTACTTCCGTCGGTGCATCAGTGGGCGCGACGGTGGGTGCCTCGGTGGGTACTTCCGTCGGCGCTTCAGTGGGTGCCGCGGTAGGTGCTTCAGTCGCAGCGGCTGTCGGTTCCAGCGTCGGACGCTCGCCGCCGTAGACGAAACCGCCCGCGATGTAGAAGGCGTCAATCGCTACCGATGAGCCGTTGACCGGGATAATGCGCAGCGTGTGTTCACCCGCCGCCAACCC
This sequence comes from Anaerolineae bacterium, assembly GCA_046328675.1. Lineage (GTDB taxonomy): Bacteria > Chloroflexota > Anaerolineae > Aggregatilineales > Phototrophicaceae > JACAER01. The sequence goes on from JAXLWC010000037.1 coordinate 4,801, forward strand.
CTGAATTTGCAGCGCAAGCCCGTAGTGGAGATCGGCGTAGCTGCTGTTCACCGTCTGGTACAGATAGCCGTCGAGTTCGATGTTGAACGTGCCGAAGCTGGGGCCGCCGATGTAGACCACATCAATGCCCGTGCCGTCGAAGATGAGCGTCATCCAATCGGAGGTGCCCGGCGCGTTGCCCGCGTAGCTGCCGCCGAGTGCGCTGGCATCCTGTATTGCGCTCCAGTTGCCCGGATTGCGCATCACGCCATCGTTGGACTCGATACGCATCGGTACCGTGTTGGTAGACAGCGCATAGAACAGCAGGCTCGAACTGAAGCTGCCCGTGCCAGCGGCGTTCCAGCCGCGTACATGCCAGGTGTAGATACCATAGGGTATCACGCCCGTCGGTTGGAAGACGCAGGTCGCGCCGCAGGTTGTCGCCTGAATCCACTGAGACAGCGTTACAGCGCCGAGGCTGTTGATCAGTTCGATGTTGTACCATGACGTGTTCGCTGACGTATTCCATGTAAACGTCGGGCGATTGGTGACCAGGATTGAGCCAGTAGTCGGCGTGACCAGTGACGGTGCGGCGGGTGCTGTGACCGCGACGGTAAAGGTTGTCCCGTTATAGGCACCAAGGCCCGCCGGGTTATAACCCTGCATGTACCATGAGTAGCTGCCGTTGGCTATGGCGGTGTCGAGGACCTGGATTGAGCAGATTGACACATCACAAATCTGGCTGACATGGAACCATACATCCTTGAAGGTGGATGTGGAGGAAACAATTAGGAGGTGATAGTAGGTGACGTTGCTGTCACGACTCCAGGTGAAGGTCGGATAGGGATTCGTGATGGTTCCCGGACTGACGAAGGATGGCGCAGCGGGTGCCCCCACAAAGCCCACCGAGAAATTCTGCGCGGCAGAGATGGGTCCCAACCCGCCGGGGCCAAAGGTTTGTACGCGCCACTGATAGCTGCCGTTGGCAAGGCTGGCGGTCAGGGGCACACGACAGACGCCGCCCGTGCAAATCGTATCGGCGCGGTACCAGCCGCTGCCTGCTGCCGTGCTCGTCAGGTTGTAATACGATGCGTTGGTCACTGCATCCCACTGGTAGGTTGGGCGATCATTATTTGTATTGACGCCTCCTGTTGGGCTGAAGCCTGTAGTAACAGCGGCAGGTGCTGCCACGCTGATGGGCAGCGTCGGGCCGTTGACGAGCGCTGAGAGGCCGCCATCGCCATAAGCCTGCATGTCCAGCCGATACGTAGCCCCGCTGGGGAAGTGATTGGTCAAGAGCAGCGTGCAGGTGCCTGCATTGCACAGGTTGGCGGTTGTGCGCTGCATCCATTGGTTGAAGATCACTGTGCCTGTCGTGGAACTGACCTTAACCATGTACCAGCTTGAGTTGGCGTCATCCGCCCACTGTGTCTGGACGAGGCCGTTGGGCTGTAGTGTCAGACTGAGACTGGACGGTGTGGCGGGCGGCGGCACATCCACCGTGAAGGTAAACACGCTGCTGTAAGCGCCCATACCACCGGGGCCATAGCCTCGCACATAGTAGCGGTACTGTGTGTTGTCCATCAGGTTTACAGGCGACTGAATGGACTGACAGACAGTATTTGTCGGGCTGCCGCAAGCCTGAGTACGGGTAAACCACTGGTCGAACACCGTTGTTCCGGTGGTGGTTGTGACCAGCACATTGAGGTAAGTCGCGGCAGCGGGTGACGTAAAGTCGAAGGTTGGGCGGAGTGTTCCAAGCCCGCTGGGTAGGTTCAGCGTTGGCTGTCCCGGAGGTGTAGTGCTGAGTGTAAAGGTTCCAGCGGTTGACCATGCCCCGGTGCCCGTGCTTTGCGACCATGCGCGCACATAGTAGTAATAAGTGCCGTTGGCCGTGAGGCGATTGCTTTCGCGGAGTGTGGTGGGATCAAGGGAGCAGCTCAAACCGGAGCAGGCGACAATGGCGTCGAAGACTTCGTTCACCACTGTCTGATTTGCCGAGTTGTAGACCGCCAGATAGTAATGGGTAGCCCCTGACAGGCCTGTCCATGTGTAGGTCGGGTTGCCGTAGCTGGCACTAACTATACCCGTTGGGCCAGTCAGCGTCGGGGAGGCAATCGTGAATGTGCCGCTGAACGGCGTAAACAGTCCGCTGGCGCGTCCGGCAGTGTTGTCGTAGGGCGACACGCGGAATTTATAGGGGATATTGGCTACCAGGCTGGCGTTAATTTGCCCGGTGCAGGTTGTAAGGTTACATCCGGCCTGAGCAATGGTGAACCATTGTCCGGCAACAACGGCATTGGTATTGGCGTTGCGCACTTCTACGTACCACGAGTCCGCCGGGCCGAAGTCATTCCACGTTAGAATGGGATGATCTCCCAGCAGCGGGCTGGCAGGTGCCGTCGGGGCGGTTTCCAGGTAGCGGGCCAGGCGCACGGCGCTGTAGGCGTTGACACGTCCCCAACCTGATACAGAGTCCCAGCCATAGGCTGTTCCTGAGCCGTAGATGATGTCATCGGTTGTGTATTCGACGATCTGGCGTGCTTCGGCACCCGTCAGGTTCAGGTTTTCCGAAATCACGAGGCCCAGGACGCCGGATACAATCGGCGTCGCGCCGCTGGTACCATTCATGTAGGGGTAATAATCGCCACCTGAGGCTGTAGAGTACGGCCAGTAGCCGTTGGTGTCTGTCAGAGTCTGTGGAGTACAAATCCATACCCGGTGCAGCGACATCCAGCGAACTCCCGGTGTTGTTGCCCCATATCTCGTAGGGATAATCATTACAGGAAGTGGACTGCGTGGACTTGCGCTGGTCGCACCAGTTGGTAGCGCCTACGGTCATCACGTTCGACAGATTGGATGGATAATCTACGGGTGCATCTTCATCATTACCCGCCGCGAAGGTCACGACAGCCCCAAGGCCGCCGCGTCCCAGATTAATGGCGTTAGTGATGGCGTTGGTAATCGCCGTATCGGGCAGGCCGCCCGACCAACTGTTGCTAATGACCGCTGCGTTGTGAGTACGCGCCCAGTCAAAGCCGGACACAATCGCATCTGAGGGAACATACCAGAAGCTTGCGGACAGCGAATAGCCGATGCGAATGGGCATTAGCCGACAGTTAGGACAAACGCCGGAAACGCCCGTCGTATTATTGGTGGCGGCTGCGATTAGCCCGGCGACGTTGGTGCCGTGCGCATCGTTGGCCAGTTCAACCGCGGTGGTCGGTGAGGGGTCAAAATCATCGGGATTGGCCGCAGGGTCATAAGCGGAAATATATTTGCTGCTCAGATCAGGGTGATTAAGCTGCATCCCATCGTCGAGATAGGCGACGATGACGCTGTTACTGCCCTGCGTGTATTCCCACGCTTCGGGGGCGTCGATGTCGGCATCAGCGGTTGCCCCGATGTACTGGGCTGTGTTGTTCAGGTGCCACTGTGAGGTGAAGTAGCCGTCGTTCGGCACAAAATTGCGCTGCGGCCCCCGGTTGTACAGGCGTCCGAAGTTTGGCGAGCCATACAGTGCGACGCCGCCCGTTTGATACAGGTTCGCCATGTCCAGCGCATTGCGGCCCGACGCGGCGGTGACTTGCAGCAGATACAGGTTTTCGAGGCTGTTGGGCATACGCTGCACAACCTGCACACTGTACTGCGCGTTGTAGGCGTTGATCTGTGCTTCGGTCATGCTGGCCGGGAACGCTGCCATGAACTGATCGCTGACGAAATACTCCGCGTCGCCGTAGGTGAACACCGGGTTCGCCCACTCGACATTGAGCGTCGTGCTGCGTTGAATGGCGCTGGCAGTGGCCGCTGTGGAATTCCCTGCCGCCAGCGGCAGCAGTGTTACGCGCGGCGAATCGACTTCAATGGCCTGTGACACGTCCCCGATGCCGGAGACGGTGGTTAGTGCTGGAGTATTGGCGGCAGTACGTCCACGCCCTAAGCGTACTGCAACCCACTCGGTGGATACTTGCAGGTTGATGACCTGCCCACTGGCATAATAATAGTATCCTGAGGTGCTTTGTTGGGCGTTGATTGACGGCACGAGCGTCGTCAGCAGCAAGAGCACCACAAGAAATGCAAATCGATTACGATTCATATTTCATCCTATAAATAGAGGGCAATACTCATGTCCTAGTCTATATTACCATATATTTTGCTGTTCAAATCGCACAGCTTTGCTAAGGTTTTGTGAAAGATGACAGTCCTCACCAGCTTTGCTGTCGGGTGTCATGAATCTGCTGAATTTGGCCCTTATTGAGTGGTTATACTGCCTGGTTATTGAAGATGATCGCGAAACGCACAAAGGGGGATTTTGGGGCGCCCGTCGAACGCCCCAATGTCGCGCCGCCAGTGGCTACCAATGAGCAGGCAGCGCTTCCAGGCCGCGCACAAAGAGGCTCGGACGCCAGCGCAGTTTCGGCGCAGGCACGGCAAGCTCCAGTTTCGGCAGCCGCCGCAGCAGCGCGGGCAGCGCGACAGACGCTTCCAGTCGTGCCAGCGGTGCGCCGAGGCAGTAATGCACGCCGAGTCCGAAGGCGATGTGTTTGTTATCGCTTCTCGTCAGGTCTAAGGTTTCGGGGTCTGGGAACTGCTCCGGGTCATGGTTGGCCGAGGCCAGCGATACCAGCACCAACTCCCCTTTTGGGATGATTACCCCGTTCACTTCGATGTCCTGGCTGGTGAAACGTTCCGTTGTGTTCTCGACAGGACTGGTGTAACGCAGCAGTTCTTCGATGCCTGTTGTGATCAGCGCCGGGTTCCTGCGCAGTTTCTCAAGCTGTTTGGGATGTTCCAGCAGTGCGAGGATACTGCTGCCAATCAGGTTCACTGTCGTTTCGTGTCCCGCTACCAGCAGCAGGAAGACCATCGCCAGCAGTTCCTGATCGTGCAACTGGTCGCCGGCTTCTTCCACTTGCAGCAAGCGGGTGATGAGATCATCGTGTGGCTGCGCGCGCCGTGCCTCGATGGCATCGCGCAGATAGCCCACCAGCGCCATGATGGCCTGCTGGCGTGCTTCTGCCTGCTGGTCGCCCGCCTGATCCAGCAGCATATTCGACCAAACGCGGAACTGGTCGCGGTCTGCGACGGGTATCCCCAGCATCTCGCAGATTACCGTGATGGGCAGCGGGAAGGCAAAGTCGGTGATGAGGTCACCGCCGGAACGAGCAACCATTTTGTCGAGCAGTTCGGTGGTGATGTGCTGGATGCGTTCGCGCAGGTGTTCGATAAGCTGCGGCGTGAAAGCCTTGTGTACCAGACTGCGCAGGCGGCGGTGCGTCGCGCCGTCATTTTCCAGCAGCGACGAGGCCATCAGGTTAAACTCCTGCGGCGGTCGCTGCGCCAGCTGTTCCGGCGTCAGGATGCTCTGCTGGTTTTTGACGAAGCGTTCGTTCTTCAGCACCGTCAGCGCGTCGCGGTAGCGGGTAATCAACCACATGCTGCCGCCGTAGGGGGACGGCAGACGCAGCACCGGAGCGTTCTCGCGCAGATGAGCGTAAAACGGAAACGGATTGGCCTTGAACAGCGGGTTGTTGATCTGGATATGCGACGTATTGCTCAACATGGTTTTCTCCACAGTTTCAAAATTAGACTGACTGGTCTGACCATAAGGTATGTTATAATGGTCTAAGAGTCAATACGCGGCTTGGACGCCTAAAGTTGCAGACAATTTGTCGAAATGTGTCATTCTGGCGGGCGCTGCTCAGTGTATGAGTGAGGTAAACGCGTGCATGGGAGGTTGACTTGAACCTCAACTTCGGCGTGTGTTGTGCTAGAGTGGGAACTAAGGGTACAGCACGTTCGCTTCATCTTTTAACACGCGCTGCTGAGGGTTCGATTACTGCCAGCGCTGCGGCAGCCATCATATTGGGCTTCGGATGAGCTTCTTCCACCGTAAATGGAAAGGCTCTTTTATCGGGAAAAACCTTATGCCACGACCACGCTTTGAAAAATTACCACTCGAAAAACGCGAACGCATCCTGGAAATCGCCGCCAAGGAATTCGCCACACATGGCTATGACAGCGCCTCGTTTAATCAGATTTTGGAGAAGGCTGAGGTGAGCAAGGGCGCGGCTTACTACTATTTTGATGATAAAGCTGATTTGTTTATTGCCGTGCTTGACCGTTTTACGCCGCGCTGGATGGTCGAAGAACTGGTGGATTTCCGCAATCTGAGCGCCGAAAACTTCTGGGAGGTTGTTCTGGAAGGGTATCGGAGCATCTACCTGCAAACCTCGGCACAGCCCTGGGCCTTTGGTGTTCTGCGTGCGTCGGCCCAGCTTTACCGCGCCCACCCGGATCATCCGGTACTGTCCGCGAAAACCAACGCCATCTGGAACTGGTCGCGCTTGCTGCTTAATCATGGGCAGCAGCTTGGCGTGGTGCGCAGCGATCTGCCGGAAGAACTGCTGCTGGGGCTGATCTTTGCTGTCGATGACACGGCGGATGAGTGGTTCCTACAGCACTGGCAGTCTTTGTCGTCTGCAGAGCTGGAACGGATGGTGGCGCAGACGATTGACCTTGTGCGGCGCTTGCTGCTGCCGGGGATTTAGTCGTCGAGGCCCAGCCGCCCGCGCACATAATCCGCGCTGATGTGCAGCACAATGTCCATCGAGTCGAGGGTAATGGGCGCAGCATCCGCGACGATGGCCCGGATGGCGGGCATCTCGAAGATGGCGTATTCGGTTTCATCCTGATTGCGCAGGGCTTCTTCCAGCGCGGCACGGTCAAACGGCAGGTCATCGCTGGCGTAGGCAAAGCTCCAGCCTGCCGAGCCGGACGTGACGACAATGATGTCCGCGAAATGTGGCAGCAGCCCTGCCGCGATGCGCCGCGAAACGAGGCTGTCCGCGCCGAAGCTGCTGGTAAGGTTGACGACGAACACGCCGCCGGGGTTCAGGTGGGCGGCGATTTCCGCGAAAAATGGCTCGGAGTACAGCGTCGCCGTTTGAATGGTAAAGGCCGCTGGCGTGTCGGTAGCGACCAGATCATAGCGTGCCTGGCTGTTGGCGATGTAGTGTTTGGCGTCGTCGATAATGATCGTGCGGTTTGTCAGGCGGCTCATCCAGTTCACCGCATCCAGATAGCGCGTGCTGGCATCCACCACCATCGGATCAATCTCAACGGTTGTGACCTGACCGGAGAAGAAGGCCAGGAAACGCGCCATCTCCATTGACCCCGCGCCGATGACCAGCGCGTTCTGTGGGTGTACCAGATAACCCGGCACGCTCCCCATGATCACGTTGAGCCGCGAGCCGTCGCCCGGATCATAATGCTGCAAGCCGTCCAGGTACAGGTAACGCGAACCGTCCGGCGCTTCCAGCACATCTACTTTTTGGTAGGGGCTGTATCCGCTGAACAGCGTGATGGTGCCTGCGGGCAGATGACGCAGTTGAACGTACCACAGCGCGTTGCTCCAGTAGTTGAGCGTAGGCAGCGCCGCCAGCCACAGCGCACCCGTCACGCCAATCGCCGCGCTGAGAAGCCACGCCTTCCTGTTAGCGCCTAAGCCTCCCACAATCAGCACGACGCCGAGGGTGTAGACCGCATAGACCGCTTGAATGCCCAGCCCGCCGAGCGCCACCAGCGTCAGCACCCCGGCCATTGCTCCCAGCAGTTCGATGGTATAGAGCCGCTGCAAGCTGCCTTCGCCGCTGTCCACGAACAACGGCAGAAAAATACTATACGGCGCGGACACGACAAAGGGTGTGAGCAGCGGCAGCAGCACAAAGGTCAGCGGGAAGGCGTTGAGCGCGTCCAGGCCTACGACGAGCAGGCGAAACCAGATAGGCAGCGCCAGATGCATCACCAGCGTCAGCAGCGCAATCGGCAGCAGCCATGAACGCCGTACCACGCCGGACAGCCGATAACCCAGCGACAGCCCGGCGAAATAACTGACGCTGACCAGCAGCACGACCAGTTCCGTGCCCAGCAGCAGCGTCGTCAGTTCGCGCACGAGCACCCATTGGACGAAGATAAGGTTCATGCCGCCAGCGAAGATGACCAGCGCTGTTTTGAATTGCGCTGTTGAGTTAGGGAGTGCTGTAGTGCTATTCTGCATAAGTAATTAGGAGGAGAATATGGCTATTATCATCTCAGAAAAACGAGTATTGCAGATTCTTTTGGCGGCTGCTCTCTATTTGTCGCTTCAGAGCATTGCTGCGACAGCCTTTGAATATTCGCTGCCTGTGAACGGATCTACCGCTTTTATTCACTCAAGCGTGATCTTCGTCAACGTCACCTTTGAGTCGAATTTGCCTTCATGGTATTCGACGTTATTGATTGCCGCAAGTGCAGCACTCGTGGCGTTGATCGCTTATCTGCATCACCGCAAGCATGATCGCTTCACCGTGCGGTGGGCAGTGTTGAGCGTAATCTTCTTCTATCTGTCGCTGGATGAAGCCACCGCCTTACACGAACGCTTCACCGAACCCTTACGGCTGGCGTTGAACACGGAGAATTTTCTCTACTTCGCGTGGAGTATTGTGGGGGCGCTGTTTGTGATGGTTGTAGCGTTTGGTTATTGGCGACTGCTGTGGGCGCTGCCGCCCCGTATTCGCCGCCTGCTGCTGCTTTCCGCGTTGATTTATGTTGGGGGTGCATTGTTTATAGATGCCGTCAGCGCCTTCTGGTTTCGTGACGATAATCTGAGTCTTACTTACCATGCTATCGCCACCATTGAAGAATTCTGCGAGATGACAGGCATCAGCCTGTTTATTTATGCCCTGCTGAGTTATCTCCACCTTTATGTTGGCAGCGTACAACTGACCATCGGCAGCCCTGAAACTGCTGTCAGTGCCGAACAGCAGGTCATCCATAAGAAAACGGGGACGTTCGACTGAACATCCCCGCCCGAATATGCTGCTTAGCTGCCGCCCATACCTCTGCCGCTGCCGCCGTTGTTCGGCTGCGTTTCGCAGCGCCGACGCCAACCATTGGCTGGCGCCCAGGGCGGCGGCGGGTTGTCACAGTTGCCATTGTCACGCCAAACTGATCCATCATCGCCCACCACGACATCAATGTCTACGATAATCACCACAATGGCGATAATCAGAATGGTTGAGCCGTCGCTGTCCGGCGAGATGTCGCCTTCGATGCGCACCACGTCGCCGATCTGGATAATGACCAGTATCGGGTCGTTGGGGTCAACCTCGATGTGGAAGCCGTAAATCACGATGATGTTGGCGTCGATTTCCTCAACCGGGCCTTCGATGATGATGGTGATTTCCAGATCATCATCGTCATCCGGGGTGGCCTCCGGGGTGACTTCAGGCGTGATTTCGCTGGTGCTTTCGGGCGTCGGTGTGGTCTCGCAGTCGTCGTTTTCGAGAGCGCTGTTAAAGGAGTCCAGGGTACCAGCGAGCGCGGTCATGGACTGGCCATCTGCTGAAGACGGTTCAACGTCGTAAGGGAGCTTGTCGTCAAATTCTGCCAGCAGCGCATCCCCCGCTGCGATCAGGCTGTCCACCACAGCCGACGAAATACCATTGGCGACGTTGAGTTTGGCGGCGATCAGGTGACGCGCCAGAATCAGGCTGGCGTCGCCATCGCCTCCCCCACCGAGGATGGCGGTAAGTTCTGCCTGTGAATAGCTCTGACTGCCCAGAGTCAACGTCGTGACCGCCCAGGCGTCAGGATGATTTGCCCAGAAGCCCGGCCCCAGGGCACATATGGAATCATCGGCTTCGGGCGTGGCTTCCTGTGCCCATAACCCCTGTGTGAGCAGAGCGAGCATGAAGAGTACGGATAAGAGTATCGCCCATGTATAGTTTTGTCTGGCGCGCATAATTTCACTCCTTATTTCAGATGATATTTTTTATACCGCTAAACGCTGGTCAATGTCGCAAAAGAGTAACAAACATGGTATCTTGCGACTGGATTGAATAACGAAAGCGTAGGATTTATGCGTCGTCGGTTCGTGGGTTTTTTGGCAGGTTTTGTGCTTGTGCTGGCTGTGGTTTATCCCATTGGTACGCTGTTTGGGCAGACGGAACAGGCGATTCTTCCCAATCTTTATCCACGCATGTCCGACTTTTCCATCTCACAGGAAACCTTTACCCCTGAAGATGACTCGGTGTTGGACGAGTGCATCGAGCCGGGGGAACACCGCCTGCTGCGCTTTACCATCAGTGTAGCCAACAGCAACGGCGCTGGTGACGCGTATATTGGCAACCCGGAAGACAATCCGGCGCTGTTTGTGTGGTCAGCGACACATGGGCATTACCATGTCGCACGCTTCAATGAGTATCGCCTGCTGGACGCTTTTGGCCATGAAGTCGCCAAAGGATTTAAGCAGGGCTTTTGTATGATTGATATTGAACCCCTCACCCCGCGTAACCCCGCTTCCAGCACAGGTTATGACTGCGAGAATCAGGGTATCTCCGCAGGTTGGGCCGATGTGTACGATGCCTCACTCCCCTGCCAGTTTGTCGAACTCAAAAACTTCAGCGACGGCAGATACATTCTTGAAGTGCGCACCAACGCGCATTATGTCATCACTGAGACGACCTACGGCGACAACGTGGCGCGTGTGCGGCTGAGTATCACTGGCGATGATGTGAGACCAATCCCCTGACGAGGCTAATGTAGCCCCACCTGCCGCAGGAAGTATTTGCCGCGTCGATGTAAGCCCATGCGCAGCAGCCCTACGCCTAACTGGTAGAGCATTTCCACGCTGCGATCTCGCTGCACCAGATACACCGCGCCATACTGCCGCAGCAAGCGGTAGGCCAGCCCCTGTATCGTCAGGTAGCGCTTGCCGTCGCTGGTTTCCAGCCAGGCTTTGTGCTGCTCATCCTCGATTTCCACATGCCGCTGGAAGTCATCGGGCAGCAGGTGGCGAATGCTGTCGTAGGTTAGCTCCGTCTTGTGGAAGCGCAGCGGAAAGCGTGGTTTGCCGTGTTTGTCGAACGTGATGCGCGATTGGGGCTTATTGCGTTTGTGGCGGCAGCCGCTGCACACCAGTTTCTCGTCAAAACACAGTTGGCCGCAGTGAATACACTCATGGACGTGTGGGCTGGCGCTGTGAGCGAGGCTGGGCAACGCGTGCGATGCAGGAACATGGCGCGGGTCGGAGGTATAGCCTGTGCTTCCACGCCACAGGGGTTGGCCTTCGCTGTGCATGGCATAGTGGTTCGGCAGCCGCCGCACGTAGATCGGCGCGCTGTTCTGTTTCAGCAGCTTATGCGCCAGCGCACGCAGCGCAGGATAACGTTTGCCGCTGGCATCCTCAATCCAGCGCCCCGGCGTCACGGGCTGCCGTTCATCGCAAAACGGTAGGTGATTTACTCTGTCGTGATCTAAGGCGCTGTAGCTGTAGACGGGCGTGCTGACGACGTTCAGAGCACGGTTGTAACGCTGTATCGTGCGTACCGAGGCGCCGAGCCGCGCCGCCAGCCAGCCGCGCGCGTACTCCCCCGGCCTGCGTTCCAGCAGTGTGCGGTGCAGCGCCATGCGGTAGCGCTTGCCGGAGCACAGGTCGGTGGTGCTGATGCTGTCCGAAGCTGATTCAGGCGCGTCGAGGAGTTGGTATAGGTGCGCGTGCTCTGGCAAACGGTATTTTCTGGCGGGCCTTCCGCTAGTTCTGACTCCACATGTCTCTTTACATATCATGTTATTCTCTATGACTATGGGAAATATCCGCTGTCCTGCAATGTCTGCAAATTCTCCACTGAGCGCTTTGATGACGCTGTATCGTCCGATGCCATGTGTTCTGGCAATCTCTGTAGCTTGTGCTTCTGTAAACTCTGGGATTTGCGCCGCGTACAAAGCTTCAAGGAGGCGCGCGGTGGTGGTTGTTTTTTGTGTTTGGATCAGCTTTTCGCGGATGCTGTTAGGCAGGGCTGTGTTGTCCTGTGTTTTGCCCTTTTCCTGCCGTTTAAAGGCGCTGGTGATGGTTCGTGCGGCTTCCCTCTGTCTTTCCTCTTTGGTCTCGGTTTTGTGCTTCCATGATGGCTGCTGCTGAGTGTGGATGTGCCCTAGCGTTTTAAGCGTGGCGTCCAGCGTCCAGCCATTGCTGCGCGCGGCTTTGCTTGCCTGGAACAGCGCGTTGTTGCGTCCGACTGCTGGAGCCTCTGATCTATAGAGGGTGATGACATCCTGTTGGGTTTGTGGGTGCGGCGTCTTATCCTGTGCTGTGCTGGGCTGTAGGAAGTCGAGCGCTGCCGTTAGGTCTTGCGGGCTGATAGTGATGATGGGCAACGGCTGCTGGATGGTGTAGGCGCGCTTGCCGATCTGGGTGGGTGCAGTGACGGCGTACTGGCCCTCTGCGCGCAGATCGCCGCCCAGCAGCCGTGAGCCGTAGACTGTGAAGGGGGTTCTCCAGTAGAGGTGCGGCGTTTGTTTGATGGCGGAACGGATGGTCAGTGTTTGTGTGAGCTTCGGGAACTGTGCGGCGAAAGCGGTGTACGCTTCCTGTTCGTCGAAGTCTACGACGGTGAGTTGGGACAGCTTGCCACAGACGACAGCGAGGCCCCGAAATCCCTGCGCGGCGAACCAGGTATGGATTTCCTGCGCTGTGGCGAAGCGACTGCGGTATTCGCTCCAGCGTACCGCCGCGATTTTGGCGTTGTGCGCTTCAGTCCCACCCTGTACCGGAATGACCGATAGACCCTGCTCGAGCAGGCCGTGTGCAGCAGCGATCAGGCGCTGCTGTAGGCCCCGGTCAGCATTAACCAGCATATGACCACCTTTAAACGAATTCTTAAGGTGGCGATGGGTTGCCTAATTCTAAAAACTGGGTTACAATGTGTTTTAGCAAAGGAAATTCGTGTGATGTACTCGCACAAAGTACTCACTCGGCCAGGCATAGGTATGGATGGTTAAACCTTCCTAATCCTGTGGACAGTGATGGTAGACACACTGTAAAACATTCAATTGAATTAGATCCACCGCCTGCAGCAGCGTCCTCACTCAAGAGGACGTGTCTGTTTATAGCGAAAGTGTAAAGTCAGGCGAAGGCATCACGGCCCTAAGTCTGCTAAACTCCTTGTTTCATCTCTTCCCATAAGTTAATGGGCTGGCGTGTGCGCATCACCGGGCGACTCCCCCGCTGTTTGCGCCACTCTACCCATTCCTGAATAAGTGCTGCAACGGAATCCGGTACACGGTAAAGGTGTACGATGTCAGTGATCGGGGATGCAATGGGCCTGGTCGTGGATTCAATAACCCCAGCTTCAACAAATGTTGTTAACGCACGAATGTCGTAGGGCGTAAGCCGATTGCGACGGAGTGCGCGTGCGAGCTGCTGTCGTGATGCCCAATGATTTTCAAAACTGTAGACGGTCTCTAAAATTCTGATTCTGTGCTCAGTCAGACCTGTTACAATGTCATCAAATCGCTTTACGTCCAGTGGCTCTCGTTCTTGCATACTGCATCTCACTTGAGATTCCTTTGTGGATATACCTTAACATGAGTCCAGAAAGTGCGCAAGGGGTTGGCGCGACGTTAAAAGACTGTTAGGATTAGGAGCGCTGAAAAGTTGGTATTTTGTAATATCTTGCCGGAGAGTCATGCCGCGTTTTACTGATCTGATTGCCCCGCGATGGGAAGACTATGAACTGCTGGACAGCGGCGATGGTTTGAAGCTGGAACGTTTCGGACGTTATCGTTTCATTCGCCCTGAGACGGAGGCCGTGTGGAAACCGCGTTTGCCTCAATCACGCTGGGCTGAGGCCGATGGCGTTTATGCCAACAGTCAATGGCAGTGGCGCAAGCCTGTTGAAGCTCGCTGGCGGCTGCACTATGGCGCGATTCAGTTCTGGTGCGAGGCGACACCCTTCCGTCATCTGGGCGTGTTTCCTGAGCAGGCTGCACAGTGGGATTGGCTGCGCGAACAAACTGCCGGACATTCCCCGGTGCGTGTGCTGAACCTGTTCGCCTATACGGGAATTGCCTCGCTGGTGGCGGCGTCCGCAGGCGCTCAGGTGACGCATGTTGATTCGGCGAAAAATACGGTAGCCTGGGCGCGCGAGAACGCTGAACTGTCGGGATTGGCGGAGCGCCCGGTACGCTGGATTGTGGATGATGCGCTGAAGTTCACGGAGCGCGAGGCGCGGCGTGGGGTGAAGTACGACGCGATTCTGATGGACCCGCCGCCCTTTGGTCATGGGGCGAAAGGCGAAGTCTGGAAGTACGAGAAGTCCATGCCGCTGCTGCTGGATGCCTGCCGCGCCGTGCTTAGCGATTCACCCAAGTTCATCATCCTCACGGCCTATAACTCGCTGGTGACGCCTGCTTCCCTGCACGCTGACCTGACGCGCTTGATGTCCGGGTACCGGGGACAGGTTGAGGCGGGGACTCTGTCGATGCGTGAGTCCAGCGGCGAACGCGCGATTAAGCTGGCGTTGTTTGCGCGCTGGTCTGTGACTTAACCGCGCTGCCGCACAGCCTCGTATACCAGCAACGCCGTAGCGATGGAGACGTTCAGCGAGTTTACCTTGCCGTGCATCGGGATTTGCACCTGCGTATCCGCCGCGTCCAGCCATTCGTCTGTGAGTCCTTCGTGTTCTGTGCCGACGACGATGGCGACTCCCCCACTCATGTCAGCGTCGGTGTGTCTGAGCGCTGCCTGTGGGGTGGCGGCGACAATGCGTATCCCCTTTTCACGCAGCCATGAGATCGTTTCCTGATTTGACGCTTCGGCGACCTGCACGGTGAACAGCGCGCCTTTGCTGGCCCGTACCACGTTGGGATTGCCCCAGTCTGCCAGCGGGTCACAGGCGACGAGCGCATCGACGCCCGCCGCGTCTGCTGTGCGCAGCATGGCCCCCAGGTTGCCCGGTTTTTCCACCCCTTCGCTGATAATCAGCAGCGGCCTGGGGCGCAGCGCTAAATCCTTCAGCGGCTGGTGCGGAATCCTGAAGGTTGCCAGCCAACCGTCGGGGTTGTTGCGGTAAGCGATTTTTTCAAATACTCGTTCGTTGACCTCAAACCGCTGTTGTTCGCTCACGCTCTTGAGGAGGGCATTCTGCGGGCTGTGGTGCGACAGCGATGGGCAGAAATAAACCTCGTGGGGCCTGCTGCCGCTGGCGAGAGCCGTTGTCAGCTCGTCATGGCCTTCAACGATCATGAGATTGGTTTTCTCGCGCTCCTTGCGTTCCCGCAGGGCGATAAGCTGTTTAATGCGTGGATTCTGTGGACTTGTAATCAGCATGGGTGGCTAAAGCTGGGGGATTTCCCGCGCATAGTAGATGACATCCTGTTCGATAGTTTTCGCTCCAAGCTGATGCAGCAGCGCCAGCGTTTGAGCGCGGTGGTCTGTGCCATGATTGGCGACATGCATCAGAATATCACACAGGAGTGATTCCTTAGGTTCCAGTTTGAGGTTACGGTAGTGGATGGCCTGCGTCAGCGTCTCATCGGTCAGCGTGTCGAGATATGCGCGCCACGCGGCTTCGACGTTATCCCAGGCGCTGCGTATAGCCTCGCGCGTGGGGTATTCGTGGGGGGCGGGCAGCGACAGTTTCGTGCCGCCTGTGATACGCGACAGCCACAGGTCTTCCGCGCCCATCGTGTGGACAACCTGCGCGTGAATGGAGCCTATGGAATAGTCATGCGGACGCGTGAATTGTTCGTCGCTGAGTTCCACGACGCACGCCCAGACGCGCCGATGTGCCCAGAAGTTGTAATCGTAGAGACGGTGAAAGTAGGTCTTGTTCATGGTGTGAGTCCATCCC
Organism: Anaerolineae bacterium; assembly: GCA_046328675.1. Lineage (GTDB taxonomy): Bacteria > Chloroflexota > Anaerolineae > Aggregatilineales > Phototrophicaceae > JACAER01. Next base: position 20,454 of record JAXLWC010000037.1, read on the forward strand.
GATGCTTTGCGGATACAGTCTGATTATAATCGTGCTTTTCAGGACAGAACAGGATTGTGCCTATGACAACCAGGACTCGTGTTGCGCTGATTGGCTGTGGTGGGATGGCGCGTCACCACATCAAGGACATGCTCAAAATGTCCGATACTACGCAGATTGTCGCCATCTCAGAACCGTCCGGCGCGGCCTATGAGCTTGCTGCGGAATTGTTCAGCCATGCGGGCGCAGATGTGCCGCCGAATGTGCCGGATTATCGGCAACTGCTGGCAGAATTCGGGGATAAGCTGGACGCTGTGTTTATCATCACGCCGCACGCTTACCACCACGAGCAGACGAAAGCCTGTCTGCAAGCGGGGCTGGATGTGCTGCTGGAAAAGCCGATGGTCATGAACGCCGACGAAGCGCGCAGCCTGATTCAAACGCGCGATGCGACGGGCAAACTGCTGGTGGTCGCGTTCCCCGGCAGCCTATCAACGCAGATTCGTACCGCCGTGAAGTGGCTGCAATCCGGGGAGCTTGGCGAACTGCTGAACATCAGCGGCACCGTGTGGCAGAACTGGGGGCCGCTGACGGTCAACACCTGGCGGCAGGACCCGCCTATCGCGGGCGGCGGCTTTCTGTTTGACACGGGCGCGCATATGCTGAACACCGTCGCTGATCTGGCCGGACAGGATTTCGCGGAAGTCGCGGCGTGGCTGGACAATCGTGGGCGGCCTGTGGAAACGCTGGCAGCGGTGATGGGACGCCTGAAGTCCGGCGCGCTGGTGACGATTAACGCCTGCGGTGAAGCGATTCCGTCTTGCACGTCAGACATCATGGTTTTCTGCTCCAAGGCCATCATTCGCACAGGTATCTGGGGCGAAAAGCTGGACTTGCAGCGCTACGACGAACTTGCGCTGACGCCTGTTCCTGTGCCGCCGTCCCTGGGCGTGTGGGAACAGTTTATGGCGGTGCGTAATGGGCGCATGGCCAACCCCGCCCCGCCGGAGATCGGGCTGCGCATGGCGAAGCTGTGGGACGCGGTCAAAGAGTCGGCTGCGAAGGGCGGCGTGCCTGTAAAATGCTAAACGTGTCGCCGTGTTGTGGCCTGCTGCAATTCTGAGTAACGAGTGATGAGTGAAAGACAGGGGATCGCGCCTGAGAACCTTCGTTGTGAGTTCCAACGGCCCAAATGGGGGCGGCTCATGGGTAAAACTGGTGCGAATAAGGGGATTAATCCCCTTGTTCAAAGGTGAGATGCGCCGCTTGCATACATGAGCCAAAGCGGTTCATTCGCCGTGCGTTGGGACGTTCAAATGTATGGCGATGATCACGAAATCAAAAAGCCTCCGCGTTTTTGCAGAGGCTTTTTTGATGTAAGCGCTGGTTTAACCTTCTTCGAGCAGCCGTTCACGGCGCTTGCGCAGGCGGATACGTTCCTCGTCGCTGAGGATACGCTTACGGATGCGCAGATTTTGCGGCGTGACCTCCAGCAGTTCGTCTTCCGCGAGGAACTCAATGCAGTCGTCGAGGCTCAGGTCGCGCGGTGTGCTCAACCCGCTGGTCACTTCAGTCGGCTTGGCGCGGAAGTTGTCGAGGTGCTTTTCCTTCACCACGTTCAAGCCAAGGTCGTCGGGACGGATGTGCTCACCCACGACCATGCCTTCATACACCTCCGTCCCCGGCGGGATGAAGAAAGTGCCGCGTGCCTGGAGGCTGACCATCGCATAAGCAGTGGCGGTGCCTGCTTCCATCGCTACGAGGCTGCCGAAGCGCCGACCACTGTTGATCGCTCCGTAAAGGGGTTCATAGCCGTAATGCAGCGTATGAAGCTGCCCCATGCCGCTGGTGGAACGCATGAAGTGCGGGCGGAAACCGAGTAAACCGCGCGTAGGAGCCAGGAACTTGAGGTAGGTGGTACCATTTTCGGTACTCATGTCCAGCATCGTCGCGCGGCGTGAACTGAGCATTTCAATGACGCTGCCCGTCATGCTGTCGGCGACTTCGATGTGGACTTCTTCCACTGGCTCAAGCTGATCGCCTGTCTCCGGGTCCACCTTATAGATGACTTCCGGCTTGCCTACTTCAAACTCGTAGCCTTCGCGGCGCATGGTTTCGATGAGAATGCCGAGGTGCAGTTCGCCGCGCCCGCTGACGACGAAGCGATCCGGCGAGTCGCCATCTTCGACGCGCAGGGCCACGTTGCTGCGGGTTTCGTTGTAGAGGCGTTCGCGCAGCTTACGCGAGGTGCTCCACCCCGATTTGCTCTCGCGCCCTGTAAACGGCGATGTATTGACGCCGAAGGTCATCCGCACGGTGGGTTCTTCTACGCTGATGGGCGGCAGCCCCTGCTCCATGCTCAGGTCGCCAATCGTATCGCTGATGCGAATCACTTCCAGGCCGGAGAAGGCCAGAATATCGCCCGCATGGACTTCGTCAACTTCCTGCTTGGCAAGGTTATGGAAGGTGAACAGATACTCGATACGTCCAGTGCTGCGTTCGCCCTGTGGTGTAATGCGGGCGATGGGCATTCCCTTACGCAGCGTGCCCGAAAGCAGACGCCCGATGCCAATCTGTCCCTTATAGTTATCGTATTCCAGGGTCGTCACCAGCAGTCTTGCGGGCGCGTCGTTCTCCACGGCAGGCGGCGGGACTTCCTTGATGATCGTTTCAAACAGCGGCTTCAGATCGTTTTCGAGTTTGTCATGCTCGAAGCCTGCCTTGCCTTCCAGACCGATGGCATAAACCACCGGAAAGTCGGCCTGCTCGTCACTCGCGCCTAATTCGATAAACAGGTCAAAGGTTTCGTTGAGCGCTTCGCTGGGACGAGCGTTGGTGCGGTCAACCTTGTTGACGACCACGATCACCCGCAACCCCAGCGCCAGGGCCTTGCGCAGCACGAAGCGCGTCTGCGGCATCGGGCCTTCAACGGCGTCAATCAGCAGCAGCGCGCCATCAACCATGTTGAGCACGCGCTCAACTTCGCCACCGAAATCGGCGTGGCCGGGAGTATCGACAATGTTGATTTTCAGACCGCCCCAGGTGACAGCGGTGTTTTTTGCCAGAATCGTAATACCGCGCTCGCGTTCCAGCGCGTTGGAATCCAGTACACGTTCAGCGACAACCTGCTGGTCGCGGAACACTTTCGACTGCTTGAGCATACCGTCTACAAGCGTGGTTTTACCATGATCGACATGCGCGATGATGGCGATGTTGCGAATATCTTGCCGAACTTGCGTCATTTGAGTGCTTTCATTACCTTGAGGATTGTGACATACAACTTGTATTTTATCAGACGAATCAGAGGAATTTAATGGACGGTTTGATAGCGGACGTTAAATTTTGTGGTATTCCCCTTTATCAGGTGCTTGATAAAGGGGAATCCGTTACTGCTGCGATTCCGGCACAGCGGAGAGTTTCCAGTAAATCCCCTTCTCGCGCTGCATGTACTTGTAGTCCACTAAGTCGCGGCGCAGCGTGGCGTAGTCCTCGTTGAAGCGCGTCAGGATTTCGTTGACCTGCTTCTCGGTGTACTGTACGCCTTCCTCAAAATACTGCGTCAGCCACTTGAGAATCACGTTCCATTTCTTGTCCGAACTGGGGAACTGTGTGAGCTTGCCTTCGTGAAAATAGGTGCTCAGTACTTTACGTTCCCAGGCGTCGCCCACTTCATCGAAGGGCTGTACCAGCGCAGCGAGGTTCTCACGGCTGAACACATCCTTGTTCAGGTTATGCAGTCCCTGGCTGTTGAACGAGTAGTAACGATGGTTGCCGTCGGGACGTACATCCACCAGCCCTACATGCTTCAAAAAGAACAGGTGCTGCGATACGGTTGGCTCTTTCAGGTCAAGCATCGCCGCGAGTTCGCTGACGGTGCATTCACGGTTGGCCAGAATGCCGATAATCTTCAGGCGGCTCTCGTTACCGAGCGCTTTGAAGAAGTTCAACAGGGTTTCAAATTCGTCCTGTCCCATGTCATCTCCTATTTCGTTATTTACCTAATTAGTATTTTACCGAAATAGATAGGGCGATCAAGGGTCAAGTGTAAACAGTGTGTTAGAACAGGCTACGTCTGGTCTTCGCGCCCCCAGCGGATGTCAAAGCGGTTAAGCAAATCGGTCAGCGCCGAGAGGTCTGCGGGGTCGATGATGGGCTTTTTGTAAACGCCCTGCTGCGCGGCCTGCCATGCAGCGCTGGCGATGTCGAATGCTGCGCGTGGTCGTGCCAGCTTGTGAGCGCTGCGGGCGCGAAGCTTGAGCATCGCGGCGTCATTTTCCAGCCAGTGGCTCATGGTTTCCAGCAGGTCGATAGGATTTTCGATGCGTTTGCCTGCCCGATTCTGAATCACATACTGCGCGTTGCCGGTTTCCTGTCCGTGCAGCACATCCACCAGCAGCATGGGCAGCCCGCAGGCCAGCGCCTCGGTGACGGTCAGCCCGCCCGCCTTGCAAATGATACAGTCGGCGCTGTGCATCAGCATCGGCATGTTATCAACGTAGTTGTAGAGGTAGGCCGGACGGTGCCATTTGATGTTTTGTAACTGGTGGAAAAGTTCATCGTCCCCGCCTGCCACGACGACCAGTTGCAGCGGCAGCCCGGAATGGTTGAGTACATGCAGCGACTCGTAAAGATTGGCGACGCGCTTGCTGCCCACCGCCAGCACGGTCACGAGGTCGTCGCGCCAGCCGAGTGCCTGACGCTGTGCATGAACATCCTCGGCGGGCCGCGCGAATTTGGGATGAATGGGAATGCCGCTGATGGTCATCCTGTCGGCATCGATGTTATGGTCGAGTCCCAGGTCGTAGACATGCTGCGTGGGCACAAATATCCGGTCACTCACTTCGTTGAACCATGCCCGATGTACCGTCGCCAGATCGGTAACGACGGTGAGCAGCGGGACAAAGCGCCGTGTGGTGATAAAGATGGCGCGCAGCGGGGCGAGGAAGCTCTCGTAGGTGTTGACGATGGCGTCCGGTTTGAAGCGCTTGAGGGTTTCGGCGAGGGCTTCATACAACATCACGGTGAAGGCGCTTTCCATGAGGGCGTTGGGCAGCGGCGAACCGATCACTTCGTAACCAAAACGGTAGAATCCCGGCATCTCACGCACGAGGCGGTCATAGTCGCTCTGTGTCCCGCGCAGGAACGATGGCGAGCGTTCGTGTTCCATCGGGTTCACGATTTCGACCACGCAGTTCGGGTCGTAGGACTCGTGCAGCGCCACAGCTACCGCTTTTGCGGCGCTGCGGTGGCCAAAGCCCATATCGGATGTCAGGATAAGAATGCGCTTCGGTTCGCTCGAAGGGATCATGTCGACTGCCTCTGCTTGTGATCGTCATTATTAGTAACCCGCACGGTTGGTTTAAGATTTGAGTTTGGTGTCATCTTTTTGCCCTAAAATGCACAAATTGCGTATACTTTAAAGGATAAGGTACGCTGCACCAATTTTGGAGACAGATGCATGACCACATGGATGGTTGTTGAAGACGAACCCGATCTCTATGAAATGGTACTTGCCATGTATGAATTCTGGGGATTTGAAGGGTTAGCTTTCGTCAATGGCGAGGATGCAATTGCCTGGATTGATCATGTCGATCAGGGACGTGTTCAAGGAGACCTGCCGCAGCTCGTCCTGTTGGACATCCGTCTGCCGGGGCAAATCAACGGTGTCGAGGTCGGCGCTCGTCTGCGTCAGAGTCCCTATCTTCAGTCGATGGCTATTGTCCTGATGACGGCGTTTAAGTTGTCGCCCAAAGAAGAAAAAGAGTATAAGAAGATTTCCGGCGCGGATTTGCTGCTTTATAAACCGCTGCCGACGTTGAAGGAACTTCAGGCAACGCTGGAAAAGATCGTCGCCAAACGTTCGTAAATCAGCGGTTCTTTACTGAATGGTTCTACTCTGAAACGCTCCGATCAACGGATTTATTGTCGTTTCAGCCATGAACGTGTAATCATCCAGTTTTTATTCTGTCATCGGTACCTGATAACGCATGAGACCCGTGCTGTAAACCTAAAGAAACGACAAGAGGCGCTGTCATGAGCGCCTCTTTTGTTTTGGGGTTCACAGCATATCCGCAGCTTAGAGGCCGGGGAACTGCTGCTTAATGGCCTTAATCTCGTTTTTGACGCGCTGTAGTTCACGCAGCGCTTCGCCTAAGCCGGCCTGCTCATTGGGAGGCAGGGACTTGATTTCCTCCATCGCTTCACGCGCGTCGTCTTCTGCTTTGTACAGGCTCTTGAGCTTGGCGCTGGCTTCATCGCGTGAAATGGAGGGTGCCACAGGCGCAGGCGCACTGTTCACCACCTGCTTGACCGGGGCGGCGACGGTCTTCACGGGAACAGGCGCAGGCTTTTTCGGCGCGGGCGGCGGCGGCACATTCGTGCGCGGCGCGGCTGGCTTTACTGCGGGGGCCGGAATCATGTCGCCCTCTACAGTGTCGTTCACCTTGCCGTTGGTTTCCCCTTCAAGCGTGGCTTTCTGCTGCTCTTTGAGGGCAATACGCGTCATGCGGGTTGTAATGGCTGTCGTGTAAACCCCGATGGCTTTTGCGTCAGCGTCAAAGGCGCAGTACCCTTCGACAATCAGGGCATCGTCGGGATTCTTGATGGCGTCCGATACTTTTTTCCACTGCTTGGCGGAGATATAGACGATGTAGTCCGTCGGTGTACTAGGAGGGGTGGGAACGCCGCGCGGGAACTGATTAGGAATACCTGTTCCCTTCATGGTCGTGACGATCATGTCTTTGTAGTGTTGCACGCGCCCCGGACGCCCTGTCAAGATGATTTTCACAGCAAAGACCTCCCCATGTCTTTCAAACAATTCCTCAAGTTTATTCTGCTGCCAGCGAAACCGTCGTGGCACACTGGGCTTCATTTCGCCGGATTGCAGCATCACTTTGCGCACATAGTTCTGACGGATTTGCGTGCGTTGCAGCGGCTCGGTCTGCTGAAGCGCAAGATGAAAGAAAACGCCACCTACGGTGCGTCGTCGCGTGCCGTTGTTGGTAAGCATACCGCCATTGGCCTCAATCGCAAGTGTCTCTTGTAACAATTGTAGCGCACCATCGTCACCGAAGCGTCCTACAATCGTCTCGATTTGTTTTCGGGCAAGGGGTTGTTTCTCACCGAGGATGTCGGCGATTTCTTGCGCGAGTGTTTTCTGATATGCCTCAGACATAGCGCGTTGCATACTCCCGCCTATCATTCTACCAGCTTTCGTCCTGCTTGTGAAAATGCGACACTTGAGTCGATGCTGGCAAATTCCCCCCTGCCGTCCTATTATAGCCACGTTTCGTCAGATGCAATATTCATAACCATGAAAAAACGCCTGCTTTTCGTCCTACTGTTCGTCATCGGCCTCACGCTGCTCGCGCTTTTACTTGGCGGGCGCTATGCCCTCAACCTGTGGAGCAACAGCCAGAGCAACAGTCTGCCTTACATCGAGAGTTGGTTCAACGACAGCGCATCGCGCGCGCAGCTTAGCAACTGGCGCGCTGATGGGTGTCCTGCTGCGCCGTTTTTGCTGCCGTCTGATGGACTCATCGGGCTGCTGTGGGAAGACCCCGCTGGCCCATATACCGTGCTCAACCCGCATACGGGACTCGATATCTTTGGTAATGGCGAACCCGGCACTGTGCCCGTTTACGCCGCGTATGAGGGTTATCTCACCCGCCTGTCGGATTGGCTGTCAACGGTGATTATCCGGCACGATGACCCCTTGCAGGCGGGGCGCGTCATCTGGACGTACTACACGCACATGGCCTCGCGCGATGGCAGCCAATCATTTGTGGCTGCGGCTTTTCCTCCCGGTAGCGAAGGCGTGTGGGTCGAGCAAGGGACGCTGTTGGGTTATCAGGGCGAATACAGCGGCAGCGGCGCACCCATCGGGATGCATGTGCATTTTAGCATCGTGCTCAGCGACGCAGATGGCTCTTTCGCCAACGAAGCGCGCCTCGCGAACACCATCGACCCTTCGCCGTACTTCGGGATGCCGCTGAAAACGCCCGACCAGCCCACCCGGCCTATCGCCTGCGAGTAATGCACCTGCTAGGGCTGCGCCTCTCCGGTTTCAGCGTTGACCGTCAGCATCACCTGACCGTCGCTGCTGATGGCGACCCATGTTGTAGCCCCCTGCCCTGAGGCGCTGAGGATCGCCGTGTAGGGCTGCGTATCAAGCTGGCGTTCGTGCAGCAGCGCGGCGAAAGCGTCGCTGTCAACCGTCAGCCGCTGGCGCTCAAGGGTTACCAGGCTGGCAGCGATTTCGGGCAGCGCTGTCGTGCTGGCCTGCTGTTGTACTGAGCCGTCGGGGAAGACGATGAAATCCATGATGGTGCTGTCCACAGGCTGAAGCACGCTGATCTTCCACACGCCGAATTCGCTGCTGATCGACAGCAGTCCATAGCCCTGCAAACTGCCCGACTGCACCAGCGCGTCATACGTCTGGAGCGCCGTCAGGTTTGGCGCGATGTTTACGGGGGTCGCTGCGCTCTGAGTGCCGAGTTCCGGCGGCAGATTGAACTCCGCCGTGCCGTTGGTGATGACGGCGGGCGTCGTCGCGGTCACAGCCGCCACGATACTTTGCACGTTGAGCGTCAGGTTTTCGCCTGTGTCGGTGACGGTTCCTATAAGCTGCACGCGCTGGTCGGCAAGGGACTGCGCCAGCGGCGGCGGCACAATCAGCGCTGCCGTTTGCCCGTCGTCGGTACGCAGCGTGACGACACCTGTTGCCGCGTCGATGCTCAATACGCCTTCCAGGTTCAGCGTATCGTTGAGCGCGTAGTCCGAGAGATTCGCAGCGGGGGCTGCGGTTTGCTCACTGGCAGCGCGCGTCGCCTCGACTTCCGGCGGCAGTACGTTCTCCGTGGGCAGTTCCGCCAGCGTAGGCAGCGGAATGTCTGTCGCGTCCGGGCCTGTGCAGGAAGCCAGCAGCACCGCCATGCCCACCGTGACGACGGCGAACAGCCTGCGCCAGCGGCGGGAAAGTTGCTGAATAGTGGGAAAAATCATAGCGCGAAAAGTCTCCGGTAGCAGCCAGCGCTGCTCATGGTCACCATAGCATAGAACAGGGAATGTTAGAGGTTCAATGGAACTGGAATATCAGGTTTATGCCGCCCCCTGCCCTTCCCCACTCGCGGGAAAGGACAGGGAGCGCGCGTCATGCTAACGCGGAATCAGTGAGTCGATGGTAAAGGTGTAACCGGGCACACGGTTGTCAAAGACGACATCATGCTGCCCGCTTCCCAGACCGTAGAGAATGGTCGGGGTGTAGGCGGCGGTGCCGTTCTGATGCAGCGTGCCACACTGCAAACGGCTGGCTGGTGCTGTAGTGTTGGGCACCACCAGACAGAACTGGACATTGCTGCTGCCCGTTGTCGTGCTGCTGCCGTAAACAATCAGCGAGTTGCCGCTGAAGCGTGTCTGGACGACGCCGCCTGCCAGCGTGGTCGTGCTGGTCGCGCCTACCGTCCAGCGCGAATTCGGGGCATACAGCAGCGCTGCCGAGGTGTTGTCGTTCGTGCCTACCGCCAGCGACTGTGTCGGCGCTGGCAGCACGGCAATCGCGTCCAGCAGCAGATACTGCGCGGCAGTGCCCGTGTTCCTGATGGTGATGTTGTAGGTTTCGTCGCTCAGGTTGTCGAGCGTGCGGCTGGGCAGTCCGTAGAAGCCCAGACCGTAGACATTCTCGGCTGCCGTGCCAATGATCGAGGTGAGTTGTTCGCAGGTGCCGACGCCCAACGCGGGCGTCAGGCTGTCGTCTGCCGGGTCGCTGAGGCGGTCATAACACACCACCAGCGGCGCGGTGAAGGTGGCACGCGTGACGTAGAGCATAAAGCCTGCGCTGGCTCCGCTTGTCCCACCAATCTTGAACGAAAGCTGCGCGTTCGGCGTATTGGTGTAGAGCACCGAGCCGCCATCATAAGCGCTGGAGACAATGCTGCCCCATCCCGCGCTGGCTGTGACGTTCACGTCGCTGGTCTGGTAGAAGCCCGGCGCCATCGTGGTCGGGTTATCCAGCAGGCGGAAGCCCTGAATACCCACAGAAGCCGCCGAGGTGCTGCGGATTTCGACCATTCGTGCCGCGCCTGCCGGGTTTGTCGTGGTGCCTGTGGGGATGCGCACCACGTTGACGCCTGTCATGCTGGTGCTGCTGTTGGTGTTGAAGGTCTGGCAGGTGTCGTCGTTCGTGCTGTTGTTGGTCGCGCTGTAGATGCAGACTTCAAACGTGCCGCCGCCGGATATGTTGCTGGAATAGACGGCAATGCCGCGTGTGGCGCTGTCCACATTGAACAGCATCGCCTGACGGTCACTGCTGATCCAGTGCGTATCGCCGCCCAGCGCCGACGCATCGGCGTATTCGGCCCATGCGCCAATCCGCGTGACGCCTACTGCTTCGGGTTCGTAGAAGCCTGCCGGAGAGCCGCCCGCCAGCGTCAGCGCCGTGCCGAGGTTGTTGGGCTGTCCCATGATGAACAGACCTTCGAGCGCAAGCCACTGGCCTGACCCTGAGGGACTCGACGGGCTGAGGATGATGCGGCGCGCGCCATCGACGGCTGTCGTGCCCAGTTCGGTTTCGCTGATGAAGCGGCGTGTGTTGGTGCCGAGTGTATAGTTGAACGTCGGGGTCGTCGTGCAGCCGTTCGTCGGAGCCGCGCCGCCTGCTGCGACCACGCAGACGTTCACCCCTGCGCTGGCGTAGCCCGGCGCGTTGTACAGCATAATGCCCTCGCCGTCCTGTGTGCTGGCAAAATTCATTTCAAACCAGACAAAGGTCGTCGCCGCCGCGCCGTTCGTCCACAGGCTGCTGCCGCCGCGTCCAGAGGCAACGGGTACCCACCCTGCCGCGCTGTAGCCGAGGTTGTAATTGGCGGCCAGCGGCGTTTCTTCGTAGTTACCCGGTGCCAGCGGCGCGCTGCTAGAGAGGATTTGTAAGCCTTCCAGCCCGATGTACAGGCCGGGGGTGCCTGCTGCCAGTCGAATGGTCACGAGGAAATCGCCCGTGTCGCTGACATCATTCAGGCCGACGTTGGCTTTGCTGATGAAGCCTGAGGGCACGCCTGCGGCACTGGTGGATGCATTGGACACCAGCGCACAGGTGGCATTAACACAGACTTCGATATTGCCCAGACCCGCGCCCGTCGTGCGATAAATCATGAGGCGGTCATTGCGCCCCGGCTGCACGTTCCACAGGAATGTGGCCGTCGCCCCTGCGGAGTTCGTCCAGCGAATGGGATTGCCGGCGCTGGTGGTCGATGGCAGCCAGGTGCCGTTGTAAGTCAGATTGAAGCTGGTCGCCGTTTCGGTGGCCTGATAGTAACCCGGCGCGAGGGCTGTTTGTGCCCCGACCAGACGGAATCCCTGGATGCCCATCGTGCCTGACGAGGTGATGCGCACTTCCACCAGCCGCGATGCCCCTGCCGGATTCGTCGTTGTGCCTGTCGGGATGCGCACAAACTGCGTTCCTGTACCAGAGCCGTTGGTGCTGAAGCTGACACAGGCGTCGTCATTGCTGGCGGTGTTGGTCGCGCTGTAGACACACAGTTCACCGGAGGCATAGCCGCTGCCGTTGCTGGTGTAAATCGCGATGCCCTGCGTGGCGCTGTCCACGTTAAACAGCAGGGCATTGCCCACGCCGGAGCCGTAGTGTGTGTCGCCACCCAGTGCGCCAGCCTGCGCGTATTCCGTCCACGTTCCGACTTTAGTGACGTTTTCCGGTTCGTAGAAGCCTGCGGGAGAGCCGCCTGCCAGCGTCAGCGCTGCGCCGAGCGTGTTGTTCTGCCCGACGAGCGTAATGCCCTCGAAGCCGAACCACTGTCCCGAACCCGCCGTGCTGGAGGGGCTGATGATGATGCGGCGTGTGCCGTCTGTGGCTGTCATGCCCAATTCCGTTTCGCTGATGAAACGGCGTGTGTTGGTGCCGAAGGTGTAGTTGAAGGTCGGCAGTGTGCAGCCGTTGGCCGGAGCCGCGCCGCCCGCAGTCCCGACGCAGATGTTGACCCCTGCTGCCGCGAAGCCGCCCGCGTTGTAGATGACCAGACCCTCGCCCGCGTTGGTGCTGCTGAAGTTCATCTCGAACCAGAAGAAGGTGCTGGCTGCGGCGCCGTTCGTCCACATACTGCTGCCGCCGCGCCCAGAGGCTACAGGTGTCCACCCGCCCGCGCTGAAGTTCAGATCGCTGGTTTGCGTGTCTTCGTAGTAGCCGAAAGGCAGCGCTGCGCTGGCCGCATTCAGCAGGCGGAAGCCTTGAATAGCCATCGTCGCAGCGGAGGTGATGCGGATTTCGACCAGCCGCGTTGCCCCGCCCGGATTTGTTGTCGTGCCTGTCGGGATGCGCACAAAGAAGACGCCCTGTCCCGCAGCGGTGTTGGTGTTGAAGGTCGAGCAGGCATCGTCATTCGCGGCGGTGTTGGTCGCGCTGTAGATGCAGATTTCGCCTGTAGCGTAGCCGCTGCCGTTGGTCGTGTAGACCGTGACGCCCTGTGTGGCGCTGTCTACGTTAAACAGCATGGCATTGCCCACGCCGGAACCGTAGTGCGTGTCGCCACCCAACGCTGCGGCTTCCGCGTATTCCGTCCACGCGCCAACTTTGGTGACGGTTTCCGGTTCGTAGAAGCCTGCGGGAGAGCCGCCTGCCAGCGTCAGGGCTGTGCCGAGCGTGTTGCTCTGCCCGACGAGCGTGATGCCGTCAAAGGCGAACCACTGCCCCGAACCCGCTGTGCTGGATGGGCTGATGATGATGCGCTGCGTGCCTGTGACCGCGCTGGCCGCCAACTGCGATTCACTGATCCACTGCCGCGTGCTGCTGCCAAAGGTTGTGTTGTAGGTCGGCGTGGTACAGCCGTTAGTCGGCGCGGGGCCGCCTGCCACACCCACGCAGATGTTGACACCTGCTGCCGTTCCGCCTGCGCCGTTGTAGAGGATGAGACCTTCGCCTTCCTGTGCGGCGTCAAAGTTCATCTCAAACCAGACGAAGGTGCTGGCTGGTGTGCTGTTGGTCCACTGGCTGCTGCCGCCGCGCCCGGAGGCCACTGCCATCCAGCCTGTCGCGCTGTAGTTCAGTTCTGCCGTCTGCGAGTCTTCGTAGTAGCCGAAGGGCAGCGCGCTTGTGCCACTGAGCAGGCGGAAGCCCTGAATGCCCATCGTCGCGGCTGAGGTGATGCGCACTTCGATCAGCCGTGTCGCGCTGGGGGGATTGGTGCTGGTGCCCGCCGGGATGCGTACAATGAACACGCCTGTTCCTGCGGCGGCATTGGTATTGAAGGTCGTACAGGCGTCGTCGTTCGCGGCGTTGTTGGTCGCACTGTAGATGCACACCTCGCCTGTAGCGTAGCCGCTGCCGTTGGTCGTGTAGATGGCAACGCCTTGCGTGGCGCTGTCCACGTTAAACAGCATGGCATTGCCCACGCCGGAGCCGTAATGCGTGTCGCCACCCAGTGCGCCAGCCTGCGCGTATTCCGTCCAGGTGCCCACCTTGCGGATATAACCGTCTTCCGGCTCATAGAAGCCGACAGGTGAGCCGCCCAGCAGATTCAGCGGGACGCCGATGGTATTGCTCGGCCCTACGAGCGTAATGCCGTCGAAGCCGAAGTAGCCCGTGCCGGAGGGGCTGATGATGATGCGTCGTGCTCCCACCACCGCGTCAACGCCAAGTTCCGTTTCCGAAACCCAGCGGCGTGTGCTGCTGCCAATCGTGTAGTTGACGTTGGGTGATGTACAGCCGCCGGAAGGGGCCGCGCCGCCTGCTGGCACCACGCAGATATTGACGCCTGCCGCAGGAACCGCGCCGCTGCTGTAAATAGCCAGCCCTTCGCCTTCGTTACTGCTGAAATTCATCTCGAACCAGATGAACTGGGTGTTGAGGCTGCCCCAGGTCAGGGTATTGGCGCGTCCGCTGCCTGTGGCCGCTGCCCACCCGCTGCTGAAGTTCAGGTCAAGCGTTTCGGCATCGTCATAGGTGCCGTTCGCCAGCGGCGTGACGGCGGCCAGCAGCCGGATGCCTTCAATCGCCAGCGTGCCGCCGGATGTCTGGCGGATTTCGACCAGCCGCGAACTGCTGGCAATGTCGTTGGGTAAACGCAGCACATTGACGCGCCCATAGGTCAGCGAAGCCGCCGACGTGTTAAACGTCTGGCATACGTCGTCCTGGGCGCTGTTGGCGGTCTGCGAATAAATACAGAGTTCAAACGTCGCGTAGCCGCTGCCGTTCGTCGTGTAAACAGCGATACCCTGCGTGGCGCTGTCCACGTTAAACAGCATGGCACTGTAAGCATCTGTGCTGGTGCTGAGTGTGCCGCCAACAGCCTGCGCGATGGAGTACGTTGTCCACGTCCCGATACGCTGTATATTGGCGTTGTGGTCTTCGTACAGCCCGGTAGATTGTACCAGCGTACTCAGGCCGTTTGGACTGCCCGCGATGAACACGGCGTCAAAGCCCATGTAGCCATCGCCAACGGGGCTGAGCACGATTCGGCGCGCCCCCGTAACCCCGGTCAGCGCTAAATCGCCTTCGCTGATAAAACGTCTGCCGTTGACGCCCAGTGTGCTGAACGATGCGCCCGATGTACAGGCGGCTGGCGCGACGCTGGTGTCCGTGACGCATACTTTGTAGCTGGCGCTGATGCCATTGTAGTGATACAGCGTGAAGCCTTCGCCTGCGGTGCTTGACGACAGATTGACATCGAACGAGACAAAGCTTGCGGCAGTGTTTGACCACATCATTGTGCCGCCGCGCCCGCCCGCCGCGCTGCTCCAGCCGCTGCTGAAGTTCAGGCGGAAGGTGTCGGTATTGTCGAAGTAGCCGGGTGCGCCCACGCCGCCCGCGCTGAGAACTTCAAAGGCGTCAACGTACAACTGGCCGCTGCCGATGTTCTTGATTTCAAGCATGTGGTCAACGCTGGGGAAATTCGTGTCGATGCCCCGGCAGCCGATGGTGTAAAACACGCCGGGATTGCGCACGTTGTTGACGCGCCCGTTGACGCTGGAGATTTCAGCGCTGCACGTAAAACCTGCGCCGAAAGCGCTGCGTCCGGCGGCATCCAGCAGACGCAGCGGCTGCGTCACGGCGGAGCCATCGGCATCCAGCGAAAGCGCGAATTCGCCGCCTGATATGTTACCCAGCAGCGTGACGGTGAAGCCGTCGCCGGTGAAGAAGAACTGTACGGTTTCGTTATTGGTCGTGGTGTAGTGCAGCGTGTTCTGGTACGACGTGGCGTTGTACTGCGGCTGCCAGTTGGTGCTGTAAACCGCGCTCACCGACATGTCGTCATATTTTCCCGCGCCGGACGACATGGCCATCATGATTGGCGGCGAATCAGCCGTCGTGCCAAAATCTGCGGCTGCTTCTGCGGTACTTTCAGCCGTCGCTTCTGCGGTGCTTTCTGGTGTGACCTCCAGCGTGGCTTCAACGGTGGCTTCGGGCGTGACTTCAATCGTAGGTACAGGTGTCACTTCTACGGTGGGCTGCGGCGTCGCTGGCGGAATGCTCAGGTCTTCGACACGCACATCATCGAGTGCCATACCTGCGGCGCTGAAGCCAAAGATTACGCCCCCTGCCCCCAGCGGCTGCGGATCAGCGTAGGTAAACTGCTGCACCCCGTCCACCAGCACCATCACGTCACCCAACACCGCGCGCACGACCAGCGTGTGCCAGACGGGCTGCGGAACGGGCGTGGGAACGGCGGGGTCAACCACTGGCGCTGGCCCCTGCGCGACCAGCAGGCTGCCACGATACAACTGTGCCGTGCCTGCGTAGTCCAGTGCGATGGTATAGCCTTCGACAGCGCTGCGAATGGTGACGGAGGCGAAACTCTGCGGCTGCACCTGCACGCGCGCGATGAGCAGTACGTCCTGCCAGTTAAGTCCGGCAATCTGTGCGGCTGCATTGGGCTGCGTGCTGCTGATCGCCAGATTGCTGCCGTCGCTCAACAGCGTCCAGCCCTCACTCAACAGCCAGCCCAGCGTGTCGCCATCCTGGAAATCATCGCTGAAAGGGCTGACCACTGGCGGGTAGATGATCGTCGGCGTGCTCTGTGGCGTCAGCGAAACCTCTACTGTTGGGCTGGCTTCCACCGTGACTTCCGGCGCTGGCGTTTCGGTCACCATCTCTGTAGGTACGACAGTGGCTTCCGGCGTGACTGCCTGCGTGGCTTCAATTGTCGGGGGTTCGGGTGTTGGCGGAAGTTCAGTTGGTGTTTCCGCTGTTGGCGTCACTTCAGGAGTAGACTCCTGAGCTTGTGCGGTGAAAAATGGTATTCCGCTACCTGTAGAAAAAAGCGTTATCGTCAACAGGCATAAAATAATCAGCCAGCGACGCTGCGTTGTAAGAGGCATAGTGGCGTCCTTCTAACTTGCCCACTGTGAATCATAAGAAAGAGAAAAAGCTCTATTCTCCTAACGTCTTATTTTACAACAACTTGTTAATTGTGTTCACTATGATTTATGAATTTTGTTCAAAATTTGTTTGAGAGGGGTAAATCGTAGGGCGATAGTAGGGTTCCACCGCCCTATTCCGAATCGCGCAAGACTACGTGACAAATTCGCGGCGGGTGTGCTGCTGCCAACTGCCATCGCTCAGGATTTCCGCGATAGCATTCATCGTCAGATGGATTTCCGCATCGCTGTTGTAGAAATGGGGCGCGATGCGAATGCCTGCGTTCTCGCGGTAGTCGATGACGATGTTGCGGGCCAGCAGTTCGCGCGAGACTTCATAGGTATGTTGCGGGCGCACGGTAATCGTGCCTGCCCGGACTGCGATGTCGCGCGGCGTATTGATTTCATAGCCTGCTTTGTCTGCCAGCTCGATAATCAGCGAGGTCTGGCGCATCGACTTCGCGCGGATATTGTCCACGCCGACCTGGGTGATGACCTCGACGCCCAGTTGGATCGCATACAGCGATGCGACTCCCAGCGTGCCATTGGCCAGGCGATAGGCGTCTTCGCGCAGTTCAAAATTCTCGATGTCGAAGGCGAACGGATGCTGATGGGCGAACCAGCCCGTGATTTTCCGGTTCCAGCGCCTTCAGCAGATCAGGCCGGACGTACATAAATACCCCGCCGGGGCCGCCGCACATCCACTTGAGCACGCCGCCGATGTAGTAGTCCACGTTCATCGCCGTCACATCCACCGGGATAATGCCCACGCTGTGATAGCCGTTCAACAGCACCTGCGCGCCAACCTTGTGCGCCTTCTCCACGATTTCCTTGCCCGGCATGATGTAGGCGCTGCGGAACAGCACATGACTGAGCGACACCAGTCGGGTGCGTTCGTCAATGGCGTTGAGCAGTTCCTCCGTGTCGATGGTCATGCCGTCACGGCTGCGCACCATCTGCACTTCGATGTGCGCGGGCAGCATACGCCGCAGGGTGTAGACATCGGATGGGAAATCCTGATCGCAGACGATGACCTTATTGCGCCGGGTATCGCTGAAATCCATCGCACCCAACAGGATGCTGTTGGCGATGCTGGCATTCTGATGCACGAGCACGCTGTTGGCGGGCGCACCCATCAGCGGCGCAATCTTGTCCCCCACCTGCCCATTCAGGTTGAACCAGGCTTCGCCCCACGCGCGCACGCCGCGAGTCGCCCACATATCGGCGTACTGGCGCAGGCTGTCGTACACAGCGCGCGGCATGGCCCCCAGCGAATTGCTGATGAGATAAGTACATTGTTCCAGAATCGGAAATTCACTGCGCCACGTCAGTAAAGAATCGTGCGTTGACATGTTTGCGTCACATTCTATTTATACTACGCGAGGTAAAGTTCCAAACCGTCGTATCACACTGGCGGGCACTTTCCCTCAACTACTGTTGCCGCAGAGCTTAACCCACAACCCGACCTAAAACAATCGTCAGCGTCAAGGATGCGGCAGCCGCATCACAAACGTAGAGCCTGCGCCCAATTCGCTTCTGAGGTGAATAGTGCCCTGCATCTGATTGACGCATTCGCGCACGATGCTTAAGCCCATACCTGTGCCAGCGATGCTGTTGACCGACGCGGAGCGATAGAACGGCTCAAACACAAACTGCTGATCCTGTGTCGAGATGCCCAACCCATGATCCTGCACTTCGATCACCGCGTAGTCGTCTTCGAGGAACAGGCGTGTGTTGATTTCGCTGCCTTCCGGGGAATACTTCACGGCGTTGGTCAGCAGATTGGAAATCGTGCGATGCACCAGACGCTTGTCCAGCAGCATCGTCGTCACGCGGCCATCGCTTTCAAACGTGAGCCTGTGCTTTACGCCGACACTCTGCTGCACTTCGCTGACGCAGCTTCGGCACAATTCTTCCAGGTCCAGTTTGGCGGTTCGTGGCAAAATCTGCTGCTGGCCGCCCTGCACAATTACCGATATGTCGTCAATCATCTCCGTGATGCGGGCAATCTGCGCGCGGATGCTGGTGATACGGCTCTGGCGCTGTTCGGGTGTCGCGCGATCCATGTAATGCTCCAGCAAGTCGCAGGCGGTGGACATAATCGCCAGCGGTGTGCGGAACTCATGCGACAGCGTGCGCATCAGATTGGTGCGGAAGGCATTCAGGTCACGCTCTTTGGTGAGCACAGCTTCCAGGCGTTTCTGTTCAATCAGCGCATCTTCTGCCTGTTTTTCCGCACTGATGTCGCACGTAACGCTGTACATACGAATCACGCGCCCCTGCGCATCAAAAATCGGCTGGCGATAAACCTGTACCCACTTGGTTTCGCCATGTGCCGTCACAATCCGATACTCGCCAACGTTGGGGTTGCCTTCTAAGGCGTCCTGAACATCAGCACTTGCGCGTCCGCGATCATCGGGATGGTAAATCCTCAAATTCTCGTCGTCAACAATGTCCGGTGTATACCCTGTAATCAACTGGAAGGAGTCGGTATTCCATTCACGGACCAGCGCCCCGTTTTCGTCCACTTTAAAGGCGAAGGCATAGTCGGAGATCAATTCCGAGATCAGGCGGTAGCGTTCTTCGCGCAGTTTGATGATGTCTTCCGCGTTCTTGCGCGCGGTAATATCGGCAAATGAAGACACCACTGCGTAAGGCTGGCGCTGCGAAGGGTGAAACAACGGCTCGGTGTTAATGGAAATCCACGTCGTCGAGTCGTCCGCCTGACGGATTCCCATAATCACATTGTGCTGTGCGACCCCCGTCTTCAGCGTCTGATAAGCGGGATGGGCCGCGTCAGGAAACGGCGTACCATCTTCATGAATAGTGCGCCCTTCTGCGATGATGGGAACATGGTCTTTGAGCTGGTCGGCGCTGAGTCCCAGAATACGTTCTGCGCTGGCGTTAACCGTTAAAAGTTTGCCGCTGCTGTCCTGCACCACGATGCCTTCGGCCAGCGCCAACACGACGGATTCGTAGCGTGCTTCGCTCTCCTGCAAGGCCGCCTCATAGTGTTTGCGCATGGTGATGTCGTCGTGGGCGATGATGGCGCGCGGCGTCTCGGTGTCGGGGAAGCGTGTGACACGAACCACGAACCAGCGCTGCTGATTGGGCGCGTGACAGGTGTACTCATGCTCGAAGTATGTGCGCTTGCCGCGCAGTATTTCTTCAAGGGCCAGCTTGACCAACGCCGCTTCCTCTGAGCCTGCCTTCGCGGCGGTTTCACAGACTTGCAGATAGTTCGCCCCTTCATTGGAGCGTTCGGCCAGGCCGCCGTTCTTGACCGCGAAGTTACGCCACGCCGCATTGACCGACAGGATGGTGCCCGTTTCATCGATAATGGCAATATGCTCGGCCAATCCGTCCAGCGTGGAACGCGCGAACTCCTCGGCCTCATGCATAGCACGTTCATGATGCGCACGTTCAAGCTCGTGCGCCGCGCGCACAGCCACAAGCTGAAGCAGTGCGGTTGCCAGTTGAACCTGCTCCAGCGGCTTGGTGTCCATCACGCTCAGGATGCCCACCGCCTCGCCCTGCGAATTCCACAACGGCACCCCGATGTAACTCACCGCGTCGAACTCCGTCAGGAACGAATCCAGCGGGAACAGGACTTGTAAATCACGTTCGTAAACACACAATTTTTTGGCGAAGACATTTTCGCAGGGTGTGTTGCGGATCGGATAGGTGATGTTGGAGACAATTTCCCCGTGCATGTAAGTCGCGACTGTCCGTATCGTTTCCGCATCGGGCGCTAGTTCCCCGACGAAAACGTGCGCCGCGTCCAGCGTTTTGCCCATGTAAATCATCAGCGTCCGCAGAAAATCGTCGCTGCTTAAACCCCAGCCGCCTTGCGCGATGTAATACAACGACTTTTCCAACTGCTGCGCGCGCACCTGGCTTTCGCTTAGCGCTTTGGGACTGAGCAGTTGGCCGATGCGTTTTTGCAGCAGACTCCTGGGCGCGGCATCCATCAGCCAATCGTCAGCGCCAGCGGCCAGCGCGCGTTCAATCAGTGCGTTGTCCTGGGCCGTGATCAGCAGAATCGGGGTGCTGGAAAGCGACTTAAGTTTCTGGCACAGCTCAAAGGCGTCGGGCAGCGAATCGCGTAAGATGACCAGTGAAGGGCTGTGGCGGTTAAACAGGTGCATACACTCGCTGCTGTCTCCAGCCTCTATCACACTGTACGCGGCCTCACGGATGTTGTCCCTGAGTTGTTGGCGCGTCATGGAAGCGACATCAGTGAGCAGTATCGTCTGCTTCATGCCCTGATTCATACGAAATCTCTTTGATGATGACTGTCGGAATAAAACGCAGCATAGGGCCTGACATAGAAGCCCGTCAATAAATGCTGAACGTCCAGAATTGGCCTAACATTCTAGCGCAGACTCCGCACCAAGATAAACAGTATAGGACTAAAGTCGGATGAACATGTGTCTATCGTAAACCAGTTTCAGGACGGATGACGCCCTGCCAGCCCGCATTTAACAACGGATGCTGAGCCGACGCCGCGAAAAACGGTAGAATGGAGCATCGTGATTCATCGGCACCATGAAGGAGCGCAGTAATGCCCGAATACCCGACCAGCGCCGTCATTAAACTCTTTGGCGCGGGCCAACCTGACGAACAGTATTTAGAGCGCTGGCGCAGCGCCCCGCTGACTTACCAGCGTGGGCAAGCCGTAGACGATAGCTGGCATACCGACCACTACGAGTACCCGCTTGGTGATGGCAAGCAGTCCGTCGATGTGTTGTTTGCGCGGGCGGCGGATTTGATTCTGCGCTACGAGTTTTACCCGCCTTCGCTGATGGCGCATGTCAGCGACTTCGCGCGTGAGGGACGCCGGATGCGCGCCGGAGATCGCATCGTGCAGCGTATTCGCGGCGGCCTGCCGTTTATCGAGGGCCTGACGATGAATGAAGTTGTCGAGGTGATGGATGAGCCAGCGCGCGCGGGATTTACCTACGTGGCAAGCGTGGCGCACAGCGAGATGGGCGAATGGTCGGCGCTGGTCGAAAAGCAGCCGGACAGCCTCAAACTGACAGTACACGCCATCTCAAGCACGCGCCCGGAGTTTCCGGCCTTCCTGCGCGGCTACGCGCGGCAGGTACAAAAACGTGCTCACGACAGCGGCATTCGACATTTTACGCAGCGTGTTTTGAAAGGATAAAGCTCATGACGCTCTACGACATCACCCGCACCATTACCCCGACGCTGGCCGTGTGGCCGGGCGATACCACCTTTTCGGCGCGTGCGCTGCTCAAACTCAGCGAAGGTGCGTCCGTCAACCTGACGACCCTGACGCTCAGCGCGCATACAGGCACGCACGCCGACGCCCCCTACCACTACAGCGACAATGGCGCATTTCCGGCACAGATGCCGCTGGAGAAGTACATCGGCTCGGCGCACGTCGCCACCATCACGCGGCGCAGCGGCGGCATTGTTCCGGCAGACTTTGACGCCCACGCCCTCGATGGGATGCAGCGGCTGTTGATTCATACGTGGGTCAGCGACTTGCCCGATGACCAGTGGCCCGACGACTTCCCCTACCCCACCGTCGAGTTGATTGACTGGCTGGCGGCGCGCGGTGTCGTGCTGATGGGCGTCGATATGCCCTCCGTCGATGAATTCCACAGCAAAACGCTGGACTGTCATCACCGTCTGCTGCATCATGGTATCGTCAATCTGGAAACCATCGTCCTTAAAGGGGTGCCCGATGGCGTCTATGAACTGGTCGCGCTGCCGTTGAAACTGGACGGCGTGTGTGCCAGTCCGGTGCGCGCCATGCTGCGGACGCTTTGAAACCTGCGAGACGTATGCCATGATTACCTACACCGACTCGCTGGAACACATCACCCCTGACCAACTGCAAGGCTTCTTTGTCGGCTGGCCCAACCCACCATCGCCTGAAACCCATCTCAGGCTGCTGCAAGGCAGTTACCGCGTCGTGCTGGCGCTCGACGACGAAAGCGGAAACGTGGTCGGCTTTATCAACGCCATCAGTGACGGCGTGCTGGCGGCGTTCATCCCGCTGCTGGAAGTCCTGCCTGCCTACAAAGGTCGCGGCATCGGCAGCGAACTCACGCGGCGCTTGTTGGATGGTCTGCGGCACCTGTATTCGATTGACCTGATCTGCGACGAGGACGTGCAGCCCTTTTACGAGCGCCTGGGGATGCAGCGTTACAGCGGCATGGTTTACCGCAATTATGACCGCCAATCCGGGGGATAAAATACATCAGGGCGTACCCGATTGATACGCCCTGATCCTCTCGTTTTGCCTATTTGCTGCTGTGTTCTGTCGGGTCGAGCAGTGTGACCAGCCCCAACAGCCCGACGTTGGCATAAAGCAGCGGCGCCAGCAGCGGTGAACCACGTACAAAGCGCTCCACGACGATGGTGCCCTGCGCCACCAGATTGCTGTTCAGGTGCAGCAGCGCCCCCACCAGTCCTACCACGATCATCATCACCATCGCCAGCGTGTACGTCGTCAGATCGCTCTGCGACGGCTTCGCCATAAACCCCAGCGCGATAGCCACCGCCGTAGCGAAGACCCCGACAGACGCGGGCAGCCATACCGCTGGGTTAGCGAAGTTGGTGCGGGCGTGGTCAAAGGTGCTGCTGATGACGGTAATCAGCGCGAAGATGCCGACGATCAGGAAATAGGCGCGCGTTTTGCTGTACGGCAGTTGAAGATGACGGTTTGCCAACAGCCGCAGGCGGCCACTGTCCGGCGGGTCTTCCACCCATGCCGCACTGATGCCCAGCGCCCCGACCAGCACAAAGGCGATGGGGCCTAGAAATGGCGGTGCCCACACCAGCAGGCCCACCGAGTCGCTCAACGGCGACCCGCCGCCGATAATGCCCGCGCGCACCAGATGGAAGAAGACCCCCATCAGTCCGATGACAATGCTCACTACGAACACAAGGTTCGCCAGTATCGTCGCCAGCGGACGGTTGCGCAGCGCAATCAGCCCTGCCAGCAGCAGGATGATGCCCGCGCTGAAGCCGAAGATAATCGGAATCCACTCGCTGCCGTTAATCGTGCCGCTGATGCTGTGCGCCAGGTAAATATCCACGCCCAGAAAAAGCTGGTTGATCGCCGCCAGCAGCAGCATGAGTTGGTCGCGGGACAGCGGCAGCCGTCGCAGCCGTGCCGCTGGCGGAAAGACCGTCGCAAGGTGGTACACAGCGCTACCCTCCTGATTCTGGCGTGGCTTCAGGCGTTACTTCCGGCGCTGTTTCTGATGCAGCTTCAGCGGTAGCTTCAGGCGTGGCCTCAGCAGGCAGCATGTTGTTGACGTATTCCTCGATTTCCGCCGTGTCGCTCAACATCTCATAAATGCCATGCCACTGGACATAGTCTGCACCCTGCATCCACACACCGAACTTCGCGGTACGTCCCCAGTGATGCCAGTTCTCGAAGATCGTGAACTCAATCACCTCGTCAAAGGGCGTCGCGGACAGCAGTCCCGCATCACGCAGCGGTTGTACCATCGCGTTGACTTCGTTCACCCGTTCGTTGACATACTCGGTAGCGACATCAGCGTCGGCGTAGTACTGCGTGATGAAGTTGTCGTTGTGGCATTCCAGACACACATTCTGCATGGCGGTCTGGTTCTCCTGCCAGTTGGGACGGCGTGAACTGACGGGAGCAAACAGATACCACGTCAGGCGATCCCCCACATCATGGGTCGTGCCGCTGGCCCCAAACCCGCTGAAATGGCAGGTCGAACAGGTCGGCGCCGGGAAGTCATTGACAGTCAGCGTGCCTGGCTCTGCATCCCAGTTCCAACTGTCCCCGCCCGTCGCGTAAGCGATGCCATGCGGCGATTCCTGATAGATTTCCCACTGCGGATGATCCGGCCCGATGTGGCAGGCGTTGCAGGTTTCCGGTCTGCGTGCCTGCTCAAGGCTGAACTCATGGCGCAGGTGGCACTGCTGGCATTCGCCGATTGAGCCATCCGGTGCGGGTCTGCCGACATTGTGGCAGCTCTCACAGGCAAAGCGCGTGATGTCGGGACCTTCAATCGCGAACAGCGCATTGCGCGTCTGATCAGGCCCCAGTTCCGCTTCGGGAATTGCCTGATAGATCGCCGTGTGTTCCGGCGACAGTTCATCGACTCCCGTCATCGCCACGTAAGCCGGCAGACTGTGACGGCTCTGCATGAACTGGGCCACTTCCGCCTGATGGCAGCTCTGGCACATCGCGGTGGTGGGTTGGTTAAGCACATATGTGCCCTCGTGTTCCACAGCCCCCGGATAGTCGGCGGCAACCTCGTGGCAGTTCTGGCAGGTCACACTGGTAGCCATTGTGCTGCGGCTGTACTGCTCAACAATCCCCGGCGTGCTCTGGCGGTGACAGGTCACGCATTCGTTGGTGCTGTTGGCAAGCACATCGCGTTCTTCGGTTTGGGTTGTGGTTGGTGCGGCGGTGTTGCTGATCGCAGCGAAGACCAGTGCTAACCCTGGTACGACCAGTACTGCGATTAATCCGATGATGAGTACTCGTGCTGAGCGTAATACTCCCGTCTGCGGTTCCTGATTCATACTACCCCCTTTGTAGTGGAATCCGACGTAACGTCAGCTTATCTTCGCGAAGTATAACGATGTTAGTGACTATTGCCAAATATCAAATCAATTACTTTGGTGATATTTCACATAAAGCGGTTATTTACCGTGTACCGCCAGCGCTGTGCAAGGCAATTGCCTGAATCCCCTCTCAACGGCTCTTAGTCTATCTACTATAATCAGTACCATGCTGAACCTCACCTCCCTTCGACACTCTATTGTTCTGCTGGCGCTGCTGTCTGCTGCGTGCCTGCCGCTGACGGTGCCTACTGCCGAACCCAGCGAGCCGCCGCCCGTTGACTGGACGCCGCAGTTCCGCGCCTTCGATGGTGTGGAGATGGCGCTGGTTCCTGCGGGCTGTTTCATGATGGGCAGCGACACGGGTGAAACGGATGAACGCCCTGTTCAGGAGCAGTGTATGACCGCGCCCTATTGGATTGACCGCTACGAAGTGACCAACGCACAGTATGGCTCCGCCGGAGCATTCGACGGCGACACCCGCCCGCGCGACAGCCTCACCTGGTTTGAAGCCAGCGCCTTCTGTGCCGGACGCGGCGGACGCCTGCCAACCGAACTGGAATGGGAATACGCCGCCCGCAGCACCGCCAATCACGTCTATCCCTGGGGCAATCGTTTCGTTTCCGAAAATCTGGTGTACGATGCCAATTCCGCCATGCAGTCTGCGCCTGTGGGCAGCCGACCTGCTGGCGCTTCATGGGTGGGCGCTGAGGACATGAGTGGCAACCTGTGGGAATGGACAAGCTCCGTCTACCGCTTTTATCCCTACGACGCCGGAGACGGGCGCGAAAGCCCCAACGACTTGCTCCCGCGTGTCGTGCGCGGCGGTGGCTGGGTTAGTGAAGTCGGCATGACGCGCGCCGCTAATCGTGCCGCATCCGAACCCGCGCACCGCGACTCCTCCATTGGCTTTCGCTGCGTGCGCGACGATGCCCCTTAACGCGTTGTAAGCCACCCTCTGCCGTATGGTCATGGGGAACCCGCTGCTGCTTTCCTGTGTTCAATCTTCAAATCAATCCGTAGAGGTATACATGAAAAAGCCGCTGTGCTGCTCGTCTTTTGTCTTGTGAGTTCATGGGGACGAAGCATCGCTCATGCACAGCGAGCTTCCAGCCCCTTCCGCTACCGTGACCGCCCGCCTGCTGAATGCGCAGCGGCCCCGGCACCAGCTACGCCGTACTCACTCGTATTCGGCGCGGCGAAATTTACGGGATTAGCGGACGCAACGACAGCACCACCCTACAGCTTAACGTCAACGGCACGCTCGGCTGGGTCTCGGCACGTTATGTTTCCGCGACCAACGCCGACAGGGTTCCTGTGGTGCCGCCAGCAGGCTGCACGCGCTACCTCGCCCCCGCCTGCCCCACCTCGCAGATCAGCGCCGTCGTAACGCAGCAGAACTTCGAGCGTGGCATCATGCTCTGGCGCAGTGACACGCGCGAGATTTACGTGCTGTCGGATAACGGCATATTTTCCAACTACAGCGATAACTGGAATGGCGAAGCGCTCACTGTCGAAACGCCGCCGCCCGGTTTGCTCCAGCCGCAGATGGGTTTTGGTTACCTGTGGCAGAATGACAGCTTTGTGCGTACCAGCCTCGGGTGGGCCGTCGGTCCCGAACAGGGCTACACCACCTGGATTGAAGCCGTCAGCGGTGCCAGCGCCTCCAGCGGAGCTACCTATCTGCGACTGGCCGATGGACGCGCCGTCGCCCTCAACTACTACGCCGATAGCTGGATAATCGTCGTCCTCGCCCTTTGAACGCATAAACCCTTGCGAACAATATCCAGCGCTGTATCTCTTTAAGCCTCTCCAGCAGGTTTCCCAACACATAGCCACCAGTTTTGTACTGGTGGCGGCCCCTACTTTTTTCTGCCACTCCTGCGTTCTGCTGTATCCAAGCTTGTGCTTTATGGAATGTTTTGGGTAGCTTTTCTTTCTCTTATCTTGGCGTCCTTGGCGGCTTGGCGGTTCGCTGTATTTTCAGGAGAGGTCAACGTCCGCGTACCCCGAAAATTTCCCCACTTTGCGCATGAACCTTTTCGCGTCATGCTCGTATTAGGCATATCTGGAAGGGAGAACAGGTCGTGCCGACAGACGAGGAGTACGCATTGGGAGTGCAAAAAGGGCAGTTGAGTGACCTGACAGCCCTTGTCGAACGCCATCACCATTCGCTGGTCGGCTTTCTCTATCGCATGACCGGCGGAGACCGCGCGCTGGCGGAAGACCTGGTGCAGGAAACCTTTTTACGCGTCATGCACGCCATCCAGCATTATCAGTATCCGCGCCCGTTCAAGCCCTGGCTCTACGCCATCGCCACCAACATCGCGCGCGATACCTTCAAACGCGCCGAGAACCGCCGCGCCGCTGACATGCCCGACGACGAGCATTTGGTCAGCGATGAGCGTCCTGAAGAAGCGCTCGTAGAAGGTGACGAGGAACGTATCGTCGCGCAGGCCTTAGCACGGCTGCCCGAACACCAGCGCGAAGTCGTCATCCTGCGCTACTACCAGGAGCTTTCGCTTGCCGAAATCGCTGAAGCGCTGGACATCCCTGTCGGCACGGTCAAATCGCGCCTTTCCATCGGCCTGGATCGCTTGCGTCAAATGCTCGACGAATCGTAGGGGCGACCCTGAATGTTCACCCGAATCAAGAACTGCCAACCGCTAAGAGCCTGTTTTTGATATGAGATGTCACTTATGAAATTAACCCCGATCCCTAACCCTTTCCCCTCGCTTCGCTTACGGCAGAGAAAAGGGGAGCAACACAAAATCGAGTATGGTATTAAGCCTCTCTCCACGCAGTGGGGAGAGGTTTGGAGAGGGGCTGAGTTCAAATCAACAACAGAATCTATCGTTACAACCATCTGCTATCCGCTAATCGCTAACTGTTGAAAGCTGAATCCGATGCATGACGATGAACGCCTGCGGGCGATGTTAAGAGAAGACACAGACTCAGACGAAAAAGCCGACGCGCTGCTCGCTACGGTCAAGCGTCTGCGCCAGTGGCAGGCCCCCGAAGCGGCCAACACTCCTGCGTTGGTCAGCCTGCTGGCCGCACAAATGCCGCGCAAACTGTCGCGCCGTGAACGCTTGCTGGCGTGGTATCCCCTGCTGCTGCTGCGCACCCAGATTCGGGTCGTCAGCCGCGAGATTCTGCTGGCATCGGCGCTGGTGATTACGCTCGGCGTGCTGGTGACACTGTTCACCGATGAGCGTTCCTTTGGCGGTCTCTCCGCGCTCACGGTCATCGCGCCTATCGTGGCCGCTGTCGGCATCGCCCTGCTGTATGACCGCGACGCTGAACGCCTGCTGGAACTGGAAGACTCAACCCGCACGTCCGCCCGTCAGCTTTTACTGGCGCGGCTGACGCTGGTCTTTGGCTTCGATCTGGTGTTAGGGGTGCTCGGCAGCCTGCTTCTGGTGCTGCTGCGCAGTGAACTCTCGCTGCTGCCGCTGGTGCTGTCGTGGCTTGCGCCCATGACCTTCCTGTCAGGGCTGGCCTTTATGTTGAGTGTCCTGCTGTTTGAAGCGGCTTACGCTGCCGTGTTCAGCACTTTTTTGTGGGTCTTCCATTTGTTTTTGCGTGAAATCCGCGCCAACAGCGGCGTCTGGGCGCTGCTGGACGCCCTGACCATGCCCGAAACGCGCCCCCTCCTGCTGCTGACAGGGGCGGCGCTGGCAGCACTCGGTCTCTGGCTGGCCGGACATATCGAACGGAAAGTAGGAAACAACCCATGAACTTTCACATCCCACTTCGTCACAGCAGCGTGCGTTTGCTCTGTCTGCTGGCTGCCCTTCTCGCTGCCCTGCCGCTGACCGCCGTGCCCGCGCTGGCGCAGTCGGAAAGCGACACGTCGCTGCCGCGTTTTGAGCCAACGACCTGTTGGTTTCCCAACATCACGCGCTTTGTTATCGACTGCGGCTGGCTGATCGTCCCCGAAGACCACAGCCAGCCGGACGGCGCGACTATTCGCCTTGCGGTAGCCATCATTCGCAGCGAACGCGCCGACAAACAGCCTGATCCTGTCGTCTTTCTGGCAGGCGGCCCCGGCGGTGGCGTCGTTGGCCGTGCCCCCTTAACCGCTGCGGCGATGGGCATTAGCACAACAGATCGTGATGTCATTCTGGTCGATCAGCGCGGCATGGGTTTGTCGCAGCCCTATCTTGGCTGTCCCGAAGTGACGCCCGCCTACACGATGCAGTGGCTGGCGCGCACCGCCGAATCGTTCCAGCCGTTTATCGACTGCCGCGCTCGTCTGGAAGAAGAAGGCATCAACCTCGCCGTCTACAACACGGCACAAAGCGCCGCCGATTTTGCCGATTTGCGTGTCGCTTTGGGTTATGACCAGATCAACCTCAACGGCGTTTCCTACGGCACGCGTCTGGCGCTGACCATCATGCGGGACTATCCCCAAGGCATTCGCAGCGTCGTGCTCGATTCGACACTGCCGCTGGAGGTGAACACCAACCTCGGCAGCGCCGACAACAGCTTCATCGACGCTTTCGACCTGATCGCGGCCACCTGTGCCGCCGATGCGGTGTGCGGCGCGCTTTACCCCAATCTGCGTCAGGTCTACGAAGACCTCTACGCTCAGGTGCAGGCTAATCCTGTTTCGATGCAGGTTGAAGGGCTGCCCGTGCTGTTCAACGGCCCTATGCTGCGGATGCTGCTGTTCACCATGATGTACGCTCAGGAATCCATCGTCAGCCTGCCCGCGTTTGTCTACAGCGTTGCGGCGGGTGACTATCGCGTGATTGAGGAACGGCTCGCTGGCATTGCGCGCGATGGCATGTCGGGCACCAGCATTGGCGCGCAGTTGACCATCACCTGCGCCGAAAACGCCGCCAACACGACTTACGAGCAGGCTTTGGCGTCGGAGGAAGCACAGCCCGTCGCCTTCCGTGCCCCGTTCCCCATGACGGGTGCCTATGGCTACCAGGTGTGTTCTGCCTGGGGAATGCCCGAACCTGTTGCCAGCAGCCCCATTGTCTCCAGCGACATCCCGACGTTGGTGCTGGCCGGACAGTTCGACCATATCACGCCGCCTGCCTATGGCGAGCAGGTTGCCGCGCAGCTTGCGCACAGTTTCTACGTGGAGTTCCCGAATATTGGGCACGCCGTTACCTTCGCCGCCTGCCCTGCGCGCGTCATGCTGCGCTTCACCGACGACCCAACTGCTGCGCCCCTCGTTGATTGCAGCGTCACCCTGCCCAACTTCGTGATTGACGCGACGGCGACTCGTCCGTTTGCCCGCATCGCTGCCCTGCTGTTCGGCGTCGTCAGCCTGTGGAGCGTGGTCAGCCTGACGCTTGCGCTGCGCCGCGCCAATGGGCATTACGGCGTGGCGTGGCGTGCCAGCCTGCGTACCGTTGGTTGGGTCGCGGCGGCGGCCAGCGCGCTGGTGCTGACGTTAATCGCCTTCACCGACGCCAGCAAAGCGCTCAACGCCGACCATGTGACGATGGTGCAGTTGATTGTCCCGCTGGTGGTGGGCCTTCAGGCGGCGCTGCTGTTCTCGCCTGACGATGAGCCGGGACTCGAAGTCACGCTGGCCTGCCCACGCCCTATCGGCTGGGCGCTGATGGAACGACTGGCCGTTGTGCTGCTGATGCAGACCGCGATTGCTGTAACAGGCACAGTGTTGAGCCTTGCCTTTGTGCCGGAACAAAACGCGCTGGAAGCCCTGGCGCGCTGGCTGCCGCCGCTGCTGCTGTTCAGCGGCTTAGGCATGTACGTGACGGTGCGTTCGCGTCAGGCAACCTTCGGGGCGGTGCTTGTCGGGCTGGCATGGTTCGCCTTCAACATCGCCGGGGACATGTTCCTGCCGGGGAAGCCGTTCATGTTCCCGCTGAACTACATCCAGCCGTTCCTGTGGATGCTGCATCCGTTCCTTGCGCCCGACGCGCTGATGACCGGCGACTTCTGGCTGAACCGCGTGGTAGTGCTGGGACTGGGGATCGCCCTGATTCTGCTGACGCTGTGGAACCTGCGCGACGAAGAACAGGTGCTGCTGAACGCCGCGCGCAAAGCCAGCCGCAAGCAGGAAAAACAGGCGCGCAGCGAATGGTAATCAATTTCGTTGGGCACACATGCTGGTGTGCCTACCTTTCACACTGGAATAAGCAGCGACAGGAAAGCACATGAACATCACAATCTATCAACTTTTGGGCATCGCCTGCTACGAATTTAAGATGCATTGGCGGCGGCGCGCGCTGCTGGTGATTACCATCGCTATCGTCGGCATCATTTTCTGTGAGATGTTGATCTTCGGCGGAGACATCACCAGTTTTGTGCCCGCGTTCCGCGCTGACCCTGCCCTGCTGACGGCAGAACAGAACATGCGCTTTCACACGCTGAACGTGGTCTTCATCACCTGGGGCGCGGTAGGGGCGATTGTGTCCTTCATCCTGCCGATTGTCGTCGCCGACAGCATTCCACTGGACAAGCAGCACAATGTCTATGAACTGTTTCGCACGCTGCCGCTGGCCTCCAGTGTCTACGTGGCGGGCAAGGTGCTGGGGGTATGGCTGGCATCGTTAAGCAGCATGGGGCTGTCGCTGCTGCTGTTGGGCGTGCTGTGGCGCTTACAGGTGGGCGCGTATGATCTGTTCGCCTACCTGGATATGTGGCTGTTTGGCGCGGCGCTGGTCGGCCTGCTGAACAGCGCGCTGGCGGTGCTGCTGGCTTCGACGCAGCCGTCACGCCGTCGTGCGCTGCTGCTGATGGGCGGCCTGTTCCTGCTGCCGTCGCTCCTAATCCCTGCCAGCACCTACGACACGTCGCTGTGGGGTTATATGAACCCGATTCGCGGTGCGGTGCTGAACTTCTATCTCAACGCCTTTTCGCGCGCGCTGAGTGACCCGACAGGCTGGACATTCGGCTGGCAGGCGCCCGAAGTGTGGGGCACGCTGCTGCTGGGCAGCCTCGAAATCCTCGTGCTGGGGCTGCTGGCATGGGCTTACGTCCGCTGGCAGGAAGCACGCGCCTAGCGAGGGTGAAGCCCCTTTTCGCCTTGGAGAGGGGCAAATCGGCTATAATGGTAAATGAAGCACTAGCCAAAGGAGCGCGAGGGTGGACAACGCAATCACCAGAATCGGAATGCCGCTGCACGAGTTTATCGAAGAAGGCAACACGCAGCCCTTTGAACTCATCAACGGCGAGAGGAGATACAAAGCCCCCACAGTCTATGGTCACAGCAAAACGCTCAGGGCAATGTTTCGTGCTTTGGATGCTTATGTTGTGAGCCATGAGCTTGGGGAAGTTTTCAGTGAAACCACATTCATTCTCCCTGAAGCTTACGATTCTGATTGGGTTAAAGGCTCGCGCATCCCTGATATCATGTTAATCATGGGACAGCGATTGGCGGAATTTGCTGCCAAAACACCCGATGCCGAAGGCAGACCTATCGCCGTCATTCCTGATCTGGTTATCGAAGTGGTATCGCCTACGGACAAAGCCAGCGAATTCGATGAGAAGGTAGACATGTATCTGGCTGACGGCGTGCAGTGGGTGATTACGCTTGACCCGCAGCGCCGCAAAGCCCATGTCTACAGTTCGGATTCTGACCACCCTATCGTGCTCAAAGGCGATGCTATTCTCAGAATTGCCGACCTGCTGCCCGGTTTTGAAGTGCCGTTGAGGCAGGTGTTCGAGTAACGGTTATTTGCCACTTATTCGCTGTCGGATGACCTGTTGATCTTCAGGAGCATAGCGCTCAAAGTTAAGCGGCAGTTTTGTGTAATCCATCGCTTCCTGAAACGTCCTACGACTGGCGGCGGTGCGTTTATAGGGAATGCCAAAATCGAACGCCAGACGCTCATCTCCGTCCAGTGGAATAGCTACCACAGGGATAGCATCGTCCACCCCAAAACCGTAAATCTGAGCCACCCCCTGCGCGTAATTCGGATGCGGATTGCTCACGATGATGCGATAGGGGTAAGCGTCTTTGTCCCCTTTGGGATAGGACGCCATCACAGGCAGTATAGGAGAGGTTTCGTGCAGATAATCGATTTCCACGAGATTTAACCCCGCGCGCAGGCTCTCACGGCGATTATTCAGGTAAGTCGCATGATGCGATCCGCCCGGCTTGTTGGCAGGTGAGAATAGCTCAATGCGCGTGACAGGCTTTCCCCGAATGTTTTTCCCCGAAAGCTTGTAGATGATGACCGCTGTCATGGGTTCTATGTCTTCCTGCAACTCGATCAGGGGCAGCGTATCACTCGGCACGGCGGGCGCTGGCGATGTCATTGGCGCATCTGGTCGGCTTGCCGGATGGGACAGGATGATGTCTGGTCTGAACACAACAGACGGCAAGTTAAATTCTTCTGGCAGGATGGTGCGGCGAATTTGCAGCGATTCTTCCGATAAACTCGCATAGCCTTCTGGCAGCCGCAGTTCCAGCTCATCGTTCAAATGAATGATGTGCGTGGAATGAAACGCCTCCCAGGGGCCTGTTTCCGATTGAAGGTAGCTGTTCAAATACGGGTCGATACCCGGAAATGGCGATTCTGCTGCCATTATATTTCCTCCGCACACTCCCTACATTCTAAGCGATTTTTGACATGTGCGATTGCCGACCTGCTGCCCGGTTTTGAAGTGCCGTTGAAGCAGGTGTTTGAGTAGCTATTTGCCGCTTATTCGCTGTCGGATGACCTCTGCGCAATCGCCTCGTTGATTGCTGCGACATCCCATGTCACGACAGCGTTGCGGCTGCGCATGATAAGCTGGGTGCCATCTGCGCTGAAATGCAGGTTGAAGCCGTAAGTATTGAGCGCGAATAATCGCTCCCCTGTTTGAACGTCGTAAATTCCCATCGTGCCGAGGTATGCATCAGCGACAGCAACATAATAGGTGCCGTCAGGGCTGATGATAAACGGGAAAGGTCGATCATCGTTGTACGTTTCAATACAGGCATCGTTGCTAGGTAGAACAAAGACTGTGGCTCCCGACTCGGCATCATTGACATGCGGGAGATTGACTCCACTCTCATCACAGTCCAAGATGTAAGCATCGCCATCCCTGAAGGCATCCCCAAATACAACAGTGTATTCGTAGGAGATAGGTGCAAGCAAAACGGACTGTGGCTCACCCGCAGGCAGCCATGAAGGGTCAACCTGTGCTGGAAGCCAATCCACGCAGGCGGATGAAAACCCACAGCTCCCCAGTTCACGATACACTTGTCCATCCAGACTCATCACACTTGCGCCGCCAAATCTAAGACTATCCATGTAATTCCGGTTGTATCCAAATAACACCCACTCTTCAGAGGGATGCCAATGCGCGTCCAACGGATACGACGGGGTGACGGCATCGCTGTGAGGAGGAATTTCAATCGTCGAATCAGTAACGGTGTCTGTTAAGGTATCGCCTGCACCGTGAGCAATTCCGGTATAGCGCCCACTGGGAGAATCAAGTGAGTAATTGAAATCGGCTCGTTGTGGCTGCAACGCCTGATATTCCTCATAAGAAATCGGCTGCCTTACAGCGCGCCCATCGAAATATAGAGTTACAGTGTAATAATAATAAGGTCCGTATTCGTCGTTCTCTGTGAAAACAACATAGTCATCAAACCATGTTACAGCGTCAAAGTGAGGTGTAGTGTAGGTATGATAGGTTGCTGCCAAACGCTGTGTTGACATGTCAAACAGCCAGTAGCTCAACAAATGGTCATCGCGGTAGCAAATTTGCCGACATCCTGAGACTAAAAGGTAATGTCCATCAGGACTCCAATTCATCAATTCAATATCAGCAAACTCGTCAAGCAGTGTCAATCGTTGGCTGTTGTCTACGTTGACAACAAAACCTTCCAAATAACTACCTGCTGGCCCTGCGGTATAAAGCGTTTGCCACGCAAACCAATGTCCATCCGGCGACCAGCCGGGACCTAAAATTACGTTCGCTTGCGATGGGGTGAGTCCTGCGCCAAAGGTGCGGCTGTCGCTGCCGTCGGCCCGTTCGATGACGAAAGCGTTGAGCGTGTCGGTGTAGTAGTAGAGGTATGGCGGCGGCTCGTCCTGAGCAAACACAGGGGACAGCCAGCACAACATCAATACAAGTGGGATGAGTCTTCGCATGAGTACTCCTGGTTGGCCGCATTATAGCCAGATTTCATGTCCGCGTGAACCTTTTGCTACCCCTCGTCGTAATAGGGTTCAGATGACGAAAAGAGGGACACGATGATTGAAATCTCTAACCTGACCAAGACCTACGGCGGCAAAGTTCATGCGCTGCGCGGCGTGACGCTCAACATCGGCGCGGGCATGTTTGGCTTGCTTGGCCCCAACGGCGCGGGCAAAACCACCCTGATGCGCATCATTGCCGGGCTGCTGCGCCCCACCGAGGGCACGGTGAAGGTCTTTAACAACGATTTGAGCACGGCACAGGGCAAACAGGCGGCCAAGGCGCTGCTGGGTTATCTGCCGCAGGAGCTTGGCTTGTATCCTAACCTGAGCGCGCGTGAGTTCCTCGATTACATCGCCATCCTCAAGGGCATCACTGACAGCGGCGCGCGCAAACGCCAGATTGAGGAACTATTGGACATGGTGCGCCTGACGGATGTCGCTAACCGTAAGCTCAAGACCTACTCCGGCGGCATGAAACGCCGGGTCGGCATCGCGCAGGCGCTGCTGGGCGATCCCAAGCTCATCATCGTCGATGAACCGACGGCAGGGCTTGATCCCGAAGAACGTGTGCGCTTCCGCAACATGCTCTCGGACACGGCGGCGCGCTGTACCGTGATCCTTTCGACGCACGTCA
>JAXLWC010000038.1:0-52806 GCA_046328675.1 Anaerolineae bacterium
CGACGGTCTCGCCGCTGACGGCGACAGTTGCCTGATTTGCTGCATACGCTCGTAAAGGCGTTGGAATTCGGATATTTGCCATTCGTTAGCTCCCACTAGCTGTTCATTAATTACACAAGGTACGGATGGGACTCGAACCCATGTACACGGTTTTGCAGACCGCTGCGTAACCACTCCGCCACCGCACCAAACGAACCCTGTGCGTCAAGAGACGTGGACGGGACTTGAACCCGTCTATGCGGTTTTGCAGACCGCCGCGTAACCCCTCCGCCACCACGTCGTTTAGTTGTTAAAGATCGCGAACTGCTTGCTTTTCCGGTCCAGATAACCGCCGACCAGCCGCGTCATGCGCTCGACTTCCACCAGAAACGAGTCGTGCCCGAAAAATGCCGGAATATGCTGATACTCGACGTTGTGTTCCAGTTTTTCCAGCGTCTGCACCAGCTCAAGCGATTGTTCTGACGGATAAAGCCAATCACTCGAAAACGTGACCACCAGAAAATCGCACAGGGTTCTTTCCATCGCCGCCAACAGTGAACCGTCGTAATCCGCCGCGATGTCGTAGTAATCCAGCGCCTTGGTGATGTACAGGTAGCTGTTGGCGTCAAAGCGCTGTACGAATTTTTCGCCCTGATGCTTCAGATAGCTCTCGATGGCGAAATCGACATCAAAGTCATAACCGAGCGTTTCGCGCGTTTGCAGCTTGCGCCCGAACTTGGTTTCCAGCGAGTGTTCGCTCATGTAGGTGATATGCCCGACCATGCGCGCCACCGATAGTCCGGCTGCGGGAACTGCTTTGTCGTAGTAATCGCCCTGATTCCAGTTGGGGTCGGCATAAATCGCCTGTCTGCCGATTTCGTTAAAGGCGATGTTCTGCGGCGACGAACGCGGTGTTGCGGCGATGAACAGCACGTTACGCGTGTGTTCTGGCAGGACGACGCCCCATTCCAGCGCCTGCATCCCGCCCATGCTGCCGCCCGCGATGGCGAACCACTGCTCAATGCCGAGGTACCGCATCAGGTGATACTGCGCTTGTACCATGTCGTGTACTGTCACCACCGGGAAGCGCAGCCCGTAGGGTTTGCCATCCGGTGCGGCTGAAGATGGCCCGGTGCTGCCCTGGCAGCCGCCGATAACATTGGAGCACACTACAAAGTACTTGTTGGTGTCGAACATCTTGCCCGGCCCCACCGCATCATCCCACCAGCCCGGTGCTTCATCCGGGTCGTCGGTGTAATAGCCTGCGACATGAGCGTCGCCGGACAGGGCGTGGCAAATCAGAATGGCATTGTTGCGCGCCGCGTTGAGCGTGCCGTAGGTTTCATAGGCCAGCGTGAAGTTGGGCAGCGTCTTGCCGCAGCGCAGTTCCAGCGGCGTGTCAAAGTGCGCGTACTGGCGCTTGACGATGCCTACCGAATTTGCCAATCGTGTGCCGTTCAGATGTGCAACCATGTGTGTATCCAGATAAGGCGTCATTGGGTGGATTTGTCGCTGAAGGGGCGCAATATACTGCGCCCCTCCGTTGCGTGTTACCTTGACGCCGAACTCCTTAAGCACCTTACTTAACCGCCACCGACTTGACGCCCTGGGCGATGGTCAATGCCTGATCCAGATCCCACAGGATGTCGTCAATGTCTTCGATGCCGACAGCCAGACGGATAAAGTCGTCCGTGACGCCTGTCGAGCGCTGTTCATCTTCGCTCAACTGGCTGTGCGTGGTGGTCGCCGGATGAATTGCCAGTGAGCGTGCATCGCCGACGTTCGCCAGATGCGAGAAAATCTTCAGGTTGTCGATGAAGGTGCGACCTGCCTGCTTGCCGCCCTTGATACCGAAGCCGATCACCGCGCCCGCGCCCTTGGGCAGATACTTCTTGGCGCGTTCATAGCTGGCGTGGCTGGGCAGGCCGGGGTAGTTGACCCACTGCACTGCCGGGTGCTTTTCCAGATATTCCGCAACGGCCAGCGCGTTCTTGACGTGGCGTTCCATACGCAGGGCCAGCGTTTCCAGACCGATGATGTTGAGGAAGCTGTTGAACGGTGCCTGGCTGCCGCCGAAGTCACGCAGACCGACGACGCGCGCACGGATGATGAAGGCTGCTGCGCCTGCGACATCGGCGATGACCGCACCGTGATACGCTGGTTCGGGTTCGACGATGCCGGAGTGCTTGCCGCTGGCTTTCCAGTCGAAGTTGCCGCCGTCGATGATCGCGCCGCCGATGCTCAGACCGTGACCGCCAATCCATTTGGTGGTGGAGTGCAGGCTGATGTTGACGCCCCACTTGAACGGCTGGAACAGATAGGGGGTGGCGAAGGTGTTGTCGATGACCACGGGAATGCCGTGTGCCTTGGCGACAGCGGCGATGCCTTCAAAGTCCGGGATTTCAAGTTTAGGGTTGCCGATGGTTTCGAGGTAAATCAGCTTGGTCTTGGGGGTGATGGCTTTTTCGTAGTCTTTGGCTTCGGTGCCTTCGACAAAGTGCGTGGTGATGCCGAGGCGGCGCAGACTTTGTGAGAACAAGGTGTAGGTGCCGCCGTACAGCGCCGAGGTCGCCACGATGTCGTCACCTGCGTTGGCCAGTGTCAGCACGGTGAGCGTTTCGGCGAACTGACCGGAGGCCGTGACCAGCCCTGCGATGCCGCCTTCCAGCGCCGCGATGCGTTGTTCAAAGACATCGTTGGTGGGGTTCATGATGCGCGTGTAGATGTTGCCCATCTCCTGCAAGGCGAACAAGGCTGCCGCGTGATCGGTGTCGCGGAACTGGTAGGAAGTCGTCTGGTAGATGGGTACCGCGCGCGCGCCCGTCGTAGGATCGGGCTTGTAACCGGCGTGCAGTGCTGCGGTATTAAATTTGTTGACGTGTCCGTTTTCGTTCGCCATCGCTTAAAAATCTCCTGCTGTTGAAATTTGGCTGAGCAATTAGTTCAAAAAAACTAATGACCTACAAAAAAGTATTTTTAGTTATCAGTTGTCAGTTAAAGCTTTTCTTTGCGTCCTCTGCGCCTTTGCGGTTCAATCGGTTTTACTCCACCACCAATTCCTGTTCGTCGAACTGGCTGCGGTCCGTGCGCAGCCGCCAGACGCGCTGTTCCGCCGCCTTGCCTTCGTTGACCTGCGTGATGATGTAGACGAAGTTGGGCAGCGCGTGGTCACGGTCATAGACTGACGGGATGGCGCGGGCGTTGGGGTGGCTGTGATAGTAGCCCACCAGTGTTAAGCCGCGCGCGTCGGCTTCGTCTTCCAGCCGCATCCAGTCCTGCGGTGTCATGGCATAGCGGTGAAACTGTTCTTCCGACTCGAAGACGTTATCGACCTGCGTGATGTCGTGGATGCGCACGCTGTCGCCGTTGAGCGTGCCGAGCAGAAAGCCGCCGCCCTCGTTGGGGTAGGTGCCTTCCATTTGCGCTTTGATGCGCGTTTGTAATTCGCTCGTCAGGATGATGTGCATCGAAATTCCTTAGAAAATTGCTGAACCGCCAAGACGCCAAGCGCCCCAAGATAATACAAGAGATAAAAACGAAAAGAGCCAACCCCGGAAGGTTGGCTCTGATTATGCTGTGTAAATGTGTGACCAGTTCAGGTCGTCTCAGCGCCATCCGTTCCGGGTATTGACCGAATCACAACACATACACATGGGCATGGCCTCATGGGCAGGGGTGGATTGGGTGGGCAGGAAAGCGTTAAAAGTAATCATGGACGATAGCCTAACATGCTTTTTTCGGGATTGCAAGGGGCGTGTGAAAGAATTGCGTAAATTGGTGGACTGCCGTCCGTTTTTATGGACGTGCGCATGTCGTAGGGCGAACGTAGAAATAACCTCCGTCACCAAAGGTTACAATGGAGATAGAGGCAAACGGAGAACACGATGGCGCGATTTTGGGCAACGTGGAGTGTAGGGTTAGCGCTGCTGCTGGCGCTGCTGATCGGCGTGGCAGGCGTGGTGGGACGTGCGCGCGGCGGGGAAATGCTAATTTATTCTACCTACCATTATGATGCCCAATCTACGGATGTCTATCTCATGGATGTAACCTTGCGGCTCAGCGTACATCTAGTGAAAATTCAGGGACACGTTAATTATGTTGTGCCTAATCCACATGGTGGCGTCGCATTCTTGTCATGCAATGTTGATGAAACCGATTGTAATTTGACTCTATGGGAGAACGGGGTTAGGCACGATTTAACCGACATGTACATTGCAGGCAACTCTGCACCCTCATTGACTCCAGACGGACGATTGGGATTCACATCATGTATGAATAACCAGTGCGACTTGTTGCTTTGGGATGGTATAACAATTCAAAATCTGACAAATACTCCTGATGCTACCGAAAGATACCCGGCCTGGAGTGCAGATGGACAAATGGCATTTCAGTCGTGTAGTTGTGCTCAGTGTAACCTGTTGTGGGATGGTGAACGCCGTAATCTGACCAACTCTGTACGCTGTATATGAGACTGAACTGGAAATGAACAGCAGTGGCTGGCTGGCCTACCTTTCTTGCGTGTTCGATAATTGTGGAATTGTCGTGTGGGATGGCAACAGCACGCATCTGATATTTGAAACCTTCGTCCCAATCAGTCCGCGATTTTGCGTGGAGCGATGATAACCGTCTGGCATTCACAGTTTGTACTTCTGAAAGCTGCGACATTATGCTGTGGGATGGCATCGTTACGACCAGTCTCACCGACCACACGCCGGAAACACAAGGTCGATGCCACCAGTGGTCGTCTGATGGCAGATTGGTGTTTTCATCGTGCGATCCACGAACGCAGGCGATGCTTTGGGATGGCGAAGTACACCATCTAACGAGCACCGCAGCGTCAACAGAGCCAATCCCGTGTGGAGTCCCCACTGGTCAGATGACGTTCTCCGCGTGCAGCTTCAATTTTAGTTGCAGCCTCATGCTCTGGGACGGCACAAGCATCACGCCGCTTACCCACACACGCTCAGCAGATACGCCCCTGTGTGGCTCCCCTGGCGCTGCCGCACCATCCTCGCCACACCGCAGATCGCAGGCGTGAACACCTTTTCACGCCCGCCGCGCACGACGGTACTAACCCGCGCGCCAGCCATCCCGCTTGCGGCGGCTCAAGGATGGGATATGGTTCTAATCCCTCACGTTGCAGCACATGATTCGCCGCCGCAATCGCCGTCACACACGAACGTTCCATCCACAGCGACGGCGACGGATAGCCCAGCCAATCGCCACAAGCGGCGATGTTCGGCCAGAGCGTTTGCACAGACGCAGGCTCTCGCGCGTCGGCACGCGGAACTCTGGATGCGTCTTTAGAGGTTACTGCGTACCGCGCCGTGTACGAAGCTGCCGCGCAGTTCCGGGAACGCCCGCTGCACCTCGTCCAGCGCGCGCGCACAATCAACACCTTGTCCGGCTCATTCAACTGCGCATCCGTGCGCCGCTGGTGCAGTTCGTGCGGCGCTGCCGCCGTTTGCGCGTGCCACGCCTTGAACGCGCTTTGCATCCGGTGCAGCCAGAAGAAGTTGTCGAAGGCGAAATCGCCCGTCAGCATCCCGCCGATGGTGCCTTTGTCCGGCGCGCGTGTGAACCACAGCCGCACGGCGGTGCTGCGCAGCGCATCGGGGAACAGCAGCCTGCGCGCTTCGTCGGCGGTGCTGCCTGCGTCCAGCAGCTCCTTAGCGGCGTTTCGACGGCAGCGCCAGAATCATGTTTGGCGTACAGTGAGCGAATGCCCTGCCGCAGCGCATCTTCCACGCGCACGCGCCACACATCGCCTTCGCGCGTCAGTGACATCGCTGTCGTGCCGTAGAACACGCCGCCGCCTAATTCTTCCAGTTTGGCGACCATCGGCTTGACGAGGCTGGTGTGCGCGTCGTCCGGCAGGTAATGCGGGTGCCATGAGTCCGCGCGCAGCATGGTGAAAAAACGCAGCGCCGCGATGAAGGCCGTGAGTGAGATGTTGTCCTCCGGCGCGGCTAGCAGATTTTTGCCCAGCCCGACGAACGTCGCGCGCAGGTTGGGCGTCCAACCGCGAAAGTATTCCTTCATCAGCAGACCATCCAGCGCCACGCCTTCCGCGATGGGGTCAAAGCCCACCGTCCACAGGATGCTCACCACAAAGCCGGGCAGCGACAGAAAATCCCAGGGCGTAATCGTGCGCCAGAAGCGTGGACGCAGCAGCAGTTGCAGATAATGCAGCGGCGCGGGAATCCAGCGCGAACGCACGGCGCTGCCCGCCTCGACACGCCGCACCTCGCGCCGCCAGCGGTTAATCCACTCCTCGCCGTCGGAAGGCTGAAGCTGAATGTCGAGGAAGCGTTGCAGCGTGGCGCGCATATTGACGTAGCCGCCCCACAGCGCATGGATGCCGTGTTCGGTGGGGAACTCCCAGGTGCGCCCGTTGTAGTCGAAGCTGTCGGGCGCGCCGCCAGAGAGCCGCCCGCCCGCCCACAGTTGGTCGGCTTCGAGCACCAGCGGCGGAATGTCGCGCGCGGCAAGGTGCAGCGCCGCCGTCAGCCCGGCCAGCCCGCCGCCGATGATGACTACGGGGAAAATGTCGTCGTTGTGTGTCATGATTTAAAGGGTATCCGAGGGTTTGCCAATCGCCCGCCGCAAGATTTCGTCATTATTGCCCGTCGTCGCTCATCTCAAAACTGTCGCCATCCTCAAATCGCACTTTGCGATACACATCCACCAGCGCCAGGGTGCAGTGGATTGACGCCAACTCGATGACGGTCTCTAAACGTGACAACTCGGCAAGCAGCCATTTTTCCTGCGGTTGGCGAATCCAATGTTCAACATGAATCCTGTCTTGCGCAATTAAGAGGTATTCTTGCAGACTGTCGTGCGC
The DNA here is from genome assembly GCA_046328675.1 of Anaerolineae bacterium. GTDB lineage: Bacteria > Chloroflexota > Anaerolineae > Aggregatilineales > Phototrophicaceae > JACAER01. Next base: position 6,824 of record JAXLWC010000038.1, read on the forward strand.
GCGAAAATGCTGCGCCTTGAAATGGCGATCATAGCCTTCGGTGGATGAGGACAATACTTCAATCAACACGGTAGGGTTCAACAGCGTCGGCGGATTTGCATCATCAAACAAGGGGATATCGCACACAATGCTGATGTCGGGATAGGCATAGTGGATGTCGCTGATGCGAACCCGTTGATCGCTGCCAAAGACATCACACGGACGGTCTTCAAGCTGCCTCACAAAACTTCCAATTGTGGAGGAGGCAATGCGATTGTGATTGGGACTTGCGCCCGCCATCGCGTAGATTTCGCCATGATAATACTCATGCTTGAACTCGCTCTTTTCGTCCAGCGTGAGGTATTCCTTCACGGTCACAGATTTAGGGTTTGGCATTGCAGACATGCTATCGTCCTTCGTCGGTTATCTAAAAGACTGGTGGCATCTCCACTCATTGTACGTCATTCTTTAGGCGATGACTTGCCAATCGCCCGCCGGGCGATCAAATAAACCACTACAAAGATAGCGAGTGATGCAATACAGCCCACTGTATTTGACCAAAAACTATTCATGTTGAGCAAAGACTCAAGTATGAAGCCTATACCAGTTATGGAACCTATTCCAACAATAGAATAAATCAGGCGTGTGCGACTTATCCCCACTACGTTGGGTAAGTATGTCCCTCTTGCCAGTTTCCACCACCAAGTCAATCAAAGAATGCACTTAAGATACTGATAATCCCAACAACAATCATCAGCAATCCCAGTAAGAGAGTTCCGTGCATCTGCTCATCTCCCTAGGAGGTAATCGCTACTGCACCTCAAACAGCCGCAGCAGCTTCAGCGCCACTTGCAGATTGGTGCGCGTCAGCGGGTCGGACAAATCGACCTCGCAAATCTCCACGATGCGCGCCAGCCGATAGTTGAGCGTGCTGCGGTGGATGTGCAGCAGTTCCGCCGTCTGCACGCCGTTGCCGCCCGCGTCGAGATACGTTTCCAGCGTGTTAAACAAATCCGCGCCGTTGTCCTGCATCAGCAGGCGCAGGCTTGGCACATGCGGGTTGCCGTTGAGCGCCGCCGCCCCTGCCGTGTACAGCGCGTGCAGGTAGCCCAGCTCGTCAAAGCGCACACTGCGCCGCGTATCGCCCAGCCGCTGCGTGATGGTCAGCACTTCGCGGCACTGCTGGTAGGCCGCCGCCACGTTCGCCGCGCCGCGCTGCACGCCGCTGATGCCGATGCGCAGGCGTGCGTTGTCGGCGCTGGCTTCGCTGTGGATGCGTTCCACCAGCCCGGTTCAGTTCGCCGCCAGCTTGCGTCAGCAGCACCACCTGTCCAGCAAACTGGCTCACCAGTGCCGCTGGCGGCGAGACGGTTCACACGGCGGTACAGGCTCATCAAGCGCTGGGTGCCGCGTCCGCCATCGCTTTCCACCAGCAGCAGCACGAACGGCGCGGACAGATCGACGCCAAAACGCAGCGCCTGATCGGCCATCGCCGCATCACGTTCGCGGAGCGCCGCCGCGTCCGCTTCCAGAAGCTGCGACAGCAAGCCGCCCTTCAGCGAGGCTTCGGCGCTTTGCAGCGTTTCCTGATGCAGCATCATCAGCGCGGCAATCGTTGCGCCGCTTTCAATCGCCAGATGTTCAAGGTCAGACAGCGGCTTGTCGTCAGCGATAATCCACACGTAGCCGTAGATTTCGCTGTGTACCACAATCGGCGCGAGGATGCGTTCCATCTCCAGCCCCACATCGGGAATCTGTGGGATGAACACCGGACGCAGCGTGCGCCGAATCTCATCCAGCACGCCGTGTTCTTCAATAGCGTTCACCAGCACCGGATTAGTGCGCCCTTCGCTCAGCGTGTAGCGCCGCGCCTCATCCACGTCAGCAAGGTTGTGGCTGGCGAGGATTTCAAAGCGTTCGTTTTCGATGCTGACCGAATGGCCGATCAGGTCTGCCAGCGTGTTGGCTAACTGTTTGAGGTTGCCGCCGTCGAGCACCAACTGCGTCAGCACGCGGTTGATGTTCAGCGCGCGCGTCACCATGTCCATGTTTTTCTGCGCGATGCGTTCATTCAGCGCTTTCGCCACGTCCACAAAACGCAGCGTGTAGGGGATTTCCAGCAGCGGCAGATTGTTCTGCTCGGCGGCGGTGCGCATATACTCTGGCACACGGTCAATATAACGGCCCACCGCCAGCGCCAGTGCCGTCACGCCTTTGTCCGCCATCGCCTGAATGTAGGCACATTGTCCGGCTTCGTCCGGCGGCATGTTGATGTAAGTCGTCAGCACGAGTTCACCGCCGTTCAGCCATTCGGCGGCGTCAGGCACGCCCGCGTTGTGTACCCAGCGAATCGCTTTGTGAAGGCCGCCGCGCCCCGCGACAAGCTGCGACCCGGCCAGGGCTTCGTGGCGCAGCGCATCTGCAACTGTGAACATCATCTACTCACTCAATTACGAAACTATATAGAGATATTTTAGTCCCGCAGTGGCATAGAAGATAGCGGAGAGTGCGCTAGGCACAGGCAATTTTCGCTGCATTCGCCCGAACGTGGTGTGCCTATGTCTGCCTAGAAACACAGCTTTTTAAGCGATGAAGCATTGACCAATGAGGAACGACTAATGTGCTATGCTCGATGACTTTGTGTGGTTTGCTGGCCGCCTTCAACTAAAGGTGAAGGCTATCACGGTTTGTAAGCTCCCTGAAGGAGCTATGTCTCTCGCACTGTAAGATGACCCAGCACCTTTAGCGTGCTTACTGTCTTTTCAGGTTAGCCTCAACCTTTAGCTTGAGGCGTTATACCGCACATGCTTGCCAGAACCAACGCGCATGACACCTTTCACTCATCACTCTTTACTCGTCACTTCTTGCTATTGTCGCAGCAACAAAACGGGTCGGATACAAACCTATCATCGTTCGTTGCCACGCTTGAAGTTGCCCGTGATTTTCGCCATCACCAGTTGGGCGTCACGTTCATCCAATCCGTCCACATCAGCGAGGAACTTTTTCGCCTTGTCGCCTTTCAGCGTTGTCACCTGTTTGCCATACCAGTAGATGAACACCTTGCCATCCTTGGTTTGCTGGTAGGTGAACACTTCATCATCAAAGCGCTTGTGTTTGTCAATCATGAGGGTCTCACAGTGGGGTAACGCGCAGGAGGGCAAAGCGTTCTTCACCCTCCTGGCAATCGCTGTCATTACTGGGACTGTGTCGTGGTTGCGCCTTCACCCGCGTACAGGGCGTCACGGGTATAGGTGAGGAACACAGGCGCATCTTCGCCCAGCGTGGCTTCGGCGTTGAGTGTTAACTGCTCCGCTTCATAGTCAAGGATACCTGTGCCGGATACCGAGAAGTTGGGGAACATGGCACAGTCGTTCAGGTTCCACAATTCGCCCGTATCGGTGGGCACGAATTCCACCGTACCGCCATAGGTGCAGCCTACGGTCAGCAGGTCGGCAAAATCCCAGTAGATGTATTCCGCCGCGAAGCTCAGTTCAAGATCCAACCCGTTCATGCCTTCTTCAACATCTGTCACCTCGACAGGCGTCAGCGGGACGTAGGGACTCATAACACGTCCGGGGCAGGTATTTTCACGCTCGGCGGGCAGCGTCCCGTCAACCATCCAAGCGGTGACGGCAGCGTCAGGGCATTCGTTGCCTCGCCCGAAGATGACATGTGGGCCACCGCTCATCGTGAATTCGTAGGCATCGGCCAGACGGCCAAACACATCGTAACCCTGATGCACAGGCGTTGCCGGGTCAAGCGTAGCGTTCAGCACGAAGGTTGTTACGCCCTCAGCCGTCAGCGGGGCAGGGCGTGTCAGTTCACCCTGTACAGGCCAGAAGACACATGGCAGGTCGCCGTAGAAGATCGACGACAGGCGCTCGACGCTGGCATCAACCGTGTCACCAGCCCGCATGTAGGCTTCGGCACGCTCATCCGGTGTGCCGGAGAAGAAGTTGTAGTCGTTACATTCGACAGCATAATAAGCGGCAATCGAAAACGTGGGGTCGGGGATAGGTACCTCGGTGATAGGGTCAACGCCCAACACCTGATACTTCAAGCGCAGCAGAGGCACAAAATCGCCGTTGATATTGGCCGCCCCCATCGCCCGCACGAAGCGCATACGCGCGCCTTCCTCGTACACCGCGTCCGCTGCGACGGTTTCCAGATCAGTCGCGGTGAACGTGCGGTCTACACTCACGCCATCGGAGCGCGGGAAGCGTGTGGTCACCGGGTTTTCTGTAAGGCGCTGATAAAGCAAATCGTAGCTGGATACCGCGCTGCCGCCAATATCATCTGCACACGCAGGGTCAGCGTTACACACTTGCAGCGTCGCCGTTAGCGCATCGCTGAAGGCCTGCGCCTGCTGTACATAGTAGTCCTGCACCTCAAGCGTGAGGTCAACCACACCATCCAGAATTGAACCAGAGAGATGCTGGGGGTAGCGTGCGGCATAAGTCTGCGAATACTGCGTGCCATAGCTTTCGCCATAAAGGTAGAATTTGTCATCGCCAATCGCCTGACGGAATAGTTCGAGGTCTTCCACCGCCTGATTTGTTCCAAGATAAGGCAGCACATCGGGATGTTCCATCTCCCCAAGGCAGTCCTGGACGAACTGACGCGCCGAAGCGATAGCGCTTGCTTCGTGTTCAGGCGTGTCGGTCATGAAGTCTGTGGTGTCGTAAGCGGTGACGGCGTTGGTGCAGTATGTGCCCTGCGATGATGCAATCCCGCGCTGATCAAAGAACACAATATCGAAGTGCTCTGTGACCGACGGGTCAAAGTACGAAGTGTAATTATCGGCCACCGACAAGCCGGAATAGCCCGGTCCACCGACGACGGTGACGAACATGCCGCGCCGTTCGCCTGTAGCCGGCAGCAGCCCGAACACCACATCCATCGTCGCTGGATTGGCTGCGTTGAAGTGATCGACAGGCACGGTCAGGGTGATACAGGTAAAGGCACTGTCGTTAGGACATGGGGTGCCGCCTAAACGCTCAATCAGCGCTGCCGCACCGCCTCCTTCCTGGGCCATTGTCGGATAGACCGCCAGCAAAGTCAGCAGAAGGAAAAAGAATAGGGTTCTCAAACGCATCGTTGCTCCTGAGTATCTAAGTAAGCAGCTTTTCCTATTGTACGCGAGAAATAAGTGAGGCACGCAGGGAACATAGTCCCGCTGATGATCATTCCCACTTGATATAACGGTTAACCACCAGTGCGATGGCCACTACAACGCCCATCATCAGAATGACAAAGGGAACGCCCCAGTCGGCATTCAGCGGCGGGAAAAAAGAATTGGGGTTCATGAAGTTCATGCCATAAATCCCACTGATGACCGTCATTGCGCCGATGACCAGCGTGAGAATTGTCAGCCGCGTCACGATGATGTTGAGCCGATTGGAAACTGCCGACATGTACAGTTCTACCATGCCTGTGAGCAAATCGCGGAAGGTGTTGACGGTGTCACTGATGCGAATCAAATGGTCGTAGACATCGCGCATGTAATATTGCAGCGCTTCGTGTTTGAGGTAAACGTCCTGATGATGCAGCAGCAAGCCAAACATATCGCGCTGATGTCCCACGACGCGCCACATTTCGCTCAGCATCCGCCGCAGACGAAACATCTGGTCAAGAAGCGGCTTTTTAGGGCGTGACAGCACATGTTCCTCCAGCGTTTCGATGCGATCACTCAGTTCATCCAGTACCGGGAAGTAACCATCCACGACCACATCCAGCAGGGTATACAGCAGGTAGCCCGCAGACATTAAGCCGCTGCCGCTGCTGCGCAGCAAGCGTGACTCCATTTCGGCAATCAGCGGTTCGCCAGTTGTATGCACGGTGACGATGTAGTTACGCCCGATAAAGGCATTGACTTCCAGAAAAACGGCATCTTCGTCCTGCGTTTTGACGGTGTTGAGGATGATGAACAGATAGCCGTCGTACTCTTCGATTTTGGGCCGCTGGCGCTGATTGCGGGTGTCTTCAATCGCCAGAGGATGGAATTTGAACACTTCCTGCAGCACATTGGTGCCTTCATCTTCGCTGGCCGTTATATCCACCCAGATGGTGTTGTCGGAACGTTTAAGCTGCTCACCCAGTTCGTGCTTCTCGCAGATTTTGTAGCCTTCCGGGCTGTAAATGGTGATCTTCATTGTGCGTCTCTCAGTGTAGCGCAGACCAAGTTGCTGTCAGTGTAGAGCATTTTCAGCCAAACCGAAAGCACTCACAACACATCACCCGCTGGAGCATCATCGCAGTGATAGGGTTATGGGGCGACCAAACGATAACCGACCCCCGGTTCCGTGATAATTAATTTGGGGCGTGCCGGATCGCTTTCTAACTTCAGGCGAAGCTGTGCGAAGTACACCCGCAGATAATGCGTTTCGTTCTCGTATTCCGCGCCCCAGATTTCTCGTAGAATCTGGCGATGAGTCAGCACCTTACCCGCGTGCTGAATCAACAGGCGCAGCAGCGCATATTCGGTAGGCGTGAGTTTCACCTGCTCGCCTTTGCTGGTGACAATGCGCCGCGCAAGATCAACCTGCATGTCGCCAGCTGTGAAAATCGCAGCATCTGGCGTAGGTTGAATATGGCGCTGCGCGACACGCAGGCGGGCCATCAACTCGTCCACGCTGAAGGGTTTCGTCAGATAATCATCGGCACCCGAATCCAGCGCGGCGATTTTGTCCCGATCCGTATCACGCACGGACAGCATAATCACCGGCGTTTTCGACCATTCACGCAGGCGGCGCAGCACTTCGATACCGTCTATATCCGGCAGTCCAATGTCGAGAATAATGTAGTCCGGGCGCAGAAACGCCGCCTTGGTGATGGCATCCTCGCCGTTATCCACCTCATGGACAGTATAACCGTTGGACTCCAAACTGATCTTAAGAAAGCGGCGAATTTGCAACTCATCATCAACCACTAACACGACGGAATTCATAAAGCAGCCTCCTGCACAGGTGGCGGTGTATCGTTGACCGGTAAACGAATGATAAAACAGGCACCGCCTTCCGGCATGTTGGCGGCGCTTAGGGTGCCTCCGTGCGCTTCGACCAATCCGCGACAGATGGAGAGTCCCAGACCTGTGCCCCCCGTTACGGTACCAGGCACGCGGTAGAATTTGTCGAAGATGCGCTCCAAATCCTGCGGCGGAATCCCACGCCCGGAGTCCGTGATGGAGATGAGCAGCGATTTATCAGCGATGCCCGCGCTGATTTTCACAGAGGTTTCCGGCGGCGTGTAAGCACAGGCATTATCCAGCAGATTGACGATTACCTGTTCCATCAGGACAAAATCCATCTGCACCAGCGGCAAATCCGGCGCATAGTCGATAATCAGTTGGCGATGGGCGAAATCCTTTTCGACACGCTTGACCGCTACGCCAATGACATCGCTGACATCGCACCATTCCTGTTTCAGTTTTAAACGTCCGGCGTCCAGTCGTGACATATCCAGCAAATTCGCCACCAGGCGATTCAGCCGTTCGGCGGCGTGCTGAATGTCGCGCGTCAGTTCCAGACGTGCATTTTCACCGCCCTGGGTATGCGGGTTAAGCAGAAGGCTGGACGCCCCTGTAATGGCGGCAATCGGTGTGCGCAGTTCATGGGAGATGGAGTTGAGCAGCGTTGTGTACAGCCGTTCCGATTCTTTCAGCATGGCCGACTGCTCGGCGGCTTCGTCCAGCAGTTCGCGTTCCACGACCAGCGCAACCTGATTAACAAAAGTCTCCAGCAGCGCTTGCTGGTCAAACGGCAGCCGTGCGGTCTGATGTGTGCGGATGCCGATCACCCCCAGCGTGCGGTTCGATGTAGTCAACGGCAGGAACTGCGCCGATGCGTTAGGAGAGGTGTCCGTGAAACGTCCAGCAGGTTTGCCTTTCTCAAAAACCCACTGCGTAACGTTAAAATCTCTTTCCTCTAGCTTGAGGGTGCTGTGGGGATGGATGTCAGTGGTGAGCTTACCGTTTTTGGGCAGCAGCACCGCGACCTCAGCATCAAACCCACGCCCGATTTGCGTAACCGCTGTCCGCAGCACATCGTCCATGTTGACGGCGCTGGCGATTTCGTGTGCCAGCGTATACAGCGCCAGCGTGCGCTCAGCGTTATAGCGTGCTTGCCGTTCCTGTGTGCGCAGCCGAGCGGTGAGGTTGCCTGTGAAGATGGCAATGGCAAAAGTAGCGAACCAGAATATCCTCTTCTGGATGCGTGATCACGAAGGTAAGCGCGGATACCGGCAATGATTCCCCGAAAATCGCGCTGAACACGGCAGCCAGCAGCGCCGGGCCGCGTCCAATGTAAATAGCGATCAACAGCACCGCCAGCAGTTCCGTTAAGCCTACCGCCTGATAACCAATCACCGGGAGCACGAACAGGTTGACCAGTGTTGTAGCTGTCACCACCAGCAGCGACAAAAAATACTGCCACCAGCGCGAATGCTGTATGGGGCGTGACATACGGGCAGGCTTATCGGATTCGGGCTTATCTCCGGTGACCATGAATATCGGCCAGCGCTTACTGCGAAGCAGGCGGTCAACCAGCGACCTGCTAAGAAGTGCAGGAAGTGGATGATGAACTGGTTACCGGCGCCACAATTTGCGTAATATTGCGCTGCTGTTACCATGCGCATCAGGCCTCGGCACGATGCTGCTTCGACAGCGGCAACTTCACACACAAGCGTAATCACGTACCCGCCAGCGCGAGGAGTTAGCGCGAGGCGTTCTTTCTGTACCAAGAGTGGAAAGCTCCAGGGATTTCAATATGTGCGTAATCCAGGGCGCGTCAGATTACTGCACCGTATGCGTCGCGTCCAGCGAATGGTCGTTAGAAAACAGGTTCGGCCCTACAGCAACCATCAGACATTCACCGGATTTCAGGGGCCAGCAATCTGCTTGACATGCATATAATTCTGTAGCCTGATGATCGACACGTTCAGCCGTCAGGCGCAGTACCAGTCTCAACAGCGCCGTCGATTGCCCGCAGGAAGAATTATTTCGCAGCCGATTCGGTACTCTCTCGTCATTATGCACGACCTTCTCTGCGCCCGGTACGCGGTTCTTTACGGCGATGGTCAATCAGCTCGATTTCGATGTGGATCCGGCAGCAGATCGGTGCGGTCGCAGACGATGCCATCTGTAATCCGCACCATGGGCTGACTCTCAAAATGCTACATTACGGGTGGTATGCTGCGTCGATTACTGGCAGCAACGGTTCCTGTATGTCTGGTAACGTTCAGGTGGCGCACACCGGGAACATTGTTATGAGCAAAGGTCATCAACTGGTACAAGCTGCGGATTGGTGAGAATGGCGTCTGCGTCCATTTCCTGGCGTGAGGTGCCGTGATCGGTAAGGCGCTGGCGTGGGATGATTTCAAATCCGCGGCAATGCCTCTCAGTTTCAGCACGATTGTGGGTTTCGACAAAGCCCACGACGACATCTCCATATTGCTGCCTTCAACCGCCGTACCTTTGTATGGCATGGGCACCCAGTTTCCTGAACTGTATGCTGAAAGGTGCAGAGCTTTGCCTGTGCGCACGATCAGTTTTTGCGGGAGTGTATGCTGCGTCAATTACAAAGCGTAGTAAATATCATTGACCCTTCATGACCTGACTGGCGATGCCTTTATCACCTATTCTACTTCATCAGACGCGATGGAATGTATCAGATACCGTCCGGTTCAGTTGATTCAAGGGTAAACTCAAGAGGAAACTCGGCCATGTAACCCGCTGAATCTGAAGACGATCTTCGTCTACTCAGCATAACGCTGAGTTGATTTTCTGTCAGCGGCTCGTCTGGATTGATCAGCGTATTAGTATTCAGCCAGCGGGCGATCATCTCTTCACCGTCAGGCAGCGGCAACAAATGGTGACGCGGACAATATCGCTTCAGGAAAGAAGGCGAACAAGCAGCGGCAGCAATCATCCGGTTTAGGTATGATGGATGTTCGCGTGTCATGTGGCATCATAGCGAAAATTATGTTGAGGCTATGACATACGATTATCGTGATAGCCGGTCAAATGGGGCTAAAAATATTTCGTGATGGGACAGCATCAAGAATGTATCAAGATTATTTTGCTGCTTGACACAATATAAAAAATAATTTTACTATAAAAACGTTGTTCAGCTGGGTTTCACTAACCAAAATCTGTTTTATGTTGAAGAACTGGAACAGGCGATAGCGCTGCTTAAGCCAATCCGCGTGAACCTGCTCAAGCGCATGGACGAGCCGCGCACCTGTCCCGAACTGGCGACTGCATTCGGAAACCGCGCAAAGCGTTTACTACCACATCAAAGCGCTGGAAAAGACCGGGCTGGTACAGAAAGTTGAAGAACGGCGTGTGCGCGGCGCGGTGGAAGGCTACTATCAGGCGGCAGCAGTTCCTGGCTTGCGCCGCATCTCGTCGTGAAGATCGGCGGCGCCTCACGCTGACCGCGCGATCAGATCAACCTGCAGGTGCTGCTGGACCTGGCAGAAGAAATGCCTGCGAGGACATCGGGCGTGCGGCACATCACTCGGAAGCAGGGCCTGGAAGTGTGCCGTCGCCTGTCGCTGTCAGCGCATATTCACCTGCCGAATGGCGCACGCCGCCTGAATTTCTCGCGAAGTCCGCACCCTGTTTGAACAACTCGCACTTTTCCGATAACCGGCACGCCGGAAGATGATGTCGCCATCACCGACGATGCTGGATTCCGTTTGATCCTAGTCTGGTATCGAAAGCCAGAGGAGAAAAAGTCATGAGTGATGTCTTGCGGATTCGGTTCGCATCGAGGCTGCGCCGGAAGGTGTATCGGGCACTGATAGGTGGATGCGCTGCGCCGTGATTTTTGCGGAAGATGCCGAAGTTACGCAGCACAGTATGGGTTCTGGACGTTTACGCCGGGCGCGCCAGATCCATGCCAGCGACGGCATCCCTATCCTTATCAACGAACCCAGCAATGCCTGCAATATGGCTGGCGCTTCGGAGACGATCAGATCGACAATCCGCTTTGACCTAATCCCACAGGAGAAGTACACCTTAGTCCTGCGGCCAGGAAGCACAGGGCGAAGGGTCAGCTTATCTCGCAGAGGATTTCTGGTTTCTGTCCTTAGAGAACCTGCGCCGCTATGTCGAGGGCAAACGCTGCGACATGCGCGCCGATTTTACCGAGCCGCCCACCGGCGATATTCACGTTTCAATCGAGATTGATGCCCCTGCCAGCGAGGTTTATCAAGCCTTAATCAAGCCGGAGCAGTTGCAGCGCTGGATTGCCAGCAACGCGACGGTGGAACTGGTGGTCGGCGGCAAGTATGACTTCGGCTGGGGTGTTAGGACTGGTGAAAATCTCGAACTGAAAGCGGCCTTTTGCTTATGACGGGGAGATAGCGGCAAAAGCGGACAGTTTGTCACCTGGTCTCTGGAAGGTTCCGGCGGCAAGACGCCTGACACTGGTTCACGGCGGCTTCGCAGCGGACAGAACACCGATGCCCTCAAGCGCGGTTGGAGCAGCTTCATGAACTGGATTCGTTCTCTGGTCGAAGAAGGGGAGACATGGCTGCCACCTATCGAGGAATTGGACTCAAGCCTGCTGGCCTATTATCCCGACCTGATCGGGCGGCACCAGCATCATTTGGCATTCAAAACCAAAATGCGGCTGACTCCACACAGGCGCAAAACCACGCCGCGCACCTGTATCTGGCACAACCTGTTGGAAGTGTTGGAAGCGCCGCGACCATCACCGACTGCACAAGGGCGGAGTTCAGGCAGGCGTGGGGGCCTGAAAACGCCGCCGGCAGCGCCTGCGCAAAGTAGGTTTCCGCTGCCATCTTAATACGCCCGCCGCAGGGAACACCGTCGCCTGCATTGATTTGAACGCAGTCCGGTGTCCCATTTCTCAAAGGCGATGCGCAGGAAACCTGGGCGTTAAAACTCAGAGGCAGATCAGGCATTGTTGGCGTCGGCTAAGGTGATGCTGCCCATGACGTACTGCCCGCCGATGGAAACCTCAAAATCGTAACGACTGACGACACCCATCGTTGTGCGCTGTGCGATGGTGCGGTTCACGGAAGGCAACGCATCGAGGTGAGAATTTCTTCAACCTCTGCTGCGAGGTGATATTAAGGCGTAATCCCCATTACGCAGGGCAGCGGACAGATGTCCAGCAGCGCGTCCGTGGTGGGCGGCAGGATGCGCCCGTAGGCTTCCAGCAGTAAGGTCGCCGCTGTGAGGATCACAATAAACGGCAGCAGGCGCAGAATGAAACGCGTCACAACTCAGTCCTCGGCTTCAGACCACCAGAACAAAGGGAAGCCGCGCCACTCATACGGCTCCAGACGGCCTGAGCGACAGGGAATGTCACTCACGCTCAGGCGCAGGGAACGCGCAGTGGCGTAAGCTCCCCATTGATTCAGCGGATTGACCTCAACGAAGGCCGAGACTGTTACGCCGTCGTCTTCAAAGCGCCACTGTAAAATCACCGATGTGCTGACGTTCTGGATGATACGTTCGTGATACATACAGTTGGGAGTTCCCAGCAGTTCCAGCAGTTGCATCACGCTGAAATCACTGCCGAGACTGAGCGTGCGTACCAGCGGCGTTCCGGTAATCATGCCGTTGACCACGCGGTTGTCTAGCTGTAAGGTGAACATGATGGGCGATGCGTTTGAGTCTTCGACAGGCGTAACAAAGCTGAGTGCAGGGTAGTTTTGCGCAAGTGTCTCCGCTGCCGCTGCAAAGTCTGTTTTGCCGGGCACTAATCCTCCGACGCAGGGCAGCGCACACACACTGAACAGGCTGTCGGGTATCACTGGCATCGTTGTACCTAGCGCAGCAATCCCCAGCGTACCCACCATGCACAGCGGGGTAAGCAGCAGCGCGAGACGTTTAATAAGCGCGAACACTGCTAGAGTTTCTTCACAAACACAACACGCCCCTGTCCTTCGCCATCATAGTCCAGCTTAACCGGAACCCCATCACAACCACGTCGCCTGTCTCTTTCTCAAAGCCCATCCGCGTGTGAAAGGCAATGGAGCCTTTGTTGACCGGAGAGGTAACACAATGAACCTCGTCACAGCCGCGCGCTTTAACGGACTCGAAGAAGCGCGTGTAAAGCTGCTCAGCCGATACCCTGCTTGCGGTAGTCGGGATGTACGCCGACAAAGTGGATGAAGCAGGTTGGGTAAGTCTGCGAGACGAAGCCGACAAGAAACGCAACGCGGGTTCCGTCCTGTTCCGCGACAAAGCTCGTCTCGCGAAAGTGAACGAAGAACAGGCGAGGCAGCATATCCGCCATGTGGCGTCCGCCCCACCATGAATCAAGCACGGCAATGATGGGAGCGTAGTCGGTGGCTTCGATTGGTCTGATCAGCATAGTCTATGTCCAAAAGATGGTAGATTTAGGGCGTCGAATAACGCTATAATCTCCCATTATGAGTCGAACTTCACCTAAAAACCAAGACGAAAATCCAGCACGTGCCGGAATGCCCCCCGATCATGTCGGCGTGCTGATAATCAGCATATTGATGTTCATCGGCGGTTGGGCAGGATTGTACTGGCTGGTGACCACACGCCTGCCGCGCATCGGTGGGGAATTGTGGGCGTTTTTTGCGCTGCTCACCATTGCCGTTACAGGCACGGTGCTGCCATTCGTGCGCTACCTCAACATGCGCTTTACCCCGATTAACGCCGAACTGCCAACGGGCGGCGTGCTGGTGCGGCAGAGTATCTGGATCGCGCTGTTTGTCGTGACCTGTGCCTGGTTGCAAATTCTGCGCACGCTCAGTCTGCCGATTGCCTTCTTCCTAGGGTTCGTACTGGTGGTCATCGAAATCTTCGTTCGTTCGCGCGAACTGGCTAATGAGTGATGTAACGCTTGCTCACAATGTGCAGAGGCATCGCGCAATAGTCATTCAGGGTAGCGATTGATGGTTGAACAGAATCCGATGCGTTCGCTGCCATCCGTTGACCGTGTCCTGAGCGGGAAAGCCGGCGCGGCAATGGTGGCGCGGTATGGGCGTGGGCCTGCTGTGGATATGCTGCGTACTGTGCTGGATGAAGTGCGCGAACGTTTACGGGAAGGTCAGCCGGGTGTTCGTGATACCGCCGAGTTGGAAGCCATCGTTGTGGATCGTCTTGAAAGCACCCATCGTCCTTCGCTAAGGCCCGTCATTAACGCAACGGGAGTCATTATCCACACCAACCTGGGCCGCGCCCCGCTGTCCGCCGCCGCGCAGCAAGCCCTTGTGGAAGTCGCGGCACAGTACAGCACACTGGAATATGATCTGGAAGATGGCAAACGCGGCAGCCGCCTGGTACATGCCGAGTCGCTGCTGTGCGAAATTACGGGCGCAGAAGCCGGATTCGCGGTGAACAATGCGGCGTCAGCGCTGGTGCTGCTGCTGTCTGAACTGGCGCAGGCGCGCGAAGTGGTGATTTCGCGCGGGCAGTTGGTCGAAATCGGCGGCAGTTTCCGCGTGCCGGATATTATGAAACAAAGCGGCGCGCAGATGGTCGAAGTGGGCACGACGAACCGCACGCGTGCCAATGACTACACCGCCGCTATTACCCCCAACACCGCGCTGCTGATGCATGTCCACGCTTCCAACTTCAAACAGATTGGCTTCACCGAAGCGGCTTCGCTGATTGAGATGTCACACATCGCACACGCGCATAACCTGTATCTGGTGGACGATCTGGGCAGCGGTGCGCTGCTGAACACCGAACAGTTCGGGCTGGAACATGAGCCGACGGTGCAGGAGAGCCTGCGTGCGGGTGTCGATCTGGTAGTTTTCAGCGGCGACAAACTGCTGGGCGGGCCACAAGCCGGGATTATCGTGGGGCGGAAGGCACTGGTTGACCGCCTGAAGCGTCACCCATTGGCCCGTGCGGTGCGCGCGGATAAGCTGTGCCTTGCCGCGCTGGTGGCAACGCTAGACCATTATCGGCGCGGGGAAAGCGTGCAGCAGGTACCCGTATGGCAGATGATCGCGCGTCCGCTGGATGACCTGCGGGCGGCGGCGCAGCGCTGGAAAACGGAACTGAACAGCGATGCCGCGCAGGTGGTTGACGGTGAATCGACGGTGGGCGGAGGCAGTCTGCCGGGGGCAACGCTGCCTACGGTGCTGCTGGCGCTGACGGTGCATCATCCCAACGAATTCACAGCGCATCTGCGTGAGGCAGACACCCCTGTAATCGCGCGCGTCGTCGATGATCGTGTGGTCTTCGACCCGCGCACGGTGTTCCCCAATCAGGAAGCGGCGCTGCTTGAAGTCCTGAAACAACAGCTTCAGCGTTGAACCATACCACTTTGGTTTCCCTCAGTTTTTGCGTTACAGTTCACTTCATGAGAGTAGAAAGCTGAGAGGAACGCTATGAAGACTGACATTGATCGTTTGATGACAGAACGCGGCTTTGACGCTCTGGTTGTCACCGGAGACGCCGCGCATAACTTCCCCCGTTATTACCTGACCGACGGCGCGCATGTCACGGGCGGGCTGGTGATCAAGAAATGCGGCGCTGACCCCATTATGGTCGTGAACCCGATGGAAACCGAAGAAGCAGCCAAAAGCGGCTTGCAGGTCTATTCGTATTATGATCTGGGCTGGGCGGAACTGCTCAAGGAAAGCAAAGGTGACCGTCAGCTTGCCGAAGTGCATCTGTGGGGGCGCGGGCTGGAAAAGGCTGGCGTGGCTTCGGGCAAGGTCGCGGTCTACGGCGTGGGCGACCTGAACGTCTACATTGAGATGGTCAAGCTGCTGGCGACAAGCTATCCCCAGTATGACTTCTGCGGCGAACTGGGCGTGTCGGTGTTTGATAGCGCCGCCGTGACCAAAGGCGCTGACGAAATCGCACGCATTCGTTCGGTGGCGCAGCGCACCAGCGAAGTGCTGGCGGCGACGTGGGAGTACATCGCTTCCCATTGCGCTGATGGCGATAGGGTGGTCAAAGCCGATGGCACGCCGCTGACAATTGGCAGCGTCAAGGGCTTTGTGCGGCGGGCGCTGCTGGATCGCGGTTTAGAGGACACAGATATGATTTTCGCACAGGGGCGCGATGGCGGTTTCCCGCACAGCCGGGGCGAAGAAGATATGGCGCTAAAACAGGGGCAGGCGATTGTCTTCGACCTGTTCCCGCGTGAAATCGGCGGCGGATACTTCCATGACTGCACGCGCACATGGTCTATCGGCTATGCCACGCCAGAGGTGAAGCAGGCATTCGACGAAGTACAGGATGCCTTTGATGTGGCGTTTGATAACTTCCGCATCAACATGCCTGCCAAAGCCATGCAGGAGGCGGTACAGAGCTACCTCGAAAGCAAGGGGCATCCGACCTCGCGCAGCCATCCCGGAACCAACGTGGGTTACGTACACGGTTTAGGGCATGGCGTCGGCCTGAAGATTCATGAGCGTCCGTCCATCGGTCATCAATCCGAAGACACGCTGATTTCCGGCAACGTCATCACGATTGAACCCGGCGTGTACTACCCTGAACGCGGCTTCGGCGTGCGCCTGGAGGACACCTGCTACGTCGCGGACGACGGGCAACTGCTGCCGCTGACGGATTTCCACAAGGAATTGGTGCTGCCGCTGAAGGGTTAAGGCAGCCAGCCTAACGAGACAAATAAAGGGGCGGGCAGTCGCAGACAGCGCTGCCCGCTGCCGTCTATGGCGACAAAACACAGGGTATCCTGCACGCGCCGCGTGGGCTGTGGATTGTAGGCAAGCTGTGTGCCGTCGGGCGACCATTCCAGCACCGAAGCTGCTGAAAGCGCTAAGGTGATTTCGGCGCTGCGGCTGTCCATCACGATAACGCCGTAGGTGGTCGTGTAATTGGCTTCCATCACGATATGCACGCCGTCAGGATGCCAGCCAGCCGCATAAACCTGATAGGGAAATCCATCCCCCGTGAGCAAACGCGGCTCTGGTTGGTTCATTTCCAGCGTATAGACCTCGCTGCCGCGCCCGGTCATCTCGACAATCAGCAGCGTATCACTGACCGATGACCAGCGCAGATTATCGACGCGCAAAAAGTCAGGTGTGACGCGGCGCACGCTGCTGTCAGCCGGATTCAGCACAGCGGCGTATTCCTTGTACCCTAGCGCGGTCACTTCGTTAGTGGTGAAAACGAGGGCGACGTGGGTTTCATTCGGTGACCAGCGCGCTAAATCGGCACGCTCCGGCAGTGCCAGTCTCGGATGCAGATGGATGTCGGTCTGCGGGTCGGGACGCGCCACCACCTGCGGCAGCAGCGCGCGGTTGTAAGTCGGCGGAATCATCCTGACAGTGAGAGTGCGTGCTACATCCAGGGTATACAACGCCAGCGGCGTATCGGGTTGGCTGTAGCTGCCGCCAGCGATGTAGCGCAGTTCACCCGCGTAAGGCATCAGCCCTACATGCCCCACAGTGACAGCCGCAGTGGACGCTGCGAAACACGCCGCTACAAGGTAAAGAAACCAGCGAATGATGAAAGCCTGTCTGTGCATAACATCTATTGTATGCGCCTTTTTTACGGCATGTTTCCACTTTTCGATGTTATAATCCTTGTGAAATCTCGCACATCATCAACGAGGCAAAGCCATGACCTCTCTCGGCACAGAATCGAATCCGCTGCGTGTTGCAATTGTCGGTTCCGGTCCCTCAGGCTTTTATGCAGCGCAACATCTGCAAAAGCAAGCCAATCTCGTCGTCCAGATTGATATGTTTGATCGCCTGCCAACTCCCTTCGGGCTGGTGCGCGGTGGCGTTGCGCCCGACCACCAGACGATCAAGTCGGTGACGAAGGTGTATGACAAAATCGCCGCTGATCCCAACTTCCGCTTTTATGGCAATGTGGTGATTGGCAAGGACATCAGTCATGAGGAAATGGCGCAGCTTTACCACGCGGTAATTTACGCGGTAGGCGCGCAGACTGACCGCCGCATGGGTGTCCCCGGCGAAGACCTGATTGGCAGTCACGCCGCGACAGAGTTCGTGGGCTGGTACAACGCGCATCCTGATTATCGCGAGCATCAATTTGACCTGACGCAGGAACGTGTGGCCGTCATCGGCAATGGCAACGTGGCAATGGATGTGGTGCGTATCCTCGCGAAAACCTACGATGAACTCAAAGGCACGGACATCGCCGATTACGCGCTGGAAGCCCTGAAGCACAGCAAGGTCAAGGAAATCTACGTCTTCGGGCGGCGTGGGCCAGCACAGGCCGCTTTCACCAACCCTGAAATCAAGGAGTTGGGCGAACTGGCAGATACCGACATTATTGTGCGCCCCGAAGAAGCGCGCCTCGATGCCCTGAGCCTCGAAGACCTGGAACGCAATCATGACCCGATGGCCGAGAAGAACGTCGCCATTTTGCAGGAATTCGCGCGGCGTATAAACAGCGACACGGGCAAGCTGCGCCAGCCGAAGTCGCGCCGCATTTATATGCGCTTCCTGGCGTCACCTGTGGAACTCATCGGCACAGAGCGCGTCGAAAAAATCCGCATCGTCAAGAATGAACTGGTGTCCAGCCCTGATGGTGCGCTGCGTCCTAAGCCAACCGATTGGGAACAGACCATTCCGGTAGGACTGGTGTTCCGTTCCATTGGCTACAAGGGCGTGCCGCTGCCCGGTCTGCCATTTGACGAAAAGGCAGGCACAATCCCCAACGAGAACGGGCGCGTGATGAACGGTGCGACCCCGGTGACAGGAACCTACGTTGTTGGCTGGATTAAACGCGGGCCATCGGGCATTATCGGCACCAATAAACCGGATTCGGTTGAAAGCGCGGAGATGCTACTGCAAGATATGCAGGCAGATAAGCTGATGTCTCCGGGCACGCCGACTCGTGAAGCCTTAGAGCACCTGCTGACGACGCGCAAGCCGCAGTGGGTGTCGTTCGCCGACTGGCAGGTACTGGATCGCATCGAACAAGCGAAGGGTATGGCCGAAGACCGCCTGCGCGTCAAGTTCAGCCGCATAGATGACATGCTCAAGGCGCTGGCGGAACGTAAAGCCAGTAAGGAACATTCGACAGGCGATTAGCGAGATGACCGATGAGGCGGGTGACACCACTCCGCCTCATTTTTGTTAGCCACAAAGCAGCTTTAACCATTCGCACCCAACAGCACCATCAGCAAACCGATTGCCGCACCCCCCAGCATCAGCCAGGTGGCATTCAGTTTGGTGCGCAGCAGCAGTCCCAGCGCGACCAGCGACATGCCCAGCGCTAACGGACTGAAAGCTGCCGCATCTACGGTGTGCCAAGCGGCCAGCGCCAAATCAGCCAGCGTAACCAGAATCGCCGCCACTACGCCAACGTTGACTCCCGCCAGAAACGCGCTCCAGAAGTGGCTTTTGCGCATACCGGGCAGCAGCGGGGCGGTGAGAATCACCAGCACGAACGATGGCAGGAAAACACCCACCGTTGCCACCACAGCCCCCGGCAAGCCCGCGATGATGTAGCCTACCACCGTCGCCGCAGTGGACACCGGGCCGGGCGTAATCTGGCCGATGGCGATGGCGTCCAGTACCTCGCGCGCGGAAAGCCAGCCAAAGGTGTTGACGAGGTCTTGCTGGATGTAGGCGATCAGCAGGTAACCGCTGCCAAACAGCACCGAGCCAATACGCAGAAAGTAAAAGAATAAATCCCATAAGCCTGCGCGTGCGGCGCTTTCCTGCGCGGCTTGCAGCAGGGGACTCAGCGGCAGGCTGAGGAACAGCGCGGCAGTGGGCGGACGCCAGCGGGTGACATACAGCGCGTAGATCAGGCCAACCCCCAGCATGATAACGACTTCATGCACGTCCAGAAAAAGCATAAACGCCAGCGACACCACAAACAGCAGCCACAGTACCCGACCCTTGAGCGCGGTTTTGCCGAAACGGTAGGCGACGTTGGCGATAATGGCGACGATGATCGGCTTGATGCCCCACAGCAGCGCGTTGACCTGCGGGATGGTGCCACTGCTGACGTAAATCATCGCCAGCAGCAGCGTCAGCAGAAACGACGGCGTGATGAAGCAGATGCCCGATAGAATCGCGCCGGGGATCCCGCGTGTGACGTGGCCGACGTGAATCATGACTTCTGTTGAGTTGGGGCCGGGGATGAGGTTGGTGGCGGCAACCACGTCGAGGAAATGCTCACGCGTCAGCCATTTGCGGCGCACAACGATTTCTTCTTCGGCCAGCGCAATATGGGCCACTGGCCCGCCAAAAGCAAACAGACTCATACGCAAAAAGAGCCGCGCCAAAGCACTGTACGAGGGTTTTTCTTCGCTCATAACGCTCCTGAATGACAATGATGAATTCACTGTGGACGAATGTCACCGCTTGTGAATGCTGTTCACCACATGTAAGAAAGAATTAATTGCCCTACACTGAAATTAAGGTTGTATAAATGAAAAAAGGTGTAATATGGTGATCAAACCGAAACCCAGAGTTGTCGTCGTAGGCGGCGGATTTGGTGGTTTGGAAACCGCATTCTATCTGCGGAAACGTCTTTTGGAACATGTTGACATAACGTTAATCTCGGATACAGATTATTTTCTGTTTAAGCCGAACCTGATCTATGTCCCCTTTGGTCTCACTCCCGAATCGCTCAAAATCCCCTTAATCCGTCCGGCAAGCCGCAAGAATATCGCATTAGTGAACGCGCGGGTAGTCGATGTTGATCCTGCCAAACAAGAGGTGCTCACCGACAAGGGAGACCGCTATGGCTACGATTATTTGGTGCTGGCGACGGGCGCGATAGGGCATCCTGAAGAAATCGAAGGGTTGAAGGAAAACGCTTTTGTGCTGTGGACGCCCCAGGAAATGCAGCGGCTTGGCCGCGCTTTGCAGGACTTGCAGGTCAGCAGCGCCAAAATCCCACAAATTCTGTTCCTGGTACCGCAGGGCAGCCACTATGTCGCCCCGCTGTACGAAATGGTCTTCATGATTGATACCTGGCTGCGACGTAAAGGCGTGCGCCGGGGCGTAAACATGGTCTGGACGACCCACGAGAGCAAGTATCTGGAGTCGTTCGGCGTGCGGATGCATGAACTCCTGCTGCCGGAGTTCGCAGAGCGCGATATTCGGCATTATAACCATCTGAATGTCATCAAGGTCGAGAAGGGGCGCGTGGTTTATCACAATGGGGATAGCTATCCCTATGACATGCTCATCACCTTCCCGCCCTATCTGGCAGCGACGCATTTCGCCTCACTGCCTGCTGATGAACGCGGCTTTGTTCCCACCGAACCCCATACCCGCCGTGTGCGCGGCTTTGACAATGTGTACGTCGCAGGCGATGGGGGCGACTTCCCGCTGAAACAGGGCTTCGCCGCCTTTACCCAGGCGGATGCCATTGGGGAAGACATCGCCTCACGCATTCTGGGCGAAACACCGCGCTTTGGCTTCAAGCCGTTCGGCATGGTTGTCATGGAGCATCTGAATAAGGCGACGTTCGCACAGGTACCGCTGCAAACCATGGGTGGCGTGCGTGTCATTGATGAGTCGCCCGACTACAAGACCGGGACTTCGGCGCTGTGGCGGCTGGGTAAGATGATGATGGGCGCGTATTTACCCTGGCGCTTCAACGCGGGTGAACCGCTGCGCAGCGGGCTGGCGTGGGAGAGCATCGAGGCTGGACGCAAGATGCTGTCGGATGTGCTGGCGCGTTAAACTCAACTAAATACGAACACTAACGAGGGCGTGCGATGGCGCGCCCTTTTGATTCACTTCAGTACATAACATCCGGCGTTGCTCGGATGGTCAAGCACGCGCGCATCCCCCGGCACCGCGCGAATCGCCCACAGCACCAGCAGGTCGCCCACCGCGCCCGTGACCATGAACGCGCCTAAAAACGTCAGCCAGCCATTACCAATCAGCGTGCCAATCACCGTTGGCAGGATGCCAGTGATAATCCCCGGCAGCGCCGCGCCAATGCGATAGCCTGCCATGTGCATCGGCACACGGGCGTGTGCATAAGGACTCAGCGTTTTCATATCCACGCCAAAACGAATATCACGCGGTGGGACATGCCCAAAGATCATCCAGCCTAGCGCGTGAACACCTTCATGCGCGACGACCAGTACCACCAGCCCTAGCAGCGTCAACAGGATTTCGCCGATGCCAAAGTTCCATGAAGTAGGCAGTCCCCAGCGCAGCAGGTAGGGAATAACGGAGAGGATGAACAACCCCAGGGATAGCACGACAGCCGGGCGCAGTAAATCACTGATGGGGGTAGAGACATCCTGCATCGTCTCAGGGTCAAACACAGGTTCATTCATCGTTCATTCAACTTTGCCTAAGTACGTCCAATCAATGTACAGTATAAGCTCATGATTCCATATGATACCAATCATTAGTAATCTCTTGACAAGTCATTGTGAATGCGTTAAATTCAGTTTTAGATTTGTCTAATTTAAGTGTTTCTCATGTGAAACACTGAAGTCGGGGTGAGGGTCTATGAACTCCAAAGTTGATGCAGCATCAGAAACAGGGTGGCGCTTACAGCGCGCGGCCCCATCGCTGCCGGAAGTCTTCGGCAGCGTCCATGTGCCGAAGAATGCAGGCTTCTGGCGCACGCTGTTAGCCTTCGCGGGACCGGGGCTAATGGTCTCGGTGGGGTATATGGACCCCGGTAACTGGGCAACCGATCTGGCGGGTGGGGCGCAGTTTGGTTATATGCTGCTCAGTGTGATTCTGATTTCCAATCTGATGGCGATCCTGATGCAGCACCTGTCGCTGAAACTCGGTATCGTCACGGGTCGCGACCTGGCGCAAGCCTGCCGTGATCACTATTCGCCGCCTGTCGTCATTTTCCTGTGGGTGTTGTGCGAAATTGCCATCGCCGCCTGTGACCTTGCTGAAGTTATCGGCTCGGCGATTGCCCTGCACATGCTGCTGGGTGTGCCGCTGGTGGTCGGTGTGGTGATAACGGCGGCTGATGTGCTCATCGTCCTGCTGCTCCAGCACAAGGGTTTCCGCTGGGTGGAAGTGCTGGTCGGTGCGCTGATTTTCGTGATTGGTGCCTGCTTTGCCTACGAACTGATTGCAGCCCAGCCGTCAATCAGCGGGATGCTGGGTGGGCTGGTGCCTACGCCGCAAATCGTCTTTAACCCGTCGGCGCTGTACATCGCGATTGGTATCCTCGGCGCCACCGTGATGCCGCACAACCTGTATCTGCATTCCAGCATCGTCCAGACGCGCGCCTTTGAACACAGTGAAGAAGGCAAACGCAAAGCCATCAAGTTTGCGACCATCGACTCAACAGCAGCGCTGATGGCGGCATTCTTCATCAACGGCGCGATTCTGGTGCTGTCGGCGGCGGCATTTCACGGCACACAGTATGCCAACGTCGCGGACATTAACGACGCCTACCAACTGCTGACGCCTGTGCTGGGTGTGACGCTGGCAAGCACGCTGTTCGCGGTGGCGCTGCTGGCTTCCGGTCAGAACTCAACGCTGACGGGCACGCTTGCCGGACAGATTGTGATGGAAGGTTTCCTCAACATTCACATGAAGCCCTGGCTGCGCCGCCTGATTACACGGCTGATCGCGATTGTGCCCGCCATTATTGTAACCGTGCTGTACGGCGAACGCGGCACTGGCGAGCTGCTCATCCTTAGTCAGGTGATTCTGTCGCTGCAACTGAGCTTCGCGGTAGTGCCGCTGGTGCAGTTCACCAGTGAGCGCGCCAAGATGGGTGTCTTCACCAACCCGCGCTGGCTTAAAATCGTGGCGTGGACGGTGACGGGGATTATCGTGGTCCTGAATGCTTACTTGCTGATCCAAACCGTAGGGTCATGGATCACAGGATAAAGCTACGGCGTTAAGGTAACAGGAACGGCGGTTTGCGTGGGTGCAGCCGCCGTTTGTGTTTGTTGGGCGTTGTAGGCTTCGATTGCGGTGTTGGTTTGTGTCAACTGGGATGCGACTGTTCCAGTAATTATCGTATTCTTGGCTGGCAGGTCAGTTCTATCAAGTCGTATTCGTTTGTTTGGGTTGAGCAATAAACACAATCAAGAACACCAGCCCAAGTATCACCAATGGGATACCCACAACGATTAACAATGTCCAACAAACGGATTGATCGCATAACACCTTTTAGCGCTGCACAACGCCGCCCAGCGCATCGACCAGCGCGCCGCCGCTTAATCCCTGTGCCCGCGAGAAGGTAATCTGGTCGAATGTCGTGCGCAGGTGTCCCAGCGCTCCTCCAACACGTACCGTCAAATCGAGATACCCGAGCTTCGCCGGAAGGTTAACTCCCAGCGGCGCGCTCAGCGTGTCCAGCGCCGCCAGCGCCACTTCCGCCACCGCGTCCAGATTGCCGAACGAGTCCAGTTCCATCGTCAGGAAAAGTCGGTGGTCATCGGTGCGAAGTAACGCACGCTGCCGTCGGATTCGAGGCAGTTCTCGCCGTAAAGCTGTGCGCGCACGCTGACATCGGCCAACAGGCTGTTACGGGCGAAGGCAGACTGCGCGGCGTCGGTGGCTTCTGGCGCGTCGTGCGTGATCCACTGGAAGGCGCAGGGCTGCGCGGTCAGGGCTTGCAGCGTGGAAGGCGGCGGCAGGGTGATGGGAATGCCCACTGCCGTCACCACGAGGAAAGGCGGCCCACCAAATGCCTGCGCCGTGCTGACGATAGCCTGCTGCGTGCCGATGAGTGCCTGCGCGTTGAAGGCGCTTTGCAGGGCCGTCGCTGTTTGCTGGATGGGGGCGGGTGTGGGCGCGGGAATGCATGACGCCCACAACAAAAGTGCAATGATCGAAAAGCCGAGAAGCAGAAATCCTTTGCGAGAGACCATCACCAAACTTTCTATCTAAGGGACAGGGGTTGCTAACGCGGTCAGCGTCGGAATGACGCGGGCCTGTTCTGTGAGCAGCGCATTTTGGGTTGCGGCAAGCGCGCGTCTGCTGGTTGCTGATTGCGGTAGCACTGGCAGCTGAATTGGGTAGGCTGTCACAAAATCCCTCATGTGCAAGATCAGTCAGGGTCATTTCGTGCCACCAAAGAATTTGTTTCGGCTGTCAGATCGGTTGCTGTGAGTTCCAGAACTCGTAGGGTATCGGTTTCCGCAGTCTGTTATCATCCGATCATCAGTACCATCCGACTGATAGAAGGAGAAAAACCGCCCGAGGGCTAAATGCACCTTTTCCACAAGGGTAACGTTTTGATGTTGAGTGTTCTGGGGTTCCAAAGCTGAACCCACGCTTCGGCTTCTCGTCAATGACGATAAACTTGTTCTTCTCGCTCATCGAGCGCATGCCTATCATCTCACGGTGCAGATGTTGAGAGTAGGTTGTGACCATCAATCGTTGCATTTTGAGCTCCAGTGTCAGCATATCCCAAGCCATTTGTTAGTCGCAAAATCGCCGTACCGTATCCACGTTCATCCAGATAACAACCCTACATAAATGCCGCACAACAATTCCTATGAGAAAGTCAGCATCAACGCGATCGATTAGCATCAGCCAGTTTTGAAGGTGTTAAGGTGGCGCTTTCGCCCTATCTGGTTTTCTCGTCAATGATGATGAACTTGTTCTTCTCACTCATCGACGTAACTTTTCACCTCACGCTAACTGCTAACTGCTGAACGCGGGCAGCACATCATGGGCGAGTCCATCCAGCCCATCCAGATCATCCATGTCCAGCCATTGCAGCATGAAGCGTTCGACGCCTGCATTTACAAAACGCCCAATGTGATCGACCAGTTCCTGCCCTCTGCCGACGAACATGCCGCGCCCGCGCACGTAATCCAGTGTGCCGCCATACAAATCTTCGGCTTTGGCTTCAAGCTCGTCCTCGTGGCCGTAGACCACGCCATGCATCAGCGAACGTTTCACGTCCTGCGGTTGGCGTCCGTTGGCGGTGAGCAGTTCATCAAGGTGCGCATTGTTCGCCGTGACGTTTTCGGGCGAGGAAAACACCGCGTTCCATTCCTGCGCGTACTTTGCCACATAGCCCAGTGTTTTGTTCTGGCCGTTGCCGCCGATCAGGACGGGTGTGCGCCGGCGCGGACGTTCCAGCAGAATGGCGTTGTCCAGTGAGAAATGTTTACCGTCGTAGCTAACGCTGCTTTCGCTGTCCAGCAGAAGTGTGGTGATTTCCAGCGCATCCTCGAACATCTCAAAGCGCGTCTTGCGGTCATAAAACGGCACGCCGAACTGTTTGTGTTCGTGTTCGTTCCAGCCTGCGCCTAAACCCAGCACCAGCCGCCCGCTGCTGAGGTCATCAACGGCTGCTGCCATGCGCGTCGTCAACGCAGGATGGCGGAAGGTCACAGGCGCGACCAGCGAGCCGAATTCAATATGCCGGGTGTGCGTCGCCGCATACGTCAGCGAGACCCACAATTCCAACGACTCCTTGTCCGGCGGGTTGGCGTTGCTGTAGTGGTCAGAACGGAAGACACACTGGAAACCGAGGTCTTCTGCCGCACTCAGTAACCGCTGCCAGCGTGCCCATGTCAGCCCATCCTGCCCTTCAATCATGATGCCAATCTGAGTCATTTTGCTCCCCCTTCGTTGTTGGTTTTGTGTACGGCGTTGGTTTCTTTCGTCTGCTTGGCGGCTTCAAAAGCCTGAAGCGCTGACAGATGCTGTAACAAGGTATCCTGCAAATCTTCGACCTGTTTTGTCAAGCTGCGGATTTCCAGTTCTGCCTTGAGGTTCACTTCGTATTCAATATCGTTGCGGACTTTTTCGCGTGCGGCCTGGCGATTCTGGCTGATGAGGACAAATAAAGACAGGAAAATCGCTTCCAGAGAAACCACCATCGTCAGCAAGCCATAGGGATTAGGATCAAATGGAGTAAGGGAGGGAATAATCCCTGAATTCCAGATCAGCCAGAAACCAAACCATGCGAGGCTGAAATACACAAAACGGATGTCGCCTGCCACCATCGTCAGGAAGTCGGAAATGCGTTCGCCCCATGATGCGGGTTTGTCCAGCACTTCGTTGACATTGCGTGTGGTAATGCGTTCGCGCACCAGCATGTTGGCCTCACGAATGCGCTTGCCGAGCATGGTCATCATATCCAGGGCTGCATGTGGATGCTGGGTGAACAGAATTTCAAGGTCGTGGCGGTCAATGGCGATGAGTTTGGTATTCAGCAGGGCTTTGGCGCTGGCTGTGCGCGGTTCGTTGTGCAGCAGTCCCAACTCACCAAACATATCCCCACGTTCAACCACGCCTAATTGCACGCGCTCATCGGCATTGTCCTGCAAAAATAATTCAATTTTGCCTTCCTGTACCACAAACATTTTGCCGCTTGGATCGCCTTGAGCGAACACCCGCTGCCCGGATAAAAGATTCACTTCTTCCATCTGCCCGGCAAGTGTGCTAAGTTCATCCATATCGAACATCTCAAACAGCGGAATTTCCCGTAGAATCGTGGGGTCAATGACTGGCATAACCATTACTCCTGGTATCAAACAGCGCGAACCTGTATCTAGTGTACACCCGCCCTTACTAACGCAAAAATTGGATTAGCCTGATTCGTTTGGGAAATCAAAAACGCGCCCTGAATTCTCACGGCGCGCTGCTGTTCTTGCGATCCTGTCGCTGCTCAACCGACGCGGCGGGCTTGTACCAGCACTTCCAAATCCAGGAGGGGCGTGGGCAATCCAAGCGCTGTTGCCAGTTGGTTGGGGTAATGGAGGGTGACCTGCGAATATCCTGCGCGTCTGAACAGGGCTTGTATCTGGTCAGCATGTTCAAAGGCACCCGGCAGTTCGCCAACCTGTCGTTTGAACAGGCGAACCCCGTAGCGCATCCGGGCGATGCCCTCCTGCCAGGGTAAATAAACCACCAGTGAACCTGTCGGCGTGAGCACGCCCATCAGGTAGGTCACGACCTGAAGCAGCTCATCGTGCGTCATGTAGCCGCCTGTCAGCGTCATCACATCGGCTCGCTGTCCCAGCAGCGCACGAATGAGCGGCGTCTGTTCGAGATCAACAGCAATGGTCGCGAGGTTGGGCGGCAGTGCTACAGCACGGGCACGGCGCAGGCGGCGTTCGCGCTCATGAATCACTTCGGGCGTATCCAATTCGATGACACGGGCGCTGGGCAAATCTCTGGCTAGCGCCAGCCCCAGCGGCGAAAACCCCGCGTTCAAATCGACCAGCAGCGGCGAAAAAATCATCGGCGGGACACTGCGCTTCATCACTGCCGCCAGCAGATCAATGCGCGCTGTGATGAAATTCAAAGCGGCGGGCACACCAAACAGCTTAATCATAGTGCGTGCGGATAGGCGGCCCGCAAGCGAACTCAGGGCCATATTCAACGAGGATGGCGCTAACTCAGCACGGGCACCCGCCTGTAACTCAGAACCACGTTGTTCCTGTGTACGCTTGATAATGAGCGCGCTGGGGGAAATAACCGCCGTGTTTTGCATCAGCCTGAATCTCCGCAAACCGTTTTGAGGCAGTGTAACGGGCGGCGATTAAGCTGATTTTAACTTCAGATTGTCCCCGTGTGAACCTTTCAGAGGCGGCGTGCCAGTACAATCAGTTCGATGTCAGCGGGTACGTCGGGTAGTTTCATGTCGGCGGCCATTGCAGAGATCGTGTGTACCGTGACTTCGTTGTAGCCTGCCTGCTCAAACAGGCGTTTGGCTTCCTCTGTGCTGCGCACCGCGCCGAGGAAATTGCCTGCCTGCCGGTTGAAGAAACGGGCGGCTTTGTGGGCCTGCTGAATGCCGGGACGATAGCCGATACTGCACACCAGATAACCGCCGCGCTTCAGGCTGCGCCAGATTTGCTGCAAAATGTGCGTGCAATCTTCCATTGAGAAGTACAGCAGCATTTCCTCTGAAATCACCATATCCACCAGCCGCTGGTTAAGCACTTCACTCAACATCTGCTGGCTGAGGTCTGCCGAACGCCATGACAGGTTTGCTGGAATGCGGATACCCGGCTGACGTTCCAGACGCTTGCGCTTTTCCACCACCACATCGGGCAGATCGACTTCAATCACTTGCGCTTCGGGGATACGCCGCGCAAGATGGATGCAGCGTGGGGAAAAGCCGGCGGCAATCTCGACGAGGGTGAGACCATTTTCAAATGGGGCATGACTCAGCGCTAAATCAGTCATCGCTTCATAACGCGCAGGGATATAGTTAAACATCCCGTCACGCTCCAACGCCATAATCGTTTTGGCGGTCAGCCTTCCACTCAGTTTGCTCAACGCCTGCGTCTCCGGCGTGTGCATCATTTCAGCACGGATGCCTGCGATAATTTCAGCACCGCGCTGCCCCGCCGTGCGCCCTAATCCTAACGGATCACGGTTAAAGCGCGCGGTCAAGGATCCTGTAAGTCTGATGTTCTGACTGGTTGCCATGCTTTTGACCTATTTGCGCTAGACAAAATCACTATAAAATATAAAGAAAGTAAATATTGTAATGAATCCTACAAGAGAATCTTAACTATTGTCAATCAAATACCCGTGCTCAACATCTGAAGAATTTGTGAAAAATTTGTTACATTAGATGAATCATGATTTATCGTCACCTCTCCCAATTCATTCTCCGTCGTTCACCCCCTGATCGGCCAGCAGTTAAGCGGCTGGTCCTGGTGCTGCCCTGCTGCATCGGGGATGTCGTCATGGCGACAGCGACCCTCAAAGCGCTGCGGCGTGCCTATCCCGATATTCATATTACATGGGCAGTGGGTAATTGGTCAAAGGCCGCAATCGAGGGACACCCGGCCATTGATGCTTTGCTGGACACAGGCAGCGCCGCGCTCCCGGTTAAGTCTATCGCGGGCTTCATCGGGTTCGTGAGAATGCTGCGCGCGGGTCATTATGATCTGGCGGTGTCGCTGGTGCGTTCGCCGCTGATGAGTCTCGCGCTGGCGCTAACGGGCATTCCTTACCGTGCCGGGCTGGACAGCGCCGGACGCGGTTTCGGCTACAATATCCGCGCGCCGATTGACCCCGATACGCCGCGCAGCGAAGCCGATATCTATCTGGATGTGCCGCGCGTGCTGGGGCTGGAGACGAGTGGCTGCCGCACCGACATCCCCGTGCGTTTGCAAGCGCTGGAACTGGTACGCACACTGATTCACCGCCATCACCTTGTTGAACAGCAGTTTATCGTCCTCAATCCAACGGGTGGGCGTAACCCCGGCATGGTCATGGACAGCAAACGCTATCCACCGGAACGCTTTGCTGAATTGGCTTTACGATTGGCGGGAAAGACCAATGCGCAGCTTGTGATTATTGGTGGCCCAGGCGATGAGGAACTGTGCGCGCATGTCTGGCGGCTTATTCGCGCAAACCTCACGCATGAGGAGCGCGTCCATAAATTCGTGGATAAGCTGTCGTTCGCTGAAATTGGCGCGCTGGCTTCGCTGGCGTTGGTCTACATCGGCAATGATACAGGACTGACGCATCTGGCGGCGGCAACGGGCGCGAAAACGGTGATGATTCTCGGCCCCACCGACCCTAAACGTTATGCGCCCTACGCTGATAAGGCCATCGCCCTATGGAAACCGGCCGGCGTCAGCCAGCAGGGAGTCGCCAGCGGTGCGGAGTCTGCGTGGGATTGGGTACGCGATGGCATCAGTGTGGACGAGGCCGAAGCTGCGATTATGACCTTCATCGAGTCATCGGATGCTCACGATGTCTGAATTCCCCTGACGCGGATGCTGCTGTGTACAGTCAGTCTGCTGCTGCTGGTCTGTTCGCTGCTGCTCATGGCATCGTCGTGGGTCGGGAATGCCGGAGTGTGGAACGGCGGCGTGCTGGCTTTTATCTCCGATTGTGGAGAAGACAGCAGCATCTATGTGATGGATGTTTGGCGGCACATTCAAATGCGGTTTTCAGGGGATACCTACCAGCAACTGCCGCTATGGCAGGGACGTGTGCTGACGCTGGCTGAGGGGGTAACATCGCCAATTGTGTTTTATGGCGCAGAGCATGACGTGATAGACGCCAGCGCACCGGGATTCTTTCTGCCCAGTTCATCGAACGAGATGAGCAATGTCTGGGGACAAGCGCCGGATGGCAGATGGGCGGTGGTGATGTTTCGTGACAATAACTATGAGATTTATGTTACCGATACGGAACGACAGGCTGCCTACCGTTTGACCTATAATGAATGCCATGACCATTATCCCCGTTGGCAACCTTAACAAGACTCGTTACTATTCGGGGAAAATAAGGAGGCACACATGAATCAGCCTGTGACCATCACATTCGTTCCAGAACAAATCGTTACCTGGGTCATCATCGGCCTGATCGCAGGATTTCTCGCGGGGCTGCTGGTGCGCGGACGGGGCTTCGGCACGCTGGGGAATCTCATCATCGGCTTAATCGGCGCGGTAGTAGGGGGTTTTCTGTTTACCCTCTTTAACGTGCAGGTTCCCGGTGAACTGGCAGGGGGCATTACTCTGCGCTGGATTGACATCATCGTAGCGTTTATTGGGGCCATCGTGGTTTTACTGATTTTGGGATTATGGCGTTCCCGTCGTTAAAAGAGAGGCTGCCTTGAAAGCACTGGTGACAGGGGGGACAGGCTTTGTCGGTTCACATATCGCGCGGGCGCTGAATGATGCCGGACACGGCGTCCGCGTGTTACATCGTGCGTCTTCCAAGCTGGACGCGCTCGAAGGCGTCGAATACGAATCGGCGCTGGGGGATGTGCTGGAAACCGATGCGCTCAACGCGGCGTGTGCAGGCTGCGACTGGGTATTTCATGTAGCAGCGGTGGCCGATTACTGGCGCGCCGACATGAAGCATATGTATGAGGTCAACGTGGAAGGCACGCGCCGGGTGCTGGACGCCGCCCGTAAGGCCAAAGTCCAGCGGGTGATTTTCACCAGCAGCGCGGCGGCAGTGGGGCCGCGCACCGATGGCCGACCTGCCAACGAAGACGACCCGTTTGCGCTGCCGCCGAAACATTTCCCCTATGGGCACAGCAAATGGCAGGCAGAAGAAGTCGTGCGCGACGCGGTGATGGCGGGGCAGGATGTGGTTATCATGAACCCGGTGGTGATTATGGGGCCGGGCGACCTGAATATGATTTCCGGCAGTTTCATCGTGCAGGTCAAGCGCTTCGGCCCGTTGGCAGCGATGAGTTCCGGCGGCGTGATGGTGACCGATGTGCGCGACGTGGCTCGCTGGCATGTGCTGGCGGCGGAGAAGGGGCAAAGCGGACACCGCTACATCCTGGGCACGCAGAATTACCCGTACACACAGTGGCTGCGCATGATTGCCGATGTCGTTGGGGCGAAACCACCGCGCCTGTTCGCGCCGGATTCGGTGCTGCCGACGGTGGCCAACCTGATTGATGCGCTGCGGAAAATCGGTATCAAAACGCCGATTGACGCCAATCAGGCACGGCTGGGCGCGCGCAAAATTTACTTTGACTGTAACAAGGCGTGGAACGAACTGGGACGCCCGGACTTCGACATGCTTCAGAGTTTGAACGATACCTACGACTGGTATGTGGCACACGGCTATCTGAAACCCTGAGCGCCTATGCCGATGTCGTCTGCTTTTCAAGCACGTCTGAAGCCGATACTGCCAGAGATTGGTGTGCATTTCGGCACGCCGTTCCACATTTATGATGAGACAGGCATTCGCGAAAACACACGCGAGTTATTTACGACATTTGCGGGAATCGAAGGGTTCCGCGAATACTTTGCGGTGAAGGCGCTGCCGAATCCGCATATCCTCGCCATTTTGAAAGAGGAGGGCTGCGGCTTCGATTGCAGTTCTGTGCCAGAGTTGATTCTCAGCCGACAGGCTGGTGGGCATGGTGAGGACATCATGTTCACGTCGAACAACACCACGCGCGAGGAATTCGCGGTGGCCCTGGATGATGGCGCTTGTATCCTTAACTTGGATGACATCACCTTGATTCCCAAACTGCCCGCTGTGCCAGAAATCATCTGCTTTCGTTATAACCCCGGCGCGCGGCGTTCAGGCAATGCTATCATCGGCAAGCCCGAAGAAGCCAAGTTCGGCATGGGCGCTGAACGCATCTTGGAGGCTTATCGACGGTCACAAGATTTGGGGGTCAAGCGCTTCGGATTGCACACCATGTTGGTGTCGAATGAGCGTGATTATCATTACATGGTGGAAACCACCTCCATGCTGTTGAATATGGTGGAGTGGGTGACGAACGAACTTGGCATCACGTTTGAGTTCATCAACATCGGCGGCGGACTGGGCATCCCCTATCGTCCCGACGATGCGCCGTTGGATATTGATGCACTAGGGCATGAGGTATGGGCGCTGCTGGCACAGTTCAAACAGAAACATGGGTATGTGCCGAAGCTGTTCATGGAAAGTGGGCGCTATATGACAGGCGCACATGGCGTTCTGGTGACGCGTGCCATCAATCATAAGGACAGCTATCGGCGCTACGTGGGCGTGGATGCGTCGATGTCGGCGCTGATGCGTTCGGGCATGTATGGCGCGTATCATCACATCAGCGTATTCGGCAAGGAACATGCTCCCGCGACAGAGGTGTATGACATCGTCGGCGCGCTGTGCGAGAACAACGACAAATTCGCCGTTCAGCGTGCGCTGCCCATGATTGCGGACGGGGATTTGCTCATCATTCACGACACAGGCGCGCACGGGCAGGCGATGGGCTTCAACTACAACGGCAGGCTGCGCCCCAAAGAACTGCTGCTGCGCGCGGATGGCTCGGTGGAATTGATACGGCGCGCGGAAACCGTCGAGGATTATTTCGCCACGCTGAAATATGAGCGCGATGTGCTAAAGTTGTAGGGTAAAAGGGCAAGGCGTGCCTTGCCCCAACAGTAATGAAGGCGTGATTAGACCTTGAGCTTGCCCGTGATACCCATCCACCAGTGGATAAACTTATGTCCACCGTCTACGGGTTCATCGTGCATCATCGGGCAGCCCAGCGGAATGACCGAGATGTTGTGGCTCTTGCAGAATTCCACCGCCGTACTGGAGGTGCTGCGCAAGCCGTGCATGAACGAGCAGTGCATCCACACGCGCGAAACGCCAGCGTCGGCACAGTCGCGCACCACCTGATCGGTGACTTGCGGCGTGGTGACAATCATCACCGCGTCAGGGCGCGTCGGCGTGGACTTCACATCAGGATAGCACGGTTCACCATCGATGCTCTGGGCATTGGGATTCACGGCATACACCTGATGTCCAGTATCCTTCAGCTTCTTGTAGATCAGATTCGCGGTAGAGCCGCTGGTGCGCGAAACACCCACCACCGCGATACATTTCTGTGCCAGAAAATCCTTCACCAATGTCTCGTAATTGGACATTTTTTGTCTCCTCAAGATGACTTCCTGTAGACACATTACGCAGCAGATGCGCGACAGTTGTCATGTCCTGAGGGTGACGTTTGGCACCAATGGCACAGGCATGGCTACGGGTTATAGCGCAGCGAGTTGGCGACCTCCAGAATCTGCGCCTGATTTTCTTGCAGCACGGCGAAATCCTGCCCCTGCGGCGGCAGCACCGTCAGCGTAGCGATGCCATCATCGGCGACCTGCACAGCGATGACGATAATGCCGAAGGTGACGCCCTGATCGGTGGGTACGCTGGCGTAGGCGTAAGCGGCGGGACGCCCCTCGACGGTAAATTCCACCACATCCGCGCTTTGAATGTTGATGCCCGATGACACGCGTGGGCCGAAACGCTGCCACAACTGCGCGCGGGCATTGACGATTTCATCGACACTTGTGCCCAGCGCGGCTTCGCTGTACAGCGAGGTCGGCACAGGCGGCAGCACTTCCAGTTGGAATGCATCGGGCGAATCGCTGAAGCGGCTGACATCCAGAATGGCGTCCGGTTCAAGAATGACCAGATTCCACTCCGGTGGGTAGGTAAAGCTAAACTTGCCATCGGGCGAGACATAGTGACCGGGTTCAGAGGTCGCTTGACCACCGCAGGCAGCAAGCGAAAGCAGCAAAAGACAGAAACAGACGAGTTTTTTCATGGGTTGTAGACCTGAATGCGTTTGTTGGGCACGCGCTGCGCTAGGCGTTCCATGCCTTCCCGCACATGCGCGGCGATTTCGGCTTTGTCCAGCGTCAGCAGTTGACGGTCACGCATGATGACCTGCCCGTTACAAATCACGGTCTGCACGTCGCTGGCACGCGTATTGTACACCAGACTGGCGCTGATGCTGTGCAGCGGCTGGTGATGCATTCCTTCCAAATCCACCAGAATGATGTCCGCCAGATAACCCGCTTCC
The DNA here is from genome assembly GCA_046328675.1 of Anaerolineae bacterium. Classification (GTDB taxonomy): domain Bacteria; phylum Chloroflexota; class Anaerolineae; order Aggregatilineales; family Phototrophicaceae; genus JACAER01. The sequence goes on from JAXLWC010000038.1 coordinate 41,934, forward strand.
AGCGCGCCAAGTTCGTGTTCCTGCCCCAGTACTTTAGCACTGCTGCGCGTGGCGACATGCAGGGCTTCGGGTATGGTCATCACTTCGGGGACGTTGTGGCGATCCTTTTGCAGCATGGCCATCAGCCGCAGCGATTCCCAGATGTCGAGCGTGTTGTTGCTGACCGCGCCATCCGTCGCCAGGCCGACAGGCACACCCGCCGCGCGCAGTTCCACGACAGGCGTCATGCCCATCGCCAGCTTCAGATAGGTTTTCGGCGCGCAGGCCACGCCCGCCTGATGTTTTGCCAGCAGCGTGATGTCATCGGGCAGCAGTCCGCAGCCGTGCGCGATGATCGTCGGCAGGTCGAGGATGCCGGTTTGCTGTAACACCTGAATGGGCGTGATGCCGCGCTTTTCCAGGCTGGCGTTGGTCTGGCGCAGGTCTTCTGCGGCGTGGATGTGGATACCCACACCCAGTTTTTGCGCGCTGGCCGCCGTACTGTGGAGGAAATCGTCATCGCAGGTATAGGGCGCGTGGGGAGCCATGATGGTGCGAATGCGTCCACTGGCGGCGTTCTGCCAGCGGGTGATGAATTCGGCGGTGCGGTCAATCATCGGCTGGCCGCCGCTGCCGAAAATCGCCCAGCCCAGCAGCGCGCGCGAACCAGCTTTTTCCACCGCCTGCGCTGCTTCGTCCATGAAGAAATAATGGTCGGCGACGGTGGTCACGCCTGCTTCAATCATCTCGGCAAGCCCAAGCTGCATCCCCCAGTAGACATCCTCGGCTTGCAGGTTGCTTTCCAGCGGCCACATGTAGTCGTTGAACCATTTTTCGATGGAGACATCTTCCGCCAGCCCGCGAAAGATGACCATCGGCACATGGGAGTGGGTGTTGATGAGTCCGGGCATGGCGAGCATCCCGCGCGCGTCGATGACGGTGGCGAAGTGCGAGGCGTCGGCCTGCCCGCTGGGTTGGATGGCTTCGATTTTGCTGCCACGTACCAGAATGTCGTGGTTGTGGAGGATGCTGACTTTAGCGTCGGCGGAGATTTGCAGGACTTTGCAGTTGCGGATAAGGAGTGTGGTCAAGGGAGGACTCCTGTGGATAAGGCGAAAACACAAGCTTAACCGCAAAGGCGCAAAGGGCGCAAAGGGAAATACAGCAGGGGCGCCACATGTTATGCGCGAAACTCATGGCTATGGACTAGACGCTGAATGGAATACATAGCTGTCGCTTTGGAGGAGTCCCCGTTGCTCACCAGTCGCGAAAGCAAGATAATAGCGGGCGTTGGCTTCTGATGGTTTAAGGATAGAGTATTCATGCAGCAAATCATTGCAATGGGCGGCGGCGGCTTTTCGATGGAACCGGATAACCTGCTGCTAGACCGCTACGTTATCGAACAAACGGGAGAAACTCGGCCAGCGGTGTGTTTTCTGGCGCAAGCCAGCGGCGAAGCACGCGATTATATCATCAACTTCTTCAAGGCATTCAACGAACTGGACTGCCGCGCCTCGCAGCTCTCACTGTTTCAGCCGCATACCGCCGACATCGAAGGCTTTTTGATGGCGCAGGATGTGATTTATGTGGGCGGCGGCAACACCAAGAGTATGCTGGCGCTGTGGCGTGAATGGGGACTGGACGTGATTCTGCGCAAAGCTGCCGACAACGGCACAGTGCTGGCGGGATTGAGCGCAGGCGCGAACTGCTGGTTCGAGCAGTTTACGACGGACTCGATACCCGGAGGTCTGAGGGTGATGAAAAACGGTCTGGGCTACCTGTCGGGAAGCTGTACGCCGCACTATGACGGCGAAGCTGAACGCCGCCCGACGCTGCGGCGCGTGATTAGCGGCGGCGAGATGATGCCCGGCTATGCCTTTGACGACGGCGCGGCAGGACATTTCGTGGATGGCAAGTTGAAAGCAGTTGTCAGTTCGCGTCCGAACGCAAAAGGGTATTATGTGGGGCTGCTGGAAGGCGAATTCGCTGAAAAAACGCTGGACACGCGCTATCTGGGCGCATCATAGACAAGTACTGGAATCATGAAAAAGCGGTTCTCCACCCACTGACTATGAATGGATTACACGCAGCGAGGAAAAGGCGGATTTAATCGCAAAGGTAAGATTTTCAAAGCAGACACCCAGAACGCCAAGAACCGCCGCGCCTGGGTTCGACATTTCACCTGGAAAATATCCTTAGGAACCGGGTTGACAGGTTTTGATTATGATGTTACATTGGTAACAATATAACAAAATGATCCAAGGCTACTGATGAATACCGAACACAGCACGTCACCCGGCTCCAAAACAGAAATTCCCGTTGAACGTGTACAGATTGGCGCGCGCATGGAGAAGAACTTAGTTAAAGTTCTCAAGGCGCTGGCTGAATACTACGATATTTCACTGGGCGATCTTCTGGAAGGCATTGCCCTTCATGCTTTCGAGCGAAAACATCCCTTTGACGAAGAAACTTTAAAGCGTATCGCCCAACTCAAACAAGTGTACGCCATGAACTATGATTCGAGTGCCAGCCACCATTTTGTAGAGCAACCCTCTGACGAGAAGCACGAATGAATGCCCTCGTCTGTTAACCTCCAGTCTCATGCTTGATGGAACACCACTGAAAAGGATTCTTTGCCATGACTGACTTTGCTGCGCAACGTGTTATTCGGTCTTCCACGCTCCAACTCCCATCACCGCGTTCCAGCGCCTTCAGCTTATTTGAGCCGCTTGGAGAAAAGCGGTGGGCGCACGAGTGGGAACCTGAGATTCTGTATCCGTCGAGCGGGATTGCGGAGGTAGGCACCGTTTTTATGACGCGTCACCCCCATGAGCCTGCTAAGGTTTGGACGATTACGGCGCATGATGTGGACGAAGCCCATTTGACCTACTTCAATGTGCTGCCCGGTTCTCATGTGACGACTATTGATATTCAGTGTGATGACGATGCCTCGGCTCGAACTGTGGTGCATGTCACTTATACATTGACAGCCCTAAGTCCAGATGGGAACATCCACCTGCAACATTTCACAGAAGATTATTACCACGAGATGATGGAATCGTGGCAAACTGCGATTGTCAACTATTTACTTCATAGTTAATCAGTGGGGCTATGTACAGTAATTTTGTCTTGTTGATGGCTTACCCCTGCAAGCGTGCCTGCAAGCCGCTGAAGCGCTGCGCGACCTTGTTGTTGCCCACTGCCATGTGGACGGCCTGCGGGTTGCCGACGAGCACGACGATTTTTTTGGCGCGTGTGATGGCGGTGTAGAGTAGGTTGCGCTGAAGCATCATGTAGTGCTGTGTGAGCAGCGGCAGCACGACGACAGGATATTCTGATCCCTGACTGCGATGCGTGCTGATACAGTAAGCGTGCATCAGTTCTTCGGCTTCGCTCCATTCGTAGGTGATGAAGCGGCTATCAATGACCACTTCCATCAGCCCATCTTCATGGTCGATGGCATGGACACGCCCGATGTCGCCGTTGAAGACTTCCTTGTCGTAGTTGTTGCGCGTCTGCATCACCTTATCGCCGACGCGGAAGGTGCGCCCACCGAGCTTTTTCTCCGCCACGCGTCCGCTGCCATTGAGCGCCTGCTGTAAGGTCTCGTTGAGGTTGGTGACGCCGCCCGGCCCGCGATACATCGGCGAAATCACCTGCACATCGTCAATCGGATGCACGCCGAATTTGGTGGGCAGGCGGTTGCAGACAATATCGACGACTAACTCCGCAACCTGTACCGGATCGCTTTCACGGAAGAAGAAGAAGTCTTTGGTGCGGTTGTTGTCGTACAGGGGCGCTTCGCCGTGATTGATGCGATGGGCGTTGACGATGATGTGGCTGTCTTCGCTCTGGCGGAAGATGGTGTCAAGGCGGGTGACATGGGCGATGCCGCTGTCGATGACATCACGCAGCACGTTGCCTGCGCCGACGCTGGGAAGCTGATCGACATCGCCGACGAGCATGAGATGAGTTTGCGGTGGGATGGCACGCAGCAGGCCATAAAACAGCACAATGTCGATCATCGAGGACTCGTCCACGATAATCATGTCGGCAGTCAGCGGCGCGTCCTCGTCGCGGGCAAAGCCGCCCATCTGCGGGCTGTATTCCAGCAGGCGGTGAATGGTGGAGGCAGGCTGCCCGGTGGCTTCACTGAGGCGTTTGGCGGCGCGTCCAGTGGGGGATGCAAGGTGAAACGTCAAATCCTTTTCGACCAGCGCCTGAATGACCATGCGCAGCGTCGTGGTTTTACCTGTGCCCGGCCCACCTGTCAGCACCGAGACTTTGCTGGTGAGTGCGGCTTTGACGGCGTCCTGCTGCTGTTCGGTCAACGAGACCTCGTTATCTTGCGCCAGATTTTTGAGGAACGCTTTCCAATCGGTTTTCTGCCATGTTTTTTTCATGGGCGATGGGGCTGCCGCGATGCCTTTGAGCCGCAGCGCCGCGCCACGTTCTGAGGCATAAAACATAGGCAGGTAGATGGCTTCCAAGAGGGCTTCATCAGCATCATTGGAGGGCAGCGCGTCCGAAATCAGTTCACGCTGTTCCAGTTCCATTTTCAGCACAGCAGCCGTGCGTGTGGGGTTTTCGATTTGCAGCAGTTCAGCCGTCGTATCCAGCAGCAGCTTGCGCGGCGCGTAGGTATGCCCGTCCTGCGACAGTTTGTTGAGCGCATAATGCAAGCCCGCGCGCACCCGTCCCAACGCGTCCGGTGCGACGCCCATATTGCGGGCAATGGCATCAGCCTTGATGAAGCCCACGCCCAGCACATCGTCAGCCAGCTTATAGGGGTCTTCCTGAATCACCTTGATGGTGTCGTCGCCGTATTCCTTGTAGATTTTGTTGGCGGTACGCACACCGACACCCAGGCCTTGCAGGAAAATCATAGCGCTGCGCGTGTACTGCACTTCCTTCCAGGCGGCGATCAGTTTGGGCACGAGTTCCTTTTTGAGTCCCGGCACTTCCGCGAGTTTTTCCGGCTCCTGATCGAGGATGTCCAACGTGTGGACGCCGAAGTGATCGACAATTTTTTCCGCTGTGCGTTCGCCCAGGCCGCGCACTAAGCCGCTGGAGAGATAACGCGTAATGCCACGTTCGCTGGTGGGTTTGATGGCCACGACGGTTTCCGCTTTGAACTGCTTGCCGTAGCGCGGGTCGTTAATCCAGCTTCCGGTGAACTGCACCAGCTCACCGACGCCAAGCTCAGGCATAAGACCCACGACGGCGATTAAACCTTCGCGGTCTGCGCCTTCCAGCCGTTTTTTACCATCGGGGTGTACCTTTAAAACGCTGTAGCCGTTTTCGGGGTTAAAGTATGTGACGCGTTCCACTGTGCCGTTTAAAGTTTCCATGAGGCTTAGTGTACAACAGCTTGTGTCACTTGGAAAAGATGGTGCTGGCGGCTGGCGGAGCGTGGCAAACACCGCTTTGGAGCGAGCAGGCGAAAACAAAAATGAAAGCAGCGCAGAGGGGGAGGGGACACGCTGCTTTCCTAAAACCTTCCTATGGTCTATAGGAATGAGAGTTAGCGACGTTCAGGAGGAAGAACAGGATAACGCCGCACGGTGTTATCGTTGGTTGGCGGCTCTGTCTCGTCCTCGGGTATGGAGGCGTCGTTGGCCTTGAACTCGTAAGGTTCGGCGTTGGGGTCAAAGCCCTTCCAGCCTTCCTTACGCCAGTCGTCGGCACGGCCCTGTACATCAACTGGATGGTGGCGCATCAGAATGTTGGCGGCGTCACGGGCATCTTCGCCCACAGCATTCACGGTAAGCAGAATGCTACCACGCCGCACAGACTCGGAATAGTAGTCGGCGTACTCTGAAGGAACACCGAGGTTGACCAGCGAGGCTGTCAGTCCGCCTGTTACCGCGCCCACTGTCGCGCCCACTGCGGCTCCGGTGACACCGCCCATCAGGGCGACCAGAGGGCCAGCAGCCAGGATGGGGCCAATGCCGGGGATGACGATAGTACCTAAGCCCACGACCAGCCCGGTGAAGCCACCCACGATAGCGCCAAAGCCCGCGCCTTCTCCGCCGGAGACATCTTCCTCTACACCCTCGCGCACGTATTCACCAACGGCACTGCGAGCGATGAGACTAATTTCACTACGGGGGAAACCAGCGGCGACCAGTTCGACAATGGCATCCTGCGCATTGTCCATGCGATCATACAGCGCAACAACAGTTTCCGATTTATCCATGGTTCTGCCTTTCTACCAGATGAGCGATCAGGGGTTCCTGATGCGCTTCTGCTTCGATTTACCGGCTTGACCGATACCTCTACGATATATGAAGCTGTGCTGGCAAAAAAGCGGCAGGTGGCGTATTTTCAGAGGGTTCAGGCGGACGAGAGGGGCATAGGAAAAAGAGACATTTGAGTACAAAAAGAAACGCCCACATCAGGGATGTGAGCGTGTGTTGGTGACCCCGGTAGGATTTGAACCTACAACCAATTGATTAAGAGTCAACTGCTCTGCCGTTGAGCTACGGAGCCATTTATTCACATTATAGCACCCGTAAAATGAGCGTCAAGAGGCGTTTTAGCCCAACAGTGCCTCCACACTTTCACGGAAAACCTGGGTGTGATAGTCAATATCTTCTGCTGTCGTTGCGGGAGAAATCAGCGCCATGTTGTGAAACGGCGTGAGCAGAATGCCGCGATTTAAAGCTGCGAGATGCATGTAACGATCCAAGTCACCATCGATGGCGGCGGCAGCTTCAGCGCCGTTGCGCGGCGGATGCGGGCAGAACCAGTACTCGGCGCGGCAGCCTAACTGCGCCACATGCCAGGGCAGCCCTTTTTCCTCAATGACTTCCTGCACGCCAGTGGTAAAACGCTGTGCCAGCGGGATGGTCACGGCGTAGGCCGCCTGCGTCAGCACATGTTCCAGCGTAGCACGCATCGCCGCCAGTGACAGGGCGTTCCCCGCCAGTGTGCCGCCGATGCCGCCTGTATCTGAATCCTCGACGCTGGTGCTTGCCAGAATGCGCGCGGCGACTTCTTCGGTAAAGCCGTAGACCGCTGCCGGAATGCCGCCCGCGATGGGCTTGCCGATGGTCAGCATATCCGGCTGCAAACCGTAGGCTCTGGTATAACCGCCTTCGCCTGTGCAAATGGTGTGCGTCTCGTCGATGATGAGCAGCGTGCCTGTGCGCCGAGTGATTTCATGGAGTGCATCGTGATAACCTGCGTCGGGGTGAACAATGCCGATGTTGGTCATGACAGGTTCGGCCAGCACGCAGGCTACATCACCGGACGCTAAGGCGGCTTCCAGCGCGGGAATATCGTTGAACTCCACGACTTTGGTGGTTTCGGCAACATCCACCGCTGGCCCGATGTTGCCGCGCCGTGCGACGACTTTGCCATCACGCACAGTCGCGAAGGACTCATCAACCGTGCCGTGATAACACCAGTTGTAGACCAGCACGTATTTACGCTGGGTGATGTGTCGCGCCAAGCGAATGGCGAAGCGGTTGGCATCAGTGGCGGTGAGCGCGACCTGCCAGTAGTGCAGCCCGAAGCGGCGCTGTAGTTCTTCGCCGACCCACAGCGCGTTTTCAGTGGGCAGCATGAAGGTGACGCCGCGCTGCACCTGTTCCATTACGGCCTGCACCGAGGCAGCAGGGGCATGTCCGGTCATCGCGCCCGTGTCGCCTAAGCACAGGTCAAGGTAGCGCTGGCCGTCTACGTCGGTAAAATGCGCGCCCTGCGCGTCCTGCACGAACACAGGATACGCGCCTGCCCAGCGCACCATCCAGTTCATGGGAACGCCGCTGAGAAAGCTGGCTTTGGCACGCTCGAATAAGGCTTTGGAATGGGGATGTGTGGCGACGAAACGCGCTTCTTCTTCAGCGAGACGTTGTTTAAGTTTGCTGCGATCAATGGTCATAAGTAGGTGTCAGTTATCAGTTTTTAGTTATCAGTAAATACGGAAGTCAGGGTTGTTGAGCGAGGCTAACAAACCATTTTGAACAATAAAACAGGGCGCAATGTTTTGCGCCCCTACAGCATGTATTGGTTAATTCCAGTCTCGGCGTCCGAGGTTGCGGTTGCGTCCTTCAAGGGGATGCTGCTTGCCGCCACCGCCACCGCCGCCGAGCAGCGCACGCTTGGCCTTTTGTACGTCGCTTTCGTGCTTCAGCAGTACGGTCAGCGTGTTTTCCAGCGTCTTCTTGTCGAGATTATCGGCGTTGAGCATCACCAGCGCCTTGGCCCAGTCAATGGTTTCGGCCACGCTGGGGTTTTTCTTCAAATCCATCTGGCGCAGACTCTGCACGACTTCCACCGCCTGCTGTGCCAGCTTATGGTTTAGCTGCGGCACGCGGATGCGCACTACGCTGAGTTCGGCTTCGGCGGTGGGGTAGTCGATGAACAGGTAGAGGCAGCGGCGCTTCAAGGCTTCGGAAAGTTCGCGCGTGTTATTGCTGGTGAGGAGCACGGCAGGCTGATGCTTGGCGGTCAGCGTGCCAAGTTCAGGGATGGACACCTGAAAATCGCTCAGCACTTCCAACAAAAAGGCTTCAAATTCCGCGTCGGCGCGATCAATTTCATCGATCAGCAGCACAACAGGCTCATCGGAGGTGATGGCTTGCAGCAGCGGGCGTGCCAGCAAGAAACGCTGCGAGAAGAACACATTTTCCTCACGCGCTAACCGATCTGCGGCATCGGTCAGGCTGGACGTACCCGAAAGCGTGTCGCTCAGCTTGTCGCGCAGCAGTTGAGTGTAAAGCATCTGCTTGGCATATTCCCATTCGTAGAGCGCCTTGCTTTCGTCCAGGCCTTCATAACATTGCAGGCGAATTAAGGGACGACGGGTCACTTTTGACCAGGCTTTTGCCAATTCCGTTTTACCGACGCCAGCCGGACCTTCTGCCAGAACTGGCTTCCCCAGTTTATCAGCCAGGAACATCACCGTTGAGATTTCGTCTGTAGAGATATACTGCTGCTCGCTCAAGCGGTGCGTAACCTGACTTATATCCTTAAACATATAGGCTCCAACTCTACTCAGTTCGTCTGTAGTTTATGGTAATGCGTTATGAGCGATGTGTCATGAGAACGTGCGCAGCGTTCACGCCTTACTCATTATTTTCAATCTGCTCATCGGTGCGACCAAAACGCCGCTTACGCATACTATACTCCATAAGTGCCTTGCGCAGTTCATCCTTGTCAAAATCAGGCCAATAAGTGGGTGTCACATAATATTCGGAATAGGCGGCCTGCCAGATGAGAAAGTTGCTGATGCGCAGTTCGCCGCTGGTACGGATGATGAGGTCGGGATCAGGCAAATCGCTGGTGAACATGTAGCTGCTGATCAGGGATTCGCTGATTTTTTCGGTGGGCACACCGTCTTTGACAATCTGCTGTACCGCACGCACAATCTCATCACGTCCGCCGTAGTTGAAGGCGACGTTGAGGATCAAGCGGTTATTGTTTTTGGTGTATTCGCAGGCGCGGCGAATCTTCTCCTGAAGGCGAGGATTGACACCCTCCAGCGTACCGATGTGGCGCACCTGCACGCCGTTTTTGTGCAGCTTTTCGACTTCCTGATCCAGCACCAGTTCGAGAATCGACATCAGCGCGCCAACTTCAGCGGGCGGGCGGCTCCAGTTCTCGGTGGAGAAGGCATAAATCGTCAGGATGGGAACGCCGAACTCGACACAGGCTTCCACGATGCGGCGCAGGTTCTCCTTGCCCTGTCGATGGCCTTCGTTGCGCGGCATCCCGCGTGACTTTGCCCAGCGCCCATTACCATCCATAATGATCGCAATGTGCTTTGGCAGTCGCTCGGTACTAAGCGGCTCCTCGGCAACCACAACAGGTTTTTCTCGCAAACGTGAAAACATAGACGATGCCCCTTACTGACAGAAGAAAGGAAATAGAGGCGAGCAGCCTTACCTCTATTTACAACTCCATGATGTCCTTTTCCTTAGCCTTGCCCAGCGTTTCGATTTCTTCGATGTATTTGTCGGTCAGCTTCTGGACTTCGTGTTCGCCGCGTTCCAGATCATCTTCAGAAATCATGCCTTCCTTCTCGAAGTCCTTCAGGTCGTCATTGGCGGAACGGCGCACGTTGCGGATGGCAACCCGCGCTTCTTCCATACGCCCATGCAGATGCTTGACCAACTGCTGGCGGCGTTCACGAGTCAGCGGCGGCATGTTCAGGCGGATGTTTTCGCCATCGACGTTGGGGTTAATGCCAATGTCCGACTGCTGAATCGCCTTCTCAATAGATTTTACGGCAGTCTTGTCGAAGGGACGAATGAGGATTTGTGTGGGTTCTGGTGTTGAGATGGTGGCTAACTGGCGCAGTTCGGTAGGCTGACCATAATATTCCACATGCAGACGATCTACCAGCGAGGGACTGGCACGGTTGCCACGCAGCCCAAGCAAATCAGTCTCGAACACCGAAATTGTGGACTTCATTTTGTTTTTTGCTTCGGCAATGATGTCATCAACCATAGGATGTCGCTCCTAACTGTAACTTTGATAAAACTATTGGTTTAAGAGGAGACGCCGCTTGTTACGCAACGGCGGCTCACTCGTTATTCGCTGCTTTTTTGGCGTGCGCCCAGCCCTGCCAGCCGCGTGCCTGCCATGCGGAATACAGCGCGACAGAGCCAACTGTAGCGACGTTCAGACTGGCAACTTTACCACGCATCGGCAGAGTCAGCAGTACGTCGCAGGTGTCACGGACGAGACGGCGCATCCCTTCCCCCTCGCTGCCCAGCACCAGCCCCAGCGCGAGGTTCAAATCGGTTTTGTCAATCGACGGCACGTTGGGGCCAACATCCAGCCCGACCATCCAGATATTCTGATCCTTCAGGTCTTTCATGGTCTGTACCAGATTGGTGACCTGAGCGACTTTCAGATGTTCCACCGCGCCGGACGAGGCGTT
>JAXLWC010000039.1:0-50718 GCA_046328675.1 Anaerolineae bacterium
CCGCATTCGCGCTCGGTCAATGAGCCGGAAGGCATGGAAGAAGAACGGCGCCTGATGTACGTGGGCGTGACGCGCGCCGAGGAACAAATCTTCCTCACCTATGCGTTCCGGCGTATGGTGTTTGGCAGCAATGAATTAAGTTCGCCTTCGCGCTTCCTGATGGATGTGCCGGAAAGCCTGACGGATGGAATGCCCGCACGCCTGTCGGCCTCGTCCAAGGAGCAAAGCTACAGGCAGCAGGTGACGTGGGGTTCACAGCCGCGCCGCCAGGATGACATTTCCACCGCCGAAGGCAAAGCCTACAACCCCAAGATCATCCCCTTCAGCAAAGCCGCGCCGCCGCCGCACAAGCCGCTGACTTACCGACAGGGACAGCGCGTGCGCCACGAGAAGTTTGGCGAAGGCATCGTGATTGCCAGCCGCCGCAGCGCCGATGACGAAGAAATCACCGTGCGCTTCGAGAAGGCGGGCATGAAGACGCTGATTGCCAGCCTGGCGCGGCTGACCGTGCTGAAAGGGTGATACACCTGTAGAACGAGCGCATGGACCGTTTGTCGTCTCTGACTCTCAAATGACATCCGTATCCCCAGTTTACTGCTGATCATCACATGACTTATGCAGCGAAGCCCGGATAATAGAGCCGGGTATCGGTTACACTTCGAGGCACTATGTCTCGCAAATTCGGCCTTTTAATCTTCCACATGGCACTTCTGGGGTTGTTCACCGTCGTTCTGGCTCAGGATCAACCCACTGCCTATTTTGAGCGTACCCCTTGCAGCTTCGACTTTCCGCAGCGTTATCATGTAGAGTGCGGCTTCCTCGTCGCGCCGCTGCATCGCGATCAGCCCGGAAGTGAACGAACGCGCATCGCGGCTGCGATCTTGCATACGAGCAGCGAACAGCCCCAGCCTGATCCGGTTGTTTTTCTGGTGGGAGGGCCGGGTTCGTGGCTGATTCAAGGGGCTGCCGAGCAGGGCCTGGGACCGATGATTGAACGCTGGCTGCGGGAGCGTGATGTGATTCTGATGGATCAACGCGGCATCGGAGAGTCTCAGCCCGAACTGGCGTGCCCGGAAGTGGACAACCTGGATACCCGCGCGGCCAGGAGCGAAGATGAAGCCGAAGCCGCCCTGATGACGGCCATCAGCGCCTGCGCGGCCCGGTTGACCGCTGAAAATGTAGACCTCTCAGCATACAACACCCTCGAAAATGCCGATGATGCCGCTGACCTGCCCAAGGCGCTGGGATACGAACAGGCGAATTACTATGGATTATCCTACGGCTCGTTCGTCGTGCTCAACGTCATGCGGCGTCACCCGGAAGTCGTGCGCAGTGTGATCCTTGAGGGCGTAACCGCGCCGGACATTAACCCCGCACTGCATTTTGGTGAAGCGTTTGAACATGCGCTGCGCGAGATGATGGCGGCCTGCGCCGAAGATGCGGCGTGCGCTGCCGCGTTCCCTGATCTGGAGACCGTGACCTTTGCGCTGATTGAGCAGCTTAACGCTGTGCCTGTGAGCGTGATGCTGACCGACCCACAGACCGGGCAGGAAGTCGAAGCCCATATTGACGGGCGCTCGCTGATTGCAACGCTGGCGTCGCAGTTTTACTATCCGGCTAACGTTTATCTGATGCCTGCTGCCCTCTACGCGATTGCCGCACAGCAGTTAGAGGTTGTCCGGCCTTTCCTGCAAAGCCAACTGGTGAACACTGATGAACCCAACTACAGCACCACAGGCGCGTTTTACGCCTATCGCTGTAGTGACAATGTGGTCAATGAACTCGACACTTCGTTTGAACAAGGCTTGCAGCTCCTCCATCCGGCGCTGGAAGCTTATTATCGCGATGCATATGAGGACATCGTGCAGAACTGCGGCGCGTGGAATGTGCCTCCCGCTGCCCCTGAAGCGCTAGACCCTGTTGTCAGCGATATTCCGACGTTGATGCTGAGCGGCAGATTCGATCCCGTGACGCCTGCAACCTACGCCGAGCATGTCCTTGAAACCCTGAGTCATGGCTATCACTTCGTGTTCCCAACAATGGGGCACGGGGTTGTCGCGTCCAGCAACCGCTGCGGAGTACGCATCGTCGCGGCGTTTACCGAGGCCCCCGACAGCGGGCCGGACGCAAGCTGCATCGACCAGGAAGCCCCGATTCAGTTTCTTATTCCGGGGCAGTGAAACACAGGGCAGCACCCTACTCGCGCCATTCGCGCCAGCGCTGCCAGCCCCAGGCCAGCAGCCAGCAGGCGGCGATATTCAGCGCCAGAAAGCTATACATCTCCAACGGCGTGCCTGTGCCGCCTTCCACGATAGCGGGCGCGGACGATTGGGGATGCAGGGCCGCCAATGCACGCCAGATGTTGTTCATGTTGAACACGACGACAGCGTAGGGGTACAGCGACAGCGGCGTCACCAGCAGAACGGCGCGGCGGCGGCTGGACTGTGTTGAGCCGAGCAGCACGCCCAACGCCGAGGAGAACAGCGTCATCGGCAGCACGCCCACCAGCCACAGCAGCCCGTAGCCGATCAGATCGAGCGCGCCCAGCCTGAACCACAGGATCAGCGCACTGAGCGCACAGCAGACCAGCAGCCCCAGCAGCAGACTTGCCCAGACCGCCAGCAGTTTTCCCAGCAGATACGTCCCGCGTGCCAGCGGCAGGCTCCACAGCGTATCCGTCACGCGGTATTCGTGGTCTAGCGGCAGCGTTTCAGTGGTCATCACGGGCACGGCCACGCCAAAGGCCATCAGCGCGATGAGCACCACGTAGATCGCGGCCATCGTATGTACCTGTACCTCATCGACCACCGGAGCCAGCATCGCGCGCATCCGGTCAATCACAATGAAGTCCTCGCTGGTCAGCAGCAACATCAGCCCGACAACAATCACCAGCAGCACGAACGTCAGCACGATAATGCCGCGCCGCCGCCACTGCATCCGCATTTCGCAGCGCATAATCGCGCCGATTTGTGTCATTTGCATGTTGGTTCCCCTTATCCTTAAAGTACTTCACGCTGACGCAGCCACAGCCAGGCCAGCAGCCATATCCCTGCCGCATTCGCCAGCAGGAACAGCGTCGTTTCCAGCATATGTATCGGTGCGAAACCCTCGGTAACCAGGCAGTAGATGGAAATGCCGACGCCATAAGGCACGCCGATGAGGATGCCGATGATAAGCGCCTGCCGCCGCGTGGTGCAGCCTACCGCCAGCATCACGGCCAGCGCCGCCGCGAATAACGTGGTGGGCAGCAGCGTATAACTCCACAGCAGGGTATAGGCCCGCAGGTCATACACGCCGTACAGCAGCCAGCCGAACAGGGCAACCAGCACCGCGCTGAGGGTCAGGTACAGCAGCGCCAGCGCGCACACGCCCAGCACCTTGCCCGTCAGGTACGAGGCCGCGCTTACGGGCAGGCCGCCGAGCAGTTCAACAGTTTGCGTGCGGTGGTCGTAGGGAAAGCTTTCCACCGCGACTAACGGCACACCTGCCAGCAGCAGCCACAGCGACGGAAAGACGCCGCTGCTCATGGCGTTGATGAAATCGGTTGTCAGTTCGCGGGGCACGTTTTCCATGTGCTTCAGCGCGTACAACAGCCCCATCAGCGCCAGCGTGAAGGCCACCACCACCAGCGCCAGCCCGCGCCGCCGCCAGCTCATCAGTGCCTCATACCATGCGATTCCCACGATTTTCGCCATATTCAACCCCTCTCTAAATAGCGATGTCCGGTAGTAGAAATCATCGCGTTGGCGACGCCACCCGTTCAAAACGGGTGGCTATTTGCTGAAAATCCACTAAAAGGGGTTCAAAGCGCGCCTGCCGTTGTCAACCTGTTGAGTAGGTTCTGGATGATTCCTTGTCGCTCGCCTGGTGCGCTATCCGCTACTGCCGCTGCCTAATATACGTTCCTCGCTGCGCATCAACCATGCGGCACTGACGATGAGCGCCAGCCCGCCCACGATGAGGCAGATGCGGTTGAGGGCGTATAGCCCCAGCGGCACTTCGTCCGGCTGTAAGAAGGGATACAGCGGCGACAGCGCCGGGTACAACTGCACCAACAGCGCCCCGCCGATCAGCAGCGCGAAGAACAGCAGAATCGCCACCAGCAGGCCGAAGGAGGCGCGCCGCGTCAGCACCGTGATGCGTGTGACGATCCCCACCGCCATCAGCGCCGGAGCCAGCCAGCGCGCCGTGCCGATGAGCAGGTTATCGCCCGACAGCAGGGAAAGCGTCAGCAGCGCCGCCAGCGTGCCGATGCCGCCGTAGACCGTGAACAGCGCGACGAGCCGTTCCAGCAGCACGTAATACAGCGGGCGCGGGCAGGCCACGATGATTTCCAGCGAAGGTTCGTCGTCGGGGGCGAAGGCGAACGCCGCCTGCATCCCGATCAGCAGCGTCAGTACGACTTCGGCCACGCGCAGGGATTTCCCCGGTAAGCCGCCGTGTCCTGCGCGCGTTGCATCTGCTGCCATCACCAGTAGGCCCAAAAGCAGCGCCGTCATCGTGGCCGCCGCCATCTGCCAGCCCACGCCGCGAAAGGCCGCGCGCCACGCCAGCGTCCAGCGCTGTCGCAGGAGGCTGTAACCCGCAGGCAGCAGCACGCCAAGACTCAACAGCAGCGTGCCCATGATGGCATACGGTTCACAGGCGAAACGCTGTCCTTCCACCCACGCGGGGCAGTTGGTGGTCGCGTTGGTGGCCAGCAGCGTTGCCACGCCGACGCCTGCCAGCAGCACGAGCAGCGCCACGCCCCAGCCGCTAAGCTGCGATAACTTCATCTTCATGACATGTCCAGTGTGTAACATGTTGTGTGTACCTTATGTCGTTCTAAACCGTCAATCGTTAGCCCACAACCTTGAGCCGTTCCTCGCGTCCGGCGAGCCACAGCGCCAGTCCGCCCATCGTCAGCGCCAGCAGCCAGAACAGCCCGCGCGCACCGCCATCGCTGAGCAAATCGGGCATGATAGAACGCACGCCGTAGACCGCTGTCAGATGCCCGACGCACAGCGCGGCCCACAGCCCCAGGCTGACCAGCACGCCGACCAGCGGGTCATTGAACAGCACGCTCATCAGGAACGCCAGCGCCGAGAGGAACGCCATCGGTGCCAGCCACGCCTGCACCAGCGGCATGAACGAAACCTGCGGCGTCGTTAGTGCCACCGCGAGACTCGCCGCCAGCCCCAGCGCCAGATTGAAGCCGAAGACCAGCGCCATGCGTGCCAGCAGCACAATACGCGGCGAAATCGGCGTGCTCATCAGCAGTTCCGTCGGCGGGTCGATGTCCTCACCGTAAATGAAGGCGATGCCCAGCGCGGCGACCAGCGGGGCAATCAACACCAGCGCCAGCGTGCCCGTCGTCGGCGAATACGTCCCGACTGTCACCACCGCGCCCAGCGCCATCACCAGTGCCGACGCCAGCCAGATCGCGCCGCGCACGATGCGTATCTGCGCCAGCAGCACCATGAGCAGCGCTTGTAAGGGCAGGGCATGACTTGCCCGTGCCTTATGCGTTTCTTCCTGTGACAGCGCTGCCAGCACCTGCGCCAGCTTGGCCGCATCGACTTTCGGCGCGTCCCACTGATTCAGAAAACGCCCGACTTCCAGCAGCGACTCAAGATCGTCTTCGCCGCTGAAGTCTTCACGCAGGCGTTGTAGTTTGCGTTCGTTGTCTGTCATGACTGCTTCTCCATGATCGCCCGCAGCCGCCGCAAGCCAATTGACAGCCGCGACTTGACCGTTCCCAGCGGAATCGCCAGCGCCGCCGCGATTTCGGCCAGCGCCAGTTCCTGATAGTAGTACAGCACCAGCACCTCGCGCTGATGGTCTGGGAGCATGGCCAGTGCCGCTGCCACGCTGCGCGCCTCGTCGCTGGCTAAGGCGCTGAGTTCGGGCAGCGCTTCGTCGGCCAGCAGCTCAAAATCCTCGTCGGCGCTGTCGGTGCGGCGGGTGTCGGCGCGTTTGTAGTGGTTGCGCGCCAGATTGGTGGCAATCGCGTACAGCCAGGCCTTAAACGGGCGCGGATACTGATACTGCCCGATAGCGCGCAGGGCGTGTAAGAACGTTTCCTGCGCCATATCTTCGGCCAGCGTGCGCTGCCCGCCCATCATGCGGTACAGATAACCCATCAGCAGCGGGTAATGCCGTTCAATCAGGGGATTCATACTGTTCGTTTTGCCCTGCTGTACCTCGCGGGCGAGTTGTTCGTCGGTCTGCACAGCGTTTCTGCTCCTAATGACCAATACAACCATAGCGCTGAAAGGTTCACGGGCAAATGGTCAGGGCAATGGGCAGTACTGCGTTTTGCACAGGCAGAACGCCGTACATGATGGATTCAGGAAAGACAAGGGAAGTGGGCTACAGCGGATGCTGAACAGGGCGGCGCGAGGGCGTGTGTGAGGTGACGTTGAGCAGGGTGCTGACCGCGAATAATACAGCGTAAATGTACCACAGCGGGCGGCTAATCAGTGCCAGCGGGAACCAGTAGAACAGGATGGTCGCGAGATATAACGCGACGTAGGGCACGAAGATTGACCAGCGAAGCGGGTCGCGCCAGTTGATGTGGCGGACATATTCGACGGTGAAGCCCAACAGCGACCAGACGAGACAGAGGAAACCGCCGAGCCACAGCGCCCATTGTTTGCCGTTGAGCAGCAGCAAAATGCTAAGGACAGCGGCGGGCACGCCCAGCGCATACACGACCCAGCCATAACGCAAGGCGCTGTCGAAAGCCCATTTACGCAGCGCAAAGTGGGCGATCAGCACGCCCTGAAAGGCAAAGGCCCAAAGCACAAAGAGGGAGTCCAGTGTATCGCTGCCAAACATCGCCCGGCCTCCTTTTTAGAATACAAGGTTCGGGCGCACCGCGAGGCACGCCCGACTTCCTTTTAGACAGGGGTGGTGAACAGCGCCAGCACAGCCGCCGCGACATAGGGCAGCAGCGCCAGCAGGCCGATCATCATATTGCTGCGCACCTTGTTCTGGCTGTCCCAGTTGAACAGGTACAGCGCCAGCCCCAACGCCAGCAGGCCGCCCGTCAACAGCACCAGCGCCGAACCCAGCGGATAAAAACTCAACAGGCTGGTATCGCTAATCGTGCTGTTCATGACGTTCATGGCGTGGTTGCTGGGGAGCAGCAGCGCCAGTTTACGCAGCCCTTCCGGCAGCATGTGCGCCGGGAACATCAGCCCGCCGATCATCATCGAGGGCAGGAACACGGCCTGCGACAGCATGACGGTCATGCGCGAACTGGGGGCGACGACGCCGATGAGCAGTCCCAGCGAAGCACAGGCGAAGGCCATCAGCACGTAGGACAGGACAAAGCTCGGCCAATCGCTGGGCAGCACCGCCTGAAACAGCAGCGGCGCGCTGACGATAATCAGCAGCGAGACGATCAGCGTGTGCAGGATGGTGGTCAGCACCGGGATGAGGAGAATCGACAGCTTAGGAATGCCGTGAATCTTGTAGCTGCGATAGACGCCTGCCTCGCGCGCCGTGACAATCGGGTCGGGCAGTCCTAACATGGTGCTGGCGAGAATTGTGAAGTAGATCATCGCCGGAATGAGGGTCTCGCGGAAGCCGGGATTAAGCCCGGTCATCATGGCGCTGGCCATCAGGTAAAAGCCGATGGGGAACAGATAATTGAGCAGCAGCAGCGATTTATTGCGAATACCTGTGCGGAACTCAAAGCCGAAGTGCTGGGTTAAGGCGGTCATGAGGCCACCTCCTTCATGTTGGTGATTTCAAGGAAGCGTTCTTCCAGCGATGGACGTTCCACACGCAGGTCAATCAGCGTGTCGCCGTGCGCCTTGACGAATTCGAGGATGGCCATCACCGTGACTGCCACGTCGCTGCTGTAGTACACGTCGTAGCCGTCTTTGGCCGTTTTCTGGCTGACGGCAGGCAGCGTGATGGCTTCTGACAGGCTGGCGTTTTCGGTGTGAATCGAGATTTTGGTCAAGCCGGAGCCAGTGGCCGTCAGTTCGCGCGGCGTGCCGGACACGGCGATTTTGCCGCGCAGCAGGATCGCCACACGGTCAGCCATCTTCTCCACCTCGGACATGTCATGCGACGAGAGGATAATGGTCGTTCCGCCCTTTTGCAGTTCACGCATCATATCGTGCAGTTCGGTGCGGGACTGCACATCCAGCGCCGCCGTCGGTTCATCGAGGAACACCAGCGGCGGATTGTGGGCGACAGCCAGCGCCAGCGCGAGACGCCGTTTCTGCCCGCCGGAGAGCATGACATATTGAGTGTTCAGCTTGTCCTGTAAGCCGAGCCGCTGCAACAGATCAAAGCGCGGCGCGACATGATGATAAGCGCAGAAAAACTTCATCGACTCGCTGACGGTGATGCTGTCCGGCATCCCCGACGTTTGCAACTGCACGCCAATCGTGTTGCGCAGCCGGCGTCCATCGCGCGTCGGGTCGATATCCAGCACGCGCAAGGTGCCGCTGTCCGGCTGGCGTAAGCCTTCGAGACATTCCAGCGTGGTGGTTTTGCCCGCGCCGTTTGGCCCTAACAGCCCAAAGATTTCGCCGCGACGGACCTCGAAGCTAATGTTTTCGACGCCTGCGCCGCCAGCATACAATTTACGGAAGTTCTTGACTTGCACGACAAGATCGTTCATAACCCTCCTTGAGTGCAATTGGTCATAAATCTATATATTTCTCAAGACAAGTGTAAATCCATAGACTTACGACCAGCAGTAGGGGCTGTCATGGTCGAGGGGTTACATTACGCTAGTAATGACGATGTGACAGACTGTGACCCGCTTTGGAGCCACATACCAGCTTTGTAATCTGCGGCGGACATCCGCGTGGGGGATTTTTTACGAATCTTGTGTTTGCAATACATTCCCCGTTACAATGAGCTTATTCGCTCGAAAAAATGTTGGGTAACGGGCAGCGTAGCGTATTCTGTCAAGCTGCTGTTCGTCATCATTAAGTTTTGCCCGTTGCGTTCAACTTTGTCAGAAGGGTGTTGCATGGCTGACGTATTCATCTCCTATTCGCGTACAGATAAAGCCTTTGCCCAGCGCCTTGCTGATGCGCTGACGGCCTCGAAACACAGTGTTTGGCTGGACAAGGACGACAGTTCCGTCACGGCTTCTCGTTGGGAAAAAATCTGTCGTGAAATCGAAGATGCTGACAATGTGCTGGTGCTGGTGACGGCGGAGGCAGTGGCTTCGCCGCAGTGGCAGCTAGAGATTGATTACGCCGCGCTGCATAACAAGCGGATTATCTCGATTATTCGCGCCGATGTGGACGAAAGTGCCGCGTTTGAAAAACTGGGCAGCGCGGCGTTGGATGACCAGACGCGCAAGACGCTGAACGGGCGCAACATCGTTTCACTGGCGCGCGAAAACTGGCAGACGCTGGCACGGCGCACGCTGGTGCCCTTTGACGAAGCGCTGTTTGACAGCAGCTTACAGCAGCTTGTGCCTGTGATTGATGCCCATCGGGATTATGTTCACGAACATACACGGCTGCTGCGCAGCGCGCTGGTGTGGAAGCGCCAGAACGCAGGACTGCTAAGCGGGGCGGATTTGAACGCCGCCGAGACGTGGCTGGCGCAGGGCATGAACAAAGACCCGCTGCCCTCGTCGCTGCATGTGTCGTATATCAGCGCCAGCCGTCAAGCCGCCGCGCGCCGCCAGCAAACCGGTTTAGGGGTAGCGATTGTTGGCATCATCATTGCGCTGGCGCTGGCGTTTTTAGCCTTCAATCAGAGTCGTAACGATCAGGCGGCACGCGCGACCAGCGAAGCGCTGGCCTATGCTGCCGCGACGCAGGCCGCGAACGCGACTATCGCGCAGGGCGAAGCGCTCAACCTGGCCGCGAGCGCGACCAACGCGCAGGGGCAGGCCGAAGTCGCTGCCGCTAACGCGACCAACGCACAGGGAGAGGCTGAACTGGCTGCCGCCAGCGCGACCAACGCGCAGGGACAGGCCGAAGTCGTACAGGCGACAGCCGTTGCTAACGCCGCGACTGCCGCCGCCTTACAGCAGCAGGCCGAAGACAGTCAGGCCACAGCCGTGGCCAACGCCATGACGGCAACGGTGGCACAGGGCGAAGCGATGATTGCCGCCGCTAGCGCTACCGCACAGCAGGGCGTGGCGCTCGATCTGGCGGCTAGCGCTACGTTCGCCCAAGGACAAGCTGAAGTGGGACAGGCGACAGCCGTTGCCAACGCCGCGACTGCCGCCGCTGTGCAGGGCAGCGCCGAACGTGATGCTGATACTGCTCGCAGCCTGGCGCTGGCCGCAGGGGTACAGGATGCGCTGCGGGGTGGACAAGTGGATTACGCTGTGGCGCTGGCTATTGCTGCCAACAGCATCGACCAGCCGCCGCTGGAAGCGGAAGCTGCTTTAGTCGATGCTGCCGCCTACTCGCAGATTCGGCAGCGCTACGTGGGACACACGGCGGATGTGTATGCCGCTGCCTACAGCCCCGACGGCAGCCTCGTGCTGTCCGCGTCGGCTGATATGAACGTGATGCTGTGGGACGCGGCAACGGGCGCTGCGCTGCATACGATGACCGGACACACGGGCACGGTGTATGATGTCGAATTTACGCCGGATGGCACACGCGCGGTTTCCGTCGGTGCCGATGGCCTGATGCTGGTGTGGGATGTCAGCAGCGGTGAAATGGTGCAGCAGATTACGCTGGAAGGCGATGTGCTGACGAGCGTGGCTATCCTGCCCGATGGGGCTACTGCGCTGGTTGCCGCCAATTCCACCACCGATCCCAGCTACACCATTCTGCTGATGGATTTAGCGACGGGTGATATTCTGAGTCACTTTGAAGATACGCATCCCGCGCCCATCTGGAGCATCGCCCTGCGTGCAGACGGGCGTATGCTGCTGTCGGCGTCTTCGGATGGCACGCTGATTTTGTGGGAAGTTGCCAGTGGCAAGCCGCTGGCACAGTACGCGGAGAACGCTACTGGCCCGCTGCTGAGTGTGGCTTTCAGCCCGGATGGCACACGCGCGCTGGCCGGGGCGGTGGATGGCTCGGTCATCCTTTGGAACCTCGACAGCGGCGACTTTATTTACCGCTTCCAACTGCACACCGCAGCGGTTGTCGGCGTGGCTTTCAGCCCGGATGGCACGCGCGCGGTTTCTGCTTCCAACGATGACTCCGTGCTGCTGTGGGATCTGGTCAGCGGCGGCGTGGAGCGCGGGCTGTTCGGTCACGCTGGCCCGGTGTTCGGCGTGGCTTACAGCCCCGACGGACAGAGCGTGCTTTCTGGTTCGGCTGATGACACGGTGATTCAATGGGATGTATCCAGCAGCACGGTGGTGCGGCATTATCGCGGCCACGACGGCGCGGTGTGGAGCGTGTCGGTCAGCGCTGATGGCACGACTGCCGTTTCCGCTTCCGACGATGGCACGATCATCATCTGGGATGTGGCGACGGGCACGATGCGCAGCCAGATTAACGCGGGTAATGATGCGATCTGGGACGCGGCGCTCAGCCCGAACGGGGAGTTTATCGTCTCCGGCGCGGCAGATGGCAGCCTTGTGCTGTGGGACAGCGCGACAGGTGTCGAGAAACTGCGCTTCCTCGGTCATAACTTTGATGTACTGACGGTGGAATTCAGCCCGGATGGACAGACGCTGCTGTCCGGCGCTGGCGATGGCACGCTGGGACTGTGGAACACGGAGTCCGGCGATCTGGTACGCCAGTTTGCAGGACATACCAGCGCGGTGTTCGCTGTCGCCTTTAGCCCCGATGGGCAAACGCTGATTACGGGCGCGGGCAACGGCGAACTGATTGTGTGGAACGTGAGCACAGGCGAAATCGTGCGGCGGCTCACGGCGGGGGCGACTCCGGTCAACGACATCGCCTTCAGCCCCGACGGGCAGACGTTCATTTCCGGCTCGGATGATGGCACGCTGCTGCTGTGGGACCTCGAAGGCAACGTTGTGCAGCAGTTCGTGGGCGCACGCAGCGGCATCTGGGGGCTGGTGTTTACCCCTGACAGCCAGCGCGTGCTGACCGCTATGAGCGACGGCACGCTGGCGCTGTGGGATATCGCGCGCGGCGTGCTGCTCCAGCGTTACATCGGGCACCTGGCGGACGTGACCAGCGTGGCCCTGCTGCCGGACGGCCAGACGGCGATTTCTGGCTCCGGTGACACCACGTTGATTCTGTGGACGCTGTATCCGTATCCCGGCGATTTGCTGGCGTGGGTGCAGGCCAACCGCTACGCCGCGCCGCTGACCTGCCAGCAGCGCGCGACCTTCATGCTGGAACCGCTGTGCGACAGCGTGGCGCAGGAAAGCGCGACTGAGGCGCAGGCCGGGCCGACGTACCGCCCGACGCTGACGCCAGCCTCCAACGCCACGACGCACCCGATTGCGACGTACCGCCCGACGCTAACCCCCGCAGGCTCAGTGGTGCAGCCCGCAGCGACGGAAACCCCGCCGCCCACGACGATACCGTTTACGCCGCTGGCGACGTATCGCCCGACGCTGACCCCTGTGCCGTAGAAGTTAACCGCGTCTTTTTTACAGAGGTATGGCTACAGTGCCATGCCTCTTTTTGTTTACGCGTTGCTGCGCGTGAGACCTGTGAAGCGGAATCAGACTTATCTGCGCTGCCGGAGTTCGCCATCATCCCCCAGATAGCTCATGACGGCATCACCGTTGGAGTCGCCGCTGGTCAAACGCTGTTTGAGTTCCGCGAGTTCGTCATCGCTCAAATTGTCGAGCAAATTATCGAGACGCCGACGCTTGGTCTTTTCCTCAAACGTTTCGCTGTCCTTCATGCGCCAGATGCTAATGGTGCCAATCGTCGCCAGGGCCAGCATCACCGACGCCAGCGTTACGTGGGCCGAGGTGAGTTCGCCTTGCGCCGCCGAGGCAATGAACAGCGCCGTTAACACAATCGCCGAGAGAAACCATAAGCCCATTGTCAAATTGCCGCGTATTCTTTCAGACATCGCCTACCTTCTTTTGGGTGTAACTGTTGATTAAGGTTAATACGTAAGCGGGCAGGAAAAGTTACTTTTCAGGCCGGGTATGGGGAGAGGGGAAAATAATTTTGTCTTTTGGGGGAAGGCTGACGCCGAGTTCTCAGGGTCGCCACGCCAAATAAACATCAATGGTCGCGTCATGGGATAAACAGTGCAGATGGTCGCCATTGGCATCCATGAGGTACACGCGGCAGGTTTGCGCGAGTGCCAGCGTGGTGAAGGCAATCTGACGCCCATCCGCTGACCATGTGGGGTAGTAGGTGCTGCCCATCGTCGTCAACTGCTGGCGTGTGCCGCTGGCCACATCCAGCGTGTAGATGTTGGGCGGTGACAGACGCTGCCCCTCGGCCAGCGAGGACGCATAAAACAGCAGGCGCTGACCATCCGGCGACCATTCGGGGCGCATGTTCTGATAGCCGCACGCGGTCAGACGGCGGGCATCGCTGTCCTGCGGCGTGCCGTCCGACGTTTCAGTGATTTGCAGCACGTACAAATCTGTGCCGCAACTGCTTTCCAGCGCCTGAAACGCCAGCGTCATGGTCCCATTAGCGCTCACGGGCGACCAGGCCGCGCCGACAGCCGTCGCGGTTTGTTCACGCAGCGGGAAAATCGCGCCATCGGCCAGCCGCAGCAGATAAATGTGGAAGGAGGAGGTGTTGGCCTGGGCGTGGAAGGCGATATAGCGGCTGTCGGGTGACCAGGCGGGTTCCTGCATGAAAAACAGCCCACCGCCGACGGAGTAATCGCGCAGGCTTCCATCCGTTACGTTGAGGATACGCAGACGGTCATCGCCGCTGGTGAAGGCCAGCAAGCTGCCGTCCCGCGACCAGCCGAGCCAAGCCGCCGCGCTTGCACCTTTCAGCAGGGGCAGCGTGATGCCGGAGCCGACATCCAGCGTGTAGATGTCGCGCGTGTCGGTGCGCACGAAGGCGATTTCGTCCGTGCGGCTGAGGGCGCTTATGATGTGCATCAAGGCGGCACCCAGCGACAGCAGCAGCAGCAGGGTGAAGGCTAGGATGGCGGTAAAACGCAGCGCGAACACAGATTATTCGGGGAGGGGCAGCAGTTCAAAATACATGGCTACTTATCCGCTGCTTCGTCTTGAATCCCAAATTCCTGAAACAGAATATCTTCAGAGCGTTCCGACCAGTCTGTAGGCCCAGAGATAAAGCCCACTGAAGGGTCATTGTCCGGGTCATAGTCTGCGGGCAGTTCGGGGTTTTGCATAATCTCGATGTAATGCGCTAATTCCGCAAGTTCCTTGTCACTCGTACGCTCAATTTTGCTGATGACATCCTCACGGAGAGTCATGGTTTTGGCCCTCATCACACGCTGTTTTCACTATTCTAGCATACCCTAATCGGGTATAATTAACCCATGTTCATCGAACATTTGTCCCTCACCAATTTCCGCAATTACGCACGCCTCGAAGTCAGTTTGCCAGAGAATGAGCCGATTGTGCTGCACGGCGCGAACGCTCAGGGCAAGACGAGTTTGCTTGAGGCGATCTATTATATTGCCACGTCAAAATCGGCCTTTACCGCCGCTGACCGCCAGCTTATTCACTGGCGCACGGAAGGCGATCCGCTGCCCTTCGCGCGGTTGGCCGCCGATGTGCAGGGGCGCAGCTTCAGCCGCGTCGAAATCACGCTGCTGCTGGAGAAGACTGCCGACGGGTCGCCGCGTTTCCGCAAGGTAATTAAGCTCAACGGTGTGGAAAAGCGCGTGATGGATATGGTGGGGCTGGTCAACGTCGTGCTGTTTCTGCCGCAGGATTTGACGCTGATTGAGGGCGCGCCCAACGAACGCCGCCGCTTCATCAACGACACGCTGACGCAGGTGAACCGAGATTACTACGAAGCGCTTGACCAGTACGAAAAACTGCTGCCGCAGCGCAACGCCCTGCTGCGCCGCATCGCTGAGAAGCGCGGTAAAGCCTACGAACTGGACTACTGGGACGAGAAGCTGACGCAGTACGGCAGCGTGATTATCGCCGGACGCCAGCGCTTTCTGCGTGAACTGGAAGTCGGCGCGCAAAAGTCACACCTGGAACTCACCGGAAAGCGCGAGACGCTGACCTTGCAGTATCAGCCGGGGTTTTTGCCCACCGCTGAAGGCGACGGACAGATGTCGTTTCCAGTGCTGGGGCTGGATTTGCACCGCGAACTCAGTGCTGAGGAAATCGCGCCGCAGTTTGCCGAGCGCCTGAAAGCCGAACAGCAGGAGTCGATTGAGCGCGGCGTGACGCTTTCCGGCCCGCACCGCGACGAACTGCGCCTGTTCATCAACGAGCGCGACATCGGGCTGTACGGCAGTCGCGGGCAGGCACGTACCGCTGTGATGGCGCTGAAGCTGGCGGAACTGTCGTGGATGCGCACGCACACTGGCGAATATCCGATTCTGATGCTGGATGAAGTTGTGGCGGAACTTGATGCCCAGCGCCGCGCCTACCTGCTGGAGCGCATCGACGGCGTGACGCAAACCCTGATGACCACCACCGAATTGGACATCTTCACCAAGCCGTTTTTAGCGCGTGCCGCCATCTGGCACGTCGATGACGGCAGAATCGACACGCACGCGGTTCATCATCCTGCCGATTGACGGGCTTTCCACACACGCTCGAAGACCATGCCCACCACCAATACCGCGAGGATGATCTCCAGCGCGAACGTATGATATACGTAGCGATAATTCGGCTCGGCAAACGTGCTTACCACAAACCCCGAATATGCGACAACCGTCGCGCATAAAAAAATGACAGGTCGCTGTTGTTTGTTGAGGACGAATACAACAACGCTTGCCAGCGAGAGCAAAAACACAGCAGGACGCAGTTTCGAGAAGAATGGCTCCCAAGCATCAAACAAAGAGTGATACAAAGGTGCCCATCGTTCGAGGGTTGTCGGATCCTGTCGGTTGATCACATCCTGCGCCAGCGCCGCTGGTATCCGTGAGAGCGAATACTCGCCAGTGACGACATTAAACATAAAGCCATAGACCAGCGGGATTTTTTCGCCCATTCGGTTATGAAAGTAAGTTGGACCGATGAAAAATGCCTGCAAGTTACGCAGCGTGTTGGTCACGATGAGTTCAGGGTTACGCTGCAACCGTTCCAATGCCACACGCATCAGCAATTGGTCAGCGCTCTGTACCCCTAACTGGTCATTCAAAACCGTCACCAACAGCATATAGTAGGACGCTGTTGGACGTGCGGCAATCGCTGCCACCAATTCCGCCGGATCGGCAGTATACGGCTCATACAACGTCGCATATTCTTCTGGTAGTTGGGTCAGTGCAATCGAGGCTTGCAGATCGGGCACAATCGTCGGGTGTTCTATCAGATACGTCTGCGTGATCGTCATCATTTCTTGCGTACCGCTGCCATTTTCGGGCGCGAACGGTGGTGTTTCAAAATTTACTGCGCTTGCAAGATACATGTTGTAAAACATCAGCCGCCCCGATTGGGAACCCGCATCCCAGCCAGTCGCTCGCAAGAATGCGTTGCTCGCCATCACCCACGCAAAGATTACGGCGGCTGCTGCCAGGTAATGTCTCCATTGGCGCGGGCGGAACAAGACAAACGCTGCCAGAAACATTACGTAAATCAATTTTCGCCGCTGATTGGCGCAGTAAATAACAGGAGTGCGACCACAACGAACGCATAGATAGCGAATTTGCCCATCTACAAAATACCACAACGCCGATGCGTATACCGCCAACAGTATGAGAAATGTACAGCGTTTCGTCAGTACTGATTGATTATGGGCATACGGGACCAGGGTGATAATTACGAGCAGCGCGCCCAGTTCCGCCACCGCCCGCCGTGCGACCGTCCGTAAAATCCCATAGACAAGCACGGGACTCAAAAACGCCAGTATCGCTTGCAGCAAAATATACCCACCAAAGGAACCAAAGGCGAAGATGCCGCTGACGATCATCCACAGGGGAAGCAAAGGGGCGCTGATATAATCGTAGAGTTCAACTTGCTCCCCTAAAATCGCGCGCGCATAATTGATATAACCGATGCCGTCATAGGTGACAGCTATCGCCGGAAAGATCACCATCACTGTTACGCTGATGAACGCGCTGAACGCTGCAATCGGATATACCCCATGCAAGCGCGTCGCTAACAACACCCTGCCACGTCGCAGGCTGCCCACGACCCAAACCGTGCGCCACAGCACTACCCCAAACCAAACGAAGACGTAGTACTGCACATGACCGACGGCTTGCTCTGGAAACAACCAGCACAGCACTGCAAACAGTATAACCCCCACTAACCAGCCAAAGGGATAATTCCGCACCAACTGAAACCAGTGATAATCCGTACAGGTACGGGTACGCTCAAGCAGCCAGATACTGGCGCCGCCCAGCAGCGCCGCTGTGATGACAATCCCGTGAAAAATCCCAAATGTAGTTTGGTATGAGGTGACAATCCACAATACAATCAAGGTTTCAAAGATAAGCAGTAGATTCGCGTCTCGTCGCATGAAGAACACTCAATTCTACTTATGAAATCAAAAAATGTACTGTGAAGTATACTGGATTCACCAACAGCAAGGTAGAGATGATTACGCACACATCTTCAGCTTCAACTCCACGATCAGACCGTCGCGCCACTCGTACCTATCGTCCATCAGCTTGCTCAGCGCTGCGGCTAATGTTGGTCGTTCTGCTGAGTGCCACCCAATACGCCGATGACGGCAGAATCACGACAAGCAATGGTAAAGTCTAGACCGTTCACCAGCATGGATGACCTGGCGGCGATGAAACGCCTGCTGAGTGCTGCGCTGCGCAGTCATCCCCACGCCAGTCTGCATCCGGGCGACCTGGATTGGCGCTTCTTTGCTACCACTATCGG
Source organism: Anaerolineae bacterium (assembly GCA_046328675.1). Taxonomy (GTDB): domain Bacteria; phylum Chloroflexota; class Anaerolineae; order Aggregatilineales; family Phototrophicaceae; genus JACAER01. The sequence continues at coordinate 17,834 of JAXLWC010000039.1, forward strand.
TCAGCCGCGTGAGGAACTGCTGCGCCTGTGGCATGACGCAGAAGGCACGCTGCTAGGGTTTCTCTTCGCGTATCCCAGTGTCGGCGCGGCGGATTTGCTGGTACAGCCTTCGCTCAGGGGCAGTCCTATCGAAGCGCAGATGATCCACGAAGCCGAGCCGCATCTCGTGGCCCTTGCCGATAAATATGCCCAGTGGTTCCAGTGGTTCGTTTTCGGGGATGATATCCAGCGCCGCCGCTTATTTGAGAGCCGCGGCAGCACCGGGTTTGAATGCCGCGTGCATCTGGCGCAGACGATTACCGACAAACTGCTGACGCCGCGTCTGCCCGCTGGCTTCAGCTTCTTAGAGCATCAGGCCGCTGATTACGCTGAAAAACGCGCGGAGGTTCATGCTGCCGCGTTCGACTCGCCGCCCGTCACCTACCAGCGTTACAAGGCGCTCGTTCAGGCTCCCAATTATGACCCCACGCTGGATGTGGTGGTTGTGGCGCCGGATGGACAGTGGGCGGCGTTTGCGCTGGCGTGGGCGGATACGAACAGTAAGGTGGGCGTCTTTGAGCCAGTGGGCACCCGGCCCCGTTATCAGCGGATGGGTTTGGGCAAGGCGGCTATCGAAGAAGCCATGCGCCGGATGCAGGCACGCGGCATAGACATCGCTACCGTGCGCACGCAGGCCAGCATGACCGACGCGATTGCCTTTTATCAGGCTGTCGGCTTCGCGCATCGGAACTCGATCTACTGCTATCAGCACGGCGCGGCTGTCCATGCCTGAGGGCTGCGTTTCTGACGGCTAAATCGGCTTCCAGCTTGCTCACCGCTGCCGCCAATGTTGTTTATTCTGTTGAGTGCCATCAAATACACCCATGACGACAGAATCACGACGAGCAATGGGAAGGTGTAGAGCATATCTACAAACGTTTGACTTCTTAATTGATAGCTTGGGTTTATATTCGTGGATACTTTGTAGAAACCACCCCTAACCACTCATGATAGTTTTTGATTTGATGCAGCGATTCATCAACGGTTATTCGCTGGAATGTTGCATAAGGGTGAGTTTTCCGAGCTTCTATAATGTCTAAATTCAACAGTGCTTCTACCAGTTCTTTGTATTCAGCCTCATCAATTTTGAATGGTCGCCAAGAAGTTACGGGACCCATTCCACCACTATCACCACCTTTCCCAAAAACTTGGTTAAGTATCTGAAGCGGAGGAATTACTCCTTGAACCATCAGGTATGGAATATCCGCTAAAGTCAACCAGCGGCGATTTACGTTTTACTCCAGCGCCAGCATATGACCAATGGGTCTTGTGAAACTAACTACACGCACAACATACTCCTAAACCAATCGTCAAATCAACACCTGGATTATATGGGCTTTAGTTCCACAATCAGGCCGTCGCTCCACTCGTACTTGTCGTCCATCAGCTTGCTCACCGCTGCGGCCAGTTCCGGCTCAGCGTCCCGCGACAGCACGCGGCCAACGGCACTGCGCACGGGCAGCAGCGCTTCGTGATCGTCGCGATTGCCGACGCTGTAAGTGACCGCCGGATTCGCCTGAATGTTTTTGACCCATGAGGTTGCTTCGAGATGCTCTGCCACCATGTAATGGCAGCCTGCGTGTTCCACAAACCAGATTTCGATAGGGCGCGGTTGTCCGGTTTTGTTGCCAATCGTCGTCATATACAGAAAAATTTCGTCAGCCATTGGATATTTCGCTCCTCAGTGTATGCAGTTGTTTCGATATCTACTGTCTGGGATGCTGTTGGCGCTGTTTGCGGCCTATGATGCTTTTCTGAACCCTAGACTGATGCCCAGCATGACCAGCACGAACAGGGCGACGGCGCTGGTAAACAGTCCAAACTGCCCCGCCTCAACCATCTCGCCGCCGATGACCGCCGTCACCACGTAGGGGATTTTCGCCAGCAGCGACACGGTAGACAGCGTCGTCGCCCGCGCCTCTGAGCTGATTTCGCGGTTGACAATGACCGACACCCAAGGGCTGGACAACGCGCCCGCCAGACGAATCAGCAGCATCGTGGCGAAACCCCACACGCCCAGCGGCAGCATCCCGCCCAGCAGACCGAGCGCCAGCATCAACGCCAGCAGCGCCAACCCGGTCATATCGCCGAAGCGCTGTCGCAGCGCAGGCACGTAACCCACCGCTAGCGCCGCGCAAATCCCCAGCAGGGCAACCACCACTGCCTGCGCGTCCGCCATGAAGCCGAAGTGTACCGCCATTGCAGGCTGGACGAAGCCAAAGCTGTAAAGTACGTAAGCACCCAACAGGGCGAAGATCAGCGGCATGTAGCGGCGCAGGGCAGGCTGCGCTAACTGGCGGAAGCCTTCGCCCAACTGGCGGAAGTAGCCCCGCAGCGAAAAGCGTGCCTCGGCGACGACTTTCGGCTCGACCACAAAGAACGCAACGACAAAGCCCAGCACATAGGCGAAGCCCCAGGCATAATGCGGCAGGCGAAAGTCGAGATTGTACAGCACGCCGCCGATCAGCGTACTGATGACCACCATCAGAATGCCCATGCGGTGATTGAGTGCCAGCACACGCTCGAACAACAACTCCTGTCCCTGCTCCTTCAGCGAGTCGAAAGCCAGCGCTTCGGCAGAACCAGAGAAAAAGGCCCAGCCCGCTTGCAACACAAGAAAGCCAAGCCACAACTGAAGCAGGGTATCGCCGGAGGCCATCGCCAGAATGCCCAGCGCGCCCAGCAGCATCGCCACTTGCATCGTGCGCTTCTTGCCCAACATGTCGGCCAGCGCGCCGGTGGGCACTTCCATGAACAGGCCAAAGCCAAAGGCCGAGGCATCGACCACACCCAACTGCCCGTAGCTCATGAGGCGTGTCCAGAAGAAAATCCAGTTGCCGTTGACGAATGAGCAGTAGAGCACCAGCGACAGGACATGATAGAGCGCGACGTTGCGATTGGGCGCAAGCGCGCTGCGCGTGTTGGGTTGTATTGTCAAAGCAGTACCAACGGAATAAGAGGCAGCGTCACATGCTGCCCCTTCGGAAGTCAGACATTATTGTAACGAAGATCAGAGGGTTCTTGCAGGCTGTCTCAGGGTGCGCTGGACAGCGGGTTTCTGCATCGCCAGCCACAGGAACACAACAGATGCGAGCAGGCTGATACCTGCTACGCCCCAGATGATCAACATCCACTCCATGCCGACACGCTCATTCAGCGAACGGCCAGGGTTGGTGGGGTCGTACCAGATGGTGCCCGTTCCGCCGATGTACGAGGGCGCGCGCGATTCGGTGAGAGAACGCTGCGTGCTGCAATCCCCCGTTGACCAACCGTGTTCATAGCTACTGCCGCCGACATTGTAGCTGTAGGTGGCGAAGACGCAGTACTGCGTTGGCGAACGGCGGCGCGTGATGGTCTGAATGCTGACGCGGGTGATTTCGCCGGGTGTGGTTGGCCACTGACCGTTGTTACTGAACTTGCGGATTTCTACCACGCCGAAAATAATCAGGCCCATGCTGACGACCAGCAGGAGTAAGCCCAGACTCGAAAAGACAAGCTGACGCTTCCTGGCGACTTCTGCCGGACTGCGCTTAAGGTTGTCGTCCAGAATATACTGGTCAAGAGATTCCAAATTCTTGGTGGAACGTTTGGCCATGAATTCCCCTTCCATGTGCATCTGTCTTTCCTGAGTATAAAGGGGAATTCAGCCAAAAAAGATAAAATTCTGACGAATTCCGTTTCGGGTGTTAAAATAGGAACATATTGCCCAGTGTAGAACTAAGGAGCAGCCGTCAATGCCCCACTGGAATTCTTTCGACTCATTTCTTGCCGATGCGATGCAGGTTTCCGGCGGTGAACGGCAGGCGCTGGTTGACCAACTACTGAGTGAGCGTGGCGAATGGCCCTGGATTCAGGGCAACCGCGCGACGTTTATCTACTCCAGTGTTGGCACCCAGAGCGCTGCCCTCAATATGGATACGATTAAGCAGGATCCGCCGTTTGCTGCCATGCGCAACCTGGCAGATACAACCCTGTGGTATGTGACCCAGCAGTTTGAGCGCGATGACCTGCTGGATTACCTGCTGGCGATCAACGACCCGATGACGCCGCTGGCAAAAGAACCGGATGTTGTGGCGCGCATGGCGAACCACTGGCGTGTAGACCCGCGCAATCCGCTGCGCATGAACACCGCACAACTCAATGTCTCGGTGCTGCGCATGAGCGAGGCGCGCCCCTTCCCCGATTGGTCGCGAATGCCCAACGTGCCGCGCGGACGCATTTTCGAGCACACCATCAACAGCGCGCAGTTGGGTTTCGGGGGGCGCAAGCTGTGGGTATATACGCCGCCGGGCTATGAAACCTCCGGCGTGGAATATCCGATGCTGATTATGCAGGACGGTCAGTGGGCGGCGGGGCCGCTGCAACTGCCGCAGATTGCCGACGCGCTGATCAAACATGGACGCATGGAACCCTCGGTTATCGCTATGATTCAGAGTGGCAACCAGCAGGAACGCCTGCATGAATACATCATCAGTGACCGCTATTACGCCTTCACGCTGCTGGAACTGCTGCCGTTTGTACAGGCGCAGTACCGCATTGACGCCACCAATTTAGGCATCGGCGGTGTAGCGGTAGGCGCGATTGCTGCCGCGCACGCCGCGCTGAAGAATCCGGCGGTGTTTGAGCGGCTGATTATGATTTCCGCGCCGCTGGGCAAAGGCCCCGATCAGGATAAGCTGGAGCAGATTATCAAGCGTTTCCAGGAGGCGAAGGTGCTGCCCAAGCGCATCTTCCAGTCGGTAGGGCGCTACGAAGCACGCGGGCGTTTCATCCGTCCGGCGGAAACCCTCGACGAGATTCTGAAGGCGCGGCCCGATGTGGAGTATCAATTCGTGCAGATTGGCAGCGGACATGGGCTGGCGGGCTTCAAGAGCATCCTGCCGGAAGCGCTGGCGTGGGCCTTCCCTGTCGGCGTGCAGTAAAAGAGATCGCATGGGCGGAGAATGCCACCACTCCGCCCTGTAGATTTTCATCCACGCACATAAGCCCGTACGCTCCGCGTTTCCTATGATTTTGATGAGTAACGTAATTGCAACATCCTGAACGCCGATTTTCGGTGTATTATTAAGGCGTTGATAGACGGGACATAAAGTTATGTTCTCACAAAAACCCCCTTCCTTACTGACTAAATACGGCGAAACGGCGATGGTACTGCTGTTTACGCTGATGTTCCTTGGCGGCGGGCTGCTGCTGTCGCGGCATGTCTCGCTGGCGCTGCCGTTTTTGTTCCTCGCGCTGATGTTCGCGCTGCCGGCGCTGGCGGTGCGCCTGTTCATCACTACGCCCAAATGCTCGCAGGAAGCTCCCGCCGAACTGCCGCTGCTGGCCAATAATCCGGCTGTCGAATGGACGCAGATTATCGGCAAGGATGGCGAAGTGGTTGAGGTGGGCTACATCAAGAAACAGCGCCCCGACATCGGCTAGTTTGCATTAGCTCAATTGCAGCGCTTACCCCAGTTTGAGGGTTTGGAGACGCCTTTCAGCAGTGCTGCGTCGATAAACCTCTGCCTTGCATTTCGCCCTGATTACTCGTATTGTAATGAAATTGCTTAAGGCTGTGGGACACTTTTTTGGGCGAACAACTCACACTGGCAGAAGCACGCACGCAGCGGCAGGCGCTGCGCACGGCGGGCAAAACGCTGGTCTTCACGAACGGTCACTTCGACCTGCTCCACGTAGGGCATCTGGATTATCTGGAAAAGGCACGCGCGCTGGGTGATGCGCTGTTTGTTGGCCTCAACAACGACGACAGCACACGGCGGCTGAAAGGCGCTGGGCGTCCGCTGGTTCCGGCAGAGGAACGCGCACGGCTGCTGGCGGCGCTGGCTCCGGTGACGGCGGTGCTGATTTTTGAGGGCGATACTGCCGACGCGCCGATTGCTGCGCTCCAGCCAGAGATTTATGTCAAAGGCGGCGATTACGCGCTGGCCGACGACGTGTCCGCCGCGCGCAAGCCGCTGCCTGAAGCGCCGACTGTGCAGCAGTACGGCGGGCAAATCGTGTTTATTGATTATCTACCCCAGCACAGCACTACGAACCTGATTATGCGCGTAAAGGCGCTGCCATGACCCTAAAATCCTCTGCCGAGACAACAGTCCCGATTCCCGATAGCCCGAATAACGCGCCTGTCGCAGAAGCCATCGAAACGCAGCAGGCGACCAATGACCGCGTGGCGCGGGCGACGGGCATTCTGGCGCTGGGCAATATCAGCAGCCGCGTGCTGGGGCTGGCGCGCGAGGTCATGCTGAGCAACCTGTTCGGCGCGGGCGTGGCAGTGGACGCTTATCGCGTGGCCGTTAACATCCTCACGGCGTTTTATGACCTGCTGATCGGCGGCCATGTCAACGGCGCGCTGATTCCGGTGCTCAGCGAAGTGCTGACGGTGAGGGGACGCGACGAACTGTGGCGGCTGGTGTCGGTGCTGTGCAGCCTGGTGACTGTCGTGCTGGCGGTGCTGGTGCTGGGCGTGGAAATCTTCGCGCCGCAGATTGTGGCGATCAACGGCAGCGGCTTCAACGCTGAGACGACGGCGCTGGCGATTCATCTGCTGCGCCTGACCGCGCCTGCGCTGTTATTTTTGAGCTTATTCGCTGTGCTCAGCGGCACGCTCTACGCGCTGCGTTCGTTCAGCTTTCCGGCGTTCGCGGGCGTGGTGTTTAACGGCATGGTTGTGCTGGTGACGCTGCTGCTGGTCGCGCCGATTCACCTGCAAACCGACTGGACGCAGATTGTCGTGCATCTGCGCTACGCACGCGCGCCGGAGTCGATCACGGTCACGGCGGCAGGCTGGCTGATCGGGGCGCTGGTACAACTGCTGCTGCAAGTACCGGGGCTGCGCGGCGCACGGTTACGTTTTACGTTCAACTGGCGGCACCCGGCGATAGGCCAGATCGGGCGGCTGTATGCGCCCGTGATTTTCTCGCTGGTGCTGGATACGCTGGTGATTCGCCAGTTCAGCTACAACCTCGCCAGCCAGACCGGTTCGGGCAGCCTCGGCTACATGGGCTGGGCGACGACGCTGATTCAGTTTCCGCAGGGGCTGGTGGCGACGGCTATCAGTATCGCCATTCTGCCGACACTGGCACGACAGGCGGCGCTGGGTTCACGCGAGGGGACGCAGGCGTTCAAGGATACGCTGGCGCTGGGGCTGCGGCTGGCCACGACGTTGATTTTACCGGCGATGGTGGGCCTGTTCGTGCTGGCGATACCGATTGTGAAGCTGCTGTTTGAACACGGGGCGTTTACGGCACACGACACGGCGATCACGGCGCTGGCGCTGCGGCTGTACCTGGTGGGCCTGCCGTTCGCGGCGCTGGATTTGCTGCTGGTGTATGCCTTTTATGCGCGGCAGGACACGCTGACTCCGGCGCTGGTAGGCCTGTTGAGCTTAGGGGTGTACATGGTGGTGGCGGTGGTGCTGCTGCCGGGCTACAGCCTGTACAGCCTGATGATTGCCGACAGCATCAAGCATATGGTTCATGCTTCGGTGTCGGCGTACCTGCTGTGGCGGCGGCTGAAGGGGCTGGGCGGGCAGGGACTGCTGCGGACGTTCGTGAAGACGGGGCTGGCGTGCGTGGGGCTGGCGGTGGTGGCACGCGGGGCGCTGGTGGTGCTGGTGCCGACGCTGTACCGCCCGCAGTGGTGGTTTGAGGCGGCGCTGGTACTGTTAAGCGGGGGACTGGGCGGGCTGGTGTACCTGGGGTTGGCGTACCTGCTGCATGTGGATGAGCTGCGCTGGCTGCTGGGGATGGTGCGGAAGCGGCTTAGTCGATAGTCGATAGTCGATAGTTTTTAGTCGATAACAGGGAAAAATGATCGAAGTCGATTAAAAAAGGCAGAAAAAGGCGATTTTGAGCGTGATTTGTGTTGATCGAGATGATCGGCGTGCGGGCAGACATTTGACGCGGTGATTGCGCGAATTGATCGGAGATGATCGCGACGATCAATAAAAGCGGTAGTCGTTAGCTGTTAGCGAAATACAGAATGCGAAAGGCGGATTGAACCGCCATGAGTGTGCGCAAAGAACGTCCCCCTACCTTCCATTTTGAGGTAAGACGATCTGAAGTTGCCCGTATTTGGGCGGGCGGGTTGGTCTCACCCCTTTATGCTTTACAAGGGTTAGGGGATTTTAGCTGGAATGACGTTCAAAGTATAGACATAATCGAAGCGTACAGCCCTCCACCTGAACCCCTCCCCATTTTTGGAATTTGAGCGTATGGGGAGACCGCCCGACCTACATGGAGAGGGGCAAAATACAGGTTCGGGTGGGCACTTGTTTGCCAAGTGATAAGGTTTCGTAAAGAAGGCGGCGATTTGAAGGCGGGTTTGAGGCGAAGTGTTCAAACACCTGCATCGTTGCTAAACCCCTCTCGCGTGCATGAAGTTGAGCGAAGCGGATGTATTGGCGGCGGGAGAGGGGCCGAAACGTATTCACGAGGCGTTGGATTATAAGTTACAACGTCCGAGTTTAAGTCTGGGGCACGGGCAACATGCTATACTCTCTTAAACTCGGTTTGATTCCGCCTAATTTTTCCGCTGCAACCTACGAGTTTGCCTCAGTTGATAATGTTGTGACACTGGATATTCCCTGATCCCAATTGAAAGAGGCTCTTAGACGATGATAGTATCCCAGAGCAAGAACTTTCAGAGGTGAATCAACAGCTATCTGATGCTGCAAACCATATAACTTCCCCTATTCTTGAGACAGAAGAGAAAAACACTTATGTATTAAAATTCTCCATCTGGACGAAAATCTTTGGAAGGGCAATACAGATACGTTGTTTTTTCAACCAGATGGCAGCTACACTGGGATGCCTGACCGCATGACGAGGTGTTATCGTTGCAGAACCAGTAGGAACTTTGTTCCTCGGTAGTTTCTAGCAGACTGTATGATGCGCGCTCCGCTTATGGCAATCTGACAGCCTCGAAACCAACAGCAAGTAACGTTCTTGCCAGCTACGTCCTCGGCGGGAATGGCATCCTCTCGCAGCGGTGTGGCTGGTGGCGCTAATGAAGACTCTGGTCATGGGGAAATCCTTTGTGCTGAGAACCTATCCATAAACTGGAATGTGTGCGGTCATGTCGCCAGAGGCTAAAGCCATCCGGCTGCCGTGTTGCGGCGGGAAGTCGGTTGAAACCGACTCGAACCCGCCGAGCAAGACCGTGTGTTCAGCCCCTACCTGACGCTCAAGGGAGTTCATGGATAGATACTCAGGATATGTTAGTGGGAAATGAAGGCAGATGCAAACGGCACAAGGGCGTGGTGAGATAGAAGGTTACGTGGACGTTCAATTGAACGTCCCTACACGAGAAATATCCGCGAAACTCCCCACTCGCACGGCACTAAGGGCGTGGTTGATGGCAGGCGGCATGAGGGAAGGCAAGCAGTAAAGGGCAAGGAGGGCGCAGCGCGCTGCGCCCCTACGGATTTCGGGCGGGGGATGATGCGGGTGTCCAAAGGCGCGGGCTGCGGTATCATCTGTGCCTGAGATGAAGATAGAGACTCGCACGCAGGAGGCGTTGTGAACAGCAGCACAAACCCGTATCAACCGCAGCCATATGTCAAACTTCAGCACCCGGAATGGTGTAAAAAGGCGACGATTTATCAGATCAATACGCGCCAGTTCACGACGGAAGGCACGTTCCGCGCCGCCGCGCAACAACTGCCGCGTCTGAAGGCGCTGGGGGCGGATATTATCTGGCTGATGCCGATCCATCCCATCGGGGAGAAGAATCGCAAGGGGACGCTGGGCAGCCCGTATTCGGTGCAAGACTATTACGGCGTGAACCCGGAGTTTGGCACGCTGGATGACCTGAAACAATTCGTGCGGGCGGCGCATGATCTGGGGCTGTATGTCATCCTCGATTGGGTGGCGAATCACACGGCATGGGACAATGTGCTGGTCAGTGCGCATCCCGAGTGGTATGTGCGCGACTGGAAAGGCGACTTCCGCCCGACGCCGTGGTGGGATTGGCCGGACATCATTGACCTGGATTATGAGCAGCCAGCGCTGCGCCAGTACATGACGGAGGCGTTGAAGTACTGGGTGCGCGAGGTGGACATTGATGGCTACCGCTGCGACGTGGCGGGCTTTGTGCCGACGGATTTCTGGAATCAGGTGCGCAAGGAACTGGACGCCCTCAAACCTGTGTTCATGCTGGCGGAATGGGAGTCGCGCGATCTGCACGCGGAAGCCTTCGACATGACCTACGCGTGGAGCTGGCACGATACGGTTCACAATATCACGATGGGCAAGGCGGATTTGAACGCGCTGTTTGTGTACTACTCGTGGAACGAAAAAGCCTATGACATCGACTGCCTGCGCATGACGTTCGTGAGCAACCACGACAAAAACGCGTGGGAAGGCACCGAGTTTGAAAACTTTGGCGAGGGACTGGAAGCGGCGATTGTGCTGTCGGTGGTGGGCGAAGGTCTGCCGCTGATGTACAACGGGCAGGAAGCGGGCAATCCCCGACGGCTGGCGTTCTTTGAAAAAGATCCAATTACATGGCAGGAACACTCTCTGGGGGGCCTGTATCAGAAATTGTACGCGCTGAAGAAAGCCAACAGCACGCTGTGGAATGGCAAGTGGGGCGCGCGGATGATCCATGTGCCCAACGATGCGGCGCGGCAGGTGTTGACGTTTGTGCGGCGCAACGAACGGGACAAGGTGTTCGTGGTGATCAATTTTTCGGCGCAGACGCAGACGGTGACGTGCGCGGAGGCGTTATATCACGGCACGTACACGGATTATTTCAACGACAAGACCGTCGTGCTGGACGGAGAGGCACGCTTCACCTTAGCGCCGTGGAGTTACCGAGTCTTCGTGCAATAAAGCTGTGCTTGCCAGCGCGCGCGACTCTACGATAGAATGAACGCATGTTCTAGCGAGAGGGCATCAGGGTGGACATTCAGCACCGACAGGCCAGCAGCATCCTCAGCAAGGCCACAGGATTTATCGGCAGCTACGACTATACGCTCAACCCTTACAGCGGCTGTGCCTTTGGCTGTGCCTACTGCTACGCGGCGTTTTTCGCGCGGACGACGGCGGAACAGGAGACGTGGGGACAGTGGGTGCTGGTGAAGGATAACGCGCTGGAACTGCTGCGCAAGAAACGCAAGCGCCCGCTGCTGGAGCAAACGCTGTACATGAGCAGCGTCACCGACCCGTACCAGCCGATTGAACGCAAGCTGGAACTGACGCGGGCGCTGCTGCAAGAACTGCTGGAGTATCACCGCGTGCGGCTGGTGGTGCAGACGCGCAGCCCGCTGGTGATGCGGGACATTGACCTGTTGAAGCAGTTTGCGTTCGTGCGCGTGAACATGACGGTGACGACGGACGACGAAGATGTGCGCAAAGCCTTCGAGCCGACGTGTCCGCCCAACGCGCGACGGCTGGAGGCGATTGCGGCAGTGAGCGCGGCAGGCATTCCCACGGCGATCACCATGACGCCGCTGCTGCCTGTGGGCAACCCCGAAGCGTTTGCGCGCGCGCTGCTGGCGACAGGCGCGCAGAAGTTCGTGGTGCAGGATTTCCATGTGACGAAGACGCGTTTTGTGGCGGGGACGGGCGGGCCAGCGCTGAAGCTGGCGCAGCAGATGGGCTGGAACGATGGACAGTACCAGCGCGTCAAGAGCATTCTGCGCGCGGCACTGCCCAACCTGTACGAAGGCCAAGCCGGTTTCGTGCCGGAGTGGTGAATTTAGCTGCTCGTTAGTTTGGCGACCTCGACGTTGAGGACGATGAAGAAAGGTATTTAAGGGAACGAAAAAGACTAGTGGGCGAACGGGCGCGTTGACCTCACCGCAGGACAGTCTATAGTCTTTAGTCGATAGTCTCTGGAGCAAAGACAGAAGACAGGTGGACGAACGGACGTTTGGCCTCACCGGCGGGGCGGCGGGGAGGCGGTTTACAAGGGTAGGTATTTTATGGAACGGAAAGGCAGGTGGGCGAACGTTCGCGTTTAGCCCCACCCCAAACCCCGCCGCTTCGCTTATCCATTTTTGGGGATTTGAGCGTGAGGGGAGGTTCGCCACATGGAGAGGGCTTAAAACAGGTTCGGGTGGGCAGATGTTTGCCGTGAGAATATGTTGAGAAAGACGTGGCGCTGCGGCAAATCCAGCCGACACCATTAAAAACCTACCCTTGTAAACCCCAACCCCGTCGCTTCGCTTATCCATTTTTGGGGATTGAGCGTAAGGGGAGGTTCGCCACATGGAGAGGGGTTTAAAGCAGGTTCGCCGTGTAAGGTGATTACGTTGAGAAAACGTAAAGAGCGCGGCGGGTTTGCGGTGAAGCGTTAAAAACCTACCAACTCAGCCCAGGCGCCCGACGCCCGGCAGTTTGGTGGCGCGCGGGTTGCGAATCTGGTAGAGGTAGTTTTTTACCTGCACGGTGAATACGTCCGGTTCTTCAAGCTGGGGCATGTGCCCGCAGGCCTCGATTTCGGCCAGCTTCGCGCCGGGGATGGACTTTTGCAGGTGGCGGCCTTCGTCGGGCGTGGCGACTTTGTCTTCCAGCCCCCACATGACCAGCGTGGGGACGCTGGGGGAAAGTTCTGTGGGAAGAGGGTTAGCGGCGATCAGGCGCAGCATCCGGCCAAAGCTCTGGGAGAAGGTGGCCGCGCGCTGCACAAACTCGTCGGTCATGACGCTTTTGACGTGCAGCATTTTGTCGAGGCTGTCGCGGGAACAGGCGGAACTGCCGATGGCGTTAAACAACAGCGTGCCAACCAGCGGCAGGCGCGCCAGCAGGGCGAAAAAGGGCGGGATGTTGGGCAGAATGCCGCCGTTGACGATGATGGCGGCGGGAACATGCGACGGGTACCGGGTGGCGAAGGCGCGCACCAGCAGCCCGCCGAAAGAATTGCCCAGCAGCACGGCGGCTTCGATGTTCAGGGCGGCCAGCAGGGCGTGAATCCATTCGACGTGGGCGTCCAGACCGCCGTTGATGGGAGCGCTGCCAAAGCCGGGCAAATCAGGCGCGATGACATGATACTCGTCGGAGAGCGCGGGCATGATGCCGGCCCAATGCAGGCGCGCGTCACCGATGCCGCCATGCAGGAGCAGGATGGGATAGCCGTTTTTGTCCCCGTCCTCCCAGTAATGCACTGCGAGGCCGTTGATGGTTTGAGTCTTGTCGCTGAGAGGCATGGTCATGATCCTGATGGTAGATGAAGTAAACCGCGCCGTGTAAGATGCCGACAGCCCTCAAGCAACCTGGTGTAACGGCTGGCCCTAGTTGGTGACGACTTCGCTGATGAAGCCGTGCTGTTTCAACCAGGCGGTGAACTGCTCAATGTTGGGTTCGGTAATCATCGAGCCGCGATTGATGCCGCGCGGGCTGAGTCCGCGTTCCAGGAAGGCTGGTTCCTCGTAAGGCAGAATTTCGCCGGGGTTGACGACCACCAGCGTCGGCACTGACTGGAAACCTGTCCAGTTTACCACGCGTTCACGGGCTGAGGCATCCTGATCGATGAAGATTTCACGGTAGGCTACATTGTAATCACGCAGGACTTGTTTTGCCAATGTGACGAAAGGGCAGCCGTAGGTGCGATGATACATGATGAGTTCTTTGTTCACGGTGAAGTCCTAAAGACAACGTTGTTTCTTATACAATACCACTACCTGTTTGGAGAATGCGATAAGGAAAAATCTTACGTGGACTGCTAATAATGACAGCCGCGTTCGTCCCAGGCGGCGGCGCTGGAGTCGGCGATTTGGGGCGCGAAGTGGTCTTCGTCTTCCAGGCGGATAATGAAGTGATCGTAGGAGATGGCTCCAGCACCGTAGAGGTCAAGCTCGACGGCGGTGGTGATGAAACACCAGTATTCATTACCAAAGCCGTCGTGTCCGGTTTCCTGCCATAAGACCTGATAGGCTGCACGGCTGTCGCTGATACCGTAGTAATTGATGTAGGTGTCCAGATGGTTCAAGGCCATATAATTACGATCAGGGGTGGGCGCGGTGACGTTTACCGCACCTCTGCGCAGGAAGGGAAGAAAGAGATAGAGAGCAACAGCCAGCAGCACCAGCGCTGCGAGACCCGCGTAGATGCGCCGCTTGCGCTGGGGGGTTGTCTGCTGCCAGGTAAGCTGGACGGCTTGCTGGAGCGTGGGCGGCTTGCCTCCTGCCTTTGCCGAAGCTGCTGCCGAAACCTCCTGCTCGATGTCGAAAAAGGGATCGTCCTCGACATGAGCCAGCACCGCGCGCACCTTGAGGTCATCGGGGCGCAGTTTGGCAAGCTGGCGCAGCGCGCGCAGTTGATATTCGCGGTTGTCCGAGGCGTTGGCTAAGAGCCACCACGCGGCGGCGTTGTCGGGTTCGGCGCGCAGCAGGGGCACAAGCTGCTTGGCGGCGGCCTGCCTGCTGCCTGCTTTAATCTGCTCGTAAAGGGCTTGAAGCTGTGTTTTATCGGCCAAAGAAACTCCCCGGCGATGGGCAGTCGATAGCCCAACTCCCTGGTATGACATACCAGCTATCAGAGCGTTCGTTGTATCCCACCATGAAGCGCGTAACGTTTTCATAGCGTCGACTGCTGGCCACTGCTGTAACCGGAGTAGTCGCTATGCAGTAGAGGGGAGGGTGGTTATTCCTACTAGGGGTCATTGTCGCAAATGTGACCTGGTACTGTTGTTCGCCCGCTGCCTGTATGGCGAGATCAACCAGGTCAGCGGCGGCGGCCATCTGCTGCTGCTGGTAGAACGAGTTAATCGCGAAGCCAGCGAGCACCAGCACCGCGAACAGCGCGATGGTGATCAGCACTACGCGCAGCCCTAAGGGCAGCATAGGCAAGGTGCTGCTGCGCGGCTGGGATGCCGCCGCTTTGGGTTTAGTCAGGCTGGGCGGGAGCATGTTGGGAAAGGGGTATTCGTCAATGGGCGACGGCTCCAGGCGGATTTGCAGCTTACGGGCTTCGCGATGGTCGGGCTGCAAGCGCAGCACCTGTTCCAGCGCAAAGCGCGCGTGCTCTGGCCGGGTGTAGGCGTTGGCCAGCAGCCACCATGCCTCAAGGTCGTCGCGGTTGCCTTTGACAATCGGCGTCAGGATTTTGACGGCGGAATCCTTGTCGCCTTTGGCTAACAGTTTTTGTGCGCGTTCAATCGGTCCAATGGCCATGGTTCAGGGTGTCGCGGTAGGGCTTTCCAGCGGCGGCGTGGGGGTTAAGCCGTTGGGATTGAGGAAGCAGAGCACGCCGTCAGTGATGGCGCGCGCCATGTCTTCCGAGCGCGTTGAGAGAATGTCCCAATCCGCACGCATAAAGCCCAGTTCGATAATGGCTGCCGGAGTCAGCGGGTGAATCTCGCGGAAGCTGTGATAGTCGGTCATGTCTACGGTTACGCCTAAGCGGCGTTCAAGGCCGGTGATTGTGCCGTAGTTCTGGGCGATACAGTCTACGAGAATGTCATCCTCGCCGCCCATGCCCGCGCGGGACGAGGCACTGGCGATAAGGAAGCCGGAGACGATTTCGCCGCCCCAGTCCTGACAGGTGTTAGAGTGGATGGAGACGAGCGCGGCAGCCTGATAGTTTTCGAGGCGTGGATCAAATTCGTCGAGCAGATCAACGGTGTAACCCAGGCCGCGCAGGTCACGGACGACAATCTGGGCGACGCTGAAGTTGATTTCGTTTTCGGTAGGATGGACGGCTGAACCGTCGGCACCGATGCAGACCGCGCCGGGGTCGTTTTCCGGGCCGCGATGTCCCGACACGATGCCGATGCGCCGCATCCAGTTGGGCGTGGGTAGGGCGGTGGCTACCTGGGTCGAGGCGTTGGTGGCCATCGCGACCTGTAGGCCGCTGCGCACTTCGCGCCGGAGGTAATCGGCGGAGGTAAACCAGGTGAAGATGGTGGCCAGCAGCCCGGCGGCAAACACGACGACGAGGGCCGTGCGCAGAAAGCCCCCAAGGACGCCTACGGTCTGGCGGCGTTTGCGTTCCTTGCGGCGCTGCACACGACGCACGCGCTGGGCTTCCAAGGCGGCTTCATGGGCGCGTTCTTCGGGCGTCAGCGGCCTGGGCGGCACCATCGGTTCCGCGGCGGGCGCGGGCTGGCGCACGCGGGGCGACTCGCCCGTGCTGCGCGGTTTGGCGGGAGTGACTTCGGCCTCGATGATGTCTTCGGGTACAAGCGGGGGGCGATCTGCCGCGCGCGGACGCGGCTCCGGCGGTTTCTGGCGCGCGGCGGCCTGCCGCATCATCTCCATGAAGATGACCGAGGCTGGCAGGCTGTCATTAGATTCTTGCGGGTCGTGTTCGTCGCCCCGCTGTTTGGGGTTATCTGGCATGATGCAAGCGACTAACTTATACTTGTAGTTGACTGTACCTAGTATAGCCTACAAACAGTGGCTGAGAAACCTTCATGCATAAACGTCAAATTGCGGCCATCCTATTTGCTCTGGTTGGCGTGCTGGAACTTGGAGACTTTGTGGCTAACCTGACCATCTGGACGAGCGAAAGCCGTTCAGTGGAGGCGGCCAGTATGCTGGGCGGGATCACGCTGGAACAGGAATTCCCACGGGCGCTGTTTCTGGTGATTCTGACGATGATCATTGCGGTGTTGTGTCTGGCGACGGCTTTCGGTTTCTACCGCAATCTGGTGCTGAAACACGCGTACCGCTGGGCGTCCGGCTCGCTGGTGTTGTATGCGCTGTTCCACTTCGTCACCGCGATTACGCTGCCCGCTGCGACGTGGGCCTGGTTCGTCGGCGCGGCTTTTGGGCTGGCGGCGGCGCTGACGTATGTCGCCGGGAAACGGGCGATTTAACGCCACACCAGCCAGGGTGATGTCGCGGCGACGGCGACCAGCGGCACGCCTAAGACCAGCATGGCCCAGGCACGCCTGCCGAGCGCACTGCGGCGCAGCGCCAGCAGCAGCAGCGCCAGCCCATAGCCCAAGAGCATGACCGCACACAGCGGCACATGGGACAAGAGTGTTGCCCCCAGCATCAGCCCGGCCATGAAGCCATCTATCGGATACTGGTGACGCGTGTAGTGCAGCGCGAAGATGCTGAAGGCCAGCGCAAACACCGCGCCCATCAGCAGTTGATAGCTGCCCATGCGCAGCAGCGCCGCGCCGATGACCAGCGTGACGGCCATCAGGACGCGCCCGAATGGCTTGTCGCGCAGTTCCACGCCGAGGTCGATACTCAGCCAGACGCACAGCATGACCAGTACCGCGCCCGTCGCGTACTGCGTGATGTCCATCGGCTGCGTTAGCTGCTGCCCCAGATAGGCGACCAGCGCGCGGAAAGCGGGCGGTTCATTGGAGAGGGTGGCGCGGGTGGGCGGCTCTGCGGAAACGGTGGGCGGAATGGGCAGGAACATGACCATGCCGATGAGCAGCAGCGCAACTACGGCCAGCAGCGCCAGATCGGTGGGGCCGGGCCAGCCCTGATCGGCGTCGTCGAGTGTTGTGCCGCGCGCTTCGGCACGTTTCTGGCCGTAGGAGAGGGTGCCACCGAGGAAAATCACGCTGATGAGGAAGAAGACCATATAGTCGATGAGCAGCACATCCCAGCCAAAGAGCATGGCCCAGAAGATCGCGCCGCCGATAATCAGCGCCAGCGAAAAAGCAGCGGCGAGACCGATGCGCGGCTGTGAGGTGGGCAAGGCGGGCGACAGCAGCGCCCCCGAACCGAGGATGACGGCACCGAAGACAAAGATGACAAAGAGTGGCATAGTGAGCTTCTAGTCGTTAGCAATGAACAGATATGGGCAAGACTTTACCACATTGAGGCGCAGATGTCAGAGGGAATGTTGGGATCAGGAGAGTGGAATATAACGAATTTGCCCGACCCATTCGCTCTCATCACTCGCCAGCAGAATTAATTCCAGTTCGTCGATAACATCCCCTACGGAATATTTGCCGGGAACCAGGAATAATCCCGGTACAGGTAGGCCGGCGTTGACCCGATCATAAAAATAGCCGCGCATGGTGTTAACGTCGTGGCTGAGTATGATGTAACCCTTGCGTGCTGCCCATTCGAGAACCGATGTATCGGGTTTGCCCGCTAAATCGGTATCCTGAACGTGGGTAATGTCTACCTTTGAAACACGCCGCACGAGACCGCGCAATATATCATTGTTGAAATTCTCATCCGCGAGAAAACGCATTATGTGCCGCCCTGCTGGCGCTTTTTCGCTTCGAGCCGCGCTAGTAGGATTTCGCGCGTCAATACGGGCGGTTGGTTGGCTTCAATCTCGCGGCGTAAGGCTTCTGCTTCCTGCTCTTGCTGGCGCAGATAAGCATCGAGTTCTTCGCGGTGGCGCAGATAATAGCCGAGCGCCAGATACACATCCTCCAGTGACAGCACATCATACTGGTCGATGATGGACTCCGGGGTGCCGCCGCGCCGGAAGGCATAGATGACCAGATCAAGCAGGACACGCGTCTGGCCTACGCGCCAACGTCCGTTTTCGTCCAGACGAATCGGGATTTGTTCAGTGATAGGGGCAGAAATCATCAGTACGGCCTTTCAATCGCTTAATTGATTATGCCTTGCGCAGAATCTTCTCCATCGTTTTGCCTTTTGCCAACTCATCAATTAATTTATCGAGGTAGCGAATGCCCTGCATCGTGGGTTCTTCGATGTCTTCCACGCGGACACCGCAGACCACGCCTTTAATGAGAGACCGCGCAGGATTTAGCTGCGGCGCTTGTGCAAGAAAAGTCTCAAAGTCGGTTTGTTTTTCGCGCTGCGCGTCCAATTCTTGCTGGCTATAGCCTGTCAACCAGCAGATAATTTCATCCACTTCGGCTTTGGTACGGCCTTTGCGCTCGGCCTTGGCGACATACTCAGGATAGACTCTGGCGAAGGCCATTGTGTAAATCCGATGTTTTTGCATGACGATACCCTTTCCTGCTGCTGTGGTTTTCCTGCTATTTTACACGAAAGTCGTTAGTCTTTAGTGTGAGCTGTTAGTCCAAGACAAAGGCAAAAGACAGATGGGCGAATGGGCGCGGTCTGGGCCTCACCCTAGTAAGTCGTTAGTCGTTAGTCATTAGCTGTTAGTCCACACAAAGGCAAAAGACAGGTGGGCGAACGTTCGTGGCACTACCGATCCCCTCTCCCCGAGCAGGGATGTTTGGGAAGGCAGACATGTGTGGCACGGGAGAGGGGCTTTAAAACGGGTTCGCGGACGAGTGGTTGCCGTGAGCAGGCGTTGAGAAGGCGGCGGTTTTGCGCTGAGTTTGAGGTGAAGCGTTAAAACCTACCCTTGTAAACCCCAACCCCTCTCCCCGTGCAGGGATGTTTGGGAAGGCAGACATGTGTGGCACGGAGAGGGGCTTAAAACGGGTTCGGGTGGAGTCGGTGGTTGCCGTGAGAAGGCGTAAAGAAGGCGACGTTTTTAAGGTGGCTGTCTGGTGGAGCGTTAAAACCTACCCTTGTAAACCCCAACCCCACCGCTTCGCTTACACCCGTTACATAATCAATATGGTCGGCTTAGCCCAGCCTGACGATTTGCATCTCGCGCGCGGTGTTCCACGCTGAAGGAGAAGACCATCTCGCGCTTCTGATTGGTCGGGATGTCCAGCGTGTCCATTGCAGGATGTTGAGTTCGCTTTGTTCGCTGGTTTCGGGCGCGGCTTCCAGCAGCTTGACCTTGATATTCTCGTGGCGGCTGACGGGAAGCTGGTCGAACACGGTGATTTTTGACGACGTGGGCACGAGGTTGGTCAGCGTGATTTTGTAGCTGAACACCGTGCGGCGGACGTTGCCGAGCATGTTTTTGCCGACATCGCGCTTCAGCAGTTCACGCTTGACGCGCACGCGGTTATCCACGCCCAACTGCACTTCAAATTCCTCGTTGGGGGCGATGGTTTGCAGATAGGTTTTGCCGACGAAATCCGCGCCGTGATAAATCGACGCCGAACCGGGCAGCAGAATGAACCTTCCGAGGTGTTACTGATGGTGGCGCGCGCAGATAGGCTCTGTCCGCCAGCTTGGGCACGGTGAGGTAATCCAGCTTGACGCTGAGGTTGAGCACCGTGACGGTGGTTTTGTGCGGCGTGCCATCGGAGGGCACGGCGATGGGCTTTTCCACGCGGTAGGTAACCGGAGAGGTGCCACCGCCGCTGGAGGAGATGCTGGCTTGCGCGATTTCCGCCAGTGGCGCGGGGGCTGCGGCTGGCATGGATAGGAAATCGCCAAGCTCTTCCTCCTCTTCGATGGATTCTACTCCGCCCGCCAGTCTCTGCGGTGCGGCAGCCTGCATCTGGCGCATCATGCCGCCGAAGCCAGCGGATTTGGCGCGCGCGGCGGTCTGCTGATACACAGGCGGACGCAGCATGTCGATGTACCACGCTGAGTTCCGGCAGCGTGGCGTTGATGGCAGGCTTGGCGGTAGACAGCGACAGCGGCACGGCGTCCCAGTCTTCGCCCGTAAGCTGGTGGATTTCGGCCATATAGGTGAGCGTGACGCTGCTATCGACCAGGCGCACATCGTACAGCGGCCGCCACGACGCCGTATACCGCGCATCGATTGCCCAATTCGGCTTCGACCCGCTGCGCCGCCGACACGCTGACATGAATCTCGCGGCTGGTTTTGACGCCGCCAGCCTGTGCGAGGCGCAGCTTCTGTGCTTCGATTTCAGCCAGCACGCGGCGTTTCTGCTCGATGCGTTGCGGCGCTGGTTTGTACCGTGTTGGTTTGCTCGACAAGGTATTCACTGGAAGGCGGTGGCGTCGATCAGCTTGGCTTCGCTGTAGGCCAGCGTCTTGGCGAAATTCACCGCGCCCTGTTCGCGCAGCGTCTTGAGGAATTCCAGCCGCGCTTTCAGCACTTCATCTTCCGCCAGCAGTTGGCGGTCAGCATCTTGCAGCGCTTCAAGCTGTGCCTGTAACTCGGCGGTGTTGGCGGTTTCCGTCGTGAACTGCGTGCGGGCTTCCACACCGAGAATCTTCAGCCCTGCGCCGCGCCCGCTGGCCCGCACCGACTCGTCCTGCAAGGCGGGAAGCTCGCTGACGATGAGCGTGTGTTCGCCGGGTTCGAGCGTGATTTTGCCGCGCCGCGTGATACGGGCGAGATTGGTGAAGACGGTCACGGCGACTATCGGGGCATTCAGTTCAGGCATGATCGGTTCATCCTTCCGCAAGATTCGCTATGCTTAGGCGTGATGCAGCAGACGTTTCGTTGAACGTCTCTGCAAGCGCCATTGTATATTAGCATAACAGAGTATTGGGAATTGATGGCGATGACAGCCCCACGCGTGCGGATTGATGCGTGATGGGATAGGCTCAGGCTGCAAGCGCTGTGGGCACAGCAGCGAAATGTGTGATGGAGAAACTCAACATTGGCATCCTGCATCCGGGGGACATGGGCATTTCGGTAGCGGCGACGATGCAGAACGGCGGCCATAACGTACTGGGTGTCGGAGGGACGCAGGCGCGACTTCGCCCGTGCCGAGAAATATGGGCTGATCGACGCGCGGACGCTGAAGCAGCTTTGTGCGACGTGCAGCGTGATCGTCAGCGTGTGCCCGCCGGACGCCGCCGAAGCCGTCGCCGAAAGCGTGGTGGGCTTTGGCTTCGCGGGGCTGTACATCGACGCTAACGCGATCTCGCCGCAGCGTGCGCGGAATATCGGCCAGGCGCTGTCGCAAGGAGGCGCGACGCTGGTGGACGGCGGCATCATCGGCGGGCCAGCGTGGAAACCCAACAGCACATGGCTGTACCTGTCGGGCGCGGCGGCAGCAGAGGCGGCGGCGTTATTCGCGGCAGGCCCACTGGAAACGCGGGTGATTGGCGACGAGATAGGCAAGGCGTCGGCGCTGAAGATGTGCTTCGCGGCTTACAGCAAAGGCACCACAGCATTGTTGAGCGCGGTGATGGGGGCGGCGGAAGGGCTGGGCGTGCGCGCGGAACTGGAACAGCAGTGGTCGCAGAACGGCTCGGCGTTTGCCGAGGAAGCGGCGAACCGCGTGCGCACGGTGACGGCGAAAGCGTGGCGCTTCGCGGGCGAAATGAACGAAATCGCGGCCACATTTGAGAGCGCCGGAATGCCCGACGGTTTCCATAACGCCGCTGCTGAGGTCTACCGACGCATGGCCGACTTTAAGGACGCGGCAGAGGTGCCCGCGCTGGAGGAGGTGCTGGCGGCGCTGGCGAAGGCTACCCGCTGAGGAGCGCGACTGCCTGCCCGCTGCTCTGCTGCACGTCGAAGAAGACCAGCGCGAGAACAATGGCGATAACAAAAAGGACGATGAGAATTTCCTGCATTCGTTTGGAAAGCATCACTGTCGCAGCCCCTTTCGAGCCTGATGTGAGACACCAGACGGCACCCTTTATGTTTATTATAAAAGAGACGGCAGCAGGGTGGATGTGTCGATTGTCATGATTTGAGTTCAAAACCGTCCCTTGCGCCTGATGGGGCGAAGTCCTATGCTTATGACGCTGGAAGGTAATGGTTCAAGGGGGTCTTATGCAGCCTATTCGTGTGGCACTGGTACAACTGGCCTGGTCTGGCAGTCGCGAATCGATGCAGTCACAGTACCGCGAACTGATTGAGGAAGCCAGCAGCAGAGGGGCGGCACTGGTGTGTCTGCCGGAGTTTTCGCTGCTGCCGTATTTCCCCGGCACCCAAGACGCGAAAGGCTTTGACTGGGCCGAAGCGCTGCCCGGCGGCATCTCCGAACGCTTCTTTGGCGAGATGGCGCGCACGCACGGCGTGACGCTGGTCGGCAGCCTCTACGAAAAAACCGCCGATGGACAGTATTTCGACACGGCGACGATACATAATCCCAAAGGCGACCTGCTGGGGATTACGCGCAAAGTCCACATTCCCTACGGCGAAGGTTACAACGAAACCGACTTCTTCAAAGGCGCGTCCGAGTATCCGATTCACAATATCGGCGCGGCGAACATCGCAGCTCCCACGTGCTACGATCAATGGTTCCCGGAACTGGCACGCATCTATGCTATGAACGGCGCGGAGTTCATCTTTTACCCGACGGCGATTGGCTCTGAACCGAGCGCGCCGGAGATTGACACCGAGCCGATGTGGGAACTGGTGATGCGCGGGCACGCCATCGCCAACGGCCTGTTTATCGGCGCGGCGAACCGCGTCGGCGTGGAAAACGGCGTGACGTTCTACGGCAGCAGCTTCATCTGTGACCCGACGGGCAAGATACTGGCGCAGGCCGGACGCGATACGACGGAAGTGGTCGTCGCGGATTTAGAGCCGCAGGTGCTGGAGCACTGGCGCTGGCTGTTCCCGCTGTTACAGCAGCGCGTGCCGCAAGCCTACGGACGTATCACGGAAGGGGTGTAAGCGGCGGCGGCTTGCTGCGCGCGGGCTTTTTTAGTGTTGGACCTGCTGAAGCACCAGCGCGGCCTGCAAGGATACCCAGCGATCTGTGTCGCCGCGTGCCGCGAGGGCTTTCCAGGTGCGCTGGCGGAAGGGACTGGTGCCCTGCCAGTGACCGTCGGCCTGCCGCTGTGCTTCCAGCCAATGCAGCGCCGCCTGTGCGCCGGGACGATGCAGCGCGTGGAGGTCGGCCAGCGTGCGCAGCACAAAGAGGATGTCCACCTGATAGAACAGCGGGAAACTGAGCTTTGACCAGAGCGCGTGCGGGTGTCCCGACGTAGGGTAGTTCGCTTCGACCAGTTGGTAGGAATCGAGCAGCATGGTTAGCCCGGTTTCGATGGCTGAGGCGGTTTCCGGCGTGGGTACGGGCAGCACCGCCAAACTCCACAGCACGCGGGCCACGCCCCAGGCACAGGGCAACTGCGCGTTGTGTTTGCAGCGCGACTCATGATGTTCGATGTCCCAGATTAAGTGCGGGATGATGGCTTTGACGCGCGGGTCGTCGAGGCGCTTGCCATGCGCGGCGTAACGCAGCAGATTGCCCCAGAAGCAGGCGATGTCGAGATTGCTTTCGCCGGGCTGTTTTAGCTGCGGCACGGTGGCGTCCAGCATATAGTCAAGGCCGCGCTGAAAACGGGGATCGCTGCCCTCGACCTCTAACTCGGTGAGCAGCAGCATACTCCAGTGGGTGCTGACGTACTTCGGCGTGTAGTAGCTGTGTTCGCGCGCCCACGAGCCGTTGTCAGTCTGCGCGGCGAAGATGGCAGGCACCGGGCCCTGGGCCATGATGGCCTGTTTCGCCGCCTGTACCCCGGCGTCGGTTTTAGCACGTCCCAGTAAATCGCGCAGGGTGATGTAACGAATCGAGGGGATAGTGCT
Source organism: Anaerolineae bacterium (assembly GCA_046328675.1). Classification (GTDB taxonomy): domain Bacteria; phylum Chloroflexota; class Anaerolineae; order Aggregatilineales; family Phototrophicaceae; genus JACAER01. Next base: position 42,058 of record JAXLWC010000039.1, read on the forward strand.
GTCTAATAACCAGTGAATGAACTCCTGCTGCATCGCCGCGCCCTTTCGCTGAATGGGGTTAGACCATATTTTCTATTATAGCATCGTTTGCGCGGATGGCGTGGGACAGAAGGCGGCAGAACCTGCGCGGCGCGTGATGGCGTCAAGATCGGCAGCGCAATGGATATGGACAAGCCACAGCGTTCTGAAGACAATGGTCTAGTAACCTTTGGTGCTGGTTTACCCCTCATCCCCAACCCTGTCGCTTCGCTTACGCCCGATTTCAGGGAAGAAGGGCGTAAAATGCAGCGCACGCTGACAGAAGGTAAGGGTTTAAGGAGGCTTTAAGTTCACCCGCAGCGTTAGTTAGTAAGCCGATATGCTAGATGATTTGATGTGGTTTGCCGCCGCCCGCAGCTAAAGGTGCGGTCTATCAGGGGCTATAAGCACACTGAAGGAGCTATCTCTGCAACAGCATGTGATAAGCCCAGCACCTTCAAGATGCTTACAGCTTTTCGGGTTAGCCTCAACCTTTAGTTTGAGGCAGTAGACCAGACATGCTTGCCAGAATCAACTAGCATAACGTCTTAGTAAGAAACTCTGCGTTTTGTTCATCTAAGACTCTGTGGAAGTTCCTCGTTCACAACACTGACTCCCTGATGGAGGCTGCATGGCAAGTGTACTCTCAACGCTGCGCGCGAGTTTTACGCCGCTGCGTTATCCGAATTTCCGCATTTATCTCGGCGGGCAGGCCATATCGCTGATTGGGACGTGGCTGCAAAATGCGGCGCAAGCCTGGGTGGTGTGGACGCTGACCGGCTCGGAAGCGGCACTGGGGACGGTGCAAGCCTTCGCGACACTGCCGATTCTGCTGCTTGGCCCCTGGGCAGGCGTGTGGGCTGACCGCTTAGACCGCCGCAAGCTGCTGATTGCCACGCAGTCGGTGATGATGCTGCTGGCGTTTGTGCTGGCGGTGCTGGTGCAGACGAACACGGTACAGGTGTGGCATGTGTACGGGCTGGCGCTGGTGCTGGGCACGGTGACGGCGCTGGATTTGCCCGCGCAGCAGGCGTTCCTCGGTGATCTGTCGGGCATGGGCGAAGTGCGCAAAGCCATCAACATGAACGCCATGATTGTCCAGATCAGCCGTATGCTTGGCCCCGCGTTTTCCGGCATCCTGATTCAGCGCATCGGCACCGCGCCTGCCTTCTGGCTCAACGGCCTGAGCTTCATCGCGGTGATCGCCAGCTTAGTCGCAGTGCGCGCCGCGCAGGTACGCGCGAAGTCAGGCAGCGTCAATCCGCTGCGCCAGCTTGCCGACGCGGTACAGTATCTGCGCACGCAGCCGCGTATGCAGGATTTGTTCATGTTCGCCGCGATGATGACCTTTTTAGTGTTCGCCGTCGTGCAGACGATGCTGCCTGCCGTCGCGACAGAGGTCTTGCACGGGGATGCTGAAACCGCAGGCTTTTTGCAGGCGTCATCAGGCGCGGGGGCGCTGTTCGGCGTGCTGCTGGTGGTGCCGCTGGCGCAGGCGCGCAAACGCAGCGGGCTAGTGCTGGCGGGGGCGGCGGTGTGGATGGGCCTGTGGATGCTGGTGTTCTCGTTCTCGACGTGGATGCCGCTGTCGATCATCAGCCTGTTCTGCACCAGCATCGGCGCACCGACGATTATGACGATGGCGCTGGGTTTGATCCAGGTGATGTCGCCGCCGGATATGCGTGGACGGCTCATCAGCCTGTTCACGATGGTCAGCTTTGGGTTGCAGCCCGTCGCGGCGTTCCTCGTGGGACAGACTGCCGAGCATCTGAGCGTGCAGACGGCGATTGAGATTAACGCCACGCTGCTGATGCTGGGGGCGCTGGCGATGATGCTGCTGCGCGGCGAACTGCGCACCTGGGAAGTGACCACGCCACAGCCGAAAGTGTCGCAAAGCGAACTGGCGCACTAGGACTCAGCAGGGGCATGGCAGCGCTGTGCCCTAGCCAATCAATCATCGTTCGTATTCATATCATCCTTTCGTATTCTCATTAACGTTCACAAGTTCACAACGAGGCTTTTACATGGCGAGTGCTATATCGACCCTGCGGCAGAGTTTTTCGCCGCTGCAACATGTGAATTTTCGCATTTATCTGGGCGGGCAGGCGATTTCGCTGATCGGGACGTGGCTGCAAAATGCGGCGCAGGCGTGGGTGGTGTGGACGTTAACCGGCTCGGAGGCGGCGCTGGGGACAGTTACGGCATTCGGCACGCTGCCGCTGCTGCTGCTTGGCCCGTTCGCGGGCGTGTGGGTTGACCGCTTTGACCGCCGCAAGCTGCTGATTGTCACGCAGGCTGTGGCGATGGTACTGGCATTCGTGCTGGCGTTTCTGGTGCAAAGCAACACGGTACAGGTGTGGCATGTCTACGGCTTATCGCTGCTGCTGGGTATTGTCACGGCGCTGGATTTGCCCGCACAGCAGACGTTCCTCGGTGACCTGGCGGGCATGGACGAGGTGCGCAAGGCGATCAACCTGAACGCGATGATTATCAACGTCAGCCGCACGCTGGGGCCAGCGGTGTCGGGGATTCTGGTGGCACGCATCGGCATCGCGCCTGCCTTCTGGCTGAACGGCTTGAGCTTCATCGCGGTGATCGCCAGCTTAATCGCAGTGCGCGCGCGGCAGGTGCAAGCGAAAGCCAGCGCGGCGAATCCGCTGCGGCAGCTTCTGGACGCGATGCTGTTTGTGCGCACGCAGCCGCGAATGCAGGATATGTTTCTGTTCGCGCTGATGACGACCTTTTTTGTGTTCTCGGTGGTGCTGACGCAGCTTCCGGCTTTCGCCTCAGTGGTGCTGCACGGCGATGCCGAAACCGCAGGCTATCTACAGGCGGCGTCCGGGGCTGGTTCGCTGATGGGCGTGCTGTTCGTCGTGCCGCTGGCGCAAGCGCAGAAACGCAGCGGGCTGGTGCTGACGACGGCGGCGGTGTGGATGGGCCTGTGGATGATGGGCTTCGCCTTTTCCGCGTGGCTGCCGCTGTCGATGGTGACGCTGTTTTTTGCCAGCATTGGCGCGCCGACGATTATTACGCTGGCGCTGGGGCTGACGCAGTTGATGTCGCCGCCGAATATGCGCGGACGGCTGATCAGCCTGTTCACGATGCTGACCTTCGGCTTGCAGCCGCTGTCGGCGTACCTCATCGGGCAGAGCGCGGAGCAGTTGGGTGTGCAAAATGCGATCCAGATTAACGCGGTGCTGCTGATTGTGGGCGCGCTGGCGATGCTGCTGCTGCGCGGTGATTTGCGGCGCTGGGAGGTGGTGAACCCACAACCTAACGTGACGCAGGGCGAACTGGTGCATTAAGCGCACCACTGAATTCAAGTTTGGGATACAATAAACTCCAGCGTTAATCGACGACTGGAGTTTTTATGAGCGCAGCCGCCACCACCGATTCGGTAAGCTACGGTGAGTCACATATGCGTGACCCACGTCGCCTGTTGCTGCTACGGCTTGCTTGGGTCGCCCTCACCCTTTTTATCTACGCTGATTACTTCACAAAGTTTAGCGATTTTCATACGCTTTTCACTCAAGGCTACCAAACTCAGGCAAATTCGGTGAGCGCGCTGCCAGTACCATCTTGGTTCGTAGAGGCTGTATTCCTTCAACTTGTCTTCAGCAATCTCATTCCAGCTTTGATTTTGACGTTCATCTTTATCTGGCGCTCCGACAACTGGATGGTCGCGTTGGTGTCTACCGTTGGGGGAGCATTCTGGTTAGTACATCCCTTGAGTTCCCCGCTCATCAATTTCATGGTCGCGCTGGCACCCATCGTCTATGGTTTTATTTTTCCTGATGGGCGCAGCATTCCACCTTGGACACGTTGGGCAATTGGGTTGAATGTGATCGCGGCGGTTTTCATCGCTTTTGCAGGTGTAGACATCAGTAGTGCGACAGCACATGCTCCAGTCATTATTTTATTTATCGCCGCCGTGGTTGCGCAAGTACAACGTTTCCGCAATTTTGCGACCCCGCAGCAGCGTCAGCAGATCAAACTTTATGTGATTGGTTTGACGATTTATGTAGCACTGCTTCCACTAGCGGGTTTGCTGGTTTTTGTTTTAACCTCTATTCATCCTTTTTTATTTACTTTTGGTCTCACTTTGTTTAGCCTTGGGAGTATTGGTCTCTGCGTGACCTATGCGCTCGCCGTACTGCGCTTTGGTCTGTATCAAGCCGATTATGCCCTTAATCGTTCGTTGGTCTATGCTACTGTCACTGTGATATTGGTCATCGCGTTTGCGATAATCGTCGCTTTGGTACGTGCGATAGGTGGGGAAGTCCATTCGGGTATAGCGTTTGGATTGGCTGCTGTAGGCGCAGGCGTGCTGTTCAACCCCACGCGCCGCCGCCTACAAAGTTTCGTGGATCGCCGCATCTATCGCCTCAACTTCGACCTCAACCAGCTTGCCGAGGCGCAAAAGCTGCCCGAAGTCAAGAACCCCGGCGCGCTGACAGGCAAAACCATCGGCGGCTATCAGGTGTTGGGCGTGCTGGGCAAAGGGGGCATGGGTGAGGTTTATCAGGGGCACGCCAAACGGCAGGAACGTCGCGCTCAAGATCTCTGCCGGAAGACCTGGCACAGCAAACGGAGTTCGTCAGCCGTTTCGAGCGCGAAGCCAGCACGATGCGCGCGCTCAACCATCCCCACATCGTCAAACTGCTGGACGCGGGCGAGCAGGACGGCGTGCGCTACCTGGCGCTGGAATATATTGACGGTATCGACTTATCAGCACAGATCAAACAAAGCGGGAAGCTGGCTTACGATGACGCCCGCGCGCTGCTGCGTGACCTGGCGGCGGCGCTGGACTATGCCCACGCGCAGGGACTCGTTCACCGCGACATCAAGCCCTCGAACGTCATGGTGCGTGGGGATGACCCGCCGCAAGCGGTGCTGGATGGACTTCGGCATCGCCAAAATCAAGGACGCCGCGACGCGCTACACAGGCAGCGGCGCAATCGGCACGATTGACTACATGGCTCCCGAACAGCTTTATGGCGGCGAAGGAAGTGGACAAACACGCCGACATCTACGCGCTGGGCGTGATGGCTTACGAGATGCCGACGGGCGAGAAGCCGTTCAAAGGTGGCGCGGCGCAGGTGATGTTCGCGCACTTGCAGCAGCCAGCACCGGACGCGCGCGATGTGGCAAGCGATGTGCCGAAAAAGCGCGGCACAGGCCATCGAACGCGCCTTAGCCAAAGACCCGACGGCGCGCTACGACTCGGCGGGGAGACTTCGCGGCGGCGTTATGACCGCGCCGTCAGGGGGTAATCGCCCATAATTTAGTAAATTGACGACGTTTTCTTGCTGTGCCTCGATTCCATCCTCTTCGCATCAAATAAGCGCAAAACATGCGGGATTTATTCAATGCGATAGATCATAAGTTCGCTTATAATGTGAATTGCTGAGTCACTAGCCTGAGGTTGTTGAATGCGGCATCAACCGATATATGCCCCCGTACCCCTGTTAGAAGTAGATGTAAGCTGCTTTTGGGCGCTTGAGCAGGATCAGGAAAGCTATAACCGTGAGGTGTACCTACCTGATGCCTACATCGAAGTGATAATCAATGTGGGTGCGCCCCTCCTGTTGGAGAGCGAACGCGGAATGCTCGAACTCCCACGAGCATTTGTAAACCCGCTTCAACATAAGCCGCTGCGGATTCGCGCCGCGGGTTGCTGCCAGATGATTTCGATGCAGTTGTATCCCTGGGCGGTCAAGCCGATTTTGAATATTGAGGCTCATCCATCAAGCGTGCATGTGATCGGCCTTGATGCAGGCTGGCAGCGGTTTGCGGAATATCTGACGCAGCTTGTGGCCCATCGAGGGTATGGAGAAGCCGTCGACTGCTATCAGGAATTTGTCTGCAAAACGGCTTACCGGCATAAGCACGATATAACGCTCATGCGCACTGCCGGACATTTACTGCATGGCTGTCATGGTCAAATGCGCATGGCAGACCTGGCCGCACAGAGCTACCTGTCGTCCAGCCAATTCGAGCGACAGTTCAAACAGTACACTGGCATTTCGCCTAAAGCCTATGCCCGGATTGTGCGCTTTGGCAGCCTCCAGGCCGCACTGCTTGTGAATCCATTCAGCCCGTTAGCTGATCTGGCGGATGTTTATGGCTACAGCGACCCGGCGCACCTGATCCGCGACTTTAAGTCTTTTGCAGACTGTACACCACGCGATTTCGCTGCTGCTGCACCCGCCTATTCTGAACTTCGGCAGCATGAAGAGTGGTTCGATTTCGTGCAGCAGTATTTTGGCTTACCTATGCCGGGTGAGGGATGAAGCCATATAAAGCATTGAGCAGCTCGCTTGCCTTTTAAGCTATACTTCATTCCACCCTAGAATAAGGCATATGATTTCAATGAGTAGTAACGTCATAACAATTCCTGCACTACCTTGCGAATCAATGGACGATATGCTGGTCTTCTGGCAGGCGATTGGATTCCAAGTCACCTATAGACAAAAAGCACCCAGTGCCTATGCGGTTGTGCGCTATGAAGATGAGTATGAATTGCATTTCTTTGGACTCAAGGTTAAGCCAGAAGAGAATTTTAGTACTTGTCTCATTATCGTGCCTGAAGTGGAAGCGTTACATGCTTTGTTCCTCCAACGGCTGCGAAATCATTTGGGAAAAACACCCTCTAAAGGATTTCCTCGAATCTCAAGAATGAAGCCAAAACAAACACGTTTCACACTTACCGATGTTGCGGGCAACTCCATTATTTTCATCAAGCATGGCAAAGAAGATGAAACCGTCTCAGAAGCCTATAAACAAGACGGGCAAACAGCACTTCAAAAATCATTGAACACAGCGATACGCTTACGAGACTTTCATAATGATGATGCAGCCGCAGCAAAAGTTCTTGACAGTGCATTGGCGCGTAAACAAGAGGGCACACCGATTGAGCTTGCCCGTGTGCTTGCGGCTCGAATAGAGTTGGCCTTTATATCGGATGAACATGACCTGGTGCGCAGTTTGTATGTTCAGTTTAAGAATTTAGACCTATCAGAACATGATCGACAACTCTTAAGTGATGACATCACGATGCTGGAAAAACTTAACCCCTCCTTTTAAAGGAAAGATACTATGAATGGGTGCAAACCCGGTTTTCATTGCCGGGTTATATCCGCGAAGGAAAGAGCCGCTGGTGCAAAAATGTGAGAAGAAACAAGAAATGAATATCGCCGGAAAGTGGATTGAAAGTCACCCTAAACAGGATTAGGACTTAGGCAGTTGACGGGCGAACACGCAGGTTCGCCCCTACGAGCGATAGGGAAATTTGAACTCAACTGCGTAACTTCTACAAATAAAAAGACCTCTATCGAGTGATAGAGGTCTGGTGAAGGTGAGGCTTATTTACTTTCCTGAATACCCTTGCGCAGCGTTTCGACCTGCGTGCGGTGGGCGTTGAAGGTCTTCTGCTGGTTGGCGTACCGTTCGGCCAGCACATCGAGGCGGCTGAAGATGGGCGTAAGCACCTGATTGCCGTACTGCGTCAGGCGGTTGCGCTCCTTCTGGATGAGGTCATCCAGGCCGGTGTGATACTTGGCAACTAGTTGATCCACGCGCTGGTTAAAATCGCGCTTGGTATCGGCAGACAGACGGCGCAGATAACGGATGGCCAGCACGCCGCTGGGTACAGCGATAGCAGCACCCAGAATCAAGCCAGGCAACGCAAAGGGCAGCGCTCCGTGACCAATTACTGGCCCTGCCGTGCCAACAGTGGCAATTAGTGTTACAACAAATCCACCAAAGGCTGCAAGTGAAGTCATCATGAAGCCATTCATGTTGGCGTTAAAGATGTCCTGAATTTCGCCGACGACCTTGCCACTGGAATATGAGCGCAGTTCGCCTTCGGCCAGGCGAATGGCTTCCTGAAGGCTTTCACGCTGTTCAGCATAGACGCCAGCATCCAAGCCGCCGACTTCCTGTTCCATCAAGTCTTTCAACTGGTTCAGGCGGTCAATCACACCGCGCCAGTAAATACGGCTGTGGTCAATGACGGTGTTGACGTAATTCTCCGTGCCCTCGTTGACATCACGCAGCGCACGCCCGATGACGACGTTCTGGAATTCCTGCTGCAAGGTTTCCTTGTTCAGTGTGCGCCCGATACGCTTGATCGACAACTGCTCGTCAATGAAGGTCATACCACGCTGGCGAATGCCATCGAATACCTTGTCAATATTGTCACGCGCGCTGCGCAGTTGGTCACTTAGACCCTGTGCCTGCTGCTGTAGTTCCTTCTGGACATCATGGACTTTGCTGGTATCGGCGCTCACCAAATCAGCGCGGCCTTTGACCAGATCATAATGCTTGCTGATGATGCGCTCTGCTGTGTCCAACTGTGTCAGCAGTTTCTGCTTGGCAGGTGACGTTTCGCTGAAGACGCCGCGCAGATGAGCACGCACCGCGTCAATTCCGCCTGTGCCCGCCGGGACAACGACTGCCGCGCCGTTTTCTGTCGCACCCCCACTGACGGGAGACTGGCGGCGGGCGTTCAGCGCTTCCTTGGCGGATACCATGAAAATCAACGGCTGAATGCCCAAAAGCTCGGAAGTCTGATTTTCGACAAAGCGGCGAACTTCCTGCTGTTCATTGGGCTTGAGCAAATCAATCTGGTTAACGACGAGG
>JAXLWC010000004.1:0-143248 GCA_046328675.1 Anaerolineae bacterium
CTGCTTAAAGGCTTCAAACACGCTCGTCTGCTCATCCTCGTCAATACCCGGCCCCGTATCCTGAATCGAGATTTCCACCTCGTCGCCGCGCTGCGAGGCGCTCACCATAATGTAGCCTTCCTCCGTGAACTTACACGCGTTCGACAGCAGGTTCAGCAGCACTTGCAGGATACGCTGGCGGTCTGCGCGCAGCAGCGGCAGATGGCCATCAATCGCCGTTTCCAGCGTCACCGACTTTTCAATCAGCAGACTGCGGCTGGTATTTACCGCAGCGTTCAACAGCGCGTTCAGATCAACATTGTCTTCGACGAACAGCTTCAGCGAGCCGGACTCAATCTTCGACATGTCCAGCACATCATTAATCAGCCCCAGCAGATGGCGCGCGCTGTCAATCACATCGTCCAGCATCTGCTGTTGTTCTTCATTCACCGGGCCAACCGTGCCCTTCGCCACGAACTTGGTGAAGTTAATGATCGAATTCAGCGGCGTGCGCAGCTCATGCGACATGCTCGCCAGGAACGACGACTTCACCTGATCGGAACGTTCTGCCCGTTCGCGCGCTTCCTCGGACACTTCAATTTCGCGTTCCAGCACCTTCACCAGACGCTCGATATTATCGGCCATCGCATTGAACGTCAGCGCCAACTGTCCCACTTCGTCCTGCGCTTTGACCTCCGCGCGCTGCCCATAATCGCCGCGTCCAAAACGCACCGCCGACAGCCGCAGCCGTTCCAGCGGCCTGATGACCAGCCAATTGACTTGCAGCAGCATCGCCCCAATCACCAGCCCCAACAGCAGCAGCAGCGCAATCCCACTGCTGCGAATGGCGTTATCGCGGAAATTGGCGATTTCATTGTTCAGCACCCAGATCACAACTGTCGCGCGCGGCGCTAAATCTGTCTCTGCCTGTAGCGGCATATACGCTTCGACAGCCGGGGTGCCGCTGCTCAGATACACGGTGCCCGTTTTGACGATAGTGTTGCTGCTAATGGCCTCGGCGATTTGCGTCAGTTCCGTCGTATTCAATACGGCGTCTGTATCCGGCGCAGCACCATCTATCGTCTGGCTGTGAGCGATCAACTGCCCGTCATACACCAGACCAATCTCCACGCCCGCGCGCCCCAGGTTGACCGCGTTCAGCAGCTCACTGTCCAGTTCCTGCGCCAGCAGTAAGCCCCCGATAATCTCCCCGTTCTCGTTGCGTATCGGACGGGTCAGCACCCAGTGGACCAGCGGCGGCTCGCTCTCCTCTGCGATCAGCGAGATATGCTCCACGCCAAACAGCGTCTGATTCATCATGTCGCTCACTGGCCCTGAGGTCAGCAGCGTGTCTTCTTCATGCAGGTTAAAGAGTGGCGCGCCGTCAAGGCCCACCACCATAAAATCATCCGTCTCAAACGAAGCTAACGTGGTCAGCGCGATAGGATAGATACGCTCCCCCGCTTGCTCAGCCACCGCCTGAATAAAGGTTGACGTATTGCTAAGCAGGGTTGCCGCTGACTTTAACGTCACCTCTGTATTTTCAAACTGATGTTCGATGACCTGGATTTCCTGATCAATGCGCAGTTGTCCCACTTCATCAATCAGACTCAACGCACGCACATTGAGCGCGACAAAGATGAACAGCACCAGCCCCACCAGCGCCGCCACGATCACCAGCGAGAGTTTGACGCCTAATCGTAAGTTATGAAACCAGGTCATCGCCTTTCCTTTAACTAACTAATGGTGCTAGTAGACGACCATACAGATAATAATGGGCAGCAGTTCGTAACGCCGCATTTCTCCCTTCTCCTCCGCGTAGCGCGTGGGAGAAGGGTTGGGGATGAGGGGCTTACCTACCCGTATCGATGTGGTCATCTACTAGCGAAGCTCAAGCGTCCTTAATTAACGCTTCACCTCAAACCCACCTTCAAAACGTCGCCTTCTCAACCTATTCTCACGGCAACCACACCTCTACCCGAACCTGTATTTCGCCCCTCTCCCGTACATCGCCTTACGTTCAACTTGATGCACGGGAGAGGGGTTGGGGTGAGGTCTGCACGCACGTTCGCCTACCTGTCTTTCGCCCCATAAAATACCTACCCCGAAGGGCTGGGGATGAGGGGGTAAACGAGCGCCAAGGGTTAACTATTGTGCCTCAAGCGGCACCACGCCCACCGCCGCTAATGCAGCCTGTCCTTCTGCCGACAGCAGCCAGTCAATCAGCGGCTGTATCGCTTCGACGTTGTTGCCCATGTAGCCCATGCCCATCACCGTCTGCATCGTCTCTGGCGCGTTGTCCACGCCCAACCCATCCACCGTCAGGCTCACGACCTGCGCCGCGCGCGCCACCGCCGTCGCCCATGTGCCATAGCCAATCGCGCCGGGAACACCCGCTACCGCGTCCTGCATATCTGACTGGCTGTTCATAAGCTGCGCCACCTCAGCAAACGCCGCGTCACCAATGAACGTCTCGCGGATGTCTACCGTGTTGCTTTCTTCCGGGTCGCGAATGTAAACCACAATCGACAGGTCTTCCCCGCCGACTTCCGACCAGTTAGTAATTGTGCCCGTGAAAATACCTGTAAGCTGCTCACCCGTCAGCGCGCTGACGCCCACGTCCGCGTGCGTATAAATCGCCGTCACGCTCCCGCCGAACGGCACGTACACAATCCCCTGGGCCACTTCTTCATCTTTCGCCGCCCGTGACATCGCCGCGAAATCCAGCACGCCTTCTACCGTGCCGCGCACCGCGTCGCCCGTGTCCGAACCGGGAAGCACCTCTAAAACGATGCCGGGATTGGCGGCATGAAATTCGTCAGCAATCGCCGCCAGCACTGGCGTAACGCTGCCCGAACCGGAAACACTCAGCGTTACGGCGGGCGTGGTCGCTGTCGGCGCGACGGTGGGTGTCGGCTGCGCCGTACATGCGGCGGCGGCCATCACCATCAATAGAATAAGGATATAAATGCTGCGTCTGATCATAAATGCCTCGATTGGTGAATAAAAGCTGCGGGCACGCGCTCACGCTGTGCCAGCACAAGTGCCACGAATCCCTATATAGCGTCTAGGTTAATATAGATCATACGCCCATCGTAATGTACAGACATCATCCGTAGGGCTAAAATTCCCCTGAGCGTATGGACTAGCCACTTGGCTAGGTGCTTGCGTTATATTTCACAAATCGGGGTGGTCACCACATCACAGGCAGCGTGGGCAGGGTGCGGAACTCATGGCCGCGGGGTTGGCTCTCATAGTGCGGGTTCAGGTGCATAGTGGGCAGGCGTTCCAGCAGCATCTGCAAGCCAATCTGGCCTTCCAGCCGCGCCAGCGCCGCCCCTAGACAATAATGTCTGCCGACGGCAAACGACAGGTGTTCCGCCGCGTTGTGCCGTGTGATATCGAACGTGTCCGGCGCTGCGAAAAACGCGGGGTCACGATTAGCCGCCCCCAGCATACATTGCAGCATTTCGCCTGCCGCGATGCGCACGCCGCCAACCTCGCTGTCACGCGTGGCCTGCCGTGTCGCCGTCTGCACAGGCGACTCCCAGCGCAGCGACTCCTCAATGGCATTCTTCAATAATTCGGGATTCGCGCGCACCGCTTCATACTGCTCGCGATGTCTCAGCAGCGCCCACAGCGTATTGTTGAACATCGCCGCGGTGGTTTCCAGCCCGCCGAAAATAATCACCAGCACCGACGACACCATTTCGTCCAGCGTCAGCGCGTGCGGCGAATCGTGCAGCACCGCGCTCAGCACCGAGTCGTCGCGTTCCTGCCGCAAGCGTTCCAGATGTCCCGCCACGAACGTTTTGAACGCGTGTGCCGCCCATTGTCCGCGTGCCCGGATGGCCGTGTCGTGGGTAAAATTCCCCAGCGCCTGATTAAAAGCGTGGTACAGTTCGCGGAACTGCGCCATGTTCTCCACAGGCAGGCCCAGCACTTCCATCACCGTGTGCAGCGCCAGCGGGTCAGCAAACGACTGTGTCAGGTCGCTCTGTCCGTCAGCCGCAAACGTATCAATCAACTGCTGTGCTTTGGCTTCAATCTTCGCGGCGGCGCTGGCCCGCACCGCTTTCGGCAAAAACGGCGCGGCGAACGGCTGTCGCATCCGGTAATGCTCGTCCCCATCCAGCGACAGCATCATCTTGCCGAAGGTATCTTCCAGCAGCGAGGGGTCACTGTGAACGGTAAACGTCTCCCAGTCGTGCATCACCGCCAGGTTATCCTCCCGCCGCGCCACGAACCACATCTGCGTCTCCTCGACCCACGTCACCGGTTCTTCCGCGTGCAGCCGTTGAAACACGGGATACGGATTCGCGCTCAGTTCCGCCAGCGTGATGCGGCTCCCCAGCGGGAAACGTGCGGCGCGTTCGGGCTTCATTCGGCTTTCGGGTTCAGCCCGCGTGCGGCGCGCATCTTCCGCAGTTGATCTTCGAGTTCCGTGCGTTTCGCTTCGCTGGCCGCATGTCCGGCATCCAGCGCGTTGCGGTAATGGTTCTTCACCGCGCTGGTCAAATCCTGCCCGGACACAGGCGAAAACAGCATAATCAACGCCGCCCCCAGCGCCGCCCCCAGCGAGAACCCGATTAGCCAACTGATCATCGTTCGCATGATGTTGTCCTTGCTTCATACCAATCAGTTGATTATATCGCAGCGGGCTTGGTACTATCTACACAAACAAGCTTCACGGAGACACAACCATGCCTGCTGACCTCAGCAAGTTCGCTGAACGCATCCACAACGCCTACTACTTATGGTTCACGACGGTACGCGCCGACGGCACACCGCAGCCCACGCCCGTCTGGTTCATCTACGAAAATGGCACCTTCCTGCTTTACACCATCCCCAACTCGCAGAAGGTGAAAAACATCCGCCACAACAACAAGGTCGCGCTCAGCCTCAGCGAAGACGCGGAAGGCGAAAAATACTTCGTCATCATGGGCGAAGCAGCGGTAGACGACAGCACACCCTCGCCCGACAAAAACACCACCTATCTGGCAAAGTACGGTCAGGGCATCCTCAACATCGACATGACCGTCGAGAGCTTCACCAACATGTTCTCCCTGCCGCTGCGCATCACCCCGACTGCCGTGCGCGGCGACAACGAGTAAAATGTTTTATCTTTAACAAGCATCCGATAAAGGAGTCCCCCATGTCCAAGACAATCATCAAAACCGACCAGGCCCCCGCCGCCGTTGGCCCCTATTCGCAGGCCAATGTCATCAACGGCATGGTCTTCTGCGCCGGGCAGATTCCCCTCATCCCCGGCACGCGCGATCTGGTCGCGGGCGGCATCGAAGAACAGACCAAACAGGCGCTGACCAACCTTAAGGCCGTGCTCGAAGCCGCAGGGTCATCGCTGGGGCAGGTCGTCAAAACCACCGTGTTTCTCTCCGATTTGAACGATTTTGCCGCCATGAACGCCGTCTACGCCACCTTCTTCACCGAAAACCCGCCCGCGCGTTCCACCGTCCAGGTCGCGCGTCTGCCCTTCGACGCCAAAGTCGAAGTCGAATGCATCGCCGTGCTGGCCTAAAACACCCTCAGATGTCATTTGAAAAGTTGATGATGGTCAGCTTTGCCTGATACCTGATGCATCACAACCCGATTTTTCTCCCCTCTCCTCCGCGCAGCGTGTGGGAGAGGGGGTTTACAAAGGTAGGGCTTAACGCTTCGCCTCAAACCCACCGCAAAACCGCCGCGCCCTCAACGCCTTCTCACGGCAACCACCTGTCACGGCGAACCCGTTTTAAGCCCCTCTCCCGCCGCGTACATCCCCTTACATTCAACTTGATGCACGGGAGAGGGGTTGGGGTGAGGTCAAACGCGCCCGCTTGCCTCCCCGCCTTTTGTCTTTGTCTTGGACTAATAGCTAATAGCTAATAGCTAACGACTACCGACTACCGACTACCGACTACCAACTACCAACTATTCGCCCCCGCCCCCGTTTCTCCCCATTAACACACTTTCACTTTTGAGGTATCATTCGACGGGTTTTTTCCGAGCCTTTTTTGCCACCGGAGTAGTGTTGAATGAGAAATGATTCCAAAACCGCCAGCGCCGTGATCGCTGTCGTCATGCTTGTAGCCATCGTTGGAAGCTCCATCTTCCAGCTTTTTAACCGCAACCTGAATACTGCCCAGTCCACCCCACAGGCGACCCAGACACAGATTCCAACCTTCCCGCCGCCTGTCGAAGGCCCCATTAGTTTCTCGACCTTCTATATGCAGCCCAGTGGCCTGTTCAGCATCCCCGTGCCCAATCCGCCGCTGTGGAACAGCACCGAACCGACCTCCAGCGGCACGCGCCAGTCGGTGGCCTTCCGCAATGACCTCAGCGTGATTGAGGCCTATGTCGAAAACCCCGGCACACCCATCACCAGCATGGACGAACTCAACGCCCGGTACACCACCTCGGTGCTTCAGGGTAGTTGGTCGCGTTACTCCCCGGTCACTGAAACCGGACGCCGCATCGAAGGCGACAAACTGCTGATCGACTTTGAACTCGGTTTCCGCCAGCAGACCTTCCTCGCCCGTCATGTCGCCTGGTCGGATGGCACATGGGTCTACGTCGTCCGTGTCGTCATGCCCGATAACGCCCGCGATCAACTGGTGACAACGCTGGATGGTGTCGTCGCTGGTTTCCAGGCCTACACCCAGTTCCGCAATACCCCGATTGACTGGGCTGCCGCCTTTGACCCGCAGACGCGTCACCTGGTACGTTTCCCTGCCAGTTGGATCATCACCGACAGCGCCCCCGGCCTGCCCACCAGCATCAGCGCCCCCGACGGCTCTGTGCTGCGTCTGGAATCCCGTACAGGCGCGGTGGCTGATGAAGCCGCGGCTCGTGCCTTTGTCGAAGCCCTACACGCTGGCGCTTCTATCGTCAGCGTTGCACCGGTCACACACGGCGATATCAGCGGCTTTGGCGTCAGCTACAGCCTGACCAGCAGCGACGGCGACGGCATCAGCGGGTACATGGTACTGCTCAATGGCGCGGATGGCGTGCTGCACTTCGCAGATTTGCGCATTCCTACCGCAGGTATTGACCTCAACACAGTTTCAGCGGATGCGCCCGCCGCCGAAGCCACTGCCGAAGCCACTGCCGAAGCCACCGCCGAAGCCTCGACGCAGGCCGCCAACAACCAGATTTACGCCCAGGTCATGAATACCTTCTGGGTATTCAGCAGCCTCAACGTGGTCGTACCCACCGCCACCCCCATCCCGACGGCCCTGCCCACCGCCACCATCAACCCGGCGCTGATTACACCGACAGTAGCCACTGCCGAAGTCACCGCCGAAGCCACTGCCGAAGTCACCACTGAAGCCACCACCGAGGCCACCGCCGAAGCCACTGCCGAAGTCACCACTGAAGCAACGACTGAAGCCACCACCGAGGCCACCGCCCTGACCCACCGCCACACCCTAACCTTTAAATCCCGCAGGGGTATGACAGCGCGTCATGCCCCTGCCCATTCGCCCCACCTCATTTCCAAATGCAGCTTTCGATGCTGTGGCCCACATTGCCTCACCGCCACAGCTTCCGCAGCACTCTCCACGGCAACCACTCGTCCACCCGAACCTGTTTTAAGCCCCTCCGTGAGTCGCGCCTTGCATTACACTCAAATCCCCAACATGGGTAAGCGAAGCGACGGGGTTGGGGTGAGGCCAAACGCGCCCATTCGCCCACCTGCCTTTCCGTTCCATAAAATACCTTCCCTTGTAAAGGGATTTAGGGTGAGGTCAACGCGAACGTTCGTCTTCCCGTCCTTTGTCTTTGCCTTAGACTAACGACTCGCCCAACACGCCCGCTTGCCACCATCAAACAAATGTTCTACACTCCCGCTTTGCACTGCCGTAGTATAATGCGGGGATACTAATCATTTATGCTGATGGATCAACATAGCGTGGCTACTATTTTCATCTCTTATGCGCGTGAAGATGGGCGTGCTCTTGCGCTGCGTCTGCGCGATGACCTGAACAACGCCGGGCATCTGGCCTGGCTCGACACCTCCGAGATTCAGGGCGGCGCGGATTGGGCGCGCCACATCGAAGACGCCATCGAGCGCTGCGACCTGATGCTGGCCCTCCTCAGCGCCGCCTCCTACACCTCGGATTACTGCCGCGCCGAGCAGCTTCGCGCCCAACGCAAGAGCAAGCGCATCGTGCCCGTGCTCGTACAGCCCGACGCCGAGCGCCCGCTGTACCTCGAACACCTCAACTACTTTGACTTCTCCAACGACGCCGTCTACGACGCGCAGCTTTACGTCCTGCTGAGCGATATTGCCGGGCGTTCGGTGGCTGCCGTCGCCCACCCGACACAGCCCGCCGCCTTCATCCCCGCCCAGCCGCCGTCTGCTGCCCTGTCCGCGCTCGACGAAAAGCCCGACGCCGACGCCTTCTCCCGCCATCTCGAACGCCTGCGCGAAGAAACCTGGCTCGGCGGGCGCTACTGGTGGCCCTACTTCCTCTTTTATCCTGTCGATGTCGCTGCCGTCGTCGAAATCTTGCAACGTGGCAAGCTGCTGGCCTCCAAGGACGAAATCACCGCGGACCGCTGGAAGGACTTCGTGCATCTCGATTTCCGCCCGCGCACGCCCACGCTCTGGCGTCGCGAAGGCATCCGTCCCGCCAGCAAGCGCCAGCCCCACGACCTGCACCTGCCCGTCTATCTCATGTTCGACTTCGAGGCGCTCATTCGCCGCGCCGACTCGCGTTTCAGCGCCGGGGACATCTACCGCCTGCGTCAGAGCTTCAAGCGCGCCGCCGACTTCCGTATGCTGCCCTTCGAGCAGATTTATCATGACTCATGGTTCGCCGCCGAGGAGCGCGACGAGATCATGCTGCGGCGGCAGGCGGTGGTGATGGTGCCCAAACAGTTGGGGCTGGAACATCTGCGCCTATCTGGTGCCGTTCCGAGGCCGAGCGCGAGACCCTGCGCACGCTGCTGCCTTCGGCCAAATGGTCGCAGTGGCAGGACAAGGTCACGGCGCGCACCGACTTCAACCTGTTCAACCGCAAATGGGCCTATGTCGAGGAGGCCGAACTGGGAGCCGCCCACATCCAACTGCGCTTTAACGCCTGCGACGACGACTGCGACCCCTTCACGCTGCGGGTCGAGGCCCAGGAGACGGGCGGGCGCAAGCACAAATGGCAGCAGGAAGCGTTCGTGCCGGGCGAGGCCTTTCATCTGGACGTGTCGGCGCTGAACCCCGAACGCGGCTACACGCTGCGGGTGTATCTGGATGACGCGCTGGCCTACGCTGGCAAATTCGCGCCGTAACCGTTCACCTGCCATAGCAAATAGGCTGACGACCTCAAGCGCGAACCGCCGAGGATTCCGTTTATGGGCGGAGCAGCGGGCGAACAGACAGGTTCGCCCCTATAGGTGTTTCGGGCGTGTAGTGCGGCGCAAAAGTTGGAAGGGTTCAGGGTGAAGTTAAGAGCGACGGGTTCAGTTGACGATAAGCATCGTCAAATTTCTGCTACAAACCCAAGCGGCGTGCTTGTCTGATGCGCCACGAACTCACCCCACCCTGCTGCCCCTGCTCAAACTCAGCAGGTTGCGAGTAGTACTTATCACCATGAAGTTGTCTTTTCCAACCGCTTCTAACCCGCGCCGCGCGCCAAACCTCTAACAACTCTCGCACAGCCCCTGCATTGATGTGACAGCCCATCGCGTTTTACAATAACAGAGGCATCACTTAACCCAGAGGCGCAGTCATGCGAACTAAAATTCTCCTAACCCTTGGTTTTTTCCTGCTGGTTTGGTTCCCGGCACAGGCCCAGGACGCCACGCCCGACGCCCCCGGCACCTTCCAGATCAGCTACGACGAAACCGTCCAGCAGAGCATCACCCCCGGCGGCTTCTACGATACCTGGCGGCTCAGCGCTCAGACGGGCGATGTCATCGTCGCCTACATGCGCGCCTCCAACGGCCTCGCGCCCTTCCTTGCCATCCTCGACCCCAGCTCCGACGTAGTCGCCCAGAGCACCGCTGGCGAGGTCAACGGCGAGGTCACGGTGGAATGGACGGTGGTCACGGCGGGCATTTACACGGTGTACGCCAGCCGCGTGGACGACCAGTACGGCACGACTACAGGCGACTACGAACTGGAAGTACGCAACGCCAACCCCCAGCCCAACGCCGTAGACCCCTACGAAAACGCCACCTTCCAGTGCCAGGACTTTGAGGCCGCCACCGCCATCACGGTGGATTTTGGCGACGACCCCGACCAGACCAGCGCCTACCGCATCAGCGTCTACGGCTTCGATGGTTTGCAGCCTGTGATTAACATCTACATCCCCGATCTGAACGTGAGCGACTGCTCCAGCGACGGACGCTTTATGGGCGGCGATGTGCTGACGCTGCCCAACGACATGACGCTCACCGTGCCTGAGGGTGACTCCCCCATCGCCGGACGCCTGAACATCTCCGGCGCAGACCGTATGGGCATCATCAGCCTGACGATTGGCGCGGCCTACCGTCTGCCCGGACGCTACGTGGTGGTGATTGAAGGGCTGCACATCGGCGCGCAGGACGGCGACTCGATCAGCATTGGCAGCGGGCCGCTGGCCGCAGGTTCACCTGTACTGCTGTATATGGTACGTGCCCAGAACAGTCGCCTCGATCCGTTCGTCCAGGCCGTTCTGAACGACGGCACACTGCTGACCTGTGACGACGCCGGGCGCCGCACCTGTGCAGGTGATGTGCCCACGTTCCGCGATTCAAGTATCGTGTTTTCGGAAGGGAACCCGCTGGTCGGCAGTCGCTTCGACGCGGGGCTGCTGCTGGCTCCGGCGCTGGGCGAACTGCTCACGGTAGGCATGACGAGCTTCGAGTACCGCACATCAGGCGAATACGCACTGGTGATTATCGGTCAGCTTCCGGCGGCCACGCCCTAGAGCACAGCCCTCGCCACCCGCTGCAATCTTTAGGATAGGGGGATTTTGTTGGCGCTGGCGAAAAACTGCTGGGCGTCGTCGTAGCTGGCGACATAGCTCATCCCCGCGTCGGCGTTCCTGCCCATCGTTTTGCGCTAAACATCACTACTGAAAGTGTGGCTGTCATCCCGCAGCCACCATCAATGATTAGGTGTTTACTTTTTCCTCAGCGCGAAAAAGGTCGTGCGCTTCCTGATAATTGTTGACAATGGTCATCCAGCTATCTTCCGGTTTCTTGCGCAGCACCTGCCGCACGGCAAGGATAAACGCCCGAATAAAGGGACTCATGCCGATCATCGCCACCTTGCCGGAGTTGGCATGTGGATGTTTGCTGACAGTACGTAGTGCGGACATGAAGCCGCTGGGCACTGACTTGCTGGCGCGCACGTCGATGATCATATTGACCTTGTGCTGTACCTGATCCATCATGACGTTGGACTGTTTTAACACGTCATAGTATTCATCCAGCGTCCAATAATTCTCAAAGGTGAAGACAATCACCTTTTGTTCTTCCGATTCCCACTTTACATTCGCCGCCATAACACTAACCCTAACTCACTCAAAACCTGATTTCGCTTACATAATTTCTCTATAATTCTGATTCTATCTGAATACTAAAGAATTACCCCGTTCCGAGGGCTAGTTTTCCACTGGCCATGTGACCAGTCCACTCGACAACGAAGTGAAGCCGCGCTCCGGCGTCGGCATGGCTGCCACTTTGCGCTCAAACATGCAGCCCCGGCACTGCCAGTCCCCGAAAATAGCCGTGCTGTCCAATAAATCCATTGTATGCTATTACATCTCCTAACTGAGTGTTACACTTGGGGGAATACTGGAAGTAGAAAGTCACCCACAACCATGTCCACCACTGAACAGACTGTCCGCAGCGCCCTGCCTTTCGTCCGCTGGACGCTGGGGTATTTCCCCACGTCGTTCTGGCGCTGGGTGATTAAACGCAACCTGAGCAAAAGCCAACTGGCCGCAGGGGTGCGCCACGAAGCCGCCGTTGTCGAGGGTGTGCCCTGCGAATGGATTATCCCCGACGAATACGACGCGGAGCGCGTGCTGCTGTATCTGCATGGCGGCGGTTTTATCTACGGCTGGACGCAGGCGCACCGCCTGATGGTCGGCGACCTGACACGCAAGCTGGGGATGCGCGCGCTGGCGGTGGATTATCGCCTCGCGCCGGAATATCCCTTTCCCGCTGCGCTGGACGACTGCGTGACCGCCTACCGCTGGCTGTTGAAACAGGGCATCGCGCCGCAGCACATCGCCATCGCGGGGGACTCCGCAGGCGGCAATCTGACGCTGGCCACGCTGCTCAGGCTGCGCGACGACGGCGACCCGCTGCCTGCCGCCGCTGCCTGTCTTTCGCCTGCTGGCAACCTGACGGAACGCGACGAGATGTTCAAAGGCGAGCACGATGCGCTGCTGCACCCGCGCGCCGCGAAGTATTTCCGTGATGTGTACATCGGCAGCGGTGACGCGAAGAATCCGTTGATTTCACCGAGCTACGCTGATTTTCGTGGGCTGCCGCCGCTGCTGATTCACGCGGGCGATGAGGAGTTCCTGCGCTACGACGCACGCGACATTGAGCAGGCGGCACGCGCGGCGGGCGTCGAGGTGCAGTTGGAGATGTACCCGCGCATGTGGCATGTGTGGCAGGTCAACCTGGCGATGCCCGAAGCGCAGCAGTCGCTGACGGCCATCGCGCAGTTCATCAAGGCGCACGTCGGCGTGCTGGAGAAGCAGGCGTAAATCCTTCACAGGAATCGGGCAATGATACACATTGAAGGGTATACCATCGAAGAACTGCTGGCGTTGTCTGACGAATTGTTGGCCGCTTATGTTTTTACGAATGAACCGATGGTATTTCGGGCAGGCACTGCTGAACTCCTCGGACGTTTCCGACTCGCAGACAATCGTCTGGTGATTGAACTGGCGCAGATTGATGGCGGCGGCCAAGGGGTGCTGCCAAGCCTGTGGCTGCTTGCCAATCGTTACGCTCGTCAGCACCAGCTTACATCAGTTGAATGGATTGTCCACGCGCTTAGCTGCGCCAAACCCAATCTGAAGCTGCGCCGCCTGCTCAAAAAGCGCGGGTTTGTGGTGGAACCTGTTGAAGGTGTGGGAGAATGTTATCACCTTGTTCATGAGGTGAATTGACCCAAATCACGGGAAGATATTAACCCCCAGCGCGGCGGCCACCGCCACAATCAGCGGCGCGATGACCAGCCCCGGCAGGAAATTGGCCAGGCGCGGCTTCTTGATGTCCAGCAGCACCAAACCGATGCCCATCATCATCAAACCGCCGACAGCCGTTGTCTCGTTAATCATCGGCGTCGTCATGAACTGACCGAGCAGACTGCCCGCCAGCGCCAGCCCGCCTTGCAGCAGAATAATGGTGATGACGCTGAACAGCACGCCCACGCCAAACGTCGAGGCAAAAGCCATCGCCGCGAAACCATCCAGCACGCTTTTGAGCGCCAGCATGTTAAAGCCTTCGACGTTGCCCATGCCGTCCAGCATCGAGCCTAAAAATGTCAGCGGGCCAATGCAGAACAACAGGCTGGCGGTGACATAGCCGACGATGAAGCGTTCGCGCGGGTCGAGCGCGCTGGGTGACGGCGGCGTACTGCTTTGTTCGGGCGTGTTTGCCGAACGGCTGGCGTATTTCGCTTGCAGCCAACCACCGAAACGGTTGAGCGCGCCGTCGATGTCCAGCAGTTCGCCAATTACCGCGCCGAAAACGATGCTCAGCAGCGGGATAATCAGGTTGCCCGTTTTTTGCGCGTTGTCGATGCCCGCAATCAGCGCCACCAGTCCCAGCCCAACCACGACAGACTGCTGGATTTTCTCCGGCAGGCGGTTGCCAAACAGCAGCCCCACGAAGCTGCCCAGCGCTACAGTGAAAACATTCAGAAGGGTGCCGCCCAAGTTTGATCCTACTTTTGTGTGGGTGCGCCGTTCGAGGGCTGCGTCAGATCAGCGACGGTTTGCTGTGCCAGTGATGCAGCACGATTAGCCAAGCGCTTGATGCGCTGGAAGGAATATTCCTGGTTAAGCGTCAGCGCTTCGTTTTCGCCTTCCAACAGCGTATCCGTCGCGCTCATGATCCGCCGCAGCGGCGCATCCATCGTGCGATAGTACGCCGAGAGGTTCGGGGAGTTCTCGCCAAGCTGGCGAATCTTTTCCGACAGGTTCGCCAAAAAGCTGGCCCAGTGGTGAATCTGCTGGGTTTGCGCGGACTGCTGAGTATCCAACACTTCAAATTCGAGGATAATTTCGGCGCAGATCAACAGTTCTCGTAATGTGGTGTAGAGTTCAGTGTTCATGAAACCTCAGCGGTAGGGAGCGTAAAATAAAAAGTGGAGCCGCCGCCCGCATTGCTCTCGAAACGCAGCGTGCTGCCTTGCAGTTCGCCCAACGTTTTCGCCAGATATAAACCCAGCCCTAAGCCGGGGCTGTGCGTATCTGCCTGAAAAAATGGCTCAAATATTTTGTCGGCAGCGGCGGGAGCAATGCCAATGCCTGTATCACTCACCCGCAGTTGGAGATAGGTGTCCTGCTGGGTCATGTGGACGTTGACGCTGCCGCGATGCGTAAACTTCAGCGCGTTTTCGATCAGAATGTTGAAAATTTGATAGGTGCGGAACTCATCGCCATGCACCAGCGGCAGCCGGTCATAGACGTGAATATTGAGCGCCACCGGGTCATCGCCCAGCAGATGGTAAACTTCGCCCAGCCAGTAGGCCGGGGATGTCGCGTCGAAGTTCGTCTTGTACGAGTCCAGCGTGTGGGACTTGAGGCGCGCATAGGTCAGCAGCGCATTCGTCATGTTCAAAAGCTGCTGTCCGGTTTCGTGGCTTTTCTGCACACAGGCATGTGCTTTGCCCGCCAGCGCAGAACCGGAAAACATTTCGGGATTTTCCAGCAGCATACGACTGTAGCCAATCAGGCGAATGATCGGCGCACGAATTTCTGAAGCGGGAAGTTGGTTCAGGCGCTGCTCCGACAGAGTGCGCACATCGGGATATTCGGTCATCATCTCCAGCAGGGTCGCCGCCGAATAGTAAATCAGGCGCATGTAATCACGCTGCTGTTCGTTCAGGTCAGGGGGTTTACTGAGCATCAGCGCGCCGTGACAGTTGATGATTTCGTTGGCAAGCGCGTAAAGTTTGCTATGCACCGCTACGTTTCCTTCGACAGAGAGTTCAGCAGACCGTCCCCCGGATGAACCTGCCACAGCCAGCGCCGTGCGGCCAGCCAGTGATAAACGCGCACCAACACAGTCAGCAGCCCCCTCATCGAGTCCTCAGGGATGCTGCCAATCACGGATAAATATTTCGCCGGGTCATTTTTCATAAGTGCGCGCCGAAGAATTTTCTTTTGCATAATCATACCGTTATTCCAGATTGGCGTCGATAATTTGTTGGCGATGCCAGTAAGGAGTTTCGCGGATATTTGTAGGGACGTTCAAGTAAACGCCCACGTAACCTTGAATCTCACACTTCTTTGGCGCTGGCCCTAATTCACGCCTGCTGTGATGATGCCAGCGGATCACATTTCCACAATGTTCCCGCCGCGCCAACGGCAAACGCTACCCGTTTATGTCGGAAATGGCGTACAATGGACGCAGTTTTCGACAGGAGAACGTGTGATGCGTCGTTTGCTGATTTGCCTTATCGTCCTGCTGCTGATGACCGGAACGGTACGCGCGCGCGAACTCGCTCAGGGCGATTTGTGCGTCGTTCAACCTGACCAAACCGTCGTCGGCAACCTGTTCGTCGTGTGCCGCGAGTTACGTATCGACGGCCATGTGACAGGCAGCGTCATCGGTGCGGCTACAACGGCTGAAATCAACGGCACGGTAGACGGCAGCATTCTGATGGCCGCCGGACAGCTTGATGTGCAGGGGGTAATCGGCAAAGACATCGCTTTTGCAGGCGTGGTACTGCGGTTGATGCCCGGCGCCCGCTTTGAAAGCGCATCAACGGACTTGTTCAGCCTGACGCTGACGACGCTGCTGGCCGAAGAAACCACGCTGCCCGGCAGTGTAACGGGCATTGGCTACCAGATGCTGATTAACGGCACCGTGAACGATGAAATCAACTTCTGGGGATCAGGCTTAGCGATTACGGGACAGGTTGATGGCAATGTCGATGCGACGGTGGGCGATGGCACATCGGATGGGCTGTCGCGTTTCCCCACGTTCGTGATTCCCTTCCCCTTTGATTTGGAACTTTTTAAGCCGGGCCTGCGGGTGGCGGAAGACGCGCGCCTCGGCGGTTATCTGCACTATTCCGGCCCGACGCTGGGCGAAGTGCCGCCTGCTCTGCTGGAACAAACCGCGTACACCCCCATCACGACCACCGCTGAATTTACACCAGTGGCCATCGAAGATGATACGTTGGAACGCAACCTCAACCTGTACATTACGCAGGCAATCCGCGAATTTATCACGCTGGCCTTAATTGGCGTGCTGGTGCTGCTGTTGTTCCCACGCGCGCTGCAAGACCCGCTGCGTTATCTGCAAGCGCGCCCGCTGACCTGCATGGGCGTGAGCGTGTTTACGCTGATCGTGCTGATTCCGATTGGGCTGGCTGTGCTGGTGCTGAGCCTGTTTATTGTGTTTGTGCTCTCGCTGTTCGGCCTGAACGATCTGGTGCTGTCGATTGGCGCGCTGCTGGGCATCATCAACGTCGGCGGTGTGAGCCTGTTCGCCTTCGTGTTCGGCTTTTTGTCGCGCGTCGTGGTCTGCTTCGCCCTGGGACGAATGCTGCTGCATCTGGTGGCGCGCTACCGCCCGACGCCGCAGGGCCAGTTTGCCAGCCTGTTTATCGGCGTCGGACTGATGGCCCTGGCGACTCCCCTGCCCGTGATCGGGCTGATTGTCTACGGCATCGCCGCCGCGCTGGGGCTGGGGGCAGTGCTGTCAGTGGTACAGGGACAGATACGCGCCGCCCGCGAAAATAACACGCTGCCGCCCCTGCCGGAAGATGTCCCGCCGCCGCCGCCGCTGGCTATCGAACCCTTGGGGCCGGGCATGGACAACCTGCCGCCCGGTTTCAGGATGTGGGACGATTAAAACCAGTTTTCAGTTGACAGTTTTCAGCAAAACGCGCGCCTGAAGCGTTCGGTTTATCCACACAGGTTCGCTTGAAGATGGATTAAGCAAAATGCTGACGATTAACAAACGCACGCTGCGCCGCTTCATCCTCGGCACGCAGGGCTTGTTTCCGGGAGCACACTGGCAGGGCAAAGAGGGCGTCCGGCAGGCACTTCAGGCGGGGGCTGTCGTGCAGGTTGATCCGCTGAATGTCGTCGCGCGCAGCCATGACATCGTATTGTATGGCCGTGTGCGTGATTATCACCCCTCCCAACTGGACACCCTGCTCTACAACGAACGGGCGCTGTTTGATTACGGCGGCACGGTGATGATTCACCCGATGGAAGAACTGCCCTACTGGCGCGTGGTGATGGCGCGCAAACAGCAGGAGCCGCGCCGTGTGGCGTTCGCTGATGTGCATCAGCCCACAATTGACGCCGTGCTGGCGGAAATTAAACAGCGTGGAGCGTTGAGCGCGCGTGATTTTGGCGGGGCACGTATTAAGGAAGGCAGCTTTCGTTCGGGTAAGCTCAGCGGGCAGGCGCTGTACTATCTCTGGCTGGCAGGCGAACTGATGACGCACAGCCGCCGGGGTTTCGAGCGTGTCTACGATCTGCGCGCACGGATTGCCCCGCCGCATCTGCAACATGCCGCCACCGCCGACGAAGCCGATGACTTTTTTGCGCGCAAAGTGCTTCAGGAAGTTGGATTGACGACAGCAAAAAGCTGGCATTCGTGGTTCGCGGGGGCCGTTGAGCGCAAGGTTGCACCCGATGAAGCCGCTGCCCGCATGGAAAGCCTCATCACGGCTGGCGACATAACCGCTGTCATGGTCGAAGGCGATCCCAAAACGCCGCGTTATCTACGCACTGCCGACCTGCCGCTGCTGGAAGCCCTGCACGCAGGAAAAATCCCCAACGCCTGGCAGCCCATCGGCGCGACAACCGAAGACGAAATGCTGTTCCTCGCACCGCTGGAAATTGTCAGCACACGCGGGCGCGCGCTGCCGCTGTTTGGCTTTGAGTATCTGTGGGAAGTCTATAAACCACAGGAAAAACGGCGCTGGGGCTACTACACCCTCCCCATTCTCTACGGCGATGCGCTCGTGGCGCGGCTTGACCCCAAACTTGAACGCACGTCGAATCGCCTCGACATCAAAGGCTTCTGGCTGGAAAGCGGCGTCACGCTTGATGCACGCTTCACGGCAGCACTCGCGCAGGGCTTCAGGCGCTTCATGGCGTTCGTCGGCGCGACTCACATCAATCTCACAGCAGTCACGCCGCCTCAGCTTCGCGCAGCGCTGGAAGCACACGGCCTATAGCCTTTACGGCACTTGTTCCGAAACAACGCGCCCTTCACTGATGAACGACACGCCTTCCGTACCGCGATTGCTGATCATCACCGCTTCAATCACCGGCTGATACACCGGAGCCTCTGCGCCCCACTCCACCATGAAGTTCGCGCCCCAGCCGCCGCTGGTATTCTGCGCCTCAACGACAAATCCTGTCGTGGCCATAGGACTCAACGCCAGTGGACTTTCGATATACTCCCGAACCAGCGTGCCGTCGGTATCGTAATAACGCACCGAGCGCACAATAATCTCATGCTCCAGATCGGTATTGTGAATCGCCAGCGTGGTGGTAAGTTCCAGGAGCTGCCCCTCCCCGCCGTAAAATATCTCGGAATACGCAGGAACAAACACCGTCTGCCCGGTGACAATATGCAGAACAGCAACGTCATTGGCCGATAAGGTGGGCGGCGTGGACGGTGATTGCGTTGAGGCCTCGCTGCACCCGCTGGCCAGCATCGCGGTCATCAACAGCACAACACACAGGGCAGCACGGACGGATAAGGATATACGTGTGTTCAAGGCAGCCTCCGACGACTGGATTGACGATCATCGCCCCACTATACACTTTTTGCGTGGAACTGTGCCAGCGCAGACGGTTTATCGCAGGTTAATTTCCGGTCTGAAACTTTGCCTGTTTCCTCTGTAGGCAATATACTACACCTCTATCGACACGATATGTTAGATGACATATTCGGCAAACGCACAGGTTCACGCGTACCAATCTTGTGTGAGGGACTTGTATGGCATTCGAGAATCTTGTTGGGCAAACACTCGGTCAATATGAACTGCGCGAACTGCTCGGCGCAGGCGGTATGGGCGCGGTCTATCGCGGCTTTCAGGCCAACCTGAAGCGTGAGGTCGCCGTGAAGGTGCTGCCCGCACAGCTTGCCCAACAGCATGGTTATGTCGAACGCTTCACGCGCGAGGCCGAAACCGCCGCCGCGCTCGAACACCCGCACATCGTCCCCATTGTCGATTACGGCACAGGTCAGGGCATCAGCTACGTCGTCATGCGCCTGCTGACTGGCGGCACACTCGGCGAACGGCTGGCCCAGCGCGAAGACGCCGACCAACCGCCGCCTTCGCTCAAGGACACGGCGGAACTGCTCAAACAGATTGCCAGCGCGCTGGATTATGCCCACAGCAAAGGCGTCATTCACCGCGACATCAAGCCCAGCAACATCATGTTCGACAATCACGGCAACGCCTATCTGGTAGACTTCGGCATCGCCAAACTGCTGGCAGGCAGCGGCGCATCGCTCACAGGCACAGGCATGTCGATGGGCACGCCGACCTACATGCCGCCGGAACAATGGCGCGGCGAGACGGTGAGTCCGGCCTCCGACCAGTATTCGCTGGGCGTAATTGCCTACGCGATGGTCACGGGGCGCGTACCCTTTGAAGCCGATACGCCGTTCGCCCTGATGCACAAACATCTGAACGAAGAACCGACACCCATTGGCACATGGCGCGGGGATGCGCCGCAGGCTGTCAATCTGGTGCTGGCGCGCGCCTTAGCCAAAAACCCGGAGGGACGTTTCCCGACCTGTACCGCCTTCGCGCAAGCCTTTGAAAGCGCCATCACGGGCAACGAAGGCAGCATGACAGGCATGTTCACCTTCAAGCTGAAGCCAGCGCCCAAAGCCCCGCCGCGTCCTGCGGGCACGCCTGCCCCGGTCTACACCCCGGCTGGCGGGCAGATGCAGACCATAACCGACATGGAAAAGCCCGCGCCGCCTGCGCGTCCACCAACGCAGCCCGTCACACAACCGATGGGGGGTGGCAAGCGCAGCCCGCTGCTGTGGATAATCGCGCTGGTCGTGATAGCCGTGATCGGCGGCGGCGGTCTGTTCGCCGTCAAGACCATCAACGACAACAACGCGGCAGCCACCGCCACGCAGGATACGCTCAACAACACACAGGTAGCCGCCATCGCGACGGATACCGCCATCGCGCAGGCTGCCGCCCAGGAAGCCACTGCACGCGCACAGGCCACCGCCAACGCGCAGGCCAGCGCCACGCAGCGCGCCGTCAACATGACTTCGACAGCCGACGCGATTGCCACCGCGACGCGCAACTTCCAACTGGCGGCAACAGCTTTCTCTGACGGGCTGACCGCGACGGCAACCCTGTGGACGCCCACGCCGACGTTCACGCCGAGCAATACCCCCACGCCGACCAACACACCGACGCCCACCAATACGCCGACATTCACGCCGACCAACACGCCAACGCCAACGGCCACGTTCACGCCGAGCAATACGCCCACGCCCACGCGCACCCCCACGCGCACCCCCACGCCGACCATCACCCCCACGCCGCTGGTAACGACAGCCCAGATTACCGACATCACAGCCTCGGAAGATGGCTCAACGCGCCAGATTACCGTTTCCTACCGCGTGGTCGAAGACTTTGAAGACGAAATCTTCATGGGAGCAAGCATCGAGCGCGGCGGCAATTTCGTCGCCTACAATTTCACGCCCGCGCAGATTCAGGTCGGCGAAGGCACGGCAGCAGTTACCCTGACCTACATTGGCACTGAACCGATGACCTCGACAGGCATCGCAATTTTCATGTACACCGCCAGCAGCAGCGACGCCTTCTTCGTGCAGACCTTCCCCTACGCTGAAGAATGGACACCTGCTGTACCCACGCCCACGCCAACTTCTTCGGTGGTCGTCAGCGGCGTCCTCAACTACGGCGACAGCGAACGGCAGACGCTTCCCTCTGGCGAGAACCACATCTGGACATTTGAGGGTGAGGCGGGGGATGCCGTGAACATCAACCTGCACAGCGCCCAGCTTTCATCCATGTCGTTGGAACTGTACGGCCCGGACAATGTCATGCTGACCAGCGACTATGCCAGCGGCGAAACCTACCAGCCGAGCATTGTGTCCTATATCCTGCCTGCCGACGGCACCTACAGCATCTACGCTTACAACTTCAGCGGACAGGACGGCAGCTACGATCTGGAACTGAATCGCATTGACGTAACCGACGAAGGACATCTGCGCTACGGCAATGACGAAGACAACGAAGTCGAAGACCCATACGGCGACTGGTGGACCTTTGATGGCGACGCGGGCGATGTTATTCGCGTGGGCATCAGCAGCGACAACTTCGACCTGAGCAGCCTTGTGTACCTCTTTGACCCCAACGGCATCGAACTGGATTACAGTTACGTCAATATCGAGGCTTACCAACTGCCATCCAGCGGCACCTATCGCCTCCTCGTGCGCGGCGTGCAGCAGGACACCGGGGTCTATAACATCAGCCTCGACATCGCCGAAGGCAGCATCGCCTATGGCGAAACGGTTGACGGCACGCTGCGGCGCGGCGATACCCAACTCTGGACGTTTGACGCCCATGCTGGCGACGTGGTGCGCATTAGCAGCACCAGCCCCGACTTTGACTCGTATATCGCCCTGGTGAACGCCAGCGACAATACCTGGCTGATGTTCAACGACGACAACGTGAACGGCTATGAGGCGCAGATTTCGGCATACCTGATTCCGTCGGATGGTATTTACGGCGTGGCTATCCACGATGCGGCCTATACCCAGCGCGGCGATTACACGCTCACTGTCGAAACCACCTCCGCGCCGCTGGCAGGCGAACTGAGCTTCGGCGATGTGCTGCAAGGTGAACTGGGAGACAGCGGCGGGAACTGGTACACCTTTGACGCCGCAGAAGGCGCGAACGTGATTATTTCGATGGCGGGCGATTCAGTGGACACCGACACCTGGCTGACGCTCTATGCACCGGATGGCACGATCCTGACCTACGACGACGAAAGCGGCATCGCCCATGATGCCTTCATCTACACCACCCTGCCCGCCAGCGGAACCTATGTGCTGGTGGCACGCAGTTGGAACGGTGGCACTGGCGATTATCAGCTTAGCCTCACGACTGGCGATTTCAGCGCTTACGCTTACGGCTATCTCAGCAGTGATAATGAGGTCACACTCTACGCAGGGCCGGGCACGCGCTACGATGAAGCCTTTGACACCTTTGGCTACGACAGCTTCATCATCGTCGGGCGCAGCGAGGACGGCGACTGGTACAAAATCGGCACGGTTCCCGGCGATGAGCGTTGGGTACGCGCCTCCGACGTAACGCTGTATGTGGATATAACGAGCATTCCGGTGGTGGACGCGCCCTAGCCGTTCCTTATAAACTCATCTTACGCACTTCGAGCATATGAACAGGGGGTTTAACCCCTTGTTCGAGTTCAGACGGTGTAACATGAATCTATAAGTGATCGCTAGCTAGTGCTTGGATGGTAAGGGACAGCCTATACCGCGCAAGGGTTATGGTACGGGCGCAGCATGTTGCGCCCTACGTCTCACCATTTACCCCTTCTCCACGACCAGCTTATCGTCTATTAGTCCGGCTAATCCTGAGATTCGTTTGGGGCTTTCAGGCTTGTTTGTTTATGGTTATACTCAGATTCAGGGATGAACGTTATTTAAGAAGAGGCTTAGCCCTGGACAAGCTGCTGTATTGTTTCAGGTTAGGGAAATGCGCATGACCGGAAGTTTACCGGTGCTGGACGTTGCAGGTCTCACCGATACAGGTCTTCGACGGGAGCGAAACGAGGATAACTACGACATCCGCCTGCCAGCCGACGAGACGGAATGTGAAGCCCTATTCCTGGTCGCGGACGGCATTGGCGGGATGAGTGGTGGCGACATCGCCAGCAAAGCCGTCGTCGAGGAGATTACCCGGCGCTATTTTGCTGCGCGCACTGAAATCAACGGCGCGGGTGGCAGCTATGTCGATTTGCTGCACAGCACCATTGAAGAAACCAACGTCCACATCCGCGAACAAGCCACCAAAGTTGGCCTGATGCGCATCGGTTCGACGGTAGCTGGAATGCTGCTGCGGCCTTCGATGGACGCCATCGTCTTCAACGTGGGCGATACCCGCGTGTACCGCGTGCGCGGCAACGACATCGAAAAGCTCACCCGCGATCAGACGCTTTCTGAACAACAGCTAGAACAAGGGTTGATTACCGCCGCAGAAGCGCGCGCCACGCGCAACAGCCCGATTACCTCCTTTCTGGGACAGCCCACCCCGATTGCGCCTGCCTATCAGATTGTCTCGGCACAGGCGGGCGATGTCTTCATTATCTGTAGCGATGGTCTGTGGAATCTGGTAGATGACGAGGAAATTCACCGCGTCAGTATTCGCTATCCGGCGCAGTACGCCACCAAGCGCCTGGTGGACATGACGCTGCGACGCGGCGCGCCCGACAACGTGACCGTGATTATCGTGCGCATCGGGCGGCCACCCCGTACAGGCCCCATGCTGGCCTGGATTGCCCAGAAGCTTAATTGGGGCTAAACCCCATTCACATGAAGGGTAACACTGTAGTACACGACCACACAGATGATGCGGCCTGGCGCTTCTTAACGTAGCTTTTCTCCCTTTTCCCCCGCGAAGCGAGTGGGGATGAGGGGCTAGACCCTCACAGTATCGAAATGGTCATCGAGCAGGGGCTTGGCGTCGTCAAGCCCCTTCATGTTCCCTCTACGGATTGCCCCCGTCATCTACCCCATAGAACTGCCCGCGAATGTCACCAAAGTAAGTCTGCGCTCTGGTATGCAGGTTGAAGTACAGCTCACCCTGCCGCGCGATCAGCTCCATGCCTGCGATGGTGCGCACTTTGTCGTTGGGGATCGACGGCACGATGGGGCAGCCCGCCGTGAATGCGCCGATCAAGCCCTGGGCATGGTCGGTAACGGCTACAATATCCTCGTTGGTCACTTCAACACGCAGCACGCCATCCGCCAGATAAGTGTTGACGTTTCCAATCATGCTGAAGTCCACGATAATCGGGCCAAGCTGCCCCGGACGCCCGCAGTGCAGGTGCAGCATGTTGATGTCTTCCGGGTTCACGTTTTCAACAGCGAGGAAGACGTAAGCGCGGCTTAGGTCGCGTGTGAATTCGATGACCGCATGACCGCGCGACGTGCGTTCGTTGCGCGAGACAGAAGGTTCGGTGGAACGGAATTCGGGCGGGATAAGCGCAGGGGTATCTTCTTCTTCGCCGCCTTCCTGCAATGGACTCATGTATGCCTCGTAGACAAAGCCAATCTCCGCACCTGCGCCGGGGTTCAGCGGAATCGGGCTTTGCAGTTCGGTTTCGGCGCGTCCATCGGCGGCATCGCCTTCGCCTTCCTGATTGTGTTGGGCCAGCAGAGAGCCGCTCAGCGTAAACAAAACAAAACTGAGCAGCAGCACCAGGACAAACTTCAGATAACCCATCCCGATTATCTTTTTCATGGGAATACTCCTTACAGCAGTTGATGAGGTGTTCTCAGTTTAGTGAAACTGCCAAAGGGCTGTCAAACTGTGTGATAATGGACAAGTGTCTATTTAGGCGGTGGCTGATTGAAAATGAAGCGGAAAAACTCGTCTACCAGCGTATCCACGTCACCCGCGTCGGGATTTCGCCCCCAGTAATCCAGCAGTTCCATGATGGCGGCGACGTACAGACGTGCGGCAATCTGTGGGCGCACGCCCTCCATCAGGCTGTAACGTCCCGCCTGTAGATGCTGCAAGAACTGCTGCACCAGAAATTCTTTCGCGCGTTCGCGCCACGCGGCAATCAATGGGCTGTCGAGCCGGGTGAGAAAAGGACGCTGCTGCTGGAATGCCTGAAAAATCAGACGCCATGATTGGTATTCCCGCTGCGGCGACGGCAAATGCTGAACGGAAGCGACAAGCTGCGTGTCAAGCTGCGTCATCCAGTGGACAAACGCCGCCCACGCCACATCCTCCTTGCTGCTGAAGTATTGATAAAAGGCCCAGCGCCCATAATTGGCTTCGTGCGCGATGTCGGTCACGCTGATGTTTTTTAGCCCCTTTTCCATAACCAGCCGCAAGAAAGCATTCATGAACGCCAAACGGGTTTTCTGCTGCCGCCTGCTCAGGGATATATCTTCCATAGCTGACCTCTGCTTTACATGGGGTCAAGTATAACGAAAAAAGGGCTGTGAGATGGCGCTGGCTCTACAGCTTTAGAACCATCCCCCGCCAGCGAGTACCCCTGCACGACGGCGCGCGCTATCATCAAGGGCGTCATCCTCAATTACAGAAAGTAAGCTCATGGCTGCTGAAAACCGCGCGAGTTCCGGCTTGCGCTCCCTGCCGCGCAACGTCTGGATTGTGACCATCACCAGTTTTTTGACCGATATTTCCAGCGAAATGGTGTTCAACCTGCTGCCGCTGTTTCTGGCGAACGTGCTGGGCGTGAAGACCAACATCATCGGCCTGATCGAAGGCATCGCTGAAACCACCGCCAGCCTGCTCAAAGTCTATTCCGGCTGGCTCTCGGACAGGATGGGCCAACGTAAATGGCTGACCGTCGCGGGCTACGGCCTGTCGTCGCTGGCCAAACCGTTTCTGTACCTGGTAACGTCCTGGTTCGGCGTGCTGGCCGTGCGCTTCTCGGATCGTCTGGGCAAGGGCATTCGTACCGCGCCGCGTGATGCCCTGATCGCCGACAGCATTGACGAACAGCATCGCGGGCTGGCGTTTGGCCTGCACCGCGCGGGGGACACGCTGGGGGCGATGGTCGGGCTGTTGATCGCGCTGGCGTTGGTGGCGGCAACCCAATCGCAGGCTGTCGTGCTGTCGCGCGAGACGTTTCAAACCGTCGTGCTGCTGAGCATTCTGCCCGCGTTTCTGGCGGTGCTGGTGCTGGCGCTGGGCGCGCGGGAAACGCCCGTCAAAGGCGTGCGTGAGGCTCCGCGTCTGTCGCTGCGCGGACTCAATCCGGCGTTTCGCAGCTTTTTAGGCATCGTCATTCTGTTCACGCTGGGCAATTCGTCGGATGCGTTCCTCATCCTGCGCGCGCAGGAACGCGGCTTAAATGTGCTCGGCGTGCTGGGAATGCTGGTCACGTTCAATCTGGTCTACGCGCTGATTTCCGGCCCGGCGGGCGCGCTGAGTGACCGCATCGGGCGGCGGCGTTTGATCCTCGGCGGCTGGGCGGTTTACGGGCTGATTTATCTGGGCTTTGCGCTGGCGGCAGAAGCGTGGCAGGTGTGGCTGCTGTATGCGCTGTACGGCATTTACTACGGCGTGTTTGAGGGCGCGGCCAAGGCGTTGGTGGCTGACCTTGTGCCG
This sequence comes from Anaerolineae bacterium, assembly GCA_046328675.1. Taxonomy (GTDB): domain Bacteria; phylum Chloroflexota; class Anaerolineae; order Aggregatilineales; family Phototrophicaceae; genus JACAER01. Next base: position 26,522 of record JAXLWC010000004.1, read on the forward strand.
TCCGAGCAGCGCGGCACGGCTTACGGCGTGTACAACGCGGCCATTGGGCTGGTGGCCTTCCCGGCGAGCCTGCTGGCAGGCATACTGTGGCAGGGCGTCGGCACATGGGAAGGCTTCGGGCCGAGCGCGCCGTTTCTGCTGGGGGCGCTGCTGGCGCTGACGGCGATGGCCCTGCTGTGGCTGTGGCAGCCATCGAAACACAACTGAGGGCGAAGGGAATCCCCATGACAGAACGTATGCTCACCCTGCGCGAACTGAATCGCACGACGCTGGCGCGGCAGATGCTGCTGCAGCGTGCGGAGATGTCGGCGGCGGCGGCGATTGAACGGCTGGTCGGGATGCAGTCGCAGGCGCTGCCCGCACCGTTTATCGGCCTGTGGACGCGGCTGAAGGATTTCCAGCGCGCCGAACTGTCCACGCTGATTGAGCAGCACGCCGTCGTCAAAGCGACGCTGATGCGCGGCACGCTGCACCTGTTCACGGCGGCGGATTACCTGCGCTTCCGCACGACGCTTCAGCCAGCGTTAAGCAGCGCGGGCGCGTCGATCACCAAGTCACGCGGCGCACAGTTTGACGTGAACAAAATCCTCGACGCGGCGCGCGATTTCATCAGCGAACAGCCGCGCAGTTTTGCCGAAATCAGCGCCATGCTCGAAGCGCTGGAACCGGGCGTAGACATCGGCGCGATGCGCTACACCGTGCGCACGACGCTGCCGCTGGTGCAGGTGCCCGTCAGCACAGGCTGGAGCTACCCCGGCAACCCGACGTTTACGCTGGCGGATTCGTGGCTGGGCCGGGCGATTGACCCGCAGGATTTTCTGCGCGAACTCGTGTTACGTTATCTGGCGGGGTTCGGCCCGGCCAGCGTGAAGGATACGGAAACGTGGTCGTATATCCCGAAGCTGAAGGACATCTTCGAGACGCTGCGCCCGCAGTTGCTGCTGTACCGCGACGAGAAGAAGCGCGAACTGTTTGACCTGCCGGACGCGCCGCCGCCGGATGGCGACCTGCCTGCGCCTGTGCGTTTCCTGCCGGAGTTCGATAACCTGCTGCTGTCGCACGACAAGCGCACGCGCGTGCTGGACGACGCCTATCGCCCGCGCGTCTGGGGCAGCGGCAACCTGCGGCTGGCAGCGACGATTCTGGTGGATGGTTTTGTCGCCGGGACATGGAAAGTGGAGAAGGTGAAAAAGACGGCTACGCTGGCGATTACGCCGTTTATCCCGCTGGCGGCACAGCATCGCGCGGCGCTGAGCGAGGAAGGTGAACGGCTGCTGCGCTTCGTCGAGGCGGAGGCCAAGCAATATGCAGTGAAGTTTGAGGAATGAAGGTAGGGGCACAGCGCGGCGTGCCCCTGCAGTACGTGTTAAATCAGCATAAAGACGATGAACAGCGCGTAGGCTCCCAGAAACAGGTTGGAGACCATCGCCATTTGCGCGGGGTACGTCCACTTTCCGTGTAACCGCTGACCATCAGCCAGCGCCGTTTAATCAGTTCGCCAATGAGATAGGCCGCGCCGAAGATAATCGGCAGGGTGCGGTCAGGCAGCAGCCACAGCAGCGCCGCAATCAGCGCGTAATGTCCCAGCGCATTCAGCACCGAAAACACCATCGAGACGATTTCACGCTGCTGCAAGCGGGTCGCCACTGCGCCTGTCCACAACACGGACACCAGCGCTAACACGATAATGGCAGCGAGGCGCGGGTTGCCGCCGAGGGTGAAGATGCCGCTGGGCAGCGCCTGTGCCAATGCGATAAAGGCCGCGAGAATGCCGATGCCTTTCACGCCCGTTTCCAGCCAACCGAGTGTACCCCATTGTCCAACGTGCCAGCCTGAAGTGGGTGCCTGCATGAGAGTCTCCTTTTTGCTATCGTGATTCGCCGCACGATTGGATTGTACCTCTCTACAGGCACTTTGGGCATAGATCAGGCAGTCGGCGAGTCGGGAGTTTCACAGATGTTTTTCGTGTAGGGACTTGATCATCCACGTAACTATTGCAAAGTCCCTGAAACCAGCACCCTGTCGTCTGACCACCCGACAGCGTTTGTATTTTCCAACCCATTCTAACCAGCATTCCTTTTGGAATCGCTTTTGCCCCACTATGACGCCCTGTGTGATCTCAATCAGCCTCGCCATCAATTTCCGCAGCATCCCCGATCAATTCGCTCAATGACTCGATCATTTCGCGCCGCCTCAAAATGGCAGGTTTGTTTTTTCCAACGGATTCTAACCCTCATCATCAAGGGACACAGAACTTTGCCAACGCACTGGCAGTCGTAGGGGCACAGCGCAGCCATGCCCCCACAGTCACCCGCTTATGCGCCGGGAACTTCGACAGTGAACGTCCACGGACCGTCGATAAAGTCATAGAAGGCAGCGTCATAAGCCTGCGTCAGCAGCCCGCCGACATCCACGCCCTGCGGGGTATCGCCCACGCCGTAGCTGAACGACTCCGGCAGATCAGCCGTGACCTGTACCTCAATACCCTGCTCCTGAAGCGCGCTGACAAACCGGTCAATGCGCTCCTGCGTTAAGATCACGCCGCTGCGCAGACGCGGTACTTCCAGCGTCAGCGTCGTCGCTTGCAACAGGTAAGCAGCAGGCACGGTGAAATCGTAACAGCGCTCGGTGTCGCCTGCTGATGGTTCCCCGACCATGCTCCAACTGTTCGCGCTGCGGGATCTCGTTCATGGTGATGGTCAAGTCCGGCAGCCAATCCCCCGGCTGCGTGGAAAGCTGCATACACAGGCGTCCCAGCGTCATCGAGGGGCTGACAGACAGGCTTTCAAGGCGCATGGTGATGCCGTTGGATTCGACGCTTAACATCGGTTCCAGCACGACTTCCGCGATGTAAGGCAGCGTGAACTCGAAGACGTAGGGGCCGATGAGGTTGATTAACTGCGTGCCCATCGGATTATCGATGCCGGGAACAGGCGTGGCCTCTGCGTCCTGAGCCACCGCCGCCACCACCGCCACCACCGCCACCGCCGCCACCACCGCCGTAGCCACCACCGCCACCGCCGCCGCTGATTACCGTACCGACATCGGCGTTGGTATTGGGGTTGTCGCCCAGCGTGATTTCAACATGCATGTGCAGTTCGTCCGGCGGGTTATCCACGAACTCAATGCCAAAGCTGTACGTAAAATCGGCAGGCGCGCCCAGTTCACCGCCGCCGCCACCGCCGCCACCGCCGCCGGACATGAAGAAACTGTTGTCTTCATCGCCTACCGCAATGCTGCTGCTGTAGCCATAGGCGGCCCGACCTTCCGGCGCAGCGATGCTGTAGCAGCGCGAAGCGGTGCGCATCGGCATACGCCCAGTTCAGGGTTACGCTCACATCATCTATGGTTTCAATAACCAGTTCGGTGACGAGGTTGGCTTCACGCGCGGCGTCCAGACCGGGATCGCCCAACTGCTGGCGGTACACCGCGTAGACCGCCGCCCGCTCATCAGCAGCAGCGCCTTCCGGCAGCAGCGCGTACGTCCGCTGCGCCACAGGCCTTTGCGGGCACGCGGCGTGCCTGTGTTTAGCTGTGCCATGATTTCTGGAAGTAAATTCATATCGTCGTTAATCTCCTGTTCTGCAATATCGTGCAGGGCTTGTCGTAGGCGCTTCTCATCCATCGGCGACTCCTTTCATGAACCGATGCAACAAGACGCGCAGTTGTTGACGTGCTGTGTGCAGCCGCCATTTGACCGTGCCGGGGGCACATTGAGCGCGTCGGACATTCGGCTTTCAGGCATATCGAGGTAGTAACGCATCACAATGGCTGCGCGCTGCTCCGGCGGCAGGTGAGCGAGCGCTGCGCCCACCGCGTCGCGCAAGGCACGCGCTTCGGCCAGGTCGTCGGGTGAGGGCGCGGGGTCGGGCAGGCTGTCGGCAAAGGTAAGTACATCATCTTCGCGGCTGCCGTCCAGATCGAGATAACGCTGGTCACGCTGCGCGGCTTGCACGGCGGCATTGACGACGCTGCGCATAAACCAGGGCGCGAACGGGCGGCGCATATCGTAGCTGGCAATGCTGCGCACCAGGCGGACAAACGCCCCCTGCACCACATCTTCTGCCTGGCTGCGGTCACGGGTAATCAGGTAGGCGGTGCGCACCGCCTGCACCTGATAACGCTCGACCAGCACGCTCAAGCCGTTCAAATCTCCGCGTCTCAGCCGTTTGATGGCGGCTAAATCATCCACTCAGCACATCCTCCTGTGAGTCCTCACACTGTATATATCAGGCTGCGGCACAAAAGGTTGGCTTTTGCGGCGGCGGAATCTGAATTTAGGGGAAGCAAAGTTTTGTTCTATAATAGCCATAATGACAGAAAGTGAGTTCATGACGGCTCCCATTCCAGATACACTACCCTCGGTACTAAAAGTTCATCCGGACATTGTGCGCCTGGAACGTTATCTTCCGCTGGGTTTGAGCGTACATGCCACGCTGCTTTTTTTGTATGCGCGCACATTAGACGCAGCAAGCCTTGTCGTATGGTTCGGGTTTGTCGCGGCGCTGGTAGCCAGCACCTGGCTGCTGATTCAGGTTGACAAACGGCACCATTTCACGCTGTTTCGGGCTATCTATTTGGCAAGCACCGTATGGGCGCTGGCCATCTCGCTGCACACGACCATTGTCTTCCTCGTCATCTGGCATCTGGGTATCTGCATCATCTACACCCCGCTGCTCCCACAAAGGCAGGCTCTCGCTTTTTTGCTGGGCACGGCTGGCAGTTATATTGTGCTGTACCCGGTCACGCCGGATGCCGCACCACTGCCATTCGGGCTGCTGCGTGCAGGAGTCATCCTGTTTGTCGGCTGGGTGTCCTATACCCTGAACGTGCGCGTGGTCAAGGCCATGCTGGAGCATCAGGAAACGCGCCAGCAGCTTATCAACACAGAAGTCGCACGCGAGCAGTTGGGCAAAGAGAAGGAACTGTACGAACAGAAAATGGAGTTCGTTGCGCTGGTTTCTCATGAATTCCGCACACCGCTGGCGATTATCGAGAGCGCGGGCTATCTGCTGGAACAATATTATGAGCAGATGACGCCCACTAAGCGCGCGAACCGCATTCAGGAGATTCGCTCACAGACGATTCGCCTCGCAGAAATGCTGGATAACATCGTCACGGCAGAGAAACTACTTATCCTACCCAGTCCCTCGGTACACCGGACACCCCTTAACCTGCGTGAGCTGTGTGATATTGTCGTGGAAGACCTGAACGGTCTTGCCCCGGAACAACCGCGCATCGTACCTGTGTACGAAGGGCCGCTGGAAACGACGATGGTCGACAGCGATCATGTGCGCGTGATTCTGTACCATTTGCTGTCCAACGCGCTGAAGTTTTCCCCCCCGCAAAGCGAAGTCCGGCTCTATGTGTGCCGCGCTGAACAACAGCTTCTGCTGCAAGTCGTTGATCACGGTGTGGGCATCTCAGACAGTGAACGGCAGCGTTTGTATCAACCGTTTTTCCGCAGCGACAGTGCCGCCTTTATCAAAGGGTTGGGCCTGGGACTGACACTGGTCTATGAAAGTGTGCGCCAGCAGGGCGGCAGCATCAACTGGCGCAGTGAACCGGATACAGGTACCATGTTTGAGGTGCGCCTGCCGCTGGATAAACCAGAATCAAGATGAATCTCACCCGCAGTCTATGACTCGTGTTGCCTTCCACTCCGCTACACTGTAAGTTAAGCATAAACAGATGATGGAAGGTACTAAGCCATGTTGGAAAGCTATTATCTGGATAACAAGGATAAAATGCTGCGGGACTTCGACCATAACACCGGGGTCGTGCGTCATGTCCTCGAACAGCATCAGTGTTATCCCAAAGAAGTCATCGACGCCATCATTCATGAAGCCCGCCGCGAATACGAGGACCTGATTCCACAAATTCCCTACATTGGCGGGGCGCAAAATCCCCTCACCTGGAATCTGGTGATGTCGGCCCAGTATCTTGCTGCACAAGGTGATGAAAGCACGCGGCGAGAATGTGGAGACTATTGGCGCGCTGATACAGAGGACACATTTGAATATTGGCTCAATCGCTTTCCGCGCTGGCTGCTGCGGCTGCGCGGGTGGTGGCAAAAGCTCACCCCTCTACTTCCACTACAACTTACAGAAACGCGCGGAACATTCGCAACAGCGTCGTTATCGGGAACTGGGTATTCAGCGCGGTTAAGGGCGATGGTCAGGGTTTTGCCTTCGGCGTGGATTACACGCAGTGCGGCATCTGCAAGTTTTATCTACAGCATGATGCAGCGGAACGCTGCCCTACATGTGCAAGCTGGATTACCCGCTGATACGGGCAATGGGATTGGAATTACAGCGCACGCAAACACTCAGCGCTGGCGGCACAGAATGCGATTTTCATTGAGACGCGCCCATGTCCAGCACCGGATAAGCGCGACTGGGGCTTTCTTGTTCCGGCGACGGCAATCTGGGCTGCGGCGCTGGTAGTGACCCTACACGACTGCTGGCGCAAGCGACGCCTCGCTTCTCCGACGCTGCGGCGTGTGGCGCTGGCGGCGATGGTCGGAGGGCTGGGGCTGCGTCTGCGTGCCCGCTACATTCTTGGCAGGCAGTTCAGCTACGCGCTGCGCACCCTGCCCGATCACCAGTTAGTCACCAGTGATCTCTACAGTGTTGTGCGGCATCCGGCGTATACGGGCAATTTGATGTTTCACTTCGGCGTAACGATATTTTTCGGCAGCGTGCGCGGCTTGCTGATTATGCTGCTGCTGATTCCGTCCATAATCTATCGCACCAACGTTGAGGAAACCATGCTGCTGCGGCGCTTCGGCAAACACTATCAGGCGTATCAGCAGCGTACAAAGAAACTGCTGCCAGGGGTATACTGAAACTTTGGGCGTCCCGCTGCGTAATCATCATCAAAAGATAATGGGAGGTGGGCGATGACTTCGTTTGATCGGGTGCGGGGAATTATGTTCATCTGGGCGGCGTTCGCGGTGGCGACGGCCTTTGCGATGATGGGCAAGTCTGTCACCAGCATTTATGATATCTTTCTGGTACTAATTCTCTCGCTGGCGGCAGTGGTGGGCACAGCAATGGTGACGCGCAGCAGTGTTGAGGAACGCAGCAATCTGCAAGCGCTGGACAAAACCAAACGCGGAAAACCCGATTTTTACGATATGCTGGATTCATTAGACGAGGCTGAATTGGACGCGCTGCGCCAGCGGCTGGGCATGGACGAGGGCGAACGTGCGTCGCTGGAAAGTCTGATGAATCAACAGAAAAAGAGTCGCTAAATATCATGAAGATTCTAGCTATCGAAAAAGACCTTGTGCCTGCTGATCAGATGCGCACTCACCTGAAAGCCGAGGCGCTCCGTGTCTGGGAGCTATATCAGGCGGGTATCGTGCGCGAGATGTACTTCCATGCGGAGCAGCACAACGCAGTGCTGATTCTGGAATGTGAGAACGTCGAAGACGCGAAGAATTACTTAGCGATGCTGCCACTAGTCAAAGCAGGCATGATCGACTTTGAGGTGCTGCCGCTGATTCCGTATCCCGGCTTTGGGCGGCTGTTCTTCCCCGATGTTAAGGATTAGCGCGTGAAACAGCGGCGTGTGCTGATCAGCGTCATACTGGCGGCATTGGTGACGGTGGGAACATTTTTCGTACAATTCTACGGCTGGGTCAACGCACAGTACGGCAATATGTGCGGCGACACGTCCGATCAGCCGTGCATCGGGCCTGTGCTGCAAGCCGGGCTGCCGCTGCCGTTTGTGACTGATACGCCGGGAGTGTCGGTGGTGGGCGCGCTGTCTCCATTGTTTGAGGACGAGGTACACCCCGCCGCTTTCCTGGTCGATTGGGCGCTGTTCACGCTGGCGCTCTATGGACTGTGGTCCGTGTGGCGCGGCAAAAACAGCGTTCCCGCGACGACCTAACCAGAAAAGGAAACCGGCGGATGTCACCCAGCAGCGATGAACTGCCTGTGCTCGAATTTCATTCGGCGGCTGACCTGCGCGCGTGGCTGATGGAAAATCACGCCACATCCGCAGGCATCTGGATTCGCATTTACAAAACACATTCCGGCGTCAAGTCAGTGGCGTTTGAGGAGGTGCTGGACGAGGGGCTGTGCTTCGGCTGGAGCGAAAGCAAACGACGCGGCGGCGATACACAGTCGTACTTGCAGCGTTTTACGCCTCGCCGCAGCAAAGGCACCACCTCCCAGCGCAACCGCGAACACGCCGAACGCCTCATCACCGAGGGCAAAATGATGCCCGCCGGGTTAGCGGCGCTGGGGATTAAACCCGAAGACAACAAGCGCCTCTAACTATTCCCCCACGTCCCCAGCGCGTAGCAGATGCTGCGCGAGATAAAGCGGTAGCTGTCATGGCTGTAGCCGCCTGCCAGCAGCATCACCGTCGGGATTTGCGCATCCATCAGTGTATCCAGCACAAAACGGTCACGCTCGAAAATGCCGTTCTCGGTGATACGCAGCCCACCAAGCTGATCGTGCTCATAAATGTCCGTCCCCGCGATGTAAAATGCCATCTTCGGTACGCCGTTGACTTCGTTCAGGACGCGCGGCAGATAATCCTTCAGCGCATTCAGGTACTGCGTGTCGCGCGTGCCGGGAGCCAGCGACAGGTTCCAGTTGATGCGTTTGCGGGCAAAGCTGTCGTGCGGATAAATGCTGCCGTTGTACATATCGAAGATGTAGACCAGCGGGTCATCGTGGAACACGCGCTCGTGGCCGTTGCCTTGATGCGCGTCAAGGTCGATGAGCAGTATCTTGTCCTTCGCTGACAGCTTGCCTTCAGCCCGCAGCTTGAGGATAGCGATGGACATGTCCGAAAAAACGGTGAAGCCTTCGCCTTTGTCGGCGCTGGCATGGTGATAGCCCCCCGACAGGTTGATCGCCAGCCCACAGGATAAGACCTCACGCGCGGCCATGATCGTGCCTGATGTTGCCAGCCGCATCGGGGTCAGCACGCGCTCCTCAATCACCTCGTAGGGAAAGGCTGCCAGCGGCGCAAACTCCAGCGCCTGTATCAGAATCGCCACTGACTTGAGGCTCTCAAGATAGGCCCGTGTGTGCACCAGACACAAGTCATCATCGCTGACAGGATGTGTCGGCGTCAGCGTGGCCTTCTGAAGCTGGTTGCCCAGCGTGATGTACGCCAGATCGTAGGCGTGGCTGTATTTGCGTGTGTCAAAGGGGTGTAGTTTTTCTATGCCCCAGAAGTGAATGTCATAGTCAGGTGAATAAATGATTTTTGGATTTATTTTCATGAGTACACACCGCTGCTGTGGACGGCTCTTGCCATTCCGCAGTTATCCCATTACAATGAAGTTCACAAGGGTTCAAAAAGGTCTAGATGAGACTGCGTTAGTTATCCCTCCAACCGCGTAATCCGCCCGCATCGTGAGACGTTTCTGAGACGCGATGCGCATATCATTACCGTAAACTCTACCACAGGATAGACCGACCCATATAGGACTATCCACAGGGTTAGAACCTGCCGTTTGTCGCTTATCATCCAAATGTTATCTAAAGGGGACACTATGCCTGCGATACAGGTAGAAAATCTCGCCAAAGTCTACCGCACCGCGCAGAAGGAACCCGGCGTGTGGGGGTCTTTTAAAGCGCTGTTCCGTCCGCAGTTTGTCGATAAGGTGGCGGTGGATGGTGTATCGTTCCACATCGAACAGGGCGAAACCATCGGCTTCATCGGCGTCAACGGCGCGGGCAAATCGACCACCATCAAGATGCTGACAGGCATCCTCTCACCCAGCGGCGGGCAGGTGCAGGTGCTGGGACGCGACCCGCACAAACAGCGCGTCGCCAATGCCCGTGAAATCGGTGTGGTCTTCGGGCAGCGCACGCAGTTGTGGTGGGATTTGGCGCTGATCGAATCGCTCAACACCATCGCCAAAATCTACGAGGTATCGCCCACGCGATACAAGGAGCTGCTCGACCAGTTCAGCGACACGCTGGAACTGAACGAACTGCTGAAAGTGCCGATTCGCAACATGTCACTGGGGCAGAAGATGCGCGCAGAGCTGGCTGCTACCCTGCTGCATGAGCCGCGCATCGTGTATCTGGACGAGCCGACCATCGGGCTAGACCTTGTGGTCAAGGAACGCATTCGCGAGTTCATCAAGACGCAGAACCGCGAGCGCGGCACGCTGGTCTTTCTGACGACGCATGACCTCGGCGACATTGAGGAAGTGTGCCAACGCGTGCTGGTGATTGACGACGGCAAGCTGATTTACGATGGCCCACTGAGCACGATCAAGGAACGCTTCGGCAAATACCGCACCATCAACTTTGAGACGACGCGCGCAGTGAACGGCATCCAACTGCCACACGGCGCGGAGATTGAGGCGAAAGAGACGCGCAAACTGTCGCTGCGTTTTGACCGCACGCAGATTAGTGCCAGCCAGCTTGCGGCGTCGGTGATGAACCAGATTGAAGTCGTGGACTTTTCGCTGACGGAGCCGGACTTAGCCTCCATCGTCAAGCAGATTTACAACGGCGCGCTGAAGGAAACTATAGAACAAGCTGAGGCGTAGTGAGGACGGAAAGAGCGAGCAGAGATTCAACCGCAAAGGCGCAAAGGACGCAAAGGTGAGACAAACACCGAGAACGTAGGTCTGAAAGGATAACCCGTGACGATTACACTCCGGCGCACATTTAGCCGTTACGCCGCGATTGCCGCGCTCGCGCCCAAATTCTACCTCGCCTATCGCGGCTGGGTGTGGATGGAACTGTTCGTGCGTGGGCTGGCGATGACCATTTTCTTTTACTTCTGGCACTCGGTCTATGCCCAGAACGACAGCATCAGCGGGCTAAACCTGTCCCAAACGCTGAGCTATGTCATGCTGGCGCAGACTTTCGGGCAGGCGGTGGGCGCTGACGGCCTGCAAACCATCGGCTACCTGATGCGCGAAGGCATGATCGGCATTGAACTGCTGCGCCCAGTGGATTTCCAGATGTCGCGCTATGCGATGTCGCTGATGGACACGCTGATCGCGCTGATCGTCGCGCTGCCGCTGCTGCTGCTGGGCGTGCTGGCGTTCGGCGTCGTGCTGCCGACGAACGCGCTGGTGTGGCTGGCGTTCCTGGTCTCGCTGGTGCTGGGGCACGCGGCGCTCTATATGTTCATGTGGGCGCTGGGCTGCCTGACATTTTACACCACCGAAGTCTGGGGCCTCAGCGTGCTGGTGTGGAGTGTCTTCCAGTTTTTCAGCGGCGCGCTCATCCCGCTGACGATGCTGCCCGACTGGCTGCGCGGCATCGCCAATGCCCTGCCCTTCGGACAGGCGGTGTTCGTGCCTATCTCGATTCTCAGCGGCGTGACCCCTCTCAGCGACGTGCCGCGCCTGTGGCTGATACAACTGATGTGGCTCATCAGCATGTTTTTCGTCTCGCGCGTGGTGTTTCATTTCGCCGTGCGCAAGGTGACGGTGCAGGGAGGGTGATATGCGACGTTATCTTGATCTGTACTGGATGTTTTTGCTCCAGCGCTTCAAAATCCTGATGGAATACCGCGTCAACTTCATCATTGGCGCGGCGTCCACAGTGGCATTTCAGGCGGCGGGCTTGCTGACGGTGTGGGTGGTCATGAGCCAGATTCCCGACCTCAACGGCTGGACGCTGAACGAAATCCTGCTGATTTATGGACTGCTGGTGCTGGCGAAGTCGCTCAATCACATGTTCGCGGACAACCTGTGGACGATTGGGCGGCAGTATATCCGCACCGGTAATTTTGACCGCTTCCTCGTGCGCCCGATTGACCCGCTGTTTCACCTGCTGGCAGACCGTTTCTGTCACGACGGCGTGGGCAATTTTTTGGTCGGTGCAGTGCTGGTGGCGATTTCCACACGGGCGCTGGGCGTGGTGTGGACGCCGTTGCATCTGCTGTATCTGCTAATGGCCGTGCTCAGCGGCGGCGCGATCTTTTTCGCGCTCAATCTGGCGACGTGCGTCAGTGCCTTCTGGATTGTCGAGTCGGTACCTGTGACGCGCGCCGTGTTCGAGAACCATTTGTTCGCGCAGTACCCGCTGACGATTTACCCGCGCGCCATCGGCTTCCTGCTGACGTGGCTGATCCCCTACGGGCTGGCGTCGTTCTATCCGGCGAGTTATCTCATCGGGCGCGACGTGGGTGCGCTGGCGTGGATGCCGCCCGTCGTGGCGACGCTGCTGGTGTTCGGCGCGTACCGCTTCTGGGTGTTCGGGCTGAAGCACTACAGCGGCACAGGGTCATAGGCAGGCAAAGCCTCAACCGGAAACGATGAAAGTCGCGCGAAGAGATAACATTTTCGTGATAGGTAACACAAAGTGTTTGCGATATAATTTCCTTAATGTTCATGGACATTGAGGGATATATGGCATCACATCAAGAGCAGATTGCTGAACTGCGTATCCTGATTAAAGAGAACCGCTTTGACGAAGCGCGCGAACTGCTGGAAAACCTTGACCATCCCAAAGCGCAGGAATGGTTGAGGCAGCTTGAGGCGCGCGAAACTGCCTACAAAGCAGCAGCGGGCGCACACAGCAGGCAGCTTGCTAAAAGCAGCAGTCAACTGAAGGTCAACGCCAAAGCCGCGCCGCAACCCGCCGCAGAACCCACAGCCGTCGCTAAAGCAGGCATCACGTTCATGCGTGTACTGGTTGGCAGCGTCGTCGGGTTTGGGGTAGTGCTTGCGGCGATGATCTTCCTTGACCGCCAGTTCGCCATTCACGAGTATTTTCTGGACGACAGCAACCGCCGTGTGCTCACACTGGCGGTAGGTTTCGCCCTGTTCAGCACCGCCGTCTTTGGTTTTATCGCGCGGCTGATCGGTGGGGCATCCAATTTCTTCATTGGGCTTTATTACGCACTGCTGGCGGTGGTTATGCTGGCGATATGGCAGTTCATCAGCGTTTATTATCTGCAAGGCGCAGACGCGGCGCTGGGCCATCCCTTGTCGGCGCAGAGCATGGACAGCTACCGCGAGTTTCTTAATACGATACCGCTTGAAACTATGCTGGCCTATGGTGCTTCGGTGGTAATCAGTATCGGTGTCGCCTATTTCCTGGGCGCAACCTCCGACGAGGAATTACAGCGGAGAGCGCGCAGCCGCAGCCGTTAATCGGTTAACGCTTCAGCACGCCTTCATCGAAAAAACGGTGAGCCAGCGTTTCGGTGTTGGCTTCTTCTTCGCGCGGCACTTTGACGGAGACTGTCCTCGTGTAATAGCCGTAGCTCCATGTGCCGCTGCCATAACGACGGCGGTAGCGAATTTCAAAGTTGAGCGTGCCATCTTTGGCGTAAACATTGATGAGGCGTTCGTTCCAACTGCGGAAGGTCTGGTAGCCGCTGTCTTCGTCATACAAACCGCTTTTGCCGATGTAAACGTGAGGAATAGAGGCCCGCAGTCGGCGGCGGTACAGGGCATGGCTGCGGCGTCGTCCGGCAAGCGAACCACCCAGCACCAGCATCAGAATCAGCGCGAAGAACAGCGCCAGCGGTACCGCGACCAGCGGCAAATCCTGTGCTTGTCCTTCGCTGTTCAGCAGGTAAAAAGTAAAGCCCGCCACGCCTGCGAAAATCACCACCAGGACAATCAGCGATGCCCAGGGAAAGCTGTTGGCTTTCAGTTCGCGCTGATGTTCCTTTTCGGCAAAGTCACGCCAATCGCCTGCGAATTCGTACTGCGCCCAACTCACCCACGCCTCGCCGTTGAGCAAGCGCTTAATGGCCGCACGCTCCAGCAGGCCCATGATGAGGATCGGCACGCCCATCAGCAGGAGAATAGCCATCGACAGCAGGGACATTGCCACAAACGGCAGCGCGATTTCGTCGGCGCTGGCTTGGCCGCTGGCGAAGGCGACAAGTGTCACTGCCGAAGTCAGCAGGAACGGCACCAACGCCGCCAGAAAGGGAATCCAGAGTAGACGATAGGGTTTGATAATCAGAGGCATGAACAGCGCACCTTCAGCAGAAAAAACACAGTCCGTAGCAGAATCCTAACGTCGGACAACACCTTCGTCAAAGTAGCGGTGCGCGATGGCATCGGCTTCGCTGTCTTTGCCAGCAGGCACGCGCACGTTCACCGTATCGACGTAGGAACCATAGCGCACATCGATGCTGATCTGGAAGTTGAGCGTTGAGGGGCTGCCTTCCTGAAAGTAGACATTTATCAGGCGTGCGCCCCATGTGCGAAAGGCGCGGTAACCTGTGTCTTCGCTGTACAGCCCCTGTTTGCCGACGTAGACAACGGGCACATCAGCACGCAGCCGCCGACGGTACAGCGCGCGTACTTTGTTGCGATTGGCGATCACCCCGCCCAGCAGCAGAATCAACACAAAGGTGAAGAACGCCCCCAGCGGCAGCGCCACCACCAGCAAATTCGCGCCGTCTGCGCCCGCCAGCGCAAACGTCCAGCCCGTGACCAGCGCGAAGATCATCACGACGACCAGCAGACTCAGTCAGGGAAAACGCAGCTTCTTCATGGCCTCCTGATAATCGTTTTCGGCAAAGGCGCGCCAGTCACCCGCGAAATCATACTGCCGATAAACCGCCCAGGCGGAACGTACTAGCGCGTTGATGGCCGCGCGCTCGGACATGCCGCGCAGGCTGTTGACCATGACGCCGCCCACCAGCAGCAGCACGGCGACAGCAGCCATCATCAGGAAGGGCAGCGGCGCCTCATCGCGCATGGACGAGTAATCTGTCAGGTACAGCGCGAGGCTCGCGCCAGCCCCAATCAGGAAGAAGAACAGCGCGCCGAGCAGCGGGAACCAGTAATTCTGACTTCTGAGCACGAGTCGCATGGATGGTTACTTTCGGTGTAAAACGCTGGGTCGTCAATGCTTCTTGCTCACTTATTGTAGTCGATTTTCATAGGCAAGCAGGATGTTTCATCTGGCGGTGTTTCAGGTTAGAAGATTGTAACTTCACCTGTTCTCACCTGTTTTTCAGGCGCGTTTTAGCCAACACTACCATCATTGAATTGGCGCTGTATTTTTCATCACATTCCAAGTGGAGTCCTCATATCATGGCAGATTTTGACATCATCATCGTCGGTGGGCGTGCGGCAGGTTCCACGCTGGCGGCACGCTTGGGCAAGCAGGGCGCGGGCGTGCTGTTATGCCGTTGACCGCGCCCGCTTCCAAAGGTTTCATTCAGTTGATAGATTATGCCTGCTGTCCCTGACGCGCCTCTCCAACGGCATCCCGCATATTTCCTTGCCAGGCTTTCCCGTGTCCAGGCAGCAGCGTAACTGTACCCAGGTCGATGATCCGGTCAAGTGAGCGATACGCCGCCTCGTAGGCATATGTCAGAATCGCGGGCGCGACCTGTGGCTGTCCATGGGTCCCCGTGAGCAGATGCCGCGTAATCAGGGTATCCCCGCTGAGCAGGATTCCCGATTCCGGCAAGAAAAAGGCAACCTCACCGGTTGTATGCCCCGGCGCATGGATCACATGCGGCTTACCCGGCACATCCAGAATTTGACCATCCTCAATCGTCGTGACTTTGGCAATCGCGGGCATGGTAAAAATGCCGTTCAGCGCCGCGTGACTCAACATCTGCATCACATAGGGATGCCAGGCATTCGACAGCAGCCCAAACCAGGGCAGTTGCAGTCTGCGTTGTGATGCCTTGTAATCATCTCGGTGAACGAACACGGGGGCATTCGTCGCTTTTCGCACCTTTTCGGCAAACCCCATGTGATCGGCGTGGGCGTGGGTGAGCAGAATCGCGGCAATATCCTTGATCTGGAATCCGAGTGCGTTAATGCCCTTGACCAGAATAGGGTAGTGTCCTGGGAAACCCGCGTCTACGATGGTGAGCCGCCCGCTCTGGGCAATCAGATACCAGTTGAACGGGCCGGTGTCGAAATGATACACATATCCACCGCCTGCCATTGAATATTGCTCCATGTTGTTACTCCTGCATCGCTTTCTTTAGATGTTTTCCAGTATAATGAGTTGATACAAGCGGGTCACTGTGCAAAACGATTGTATTTTGTGCTGAAACAGCTATGTTGAATATCAAAAATGACCTGTTGAGCCAAGCACTCAACCTGATGCAGATTACGGGAACGCTGCTCTTAAAGGAGACCTATGCCCCACCCTGGGCAGTGATGATCCCCAATCAGGTGGCCCTGACGCAGCTTTTGAACCTTCCCCGCGATACGCGAATAGCCGCTTTTCACTTTGTTTACAGAGGCAACTTTGAACTGCACCATGCCGGAAATCCCCCACTGATCGCCAATCAGGGAGATGTCGTGGTCTCCTTTGGCGGTACGGCACATACCATCGCACAGGGCAGAAATGTCATCCCGATTGCTCTCGAGGATCATCTGAAGATTGCGGATGGCCTTATCCATCCCTTCGCCTTGGATGAAGCCCCGACGGCGTTGGTTTGCGGCGTGTTTCTGATGCGTGATACCCATCTGAATCCGCTCTTTGCGGGACTCCCGGATTTTTTGCATTTGGAACATGCCCGCCTCGCGGCATCCAGGCTGTCGCTCACCATTCCCCAACTACTCGTCACAGAACTGGAAAACTGGGATTATGGCTCTCAATATGCCATGCAGCGCCTGCTCGAACTGATGTGCCTGGATATTCTGCGTGCCTATCTTTTGGTTGTAGATGACCATACACAAGGCTGGTTGCAAAGCATCAAAGACCCGATCCTGAGTAAGGCACTGTACCGTTTTCATCAGATGCCGGGTGATTCGTGGTCTGTAGACCGACTGGCGGCAGAAGTGAATCTCTCTTCGTCACGGTTTGCGGCGCGGTTTTCCCAGGCATTGGGCGAGAGCTGTATGGAATACGTCACCAAATGGCGATTGAACATCGCCTGTAAGATGCTTCGTACAACAGATGCCAGCGTTGACGAAATCGCCTATGATGTGGGCTATACAGATCTCCCTGCTTTCACGCGTGTCTTCCGGCGTTATATGGGACTAACCCCGGCACGTTGGCGCAAAACCGGGCAACTCCATCCATCGGGTTTTGAACATTCCCAGAGGATTTGACAGGACGGAAATCATGTTCTATCACAATGGCGCTTTATTAACTGTCTACTCAGGAGGATTCCTGATGTTGGACGCCGACATTATCCGCACTGCGCTCATCTAGCATGATGAGTATCACCGCCGTCCAGGGAGTGTAACCGACGAGCAGTTCACCGCTCGAGATTCCATATTCACACGCTTCAATCCGTAACCACATGGTATATCTGGCGAATGTCAGCCAGGGCGGACTGCGCGGTTTGCGGGAAGACCCAAATCCCCGTGCGCACTACTGGAATCCGGTGGGTAATGCTGCGCGATATGCGTGACCGGATTATCGAGCGCCTGCCGCTGGCGAATGCGCTGGGTGATTTTCTGCGGGAGAAATAATGTACAAGCTGACTCTGTCTGATTATTCCAAAGTGTGTCCCCTGTTCCCTGACGTACATCTGACATTCATGATGGAGGCGATGGCCGCCGGGAACAGTCCGGCGCAGATATGGGTAGACGATGTGGACGTGCCGCGCGCCGCGTTCGTCTGGGACGGCACGCACAGCGTGTACCTGGCGGGCGATGGGGATTTCGCGGCGGTACTGGCAAGCATCACCCTGCCGCCGCCCATCACCAAAGTCTACAGCGCGCACGATACGGCGTATATCGCGCGTCTGTTTCCGGCGTGCGAAATCTTCCAGCGTGAACGGGTGCTGTTCCGGCTGACACAGCCGCCGCCTGCTGACTGGCGCACACACCTTCCATCGGGATTTGATGTGCGGCTGATTGACCGCGACTTGCTGAACCAGGGTTTACCAAACACCGATCGCGTGCTGGAAGAAATCGAATCCTGCTGGACGGAACTGGACAGGTTCTTCGCGCAGGGTTTTGGCTTCTGCGTCGTCGCTAAGGAAATCGCAGCGTGGTGTACAGCGGAATATGTCAGCGGCAAACAGTGCGGCATCGGCATCGAAACGGTGGAGGCCTATCAGCGGCGCGGCTTGGCCACGCTGGCGGCGTCAGCCTTCCTCGAACACTGCCTCACGCAGGGCATCACCGCGCACTGGGACGCGTGGGCCAGCAACCTGCCCTCTGTCGCCACCGCGCATAAAATCGGCTTGCAGCAGGTGACAGCCTACAGCATTCACATTGCTAGGCCGTTAGCAACAACAGGGTAGTTGCTCTCAATGCAAAAATTCCCTATGATGGAAATCATATTGCCTTTCATCAACTGAAAGTGATATCACCATGCTTCGACTGCTTCTTGGTATCCTGCTCATCGGCGCGAGCTTCGTACTGCTGTTTATGTTTATTGGCGACCCGGCAAACAGTCCACTGGCACAGCAGATTCAGACAGCCCTGCACTGCAAATCGGGCGAAACCTTCATTCAGGAAATCGGGAGCTACGTCGATAACTTTGGCACCAGTTCCGATGGTTTTGAGTTCAACTTCTACTGTGAGGATGCGGAAGGCGAACAGCGCGACGTAACCGGGGAGGGCATCACGACGATTATCATCGCCTTCACCGCGCCGTTCATCATTGGGCTGCTGCTGGCGATGTGGGGCATATTCGCCATGGTTTTCAAAGGGATGCGCAAGCTGTCACAGGACATTGTCGGCACAGCAGGCGGCGGCGTCATGCCCGGCGGCCAGCCGCAGATGTTTTACAACAACCTCTCCGGCCAGCCTGTCAGAACCTCCTCTGCCACCTATATGACTGTAGATGGCAAACAGATTAACCCCAACGACATTCCGCCGGAAAAGATGCAGCAGATACAGGATGTGTTTAAGTCGTTTGGCATGACCCTACCGCCGAATGCCACAGGCTCGGTCACAACCAATAGCTACAACATGACAGGCAATGCAGGTGCTGACCTTGTGACGCAGTTGCGACAGCTAGAGGACGCCAAAACGCAGAACCTGATTACGCAGGAAGAATATGACCGCCTGCGCAAGGAAATCCTCGACAAACTGACTTAGGCAGAGGACGACCTATGCTGCGTCTGCTGAGTATGCTGCTGCTGGCGCTGGCTGTAACGGACTGGCGGCTGGTGAGCGTTCAGGATATGCGCCGTGTACTCGACCCGACCCATGGGGACGGCACCAGCGGCGTGCTGTCGCCTGACGGCAGCACCATCGCCTGGACGGCAGGCGCTATGCTGTGCCTGTACACCCTGGCTGATGAAAGTTACGCCTGCCTCAGCCCCTACGAAGTCGATATTCCGCTTGCCACGCCTGTATGGTCGCCGGACAGTCAGCGCATCGCCTTCACCGAAGCGCTGGCGGGTGTCCCCAACGCCCCAACCACATCCCTGTCGCTGGTGTACGAAAGCGACGTGTGGGTGTTTGATGTTGCGCAGCAAAGGCTCAGCAACATCAGCGACGACGGCTTCAGCGGCGTATGGAACACCGAGACGGACGCGCTGCTCAACCCAACCATCGGGCTGGACATCGCGCCCGCGTGGAATCCCGTGACGGGCGATCTGCTGTATTTCAGCATTCTCCAGAATACGCTGGTGCTGTATCAGGTGACGGATGGCATTCCTGAACAGCTCTTTGTCGTGTCGTTCGACCTCAATTACTCGCTGGGCGAAAACCCTTTTGCGCGGCTGGCGCGGCTGTCCGCCACTGTCTCCCCCGATGGCAGGCAGATAGCGATTACCTGGCTGCCCGCCGAAGGTGATTGGGGCCTGTTCCTGCTGGACAGCGCCAGGCCCGGACGCTGGACGCATCTCGTGGAGGCTGACGATTTGCGGGTTGGACTCCCTACATGGAGCGAGGCAGCGATGGTTCCCTACCATGTCGAGTGGGCACAGCATGGGCTGCTCATCAGCGCGGAAAGTGAAGGTGACTCGCAGAACAGCCTGCCTACGATGGCCTACTTTGTGGCGCTGCCGCAGGGTGCAGTGCAGCCGCTGGTCGATGTAAGCAACATGTGGCAGCCTGACGCCAGCGGAGTGATTGCACAGCTTCCGCGTGACGCGGTAGTCGCTCCAGACGGCATGACCGCGCTGTACATCGGCTTTGACTCGACTAACACCCTCGCAGATGTGTATGCGCTGGCCCTGCCTCCCGCTGGGCAAAGGCCCGTTCTGCTGCGCACTATCCTCGATTTCGGCTGCTGCGTTACGAACCATCAACTCAGCCGCAGCGACAGTGGGCAGGTACTGAGCTATGGCTACCTGCTGACGTATGAGCGGTAACTGTAGAGCCGTTTTCGGGACAGTTCCCATGAAACCACATTTAACACTGAGTGATTGCCGAGGACTCAACTCGAAAGCCGTCCTCACCGTGTACAGGCAGCACTATCCAGTATCGGATAGGCATCGCTACAGTCTGCCCGTCTTGGCAAAAGGCAGCAACGACGAAATACTGGCAGTTTTCCGTCAGGTGCGCGATGATATAGCAGAAAGGGTACTCGCATTGTTGGATACGCAGCCGTAAAGGTGGGATGATGTGGCTGTTGAAGTTCGCTGGGATGATGTGGAACAGGCGATTATTCGTATTGACCTGCTGGGGCGCTGGAAATGGGATGAATTTTATACAGCGCTGGATGGCGTTCGCCCGTTGATGATGAACAAAACAACAGTCGTTCACCTGATTGCCGTCGTCGAAAATGCCACCTATGTACCCGCCAATCCGCTGTTCCATGCCAGCAATTTTCTGCGCAGCGCACCGTCGAACCTGGGACAGATGATCATCGTGGGAGCGAATCAGTTTGCCGCGCCGTTTCTGCCGATTGCTTCACGTTTCTACCCCCAGGTGGTGAGTAAGATCCAATTCGCAACGACTATTGACGAGGCGAAAACCATGCTTCAGCAGACATGATACCCTACCGCACGTTTCGGCAAACAAGCAGTAATACGCTTTCATCCTCGTAAACCTCAATGAAATTTTTACAGCCTTTTATAACTCTTAACATAAATCCTCTGCTATGCTGTTAAACGACATTTCCTCACTCTAAGGAGAAAATTGAATGCGTAAGATGTTACTTGCTTTATGCCTGGTGCTGGGCGCTTTATTGGCTGTTTCTGTTGTCGCGGCGCAGGACGATGAAGGCGGGGTAACCATCCCTTTGCTGGCTGACGGTGAAACCGTTGATGCTGAATTTGAAGATAGTTCCATGCAGATTTTTATGTTCCTTGGCAGCGAAGGCGACGAAGTCACAATAACGATGGAATCCGATGACCCGTCGGTACTAGACCCCTTTGTGATTTTGTTGGGCACCACTGGCGAAGTCATTGCCTACAACGACGATGTTGACTACGACAACGGCGACTACAACTCAGAAATCGACAGCGTGGAACTGCCCGCTGATGGCCGTTACATTGTGCTCGCCTCTACATACAACGAATTTCAAGTGCCAAGCGTTACACCCGACTCGCCGTTAGATGAACCACTAGCTTACACTCTGACCGCAAGCGGCTTCAACGAACCGCAGGAAATCCAGCCAGAAGAATCCAACAATTTCGTGCTCGAAGCCGAAGATGGTGAAGTTCACGTCGAAGGCACGCTGACGGTCAGCGCCGACCTGCCTGTTGCTTACATCTTCTTCCCGGCTGAAGAGGGTCAGGAAATCAGCCTGTCCACCAGCGAAGTCAGCGACAGCGACCAGGCCGTGACCGACACATTGATTTACGTCTTCGACGCTGAAGGCCAGCGCATCGCGGGCAATGACGACATTGACCTCGATAATGGCGATTACTTCTCGGAAGTCAGCGTGGAAGCGCCAGACAGCGGCACGTACATCGCCTTCGTCACCAGCTATGCTTTCTGGGCAGCCGCCGAAGACCCGGATAATTATGCAGGTGCGGGCGACATCGGCATCACGCTTGACGTTCAATAAGTAACGCCACAACGCATACACACAGAGCGTCCCACACGGGGCGCTCTTTTGATTCTGCTTGACGGGCAAAGGTGGGGAGAATATCCTTAAAGTATTACGAGTCAATTTAGAAAGGTGCGCGCATGAAGCGCATAACCTTCGCCAGTCTTGTGAAAGCCGGATTAATTACAGTTATTGCCCTGTTGGGAGTACGTGAATTATTTACGACACGTGCGGCCCCGGCAAACCCGCCCATGTCCACCCAACCGCGACAAAAAGGTATCCCCCAGCTTACCTGGGTGCTGATTATCGTCGTAGTCGGTTTGCTGATCATCTGGTCAGCACCGGGGTCAGTTTCCGCACAAAACAGCTTCATGCTGGATGGCGGCGGCGATGTCGGCTACTACTCGTCGCTGGCGCTGGACAGCAGCGGCATTCCCGTAATTGCTTACTATGATCGCACCAACAACGATTTGAAACTGGCACACTGCAACAACACCACTAACTGCGACGACCCGTTTTTCGTCACCATCGACACGGCTGGCGAACCCGGTTGGGTCGGCATTTCGTTAGCGCTGACAGCGGGTAATATCCCGGTGATTGCTTATGTGGATGCGAGTTCCAGTACGCTGAAACTGGCAATTTGCGATACAACCCTCTGCGGCAAGCCCACCTTATTCACCATCGACAGCCCTGTCAATAGAAGGCCGTCGTTACAGTTGACCAGCACCGACATTGCTGTTATCGCCTACGGCGAGGCCACCAATCAGCAGGTGCGGGTGGCACGCTGTAACAGCAGCACAGACTGCGCGACGCCGACGATTGTAAATTTAGGCAATATCGGCGGCATTAAGCAGTATATCTCGCTGCAATTAGACAGCAGCGACGTGGCAATGGTCAGCTACTATACCAGCGACGAACGGTTCCTGCGCTTCGCGCACTGCAATACCATCGCCTGCACCAGTCCTATATCGCAGATTCTCGACAACAGCTATGGGGCAGGATTATTCGAGGTGATGCAGCTTCGCGGCGGCAATCCGGTCATCGTCTACTATCACTCGACAGCAGCCTCCGTAAGACTGCTGACCTGCGACGACCCGACCTGTACCACCCGCACCATTGAACCTTTACCTTCCATGACGGGTTTCAACTTCGATTATGTGCTGGACAGCAGCGGCTATCCGGTGATTGCAGAGCAGGCAAACAGCGATCTGGTGTTGGTGCGCTGTTTTACGCAGCACTGTGCCCAGCCCATTACCAGCACACTGGACGGCGGCGCTCCTATTGTTGGCAGCTATCCGTCGCTGGTGATGGATGGCAGCGCGCCGCTCGTCAGCTACTACGACCAGACCAACGGCGACCTGAAACTGTACAACGGGCGTATGAACCTTGCGCCCATACTGGTGAACAACAACGAACAGGTGGTGGCGATTGGGGGTTCCATGTCGCTGTCACAATCCGCGCTGCTGTCCACTGACGCCGATAACGCGCCTGCTGCCTCGCTGGTGTACACGGTGATGGACACGCCAGTGCAGGGCGTGCTCAACCTCACGCGGTTCACACAGGCCCAAATCAATGCCAACCAGATCACCTACAGCCATACGGGCAGCGGCAGCGACAGCTTTACCTTCACCGTGTCGGATGGCATCGCGCTGCTGGGGCCATACACGTTCAATATCACCGCCATCGCGATCACTTTTACGGCTACGCCGACTGATACTAGAACGGCGACCAATACGACGGTTCCCACCAACACCCATACGCCTACTCCTACGTGGACGGAAACATCAGCACCCCCATTCCAGTGTAATCTGCTGGCGGTAAATAATGTGCGTTTCTCCGGGAACCGTGTGCTGTTCGACATGATCAATCAAAATGTACTGGCAACGCGTGTTGAACGCACGGTGCTTAACTGGGCAACTATTGGCGATTACCCCGGTATGATTCTGGCCCAGATGAAAGCCGGTATCCAGGCTTACTGGCAGGGCAGCGACAGTACCCCTCCTACCGATACCAGTTCGGATGCTGGTTTTATTAGTTCGGCGGGGCGTTACGTTGACGGCGGGGATACCGAAACATGGGAAGGAACCTTCATCAACGGGCCAGCTAACCTGAGTGATTACTGGAGCACAGGAGTCTTCGCTAGTTCAACCTTCTACTTTGATAATCCCGACAGTGCAAATGACTGCGTCATCATCCTGAATGGCCCGCCGCCGATGACCTATACGCCGAGCGTGACCTTTACCCCCGCGCCGACGTATACGTCCAGTATCACCCGCACGCCGACGCGCACGCCGGGGCCAACGCTCACGCTGACGCCCACCAACACAGCGACGCGCACACCAACACGCACCCCGTCGCCAACAGCAACGTCTACCTTCACCAGCACGCCAGTGCCTCCCGGTGTTTTCAGGACGCTGGACATTGATGGCGCTGGTGAGTTCACCTCACTGGAACTGGATGGCAACATTCCGGTAATTGCCTACATCGGCAACGGCAACCTGCGTTTTATCCGCTGCAACAACACGCCGCAGTGCGACAATCCCGTGATGCGCACGCTGGACACCAACGCATCCTATGCGGCGATGGATTTGGATGTGGGCGGCATTCCGGTGATTGCCTACTATGACGCGCTGGACAGAAACTTGAAACTGGCGCGCTGCGGCAATGCGACTTGCGATACCGTTAGCATTCGCACGCTGGACAGTGTGGGCGATGTGGGAGTGTGGACGGCGATGGCCCTGGATACGGGCGGCATTCCCGTGATCGTGTACATGGATCTCACCAACGGCGATATGAAACTGGCGCGCTGCAACAACAATACCACCTGCGACCTGCCCACTATTACGGTCATTGAAAACGGAGACCCGTATGCGCAACCGGGGTTGTATCCCTCGATGGTATTGGATGCAGGCGGAAGGCCGATTATCAGCTATCGCGCGGCGTCGCTCGGACTGCGCCTGGTGTTCTGCAACAACAACACCGACTGCAATAGTCCGAATCTGGTGATGGCCGACAGCAGCAGCGTCTTCGGTTTCACCTCAATACGGCTGGACAGCGCTGGGCGTCCGGTGGTCAGCTATCAGGATGGCAGCAACCACCTGACCCTTCTGCTGCGCTGTAACCTCAGCACCGCCTGCAACTCCCCTTCTATTCGCGTGTTGGATAGCGAAGGGGGCAACTACACATCACTGGCGCTGGCGGCGGGAGATTTGCCTGTGGTGAGCTATGAGAGCGCCGCGACACAAGACCTGCGTCTGGCACGCTGCACCACGCCAACCTCAGTTCGACACCCAGTCCATCAGCCATACCGAGCAACACTGCGCCGCCCACCGCAACAGCCACTATCACCCCAACGCGCACTGCGACCATGACCCGCACGCCAGTCCCGCCTACGCCCACACCCACCGTAACGCTGACGCCGTCTATCACGCCAAGCCTGACACCCATACCCAGCATCACACCAACGCCAGCCAGTTTCACCATCAGCGAAAACGAGTTCTTCTCCGCGCTGGTGGTGGCACGTCAGGGTTTCCCCGACATCATCACCATCGTCCCCGATTTTGTCGATGCGGGCATTACCATGACAATTGCCGTTAGCGACGGGACAGTCGGCAACGTCAGAGTCAGCATTACTCAGGGACAGAGCTTCGTCACGTTTAATTTCACCAGCTTTACGGTTAATGGTGCAGTGGCGTCTGCTAGCTATATGAATATCATCAACCGCGACCTGCCCACCATCCTCACAACGGCGCTGGACAATCTGGTGATTGCACACTTCGGCAGCCTGGTAAATGTACAGGCGATCAGCATCATCGGCGACATCATGTACGTGAATACCATACCGTAAACATGGCAAATCAAGAGCGTCCTACACGGTGGGACGCTCTTTTGATTCCGCTATGACAGACTGTCGCGGCGCTGCGTGCCCGCGATGTCCAGCACAAAATCCGCGCCAAAGGCCAGCGCCGGAGTCAGCGCGCCGACAGGCTTCAATTCCAGTGTCTTCTCTACTGCACGAATGGCACTTAGGGCCGTGAATTTGTAGGCTTCACACGTTTCCAGCCACGCCTCGGCATAGCTGCCGCTGGCATCGGCGGCCCGCGCATAGAGATAGCAGCGTCCGCGTTCCCGATCCGCTGCCGTGATTTCCGTATTGGTGTCCATCACCCGCCCGGCGAGACCGCGCACGAGGCTGCTTTTCGCCAGCGTCTGCCCGATAAAGCCGATGGCGGGCAGCAGCGCTCGCCCCAGCGGTGAGGCCTTCAGCACAAAATAGGCGGTGATGTTGGGGATACCCGTGCTGCGGTAGGCGGTTTCCACATCGCCCCAGGGAATAGGCAGCGCCATGTGCGGGCCATCCATCAGCGTGAACTCGCGCATTCCTGAACCCAGGTCAACGGGAATTAGTTGGCCGCCGCGCCGTATCACGTTCCCCGTCTTTCCCAGGATTTCCAGCGTGGACTTGACAGTGCCGACGCTGACTTCGCCCAAACCGCGCACAACCGTTTCCAGCGTCACGGCCTTGGGCACCTGCTGCGCAACGTACAGCGCCAGACAATCGCTGGGCACGATGTCGAAGCCGACGCCGGGAATCAGGGCGATGCCTTTGTCGCGGGCCTGCACATCATGGCCAAAAACATGCTGAAAAACGTTGAGTTCGCCTGTGATGTCGAGGTAATGCGCGCCGTTAGTGAGGCAGGCGTGCAGCATGGGCGCGCAGGTGTAGGTGAAAGGCCCCGCCGCGTGCAGCACAAGATCAAAGCCAGCGGTGGCACCCGTCGGCGTGAAAACATCGTTGAGGGCAAAGGCGGCGTAGTCCAGCCCCAGACGGCGCGCCAGCGGTTCAAGCTTGGCTTTGGAACGCCCCGCCAGCAGCGGACGATGTCCACGCCGCACGGCTTCCTCCGCCAGCAGCGTGCCCGTATAGCCTGTCGCCCCATAAATCATCCACTGTGTCATCAATACCCTTACCTCAGTTCGTGTCGGACTATCTAGGGTGAGTATAACGCGCGGGCATGGCGCTGTACCATCGCCGGGGGTAAGATGAAGACAGATGTGATGGCTTTTTTCAGGAGATTAAACCATGAAATTCGCAATCGATGCGCCGCATTTCGGCCCCTACGCCGATGCGCGGGTGCTGGCCGGGCTGGCGCATGATGCTGAGGAGGCTGGCTGGGACGGCTTTTTTATCTGGGATCATGTGATGTTTGCGGAGACTACGCCGATGGTGGATGCTACCGTCGCGCTGACGGCGATTGCCATGAGCACCCAACGCATCCGCTTCGGTGCGATGATTACGCCGCTGGCCCGCCGCCGTCCAACGAAACTGGCGCGCGAAACCGTCTCTCTGGATCGCCTGTCCAACGGGCGGCTGGTGCTTGGCGTCGGGCTGGGCGCGGATGGTGCGGAATATGAGGGTTTTGGTGAAGCCACCGACCACAAAACACGCGCGGCCATGTTGGACGAAGGGCTGGACGTGCTGACGAAGCTCTGGCACGGCGAGCGTTTCACCCATCAGGGCACACATTACACCGTCAAGGATGCGCTGTTCACGCCCACGCCCGTACAGCAGCCACGCATTCCCATCTGGGTAGCGGGCATCTGGCCCAACAAAGCACCGTTTCGCCGTGCCGCACGCTGGGATGGCGTCGCACCGCTGTGGCAGGAGCAAGGCTTCGATAACATGGTGCCCGCGCCGATGGTCAAGGAAATTGTCGCTTACATTCGGAGCCAGCGTGCCACGGACGCGCCGTTCGCCGTCACCCACTGGGGTATCCTGCCGCAAAAGGACAGCGAACGTGCCAGCGTGGTCGCGGAATACGCTGAAGCAGGCGTGACGTGGTGGCGCGAGAACATCAGCCCCTTCCGTTTCGGCGGCGGCTGGAACGATAACTGGGACTTGCAACGGATGCGCGCCGTGATTTTGCAGGGGCCACCGCAGATGAAGTAGGGGCAGGCCTGCGTGCCTGCCCGACAAGTCTATAAATCACGGGGCGAACCCATAGGTTCCCCCTACAATAAACGTCATTGCCCTAGCTTGCGTTGGAAGAAGCGCACCATCTCATCATACGCATCCTGCGCGATTTCATCCGTGCGAAGCTGTCCGCCTTGCAGCATGAATCCGTGCGGCTCGCCCTGATAGACCTTCAGCTCAAAGTACGCGCCAGCATCGTCCAGCGCGGCAGCATAGCTGTAAATATCGCTGATAGGACTGGGCTGGTCATCCGTGCCGTGAATCATCAGCAGCGGCGCGTCCAGTTCATCCACCAGATCAGCCGCCGAGGGATCGCCATTGTACGGGAAACCGTACCACGCCACACCCGCCGCGAACACATCATCCAACTGCGGCAAAAAGAGCATGGTATAGCGCCCGCCCGCGCAAAAACCCGTCAGGCCGAGGCGTTCGGGGTCAACATCGGCGCGTGCCGTGAGGAAAGCGGCGCTGTCCGTCACAAGCTGGAGCATGGTAGCATCGCCGGGGTCGCGCGTGAACGTCTGCCAGCCCACCGCCAGCACGACGAAACCTTCCGCCGCGAACTGCTGCGTCATCGTGCGATAGCCTTCTTCCATGCCGTTGAACGAGTGAATCAGCACAATCGCCGGATACTGCCCGCTTTCCACAGGCGCGGACAGATACGAGAGATACGCCTGCCCGCCGCTGATGACTTCGACTTCCTCGCTCATCACAGCAAAGGTCAGATCAGACTGTGCCTGTGCCGCCAGCGGCAGACACAGCAGGCACGCCACAATCAGGCATAAAACGGCTGTTTTCATAAAGCAGTCTCCTGAACTCAGTAGTTTTTTGCAGCGTACATCAAAGAACTTAAATTTTGCTGAACGCCGCCTGATAATTGCTTCACTTCTGCCCGGACTGGCGATTGCGTTCGTACTGCCGTTTGGATTTCACCTTGCTGCCGCAGAACTCCATGCTGCACCAGCGGCGGCTGTGGTTGCGGCTGGTATCGAGGAACAGCCAGCCGCAGTTGGGACACTGCCGAAGCTGCCTCACCTGCTCGGAGACCAGCAAATCGCTCATTGCCACCACCACAGGCAGCAGCACGCATTCCAGCGGCGCATCGTCTGCCCACGACCAGACTGCCCCCGCCCCGGACGCCTGCAAACGGCGGTACGGCAGCAGCCGCGCCAGCACATCGTTCAGCGGCAGCAAATCAGTAGCTGACAAGCCGCCATGTTCCAGAACTATCACACAGACGCCGTACAGGATTTCACGCACATCGCGCGCGAATTCCAGCGCTAGCTGCGCCGCGTTTGGCTGTAGCTGCGCCATTTGCAGCGCGTGTTCGACCTGCGTGTCTGTCAGCGTTTCACACTGCTGCCCCCACGCTAGTACATGCGCATACGACAGCAGATACTCGGTTTCGCCTTGCTGCTGCCGCGCTTCCAGCGTGTTGATGTAATCGATGCTGATATGCCCGCCGACGCGCGCCGGTAGGGCCAGATTTTGCAGGGTTTCGTTCATCGCCAATTCTCCATCTCTGTCGATTATACATGAGATAAAGAAACTGTAATCAAACCAGTATAATTAACTATACCAGTATAATCAATTTTAGTGGTATAAATAGAGTATCACAATAACACAGGAGCCAAACCTTTACAGTTCAATGTCTTGCGTTGGCTCACTGCTCACTGCTAATCGCTAAAAGCTATTTCACAGGAGTACAGCATCATGTTTGAATACGCTCAATCTGCTCCGCTTAACGTCAGCGAAGCCTCGTCGGAAGCACGCGGCGAAGTCACGGTGAAGGACATCGCCTATCCCAGCCCCGTAGACGGCAAGCCCATCGCCGCCTATCTGGTGCTGCCTGCCGGAAATGGCCCCTTCCCGGCGGTGCTGTTTGCCCACTGGTACGAACCTGCCGCCGCCACCTCCAATCGCACCGAATTTCTGGATGAAGCCGTTGGGCTGGCGCGGGAAGGCGTCGCGTCGCTGCTGGTTTCAACCATGTGGTCAGACCCCGACTGGTACACCAAAGGGCGCACGCTGGCGTCCGATTACGACGACGCCGTGAAGCAGGTGGTTGAACTACGGCGCGGGCTGGATGTTCTGGCGGCACAGCCACAGGTGAACGCCGTGTGCATCGCCTATGTCGGCCACGATTTCGGCGCAATGTACGGCTCGCTGCTGGCCTCGACAGACCGTCGCCCTATCGCCTATGTGTTGATTGCGGGCGCGTCCAATTTTAACAAGTGGATGCTGTTTGGCGTCGATCCTGAGCAGGCTGGACTGGATGCCTACCGCGCACGCATGGACGCGTTAGCCCCAACGCACTTTGTCAGCGGTGCCGCGCCTGCCCCGCTGCTGTTCCAGTTTGGCACGGAAGACACTTATACGCCCGCCGAAGATTACAATGCTTTTTTTGCTGCGGCCTCTACGCCAAGACATTTAAGCGTTTACAGCGCCGAACATTCGATGGCGCTGCCCGAAATTCAGGCAGACCGCCGCGCCTTTCTGCGGCTGCACCTGGGGCTGGCGTAAGCGCATCCGGGCAGGTGGAAACGCTGCCTCCACCTGCCCGACTCATTCACTGTACCTTGACAGTCCTTCGCGCATAACGGTATCCTGTCGCTTGCAATCACGGCTTCTAAAGTTTCCCCAACGTCAAGCGCAGAAAGTTACACAATGCCCGATTTGAGTACCGTCAATCCCACAACCCTGCTGCTGGGAGTCTATATCCCCGCAGGGTTCGTTGTGCTTGCCTTCCTGTTTATCCTCGTGGGTTTCGTTGCCAACACAAAGATGAACAAGTTTCGCGCGTGGCGTGCTGTATCGGGTAAAGTCCTGGAGTCGGACATCAGCAAAGGCAGTGACGAGCGCTTTACGCTTAACATCCGCTATGCGTATGAGGTCAGCGGGGAACGCTGGGAGAGTGATCGGTTCTCCGCCGGACAGGCGAACCCCAGTTTCCGAGAAATCGCGGCGCAGAAACGCCTCGCATCTTACCCAGTCGGCCAGACAATTTTAGTCTTTTACAACCCCGAACACCCCAACGAAGCATTCCTCGAAGCGCCGTCGCTAAGCAAGTACTTTTTCGTACTCGCGGCAGTGATGATCGCCGCCGCGCTGCTGTTTGCCCTTAATACGTGGGTGCTTGAACTGGTCGTCAGTGGATAGCGGGTTACAGTTCCTTCAAAAATTTGTCAGGGTTGCTGAGAAAAGCGCGCGTCAGCGTCACATGTTCCAGTGTGTCATAGTCCACAGACTGCACCGGGTGCTCATCGAAGCTGTAAATCAGCGCGCCGGGATAAGCCATCAGAATCGGGGAATGCGTGGCGATGATGAACTGCGCCTTTAAACCAATGGCTTCTTTCATCAGCGATAGGAACGCCAACTGCCGAATCGGGGACAGCGGCGCTTCCGGTTCGTCCAGCAGGTATAAACCTTCCGGCACGAAGCGCGATTTAAAGAAGGCGAAGAAACTCTCACCGTGCGAATACTCGTTGAAGTCGCGCCCATAGCGTTTCATCTCATGCAGTTCACGCCTGTAGGGCAGAGCCGCCAGATCATGCGCGAATTGCGAGCGCCCTTTGTATTCCTCGTCCACTGCCGCCAGGTCAGCTTCCAGTTCCTCGCGCATCTGCGTCAGGCGCTTGGCATAACCGAAGAAGTCTTCTGCGCGCAAAAAGAATCCCTTGCGCGTCTTTTTGTGCCAGGCGAGGCGCAGCGATTTCGCCAGTTCGCGCACCGATTTCAGTGTGCTATCGCGTTCATGATCCTCGGCGCTGCCCGCCACGATAGAGTTTGCGGCCACCGCAATCGCCTCCAGCAGCGTCGATTTGCCGCTGCCGTTCTCGCCCACGAAGAAGGTCACAGGCGCGCTGAACTCCAGCGTCGTTAACCCCTGTACGGCAGGGATGCTGAACGGATAGCGCTCAGGCAGAGACGCGCCTTGCAGGGCGATGGACTTCAAATGGGGCATCACTTAACCTCAACACATTTGTTCTGAATTTTATCACAGAATTGCGGATTCCCCATCAGGCAAACAAGCCATACTAGCGGGCACAAACAAGTAGGCGACCATATGAAATTTTGTAGGTTATTGTAGAGAGTACCTGGGTGTGCGCCCGTATTTTACCCGGCAACAGCTGGTTGCTTGTTTACACGTATGGTTGGATGACACCCACCACGAAGTCGCTTCCTTCGATAATAGCTCATGACTTTCGACTTGCTTTACTTTTCACTTAATTTGATATATACTGTACTTAAAGAGAGTATTTCAGAAAAAATAATTATTAATCGACAACAGGTACACCACTCATTTAAGCTTGGTGATGTTCGTTAAATCCTGTGTAAAGTCTTAGGCAGGATTTAGGCAGTTTACGCTCACCAGGCACAGCCCCTTGGACAAGCTTCCGCATCAGAAAACTTATCAGCGTACCTTTTTTCGAGGTACAGCTCTTACCCAATTTGCTACTCGCGATTGGGCTTATTCACAAATGGAGTCCCCTATGAAAATCAATTGGACGATCACAATCGCGTTAGTGGTCATTGTGGTAATTAGCTACTGGGCGATAGATTCCCTGCGTATCCGCACCTATAGCGGCACCAATCTCAGTTTTGCCTTTGGCACTGGCCCGGTCACAGTAACCAACCCATCGGATGCAGCCGTCGCCGCGCAGATTACAGGCGCTGGTTCCCGTACCTTTACGGTTTCCAGTGCGACAGAAGGCTTGACTGGCAGTTCAACACGACAAGGGAACGGTATCAGTTCCACACAATTGTTTGCTTTCCAGGTGCCGCCCGGCGTCAGCTCCTTTATTGTGGCACGCGGCAATCAGCCCGTTTTCACCAACAGCGATGGCGCAACGCTTGAAGTTTCGGTTCAGCCTGTCAACGACGAGGCCGTCCAGACTACCCTCCTCGTGACGGCAGTTGCTATTCTAGGGTCGCTGTTTTTCATCTCGCGTGCCACTCACCACAGTTGGCTGCAACTGCTGCGTGGCAAAAAAGCTGAAGTACTGACACCAGTAGCCGCAACGGCAACCAGCGACAGTAGTCAGGGGCCGTCAATCAGATCCTACGGCGACAACAGTCCTTCCAAATAGAAGTTTTTGCGATAGCGCTCACAGCGCATCTAGTTTAAACAGTCCTTTCGGATCGACCCTGGAAGGGCTGTTTTTGGTCCCTGTCACGCCAGCAAATCGGCCAGTGACCCCGGCTGTGTGCCGCTGAGCCGCTGGTGCATCCGCAGCGCCTGATCGTCGGTCATGCGACTGATGACATCAGCCACCACGCGCGCCCGCCGCTGTACATCGTCGCTGTAGCCGTCGCCGCGCTTCTCGGCATATTCCTCAGCCTCGTGGATCAGCGTGTCAAAATCGCTCGGCAGAATCGACTGCACTACTTTGCCACGCGAACGCTTGAGCGCCAGCGCTTCTTCCATATAACAGGCGAACAGGAACTGAATGATTTGTTTTTCGCCGTACTGCTGCGTCCCCAGCGCGCGGCTGTTGATGACATAGTAGCGCGTCAAATCCTTGAGGATTTTTACCTCGCGCACCAGTTCAATGGGGATACACAGCAGCGGCAGGCTGGCATCGTCCACCGCGTCGGGATTCAGGGTCACCGCCTTGATGTAGCGGTTAATCAACTGCTCGATGACGATTTGCAGCGTGCGTTCCTGTTCACGCGCGGCGCGGTAAGGCTGCGACAGCGGGAACAGCGACAGCAGCGTATCAAACGTGTGGATGATTTTGTCCGGCGTATAATCCACGCCGTCGCCTTTGCGCCAGTCGGTCACCGCTTCCAGAAAGCGGCTGCGCTCCCACGTATCCGAGCCGGAGTAGTTAATCTGAATCGTCGCTTCCGTCACCAGATGATCCAGCGGAATTAACCCGGCGCGGTAAAAGTCGTCCATGTCGTGAATAGCGTAGGCGATGTCATCTGCCCAATCCATGATCGAGGCTTCCAGCGACTGTCGCAGGTGATCGCTGCCGCGCCGCACCCAATCCAGTTCCCAGCGTTCGGACGAGTACGCACCCCATTTCTCCTTTTTGCGTGCGCTGTTTTCTGGCTGCTGTGCCCGCGTCCAGGGATATTTCAGCAGCGCGTTTAAGGTGGCACGCGTCAGATTCAGCCCGCCGAAGCCTGTCCAGCGCACCTCCAGCTTGTTGACGATGCGGAAGGACTGCGCGTTGCCTTCGTAGCCGTCTGCGCCCTGTTCACGCACCAGCGTATGCAGTTGATCTTCGCCTGTGTGTCCAAACGGCGGGTGTCCCAGATCATGGGCCAGCGCCGCCGCCTCCACCACATCGACATCCAGCCCGCCCAGCTTGTTAATCAGCCTGGGGTTTTCCACGCGCAGCAGCCGCGCCCCCAGCCGCCGCGCAATTTGCGCCACTTTCAGCGTGTGCGTCAGGCGGTTGTGAAACACCTGCCCTTCCGCCGCGTTCACCACCTGCGTGACGCCCGCCAACCGGCGCAGCGAGCGGGTGTGAACCAGCCGTTCCCTGTCGCGCTCAAAAGACGTGCGCACATAGTCCGCATCTCTGTCCTGCAAAATACCCGCGTCGTACAAACGCTCTGTTCGGTTCTTCACCATTACTGTCCCAAAAATTCTAGCTGGCGCTCATCGGTCAGCCGGATTTTGCCCTGATCGATCAACTGCCAGATTAAATCGCGCACATGCGTATCAAACTGCGAAACGTTGAGCCTGTCCAGCAGCACATTCAGCGCCAGCGGCGATTCGCGGCGCAGAATTTCCAGCAAGCGGGTTTCCAGCGCCTGACCGTCTTCAACCTTCTCCACGTATGACCTCCTGAGTAAGGCGTTGTACTCGATAATTTTGCGTGGACTGCCGCCTTCAACTAAAGGTGAAGGCTATCAGGGTCCGTAAGCTCATTGAAGGAACCAGGTCTGCCGAAGCGTAGGATAATCCAGCACCTTTAGTGTGCTTACAGCTTTTCAGGTTAGCCTCAACCTTGAGCTTGAGGCGAAAAAACCACACATAGTCGCTAGAACAAACTAGCATAACGCCTGAGTAGCAACTCTCACCACTTTAACATAAAATCGCCGCCGATCATCGTTTCTCAAGTAGGAGTCATACCTCATGCCCCGCTTACGTGACCTCGGCGTTACACCCGGACGCCTGCCCACTGGCCCGCTGAATGCCATTACCGATGTTCCCGGCGTGCGCGTCGGCCATGTGACGCTAATCGAAGGCGATGGCACGCTGCACCCCGGCGACGGCCCGATTCGCACTGGCTGCACCGCTATTCTGCCGCACGAAGGAAATCTGTTCCGCGATAAGGTCAACGCCGCTGTGTACACCATCAACGGCTTTGGCAAAGCCAACGGCTTCGAGCAAATCCGCGAGCGCGGCACCATCGAAACGCCCATTCTCTTGACCAACACGCTGAACGTCGGGCAGGTCGCCGACGCGCTCACGGCGTACATGCTGCGCGACAACCCCGACATCGGTTTATCGGCGGGCACCGTCTGCCCCACCGTCGGCGAATGCAACGACGGCTTCCTCAGCGATTTGCGCGGGCGGCATGTGCATCAGCAGCATGTGTGGCAGGCCATCGACAGCGCGAAGGATGGCGCGGTAGCGGAAGGCAATGTCGGCGCGGGCACAGGCACACAGTGTTACCAGTTCAAAGGCGGCATCGGCACTTCGTCGCGGCGCATCTTTGACGGGCGTTTCACCGTCGGCGCGCTGGTGCAGACCAACATGGGCTGGCGCGAGGAACTGCTGGTGCTGGGCGCGCCCATCGGCAAACATTTTATGGAAAGTTACCTGCCGGAAACGCCGCAGGGGTCGATTATGATGGTGCTGGCGACAGACGCCCCGCTGACCTCGCGCCAACTGACGCGGCTGGCAGTGCGCGCGGCCTTCGGGCTGGCACGCACGGGCACAGTCAGCCACGACGGCAGCGGCGATTTTGTCATCGCCTTTACCAACACGCTGCGCCTCCCGCACTTCCCCGACGACATGGTGCGCGAGCAAGTGATGTTCATGGAGCGCGGCGACGACATCAACGTCTTTTTTACGGCAGTGGTCGAAGCGGTGGAAGAAGCCATCCTCAACGCGCTGTGCATGGCGCAGACCATGACCGGACGCGATGGCAATGTGCTGCACGGCATCCCCATCGACAAGCTGGTGGACCTGCTCGACTACTACAAACGGCGGTGAGTCGTCCCCTAAATCTCTGAACTCACTCAGGTAGGACAAAAGCCATGCCGTAGGCGCTTGCGCTATCAGAACTGTCGTGCTAAGGTACAAGTCTGCTTAGATTGCTGGCAGTGTTCCCTGTCTTGTTAAGGTGTTCAAACCACTGTCAGCAATTCCTTCCACTTCTCCGAAAGCACAAGCATTTCCACACTGTAGTTGTCGCTATAGAAATTTTGTGCTATTCTCATCAATATCCAAAGTCCACAAAGAGTCGAGGATGCCCCTATGGAGCAGCCCCAGCATGACGCTATCGACAAACTGCGCCGCATCTGCCTCGCGCTGCCGGAAGCTGTCGAAGATGGGAACGGCGTTGGCACACCATCGTTTAAGGTCAAGGATAAAATCTTCGCCATGCATCACCCGATGCATGAACGCCCCTCGATGTGGTGTAAAGCGCCGCAGGGCTTTCAGGCGATGCTGCTTGACCATGACCCACACACGTTTTTCGTGCCGCCGTATGTCGGGCATCATGGCTGGATCGGCGTATGGCTGGATATCGAACTGGACTGGAAACACACCGCAGAACTCATCGAGCAGAGCTACCGCATGACCGCCCCCAAACGCCTGCAAAAACTGATTTAACAAAGGATGTCCCATGACCCCCATGACCAAAGCCCAACTGCTGGCTGAAATGCGCGCCGTGTGGGACGAATGGCAGGCGCTGATGGCCCAGGTCGGCGAAGCGCGAATGACCGAACCCGGCGCGACAGGCGTGTGGTCGGTGCGTGATGTGATGGCACATCTCGCCAGCTACTCGCGCTGGTTCGTCAACGCCTACGACGCCCACAAACGCGGCGAAAATGTGCCGATGGATGGCACCGAAATGCTGGATGTCGAGTCCAAGAATCAGACCTATCACCAGCGCATGAAACACCTCTCGCTGGACGAAGTGCGCGCCGAATGGGATTATGTCTATCACCGCCTGCTGGCTATGGTCGAAACCGAATCCGAGGAATTCCTGACACAGCCGCAGCAGTTCGCCGGGTCACCGATGACCATTATCGTCTGGCAGCCGTTGCAGTCTGAGGTCTACAAACACACCCGCGACCACATGACGATGATTCGCGACTGGCTCACCAAATAGTTGGCCATTGTCAGGATTGGCGTCACAACATACAATAACGGCTCTTTAGGGTTCACCACACAAGAGCCGTTATGAAACCGATTGCCGACACGCTGCGCCCGTATTTTGCCGACCTCGAATCAAAGGATTTGTTTTCCGGCGTGGTATTCATCACGCAGGGGCCAACCACCCTGTTCGCCGAAGCCTATGGTTACGCCAGCCGCGCCTGGAAAATCAAAAACACGCTGGAGACGCGCTTCGACTGCGCTTCTGTCACCAAGCTGTTCACCGCCGTCGCCACGCTGCAACTGATCGAGCAGGGCAAGCTGGCGTTGGACATGTCGGTCATCGACTATTTGGGCATCAGCGACACCACGATCTCCAAAGCAGTGACACCCTTCCATCTGCTGACGCATTCATCAGGCATTGCCGACGACGCCGACGAGGAAGCGGGGGAAGCCTACGAGGATTTGTGGAAGACCAAAGCCAATTACTCGGTGCTGGAAACGGTGGACTTCCTGCCGCAGTTCATCCACAAGCCGCCGAACTTCGCCCCCGGCGCAGGCTGCCGCTACTGCAACGTCAGCTTTGTGCTGTTAGGGCTGATGATCGAAAAAGCGACGGGCATGAGCTACCGCGATTACGTGCGCCAGCATGTCTTCGCGCGCGCAGGCATGAGCCGTTCCGACTTTTTCCGCATGGATCGCGTCAGCGAGGACGTGGCCGAGGGCTGCGACCCGATCACCGATGAGTCTGAAAATGTCATCGGCTGGAAGAAGAACATCTACAGCTATCCCCCCGTCGGCTCCCCCGACGGCGGCGCGCATGTCACCGCTGGCGACCTCCTTCGTTTCCTGCGTGCGCTGCAAGCGGGCACAATGACCTCACCGGAACTGACACAGCAGATGCTTTCGCCGCATGTCTTCCACTCGGAGAGCGACAAGTCCGTTATGCGCTGCGGTTTTGCCTTTGAGTTCGAGCAACGCAAGATGGATACACTGCACTACTTCCACAAGGATGGTTTTAACGTCGGCGTCAGCGCCAACCTGCGCCATTATCCGTCGCTCGACCTGAGCATCGCCATCCTGTCGAACCGCAGCGACGGCGCGTGGAAACCGCTGCGGCATATGCATGAAGTGCTGGTAGCTGCGACGCAGCCATAGGCGATTTAACCTGTCAGAAACGCCAGCACCTGTTGATTGACCGCGTCAGGCTGGTCGATAGGCAGCAGGTGGGCAGCGTGAGG
Source organism: Anaerolineae bacterium (assembly GCA_046328675.1). GTDB lineage: Bacteria > Chloroflexota > Anaerolineae > Aggregatilineales > Phototrophicaceae > JACAER01. The sequence continues at coordinate 64,814 of JAXLWC010000004.1, forward strand.
GATAAGTGCCGTCCGTACCTGTGGCATCAGACGGCGTGCCCGTTCGATCATCTGCTGCGCGTTAAACGCCTTCTCCTGATCGCCCACCAGCAGCAGCGCGGGCTTGTCAATCTGCCGCAGTTCTTCGTCGCTAAAGGTGGTGACAATCCCTAATCCTAGCTCCTGCCCCTTAAACGACGTGCCGCCTACCATCATCTGATCAATCACCGCTTCAGGCTGGCGAAAATCCAGCCGCTTAACCGTACTCCACTGGAAGCCCCAGTAAAACATGCGCTTCGTCGGCATCACAAACACAGGCACCAGCCGCAGAAAAGTTTCCACCTTCAGCCGCGTGATCCCCGCCGGACTCAACAGCACCAGACGTTCTACCCGCTGCGGCGACAGCAGCGCCAGGTTCAGCACCTGCCAACCGCCGTGTGAATGCCCTACGAATGTCGCTCGTTCGATGCCCAGCGCGTCCAGCACATCACTCAGCCAGTCGGCACACTCCTGTCGATTCAACAGCTTGCGCGCGGGTACACTTTTCCCGGCCTGGTCAATCACATCAGGCGCAACCACCCGAAAATGCTGGCTGAGCGCACCGACATTGGCATACCACGCCGTCGAACTGGTCTGTGCGCCGTGAATCAGCAGCAGCGGCGGCGCTGTGGGCGAACCCGCGCAGTTAACATGCGTTTTGCCAAAGCGCGTGTCTACCACCTGTTCGTCGTGCGCCACAGGCCACAGCGCCAGCGTAGTGTCATAGGCCGCCAGAAAATTCTGCGCGGCTTCGGGACTTCTGAATCGAGAAACGAGAGTCATGATCTGCTTCCTTCGCCGTTAACCGTAGCACCTACGCCACGTTCAACATCATCGCCTGCTGCTCACGATGCAGCTTCATCCCTATCCCCAGCCAGGCCAATCCCATGCCAAAGAGCAGCAGAAATGACAAGGCATTGTTCAGGAACACGGAGTCGCTGCGCAGCAAACCCAGCAGCAGCACCAGCAGCCCTCCCGCGATTTGCAGCGGCAGTGCGCGGAACACAGGCAGCACCGGTTTACGCACATGCAGCAGCCCGAAGCCTGTTAACCCTACGATATGCACAATGCCACCGATGGACCACACATTCCACAGCGAGGCGTCAATCTGCGAGGCGACAGCCCCGCCAGCCATCACCAGCGCGCCAAGCCCCGCGACAAACAGCGACCACTGCCCCATCGCGCCCAAAGCGCTGCGTATACGCCACGCCAGCCCGAAGTTTCCCAGACCAATGAGCAGAAAGCTTGGTGCCAGCAGCCAGATTAGAAGTTGAAACACGCCGTAGTAGCTGTAGTGGTCGTCGGGCTGCAATTGGCTGAAGGCCGCGACTGCGCTGCACACGCCGCCAGCGATCAGAAACATACCCGTCATTTGGGTGAAGCTCGATTTTGACATCGCGAACTTTATCCTTCTGCGCTGTTCCAGCGCGGTATACGTCAGGTCAAACAGTGTGGCACACCACCAGATCGCCAGTCCCATCGTCCCCTGCCCCTGATATTTCTCGCGCGACACATCCCGAAACAACTGCACCATCAGCGTGCCATACTCCTGACGGTAGTCGGCGGGATACAGGACGAGCAGCGCCGTATAAAGCCGTTCCGAGAATGTTATCCATCCGGTGGGAATCGTCTGTTTCATGAGGACGCGCCCCCCATAAGCCTTTTGGACTGCGCGACATTGAGGAGTCTTGCCAGCCGTTCTGCCTCCGCCTGTGCGACGCGTTCGCCAAAAGCGGTCAGCCGATAGTAGCGGCGGCGCTCGTCGTCCATCGCAGGGTCGGGGCGCTCGGCGCTTTCTTCAATCAGCCGCAGTTCCAGCAGGCGTTTGATGGTGCCGTAAAGCGTGCCGGGTCCCATCTGGATAGCGCCATCGGTGATGCGCGCGACTTCCTGCATAATGCTGTAGCCGTGTTTTTCGCCATCGGCCAGCGCCAGCAGGATGTGGAACACAGCCGGAGTCAGCGGTAACAGGTCGTGAGGGTGCGGTGTGGTATTCGCCATTGTCTCATCTCAGAACTATAACGGTTGCGGATATATCCATAATCGATATAATAAGCTAAATTTTGCGTAATTGTCAAGCAGGCATCGCCGACTCGCACAAAGTATTATTTAGGTTTATGCTTGTAACAAATATCCAACGCACAAAGGAAATCCAACGATGGCGGCTCAGACACAAAGTGGCGCGCCTCTTACTGCCAGCGCGCCGACGCAAACCAGCGCCCCTACTGCCCCGCTGGCGCAGACAGTGACGCAGGCGGCTCAGCCCGGCAGCGAACTGGAATACAGCACGCTGCGCGATGAGATGCTGCGCCGCGTCGATTCGCGCCAGCAGTCGATTTCGATCATCCTCGGCATGGCGGGTGGTTTTCTGGGCGTAGGCTGGGGCGCGGGGGCGATTGTGCTGCTCATCTACCCGGTGATTGCGCTGCTGTTAGGCGCGGCGTGGTCGCAAAACGAAATCCGCATCGCGCAGTTGAGCGCGTATCTGGCTGAACTGGAAAATCGTATCCCCAACTTGGGTTGGGAACGCTACTACCGTTTGAAAGACCGTGATAACAAACTTGGCTCGTGGTCGCTGGAAGTGCTGGCGGTGGCGGGCATCCTGCTGCTGACGCAGTGGCTGGCGTTCGGCTTGGGCTTTTACCAGTTCAGCATGGGCACGTCGCTCATCCACTGGCTGATGCTGGCGCTGGACATCCTGGCCATCATCGCGCTGTTAGCGCTGGTGAACTACATTGCGCGCCGCGTCCGTGCCATCCGCATGGGCTAACGCCGCTGCGAGACCCTGCAAACGATCAGCCAGTGCGCAAAATCTGCTTTGAAAACGGCTTGCTTCTGCCGCTTTTTTGGTACACTTACCGATAGCGATAGAAGGAAAATTTTATGCTCCCCTTTGGCTACTTCGACCTCATCGAAACCTTCCCTTTGCCGGGCTGCGCCATCTGCAACCTGCTTCAGCATGATGTCCAGCGCCTGATTGACAATGTGCTGTGGGAACACACCAACGATCCCTTCATCCTCGACAAGATGCGCGCCAGTCGGGGATTGTGTAACGAACATGGCTGGCAGTTTATCGAAGCCGCGCACGCCCTCAACGTCGCCGTCTTCTACGAGCCGCCGCTTCAGGAAATCCTCAAAATTCTCGACGAAGCTGTGCCGGAACCCAAGCCGCAGAACGTCGTGCGTCGCCTGTTCGCTAAAAGCGGCGGCAGCACCCTGGCCGACGCCTTAGACCCGGTGCAGCCCTGTCTGGTGTGTGATTTACAGAATGAAAACGAAGCGCGTTATCTCGGCATCATGGCGCAGCATATTGCCGACGAACGTCTGTTAAAAGCGTTCTGGGAGTCTGATGGTTTGTGTCTGCCGCATTTTAAGATGGTGCTGCGCCGCACCCCTTACGCTGATCGTTTTATCCGCATCCAGAAGGACATCTGGACGCGCCTACATGCTGAGTTGGAGGAGTTTACCCACAAGCTGGCGATTCAGACGCCCAACGATCAGATTGGCTCGGAGGCAAACAGTTGGCGGCGTACTCATGCTGTGTTCACAGGCGGCAAAGGGGTCTTCGGCAGGCGGAGGTAATTGCCTCTACAAGGGTCCGACCAGCTTATCGTAATCAGCATTTGACCCAATCCAGAACCAGGCGATTTCGTCCCCGTCCACAACGCCCAGCACACGGTACTCAAGACTCACGCGCGCTGAGTAGATAGGTTGGGTAGGATGTACCTTTTTGAACTGAAGACTGGGATGTTGAGGATTCTCCTGAAATCTACGATACGCATGTCGTGCCTGCTGATGCACAGCATCGGGAAGTTCGCGGTATAATTTACGAAAACGCTCAGTCGTGAATGATTTCATAATTGGTCAGGATCAAGTGGCAACGTTTTCTTAGCACGGTGTTCAGCAAGTGCTTCATTGGCGAGTCGTTCCAGTAAATCTGCCGAAGCTGCGAAAGCCTCATTCCATTGATGTTCTGATCTAAGTTCGTCCAGTATCCATGCAGCGAAAGCTTCCTGTTCCTTTTCTGGAAGTTTGCTGATTTCAGCGAGTGCTTTTTCCATTAGCTGTACCATTGCCGCATCCTCATATATTTATTCCTCATTATATCGCTAACGACTATCCCGGCTGCTGCTGCGTGATACAGTGGATACTGCCCCCTCCTAGCGCAATCTCCCGCGCATACACGCCGACGACCTCACGGTCAGGGAACAGCGCGGCGATTTTGGCGAGCGCTGCCGCATCATGCGCGTCATTGTAGATGGGCACGACCACGCCGCCGTTGGCAATGTAGAAATTGACGTAGGACACAGGCAGGCGGTCACCTGCCGCAAAGTCAATGTTGATTTGTCCCAGTTCCTCAGTTTCGTCCAGTTCGTGCGCCTCAAAGTACAGCGGCCCCGGCTGCTGAATCTTGTGGATTTCCAGCCTGCGCCCTTTCGCGTCGGTGGCGGCGCTCAAAATCTCATAGGCACGCTGCGAGATGGCGTACTGCGGGTCGTCTTCGTCGTCTGTCCATGTCAGCAGGACAACACCCGGACGCACGAAGCAGCACAGGTTATCGACATGCCCGCTGGTTTCGTCCAGATATACGCCGTCTTCCAGCCAGATGATTTTCTGCACGTTGAGGTAATCCATCAGCAGCGCTTCAATCTGTGCCTGGCTGAGGTTCGGGTTGCGGTTGGGGTTGAGCAGGCACTCCTTCGTGGTAATCAACGTACCTTCACCATCCACATGAATCGCGCCGCCTTCCATGATGAACGGCGCATCGTAGCGTAGGCAGCGTTCCATAGCCAGCACCTTGCGCGCCACCAGGTCATCCTGATCGTAGGGGGCATACAGTTCGCCCCACGCGTTGAACTGCCAGTTCACACCGCGTACTGCGCCCTGTTCATTCACCACAAAAGTTGGCCCACAGTCGCGTGCCCAGATGTCATCATAGGAGACTTCCACCAGACGGATGTGCGCGGGCAGCAGCGCGACGGCATAAGTATATTGCTCGCGCGTCACGCCGACGGTCACAGGCTCAAAACGGGCGATGGCGCTGACGATTTCGACAAATGTCTGCTGGGCAGGCGCAGCATTCTGCCGCCAGACATCCGGGCGAAATGGGAACAACAGCCAACAGCCAGCGTGCGGCTCGAACTCGGCAGGCATACGGAAATCATCGGCGCGGGGCAGCGTCAAAGCAGACATGAACCACAATCCTCACAACAGCAGTAGACGAAAACGCGATTGTAGCACAGCCCACGCCGAGAGCAGCAGGGAAATATAAGCGATTAAGCGTGCAGCGTGATCTTGTGAACCCGCAGCTTTCCACTCACCCCTTTGAGGCTGACCTGTTCAGCGCTGACCACGCAGTCGGCGACGGCCTGCTCCATGCCGGGCGTATTAAAAGCGTCGTCGGTGATGAAGATTTCCTTAGCATCGGCCAGTCCCTGCACGCGCGCCGCGATATTCACCGTCTGCCCAAAGTAATCCAGACGGTCATTGAGCGTAACAACAATCGAATGTCCACGATGAATCCCGATTTTCAGGATGATTTCCTGCGAAATGCTGCGGTTAAAACTTTCGACGCCCTGGAGCATGGCAATCGCTGCCTTGACCGCATCTTGTGGATTGAGAAATGTCGCCATCACCGCATCGCCTATGGTTTTGACTACTGCGCCGCTGTTTTCGACAATCGATTTGCCCAGCGTATCGAAATGCTGGCGCACGAGATAATAGGCTTTAGCGTCGCCAATCGTGTCGTACATTGCCGTTGAGCCTTTGAGGTCAGTGAACAGAAAGGTGATGTCTCTGACGCCGATGCCTTCATCGGCCTGCACGATTTCAGTACGAAACAGGTCACGGAAGGTTTGCGTCGTCAGCAGCTTTTTGCCGTTTAGGAATGGGGCCAGCGTCACAAAATTCTCGCCGCCAGCGTTCTCCGGCGAAAAGTTGCTTAGCCACATCGGCATGTGACGTTCCATAAGGTTCTCGACGTTGAACTCAAACACGCCGCTGTTCACGTAACCTGTTCGTGGGGAATTGCGCGTGAAGACTGGCCCCTGAATCTGGGTAGGTTCCAACGGCTGATCCAGCGGCTCAAGGTTGCCCTCAAGCGCCTGCAACGAATACACCTGTTTTTCAGGGCTGCCCGCAGGACTCACCAGCAGTACGATGGCTGGCAGCCGGCTTCTGCCTCTGAGGACACAAATTCCCGGCACCAGATCAATCGTGAAACGTCTTGTTTCCTGCGGCTCAAGATAGAACATCACGCTGTGTTCGCCCGTGTAGTTCTCAACGGTGGGCGTCGGCAGCAGCGCTTTGCTCAGGTGATATTTGAGGTAATAATCCGCGATGGACAGCGAGTCAGGATGGCGGAAAGCATTGTCACGGATTTGCGGCGATATGGTGAAGCTCACCTCAATATAGTCATCGAGCGCTGCCGTGTATTCTGCCGTGCAGCTTGCGCAGACGTAATGCGTGTGCAGATGTGCCAGTTCGCTGAAGCTCTCCACTACATGGCCGCAGGAAGGACAAATCAGGTGCCATTCCATCTCGAACAAACCGAACTTCGTGCCATACAGAAAGAGATCAATTGCCTCGTTTTCAGCCATATTCCTGTCGGCAGCATAACGAAGGGGGTTGATGCGGAACAGGTCGTAATCGTCCGCTGTGCGAATCGTCGTTTCCAGCCGCGAGATGACGCGCGGAGACCAACTGCGCACGGATTCAAGCTGCGTAAGTTTTTCATCGAATAAGCGCTCGTTGATCTCTGACGAGGACATCGTGGCATCCCTTTCATTCATATAGAAATCAGGAATGAGTATATCGCAGAAGCCAGCAGCGCAAGAGGATCATGGACAGCAGAGAGGGCGCGTTGCAGGGGCGCAGCGCACCACGCCCCTACCGAATATCCTGTTTAGTTCACCAGGCTGGCGATGCCGGACATGTTGGGAGTCTCGGCTTTGGCGACCAGCGGGTTATCCGCCGCGAAGCAAGACCTTTACAAGTGTGAAGTTTCCCCCTGCAAAGGTCTGTGTAAGGCGCTGTTCAGGCGCTACGGGGCACCAATCAACTCGACAGCGCACAGGCTGGGGATACCCGCGCGGCGGTCAAGCAAAAGGTTCAGGATACCATCCGTTAGCGACACGCTGATGTTGACCACATGAGCCACCTTATAACCCGCACTGATGGGACGATAGCCAGACACCAGGATGCCACCTTCGGCCACAATGTCGAATCTGCCCTGCCGTGTACTGGAAGATTCCGTCTCGGCAAAATAGAGATTGATACTGTAAGTACCGTTAGGCAGATTGTCCATCGCAAACAATAAATCCTTACCCGTCGTTCCGCTGCGCGACTGCACTGATGTCGAGCAGACTGGTGGATCGGTCAGACCAGTGAGGCCGCTGGATGTCACGTTGACAATGGAGCCGCCGGAGGAAGTTGCTGAGCCGACGATCCATGTATTGCCGCTGGAATCGGTCATGACGCTGGAAGTCCCGAAGGTGACGCGATAGGTGTAGTCACAGACGTTGCCTAAACCATCACTGTCGCGGTCTTCCTGACCATTGTTTGCTATCATGGGGCAGTTATCGACTTCATCTTCGATGCCGTCGTAATCCGTATCATGAAATACGTCCTGTACCGTGATGCTGACTTCAACAGCATCCGTGCCCCCATTGGCGTCTTCAACTTGAATTGTGAGTGTAAACGCTCCTGCGCTGCTAAAATCCGGCGCGAGCGTCAAACTTGCGGTGCCATCACCATTATCGGCAAATGACATGAGTGATGGGTCCAAACCAATTGCCTGGTAGCTCAAATCGTCCCCTTCGGGATCGTCGGCATCCAGGTCAATAACAACGGTTTGTCCCTCGCTGACTGTGATCGAACTGTCCACATTAAGCGTGGGGGGCGTGTTAGCGGGTGGAATGCCACCTGTACCGCCGCCAATAGTGCCGCCGCCGCCAATGGTTCCCCCACCACTGCCGCCGCCGCTGCCCCCACCACTGCCGCCACCTGTATCACCCCCTGTACCACCGCCGCTAGAATCATCAGTGGAGCCTCCTGTGGTGTCACCTGTAGAGCCGCCAGTGGTGTCGCCGCTGGAATCATCTGTCGTATCGCCGGAACTGTCGCCGCCAGATGTACCGCCGCCAGTGGTATCGCCACCTGTATCGGAATTATCCGGGAGTTGGGCAACTTCTTCAGAGGTCGTGCAGTTCTCGGCAGTTTGCAGCCCGCAGACTATGTTTTCGTAGGTATTGGAAATGCTTCGCCCGAGGAGAGCGAGTATGACAATGGCGACAACGCCCACAAATGCGAGGATAAGAGCATATTCGACTAAACCCTGTCCTTCTTCAAACCCTCTCCTACGTTTACGCCGACGAGGTCGACGGCGTAGACACATGGCTATAACCATCATGTGCCAGTCCTTTCCTTAACACTCAACTATGACAACGATAATTGCAGGGTCTTAACGACCCGTCCAAGCTTTTGTGCCCTTATCTTACGCCAGGTTTTTGTCGAGAAGGATAAAGATTGTGGCAGATTTCACATCTTTTTAGGATTTCCGAATCGTTTCAGGTGGCAAAATGAGGAGTGTCAGTGGGGAATTTCTATATTTTTCACAGGATTTCTGAAGTTCAGTTGGGAGGATTTTGACGCAGGCTGCGGTTTTAGATGTAGAGAGGGCGCATTGGAGGAGCACCAGCGCACCGCTACCGAATATCGTGTTCCGTAGTTCGCCACGCTGGCGATGCCGGACATGTTGGGAGTCTCGGCTTTGGCGACCAGCGGGTTATCCGCCGTGAACAGTGTGTTCAGCTTGCGCGGCTGGCGGTTGCGCCACGAACCCTTGTGATAGACATAGCCTGCCAGCAAGGGAAAGGTAATGGTGGCTTCGCCGTAGACCATCTGCTCCTGCGCCAAATCAACCTTGCCCCACGAGTTCGCCTCGCGCAGCGTCGAGCCGGAGAGTGCGCCGTCGCGTTCATCGGCAACGGTCAACTGCACCGCATACTTGTGCATTTCCACTTCATAGCCCAGCACTTCAGCCGAGACCACGATGTCCTGCACGAAGTTCTTGGGCACGCCGCCGCCGAGCATGATGATGCCCGTCACGCCGCTGTTGACTTTAATCTGCGTCAGTTCGCGGAAGTCGCGCACACTGTCAATAGTGATGTGTTTGTCCGGGTGGGCCACCTGATGGAACACCAGCCCGAAACCCGCTGAGCAGTCGGAGAATGCCGGGACAAAAATCGGGATGTCACGGCGGTAGGCTTCGAGGACGATGCTGTCGGCAGTGGGGTGATTCTCGTCGAGGTAGCGCCCCATCTCGTAGATGAATTCGCGGCTGCTGTAGACGCGCGGTTCCAGCCGTTCGGCAATCACGCGCACCGTGTCATCGCAGACGCGCAGGTCGTCTTCGTCAATATACGTGTCGTAAATACGGTCAATCATGAGTTCGCGCAGCGTCGCATCGCCCGCTTCAATATCGCCCTGCCAGTGACGTGAGCCGAGCGCTTCAAAGAAGTCCTGATCGACGATGTTCGCGCCCGTAGAGACAATGGCGTCAATGGCGTTGCTGCGCATCAGATCGACAATCGCCATTTTCTGTCCGGCGGAAATGAGGCTGCCCGCGAGGGTGAGGATGACGCTGGCGTTGGGGTCAGCGACCATGTTATCTGCGATTTGGCACGCGCGTGCCAGATTCCGTGCTTGAAACGCCGTTTTGCCCATCATATCGACAAGCGGCACGACGTTGACCACCTTAATGTCGAGATGTTCGACAGGGACACTGAGGTAGTCTTGTTTGTTCATTTTTGCTCCTGAGAACTAGCTTACGGCGCAGGGCAGAGATTTGAACCACCGAGACGCCGAGGACACTGAGAGAAGAAACGAAAATGCCACCATCGACGGGGACAGCGACGAGAAAACATTATAGCAGATTGTCGCTAGAATTTGAGGGTTTTTGCAGAGATTTAACATCCCCCATATGGAAATGAAATTCCCATGAAATTTCATCATCTTTATACCGCTCCACCTATAGAATGAGATAGTGAACCTTACAATGATTTCGTCAATCAATAGGGAGCTTTATGAAGAAATTATCGGTGATTGTACTGCTCTTGCTGGTGAGCGTGTCGGCGGTGTGGGCGCTGGATGATCGGGGTAATCCCAACGATCCGCGCGTGAACGAACGCGCCAACGCCTGCTATGAAGATGGCAGCCTCGCCGGGCGCTGCCATACCGAGTGGGATTGGGTGGCAGGCTGGTATCTCATCCGCTTCCAGTTTGGCCTGATTTCGCGCGCGAACTTCCCGGCGGAATATGTCTCCGTCCTGCCGCCTGAGGTTGTTACAACGGGTGGATCCCCGCTTCCGCCAGCAGGCCCCCTCAATGGTCCTGCGCCTGCGGGCTGCTATTATAATCCCGGTCTCAATCTGTATGGGATTTGGAACGGCGGGGCCTCGCAGTCGGGGATCACTTACTCGTGGGATTCGGGGTGTACCAGCCAGCATACCGGTGTTGGAGGACTCCATGTTTCCGCGCCGGACGCGGTGAGTGCGGGAACGGCGTGCATCGCTGGCGGTGCTAACACACCTGTCGCAGAGAGAATGCCGTCAAGTCAAACAAATGCTTGGCCGATTTATCAATGCAGCACTTAGGCTTCGTTTTGCCACAAATTATCTGAAAGCACAACAGGCTGGTATCAGGTTAGACACCAGCCTGTTTGTTTTCGCAGTTTCCCTCGCACCTCACACTACGAACGTCGATGGTTGGCAGAGTGTTTGTACTGTTGCCGCCCTTTTCACCGTGTGCTATGCTCTTGGTAATTCGTATTCTGCGTTTGGCTAACCGCTAACCGCTACCAGGAGTGATCCTCAGTGCCAATCCTTGATACTCAACAAATGCAGAGTTTGCAGTTGCTCGCGATTAACACCATCCGTATGCTGGCGGTGGATGCCGTACAGAAGGCCAACAGCGGCCATCCCGGCCTGCCGATGGGTGCCGCGCCGATGGCCTACACGCTGTGGCAGCGTCACCTGCGCCACAATCCTAAGAATCCGCATTGGGCAGACCGTGACCGTTTCGTGCTCAGCGCCGGGCATGGCTCGATGCTGATTTACGCCTTGCTCTACATGGCAGGCTACGACGTTTCGCTCGACGACCTGAAAAACTTCCGCCAGTGGGGCAGCAAGACTCCCGGACATCCCGAAGTCCATGTCACCCCTGGCGTCGAAACCACCACTGGCCCATTAGGACAGGGCGTCAGCAACGCCGTCGGTTTCGCGCTGGCCGAAGCCTATCTCGCGTCATACTTTAACCGCCCCGACCACACCATCGTCGACCACTATACCTACGCGCTGGTGGGCGATGGCGACCTGATGGAAGGGGTCTCCGCCGAAGCCTGCGCACTGGCGGGACACTGGGGCTTAGGCAAGCTCATCGTGCTTTATGACGACAACCGCATTACCCTCGATGGCCCCGCCGACATGACCTTCAGTGAAGATGTGCTGGAGCGTTTCAAGGCCAACGGCTGGCACACCCTGCGCGTCGAAGATGGCAACGACACACACGAGATTCACAACGCCATCCTTGCCGCAAAATCCGCAGGTGACAAACCGACACTCATTGCCGTGCGTACCATCATCGGCTATGGCAGCCCCACCTATCAGGGTACCAGCGAGGTACACGGCAAGCCGCTGGGTGCTGATGAAGTGAAAAAGGTGCGCGAGTTCTTTGGCTGGCCGGAGGAGCAGTTCCATGTGCCGCCGAGCGCGCTGGAGCATATGCGTGAAGCTGTGGAAAAAGGCACGCAGGCTGAAGCCAAATGGGATGAGAAGTTCGCCGCCTACAAAGCGGCCTATCCGCAGCTTGCCGCCGAATTTGAAGCAGCGCAGCAGGGTACACTGCCCAGCGGTTGGGACTCGGAGATTCCCGTGTTTGGCACCGACAAGAAAATCGCCACGCGCGACGCCTCCGGGCAGGTGTTGAACGCCATCGCCAAGCACATCCCGACGATGATTGGCGGCGACGCCGACCTGGCAGGCAGCACCAAAACGCTGATTAAGGGTCAGCCCAACACGGGCAAGGACAAGCCTGCCGCGCGCAACGTGCGTTTCGGCGTGCGCGAACATGGCATGGGCGCGATTGTCAACGGGCTGGGGCTGCACGGCGGCATCATTAAGCCCTACAGCGCGACCTTCCTCACCTTCAGCGATTACATGCGCGGCGCGGTGCGTCTAAGCGCGCTCAGCCATATTCCTGTGATTCACGTTTACACCCACGACAGCATCGGCCTCGGCGAAGACGGCCCAACACATCAGTCAGTTGAACATGTCATGTCGCTGCGCCTCATCCCTGAGTTATACGTGTTCCGTCCGGCAGATGCCAATGAAACAGCGGCAGCCTGGCGCACAGCGATGACGATGGATAAGGCAGTGGCGATGGTCTTCTCGCGTCAAAACCTGCCTGTGCTGCCTGCCAGCGACGCCATTAGCGAAGGCGTGGCGCACGGCGGTTACATCGTCGCTGACTGTGACGGTACACCGCAGGTCATCCTGATGGGTACGGGCAGCGAAGTGTCGATTGCCCACGACGCCTACAGGCAGTTGATGGCCGAAGGTGTCAAGGCGCGCCTGGTGTCGCTGCCCTGCTGGGAACTGTTCGAGGCACAGGATGCCGCCTACCGCGAAAGTGTGCTGCCCGCCCGCGTGACGGCTCGCGTCAGCATCGAGGCAGGCGTCACGCTCGGCTGGCAGAAATATGTTGGTGCATCGGGTGTGGCGATTGGCGTGGATCGCTTCGGTGCCAGCGCACCTTACGAGCGCATCTACGAAGAATACGGCCTCACGGCAGCGAAAGTCGTGGAAGCGGCCAAGCAGCAGATCAAGGGGAAATAAGCTGCATGGCACGACTAGGCTGTTTGCTGATGATTGTGGCGATGGTGGCGCTGTGCGGGCTGGTCGTAATTCCCGTCCTGCCGCCCTTCGCCGAGAATGAAACCATTGATAACCTGCTCGCGCCGCTGATTTGTCAGCCGGAAGAAACAATTGAGCGCGATCAGTATTCAACCCGTGACCGCGAGGGTACCAGCTACTCGATGAACGTCTACTGTGTCGATAAGGACGGTGACCGCCGCGATGAAACCGGACGCTGGTTCCTCTTCAGCCTCGGCGGGTTTTTAGCGCCGTTCCTGATTGGTCTGTTTATGTTGATTGGCGGGGCGAATCGGGGGATGCGCCAGTTCTCTACCGGAGACGGCGGCACCACCCTGTCGCCAACGGGTGTACCGATCAACTATGTGGGAACTCCGTCTCCCAAAGCTGGCCAATCGCTGAGCGAGCGCTTGAAACAGCTTGATGAGGCGCGCAATCAGGGTTTGATTAGCGCCGATGAATACGACAGGATGCGCAAGGAGATTCTGGACAAGGGGGTATAACGCCCGACAGATTGAATAGTACACAAGAGGCAGACCGCGACGGTGTGCCTCTTTTTTTGCCTTGTGAATGAGCGCACATGGTCACATCTTTGCGACTTTTTACTAGAACGTAAATTCTGCCGCGCAGCGTTGAAGCTTACTACAACCGCAGTCTATAATCGCCTTAGCACTCAAGGCATTCCACGATAAATATTTGATAGGGAAGGCATAAATGACTCGTTTACACAAGACACATTTCTTTGTTTTCGTGCTTGTTCTCGTCCTGTTGAGCCTGGCCGTCAGCAGCGTTGGCGCGGTTACCGACGGGCAGCCTGATGGCAGCGGCCATCCTTACGTCGGCTTAATGGTCGCGCAGGACAGCAGTGGCGATCCACTCTGGCGTTGCAGCGGCACGCTGATTTCGCACAAGGTATTCTCACCGCTGGACACTGCACCGAAAGTCCAGCCGCCCATGTCGAAATCTGGTTTGCTGCCGATGTGGAGTCCGGCATCCCGGCGAATGGTTATCCCTTCGCAGGTGATGTTGGCGGCACACCGCAGAGCCACGACTACAACCCCAACTTCTTTACATCCCGTGATGTCGGCGTCGTCGTGCTGGACGAACCTGTTGAGATGAGTACCTACGGCATTCTGCCGCAGTTGAACCAGCTTGATACACTGGCAAATCGTCGTGGTCGTCAGGATCGCACCTTCACGGCAGTCGGCTACGGCTTGCGAGCTTTCCCGATGCGGCAGCATGGCAGGAAAACAATGTGCGCGTGCGTATGGTCGCTCACCCGCACCTGATCCAGATTAACGTCCCCGGCTTCACTGGCGATTTCTCGCTGCTGCTCTCCAACAACGCCAACACTGGCGGCACCTGCTTCGGGGACTCTGGCGGCCCGAACTTCCTCGGCACGTCAATGTCGTCGCGGGCGTGACCTCGTTTGGTATCAACGGCAACTGCGCAGGCACGGGCGGCGTCTTCCGTATGGATCGTTCGTGGGCGCTGGATTGGGTCAACAGCATCCTCGCGGCTAACCCCTAAACCCAATCTGCATTCGTCGATCACAGCCCCCTCACTGAGTGGGAGCTGTTTTTTTTGGTGGTACGCCGGAATCAAAACCCCTCACTTCTGCCAGCGTTGGGCTGTGTGCTTGGCAGTGAGAGGGGTAATTGCGCGTAAGAGGGTAGACGCGCGGCTAAGCGTAACCGATGTTAGGCCATTTCCCGCTGGTGTGCCGCTACAATTTGCGCTTCGCTCTGAGCGCGCACATCTTCGATAGCCCAGACCAGGGCGTTAAAGTCACTGTTGGCAGGAATCTGTTTAAGAATAGTGTTCTGCGGCGCGTGCCAGCGTTCGCCGTCCGCCACAATCACCATCGACTCGACCTGCTGCGGCGTAAACTGGGTTACACCTGATGACAGGTGATAGAAGACCTCGCGCACCAGTTCCGAGCAGCCTTCAAAAACGATGACATCGGGGAAGTACAGGACGTACATCGCCAGCGCCTCGTGCAGCGTCTCCGGCGTCATCACGTTAACCTGCGCCAGATCGCGCTCCAGTGCCGCGTGCAAACGGCTGTGTTGGGCTTCACCGACGTACAGGATGTTGAGCGCTTCCATGTTTTGTTCCTCTCGTTCTGTTTCTATGTTCAGTATACGATGCTTCTCCTATCGTGTCTAACGATAAAAAGTGATACAATTTATCGGTAAATACGATACATCAAGATAAGCATCAAACAGTTATCACAGCAGTGGATGGGGGTGATGAAACTGTGCTAAACAAGGGAAATCCCTTGCGCAGAACCATCTTCTCATCATTTGTGTGACGGAT
Source organism: Anaerolineae bacterium (assembly GCA_046328675.1). Lineage (GTDB taxonomy): Bacteria > Chloroflexota > Anaerolineae > Aggregatilineales > Phototrophicaceae > JACAER01. The sequence continues at coordinate 80,080 of JAXLWC010000004.1, forward strand.
ATAGAACCATTGCGTATCAATAGAAAACCGCATGGTTCTATCGTGGCTTGACAGCCGACAACAGAAAAGATTAGCATCCGAAAACAAACTTCAGGTTAAGGGGCGACTATGGAACTGCGAAATCTGACCACTTTTCTGGCGGTGGCCAAAACCTTGAGCTTCAGTCAGGCGGCGCTGGCGCTGGATTACGCCCAGTCTACCGTGACGGCGCAAATCCAGACGCTAGAGGAAGAACTCGGCGTGCTGCTGTTTGACCGTCTGGGACGGCATATCACGCTGACCGAAGCTGGCCAGCGCCTGCTGTGGTACGCGCAAAAGCTGACCGATATGGAAAAGGAAGCGCGCACCATAATTGCCGCCGAGCATGAGCCGTCGGGCGTGCTCACGGTGGGCGCGCCGGAAACCATCTGCACCTACCGCCTGCCGCCTGTGCTGCGCCAATACCGCAGCGCCTACCCGCAGGTGCAGCTTATCTTTCGCCCGTTTTCGCTTGCGGAACTTTCCAGCGGCGTGCGTGATGGCAGCGTCGATGTCGCCTTTGTCATTCAGGACAACGTTCAGTCATCGACCCTCAACATCTCCCGTATCGCCGAGGAGCACCTGGTCATCGTGACGCATCCGGGACATCATCTTGCGACTCTGCCTCAGATTTATCCGCTGCATCTGGAAGGCGAAACGCTGCTGCTCACCGAACGCGGATGCAGCTACCGCCAGCTTTTTGAGCGTGTGCTCCACAGCAGCGGCATCCACCTCGGCACGCATATGGAATTCAACAGCGTCGAAGCCATCAAGCAGTGCGCGATAGCCGGATTGGGCTTAGCCTTTCTGCCGGAAATCACCGTAACGAAGGAAATCGCGCGCGGCGAACTGGTGACACTGGGGTGGAATCGGCCAGAACTGAGTGTGTCCACCATGATGCTGTGGCACAAGGAAAAGTGGTTATCTCCGGCGCTGAAAGCCTTTATCAAGCTGGTGCATGACGTGTTTCCAGCCGCGCGCGCAGCCTGACATCCTGGCTGATGGGCAAAACTGGTGCGAACAAGGGGATTAATCCTGTTGTTCAAATGTAAAACGCACTAGTTGTACACATGCACAAACTTCTTAATTCGGCAGCAGTGCCCGACGCAGCGCGCATTTCTCCCCTTTCTCCGCTGGCAGGGAAAAGGGTCGGGGGTTAGGGGTTCACCAACGCCGACCCACCCGTTTGCATATCGCAGCGGCAGCAATACTTACATACCGCGCTTGGGCTTGAATGCCTCCTGAATTACCGACGCATCAAACTCACCGCCGATTTCGCCGTCGGTGGCATAGCGGTACAGCGCCGCCTGATAGATGCCCATGAGTGCCGAACTGAGCAAGCCGATGACAATCAGGGCCACCACCAGTACGATGACCGCAAAAATAGTCAGGCCAGCACTCTTGGCGGAAATGCCGATGAACAGCAGCGGCAGAAACAGCAGCAGAATCACGCCCAATGAAATCCAACCGAACACCGCACCGATGCCGTAGTTGGCGATCAGGTTTTCGCCCCAGGTCTTCTTCAGCAGGTCAACGCTGCGTTTGATGCCGTCAATTGGGCTGACATCTTCCACCGCCAGAATCGGCACGACCAGGAAGGTCGCCACCGTCCAGCCGAAGCCTAAAATCGACGACACAATCCTGCCAACGATGCCGCCGCGTTCGGAGATAGCACGCAAAATCATGCCTACCGTCGCCGCGATCACGGCATAACCGAGCAGGCTGCCAATCTTGGAGTTGGCAATGCGGAAACCGTCGCTGACCGTCGGGTCGCCACCGCGCAGACGAATCAGCGCCGCGCCCACCAGTGCCGTGTTGCAGTAAAATGTCACGAAGTAAGTCACGACGTAAAACAGGAAACCGATAATCACACCCGGCAGCCACACGGCGTTGCTGTCTACGTTGTTCCCGCCTTCGGCGATGGCCTGCATGATGCCGGACGCCAGGAACGGAACCATGAAGGTAATCATTACCAAAATCGCGCCAATGCCCGAAATCAGCGGAAAGATCAGCAGTTCCTTGTCGGAACGCAGCACCGCCATGCTGGCTTTGGCCAGTGCCCAGCTATTGGAAAGACTATTGAACATAAAAAGCCCCCTCATCATGACATGAAGTACACGCAGATGATTATGTACCTGCTGTAGTTTTATAACAAGCGAAAACGCCGCAAGATACGAGCTTCCTAAATCAGCGTGGTCTCGATTTCCCGCGCGGGCAGTATCTGCACGAAATACTCACGTCCCAGCATCTCGCGCATCATCGACATGGGGAACATGTCGGGGGTAATGGGGTATTGGCTGCGATGTGCCGCCATCGCTGCCAGTTTTTGCTCAACGTGCTCTATAACATTAATGCAGGTGGTGTATGGGCTAAGGCTTGGGTTGGGTTCCTCTCCCGCCATAGGCTCGCTGCCCGTAATGGTCGCATTTGCGCCGCGCCCTAAAAACGCCAGCGGACTCTCCGACCCAAACGCCAGACAGGTGGTGTTTTCGACAGCGACAACGTGTGCCATACGCGGCTGATGCAGCGCCACGCCGCGCTCCCCGAAGAACTTGCCCGGCCCTAATTCGTTGACAACTTCCTGCGTGCCGTCTTCAGCTTCAACAATTGCCTGCGCACGCCCCGACAGAATCAGGTACAGATGCTTGGCCACTTCCCCCTGCTCGATGATATAGAAGCCGCCCGGATACCAGTTCACATCAATGAAGTCACTGCTGTAATTGAGCAGCGAGGTTTCTTCCGCGAACAGCAGCAGGGCGCGTGTGAAGTCTGTGCCGCCCGCGAAATTGTTCTGAATCTCCATCAGCCACTGTGCCAGCCGGTCCTGAATCAGCAGGCGACTGCGCGGAAAGTGACTGTGATACAGGCGTGTGGGGGTGTGGGTTTTTAATCCGCCACGCAACTGCTGTGGATACTGCTCCGGTAGGGCCGCGAACTGGCAGGCTTTGGTGGTGGCGAGGCTGATGACGATATGGTCAGGGTGACCGTAAGCGCCATCTTCGCCGAAGGTGATTACCACATCCGGCTGGAAACGGCGAATAATCTGCGTGATATGTTCAATCAGGATGTTGATGTCCATGTCTCGCAGCGTGCCATCGCGGTAATCGAGACATTCGCAGTGCTGCACACCCAGTCGGCGGCAGGACTCATACAATTCGCGGGTACGTACAGCGCCCAGCGTGCGTCGTGTGGCAATGTGGGCATCCCGGATTTGTCCCGCGTCGCCTCTGGTGGCAGACACAACCATCACTTCGGCACCCTCGGCGGCGTATCTGGCGAAGGTCCCACCCGCGCAGAACACCTCATCGTCAGGATGCGCGAACACCCCTAGCAGCCTGAGTCCAGTGTTTCCAGCCATTGTCATCCCTGCAATGTACTACCCGAACAACAAGTTGTAAACACAGTATAGCATTGGGCCAGAGATGTGGGATAGCGGTTACGCCCTCGTTTCTGTTACCCCTACCCATCACGCACAGCCCCCCTCCCACAAAAACCGACATCTTCTATCAATGCTTGCCATCGTGCCGACTCTGCGTTCTACTTTTATGTATTGTTCAATGTTCTCAATATGCCTATGTCCCGACTCACACCCTTTCGCCTCCTGCTCCTGCTTTCCCTTTGCGCCCTCTGCGCCTTAGCGGTTAATCTTCTCTCCGCACAGGATACGCAGTGCGGCGACGTGGATGCCATCGGTTTCCCCGTAGACACCGCCACCTACCAGATTGCGCAGGGTTTCGGCGCACCCAGCCCGCGCCACAACGGACGCTACCACACTGGCGAAGACTGGTTCGGCGGCGTGCAGGCGCTCGGCCAGCCCGTCTACGCCATCGCGCGCGGGCGCGTCACCTACTCATCGCCCAACGCCTGGGGACGTGACGGTGGCGTGGTTATCATCGAACACACCATGCCCGACGGCACCACCGCCTACAGCATGTACGGTCATATGATGGAACGCAGTGACATCACCTTTCCGGCACGCTTCACCTGCGTCGAGATGGGTACTATCGTTGGCGCGATTGGTGACATCCGTCCCGCGCCCCATCTGCACTTCGAGATTCGCACCTCTGGCGCTGACATCCCCGGCGCTGGCTACGAATGGGAAGACCCGCGCACGCTCGATTATCGCGAACCCAGCGCTTTCATCACCGACTGGCAGGCATATTTAGGCGAGGCCAGCCTGTGGCACGTTGAGTTTGCCGATGACCCGCTGGCACCGCCGCTGCTGCTGGATGACAGCAGCCTGCTAACGCTCAACGGCAGCTTCTTACGCCGCGTCCTGCCCGATGGCCGCATCCTCTGGCGTAATACGCTGACACAACCTGCCGTCGCCATTGTCGGCTACGAAGGCGCGCCGCTGCTGGTCTACGCCGACGGCACCATGCAGCGCATCGACTACGACGGTAACGCAGGCGAAAGCTGGGTGGTCGATTCGCGCTTCGACAGCCCGCCCATCGCAGCGCCCAACGCCTACATCTTCCACACGCCCGACAACGCGCTGGTGGCGATTGATCGCCGCTGGCGCGATGTTTTATGGCGGCTTGACGATGTGCCGCCGTTCGTCCGCGCCTCTGCCTCCGACACGCTTATTACGCTGCTGACTGCCGATTTAACCCTACTAACACTAACAACGGATGGCGTATTCGTCGATAGCGCCCATCTGCGTGAAGCGGCGGATTTCGCGCCAACCGCCTCTGGAATGTTGATTTACACGCGCGGCGGTTTATGGCTTGAAAATACTGGTGGGAACTGGACACTGGCCTTCGCTGATGTGCCACACGGTACGCAATCGCGCGCATTGAGTGTGAATGGAACCACAATGTTTCTATTTGATGGTTCCACCCTGTACGCCTCCGAGGATCAGCAAATCCTGTGGCAAAGGGCGCTGCCCGCTGCCAGTGGAGTTTCGCGCCTCAGCACGCTCGAAAACGCCCTGCTCCTGCTCAGCACAGGCGGCACCATCGCCGTCGCCGCCGCCGCCGATGGTACGGTATGCGCCAGCCTGCGCCTCTGGCGTGACCGTGACAGCGCCCTGCTCTGGCACAATCTCGGCAGCGATGGCGTTCTGCGCGTGATGATTGGACGACGATTATTAGGAATTGATTGGACTTCGCTTAACAGATGCCTTGCTTAGTTGCATGATTGCTCCGGGTGGATACAATTTAACGCAGCTTGTTATGAAGCAATGGATAAAGTAACGTTTGTGATTGTAAAGGAGGCGTTATGTTAAAAGAGTTTCAGAAGTTCATCATGCGCGGCAATGTGCTTGATCTCGCTATCGGTGTGATTATCGGTACGGCGTTTGGCGCAATTGTCACTTCGCTGGTGAACGACATCATTATGCCGCCCATCGGCTTAATTATTGGCGGCATCGATTTTTCGAGCATCGTGCTTACTCTGAAGGCAGCAGAGGGCGAAACCCCTGCCGTAACCATGAACATCGGCGTGTTTATTAACACCCTCATCAACTTTCTCATCATTGCCTTTGTCATCTTCCTGCTGGTACGGGCCGTCAACAATATGATGGAACGTATGGCGAAGAAGGAAGAAGCGAAGCCCGCCGCGCCCGCTGGCCCGACCACCGAAGAAAAACTGGTGGCGGCGATTGAAAAACTCAACGCCAATCTGGAAAAGATGAGCAAGTAGGCTCTAGTGAGAGAGCGCATCAGATGGTGCGCTCTTTTTATGTGTTACAGCATGAAGGCGTTTGACCCGTGTGGTCACAGGGAGCAGGCTGAGATGGCATCTCGTGTCCTGCATAAAAAGCGTAAAAACCAGCCAGCACTGCCCATATTCTGGAAGGCTGAATGCCCCACCCTATTTCAAAATTTAACAATTTTCAGTTATGATGTGAAAAACATTACATATCGATCAACATTATGACGTGGCAAATGTTCTTCCCTAACCAGACCATCCGACGGCTCGACATCCTGGCAGGCAAACCGCCGCTGCTTGCAGTCTGGACGCGCAGCGATCAGGTGCGCTACTACGACCTGCGTGATGGTGTGGCGCAGGGCGAAACGCGCCTCATGCCACCGACCACCACAGACCGCGAGAGCGAAACATGGCAGGCATTTGTCGCCACACTCAAATCTCCCAACAACACTGCCCTGCCCATCGTGCGCAGCGGCGACACGACACTGTACAGCAGCACAGACGGACGGATGCGGTTGTATCACACGGGCAACGCCGATGTGTATCTGGAAGAAGAAGGACAGGAAGCCAAACTCGACGCAGGCGGTGCCAGCAATTTTGTCGCGCTGGCCTTCGACCCGCAGTTGGGAGTATCCGCCGCGCTGGATGAAAACGCGCGCCTGCACATTTACCAGCAGAATATCCCGATTGGCGCGTTCAATACAGGCTTGACGCTGACGCCGGAACTCCAGCCCGCGCTGGCTATAGCGCACAGCGGCAGTTCGATTTTCGCCAGCGATGGGCAGCGGCTGGTGCTGATGGACAACGGCGGCAAAATCCTCAAGACGCTGGATACCCATTACTATGTGGGGCAGATGGCGTGTTCGCCGAACGGCAACCGCCTCGCCGCCAGCGACCTCGAATCAGGCGTGATCCGCGTGTACAGCGGCAGCGAACTCATCCCCATGCACCAGCGTTTCGCCGCCGACTTACTGGAACGAGCGCAGATGGAAAACGGCCAAGTGTTGAGCAGCCCCGATGGTGCAGCCCTCAGCGCGCTGGCCATCAACAATCAGGGGGCGGTGGCCTTCGCGCAGTCCGGCCACGTCTGCGTCAGCGAGACGGGTTACATGGATGCCATGCCGCGCCCGCAGCGTTTGTTGTAGCTAGTGCAGCGTCTCGCCCTTCAGAGGGTCTTCGATTTTACGCCCCATTTGCAGCGAGTGAATCAATTCTTTCCAAATCGGCTTGCAGTGCTGTACATCATCCACCCAGAAGTCAAAGGTAATGAACACCTGAAGGTCGAAGCCGCGCGCTAATGCCAGCCGCGAATAGGCGGGGCGCTTTTCAATCGGGTCGATAAACTTGTGCTGCAACCAGACCAGGTCGATGTCGCTGCGTTTCTCGGTGGTGACTTCGGATTGTTCCAGCAGTTCGTATTCGCGCGGTTTCTCCGGGTCGCCCTTTGCCGCGTAGGTCAGCAGGTCGCCCAGCGGCAGCCCCGCCCAATTGACGCCCGGCGGCAGATTCCACACCGTGACCATGATGCGCGCGTTGTCGTCTGGCGGCTCCACATCGTAGATTTCAACGGGGTCGAGCTTGTGCAGCACCCATTTTTCGGGGATGTTAAAGCTGACCGCGCCGCGATCAATGACAAAGATTTTGTAGCCGTCGGGCGCTTTCCACGTGTGCTTGTCGTCCAAGGGCATCGTTTTCTTGTGGATAGGCGTGCGGTTTTTAGGCATAGGTCAACTCGTTCTGCTGGGACTACGATGAGAGGCCATTATAGCCTAAGACTGAAAGTTCAGAGAAAGTTCCCTGAAAAACTCGTTACCCACGTGGACAAAAGTTTATTCTCTTAGAACAAATGTTTGACTTTCCGGCTGTTGAGGATTTATACTTCGATTACCTGCAAGTGGTTGACCTTCATATCATGCTGGAGAAGAATCCAAGAATGGGAGAAATTAGTTCAGATGACTACCGTGAGTGAACCCAGGATCGATACGCGCCCCGAAAGGCCGTATCTAGGTATCCGCACGCAAACCCCGTTTAGGGGCATGTTCAGCGTGGCGGATAAGCTCCGCAAGGAATTAACGATATGGTTCAAGGATCACAAGCTGGAACCGGCTGGCCCGACCTTCCTGCGCTTTCACATCATTGACATGGAAGGCATCATGGATATTGAGATCGGTATTCCGGTGGCCACTCCCCAGCCCGGCGATGGGCGAGTCTGCCCAGATGTGCTGCCAGCAGGGCGCTATGCAAGCGTAGTCTATGTGGGGCATGGCTTGACAGGCAACAAAGCGCTGCTTCACTGGGCTTACCACAACAACATCGCCTGGGATCGCTGGGACGATCCAAAGGGCGATGCCTTCTGCGCTCGCACCGAAACTTATCTGACCGATCCCAAAGTACAGCCGCTTAAGAAAAAATGGGAAGTTGAAGTGGCAATCAAGCTAAAGGATGAGGCGGAGAAACAATAGACTGCAAAACGTGCAGGCTAACGTGCATACTCCTTGAGGCACAGGATTAGGTGGAGATGCGGCGGTGGAGCGTCAGACAATGACGGCACCGTACGCGTGTGGGGTGTGCCCACATCCTAAAGCGAGGGACGCACGAAACGGATGACGATGCGAATACGTCCAAGTTCCAGTTCGTCGCCGTCGCGCAGGCGGAATTTTTCCTTCGGCGGTAGTTGAAAGCCGTTGATGCGCGTGCCGTTGGTGCTTTCGAGGTCTTCAATGTAGATGTTGCCTTTGTCGTGGGAGATGGCGGCATGACGCCGTGACACGCCGTTCTGAAACGCGCCGTAGGGGTTCAGGTCAACATCGGCGTCGTTTTCGCTGCCGTCGGCACGTCCGATCACGGTGTAATCATGCACCGAAACGCCGACAGTAGTCTTGTTCTCGCCGCCCACTTGCAGCAGTACACGCCAAGGGGGAGCCAGCAGATTCGTCGCCGGGCGCGGTGGACGCTCCGGGATCGGCGTGTTGCGTGCCTGCATCTTCAGAACTGTAGTGTTCTTCGACACTTTCTCAGCCATAAACTGCTATTCTGTTTCCCCCGAATAATGTGCTTATCTACAGTCTCTATGAAAATGCGATGGTTTGCAATAGGCTGTAAATACTGCTTAAGGGAATTGGAATGACGATAGCGTCTGGTTTGTAGCACAAGTGATAGGTAACCGGTAACGGGTGCAAAACAACGCAAACAGCAGAGGCACAACCATCATCACAAAGTCCAAGAGACCATTAGGCTTTGTATAAAACCTATTACCCATGCTGAGGGCAGCGCCATCAGGAGCCGGGTGTGCCTTGCGCTGTCGCCGTAGCATCGATACTTTCCAGCGCGTCACGCGTGATAATTTCGCCGGGTTCGACCAGCAGCGTTTCCGGGATGGTAGAGCCAGCCAGCAGCTTGACCATCGCATACACAGCGGCATGAGAAAATTCGGTGCGGTTCACGGCTACCGACGCACGGAAGTAGTAGCCATCACGAATGTAACCCTGTGCGCGCGGTTCAGCATCAATGCTGCTAATCATCACCGCTGAGGGGTCAATACCCGCTTCTTCCATTGCTTGCACCGCACCGAAGGCTCCAGCGTCGTTGATACTCAGAATAATGTTGAACTGAACACCGTCTTCAAGCAGTTGATGTACCGATTCGTAGCCTGATTCAGGAGTTCCGCCGAGGTAACGCCCGATGATGTTAGCCTCTGGCACATAACCGAGGAAACCATCTTCCAGACCGTTGGCGCGGGTCACTATATAGGGCAAATCAGGATAATCGAGAATGACCACGTTGGCCTGCCCCTGCCCTTCGATGTCGAACACCTGCCCGGCGAAACGCCCGGCACGCACGCCCATCACGTAGTCGTTGCCCGCCAGCAGCACGCCGCCATAGCTGGGGGGCGTGCCGGTGAACTGCACCAGCGGAATGCCCGCCTGCTGCACCGTGCTCAGGCCATCGGCAAGCAGCGTGGCATCCAATGGGCAAAGGATGATCGCCGACGCGCCGTCGGTAATCGCCTGATCGAGCATCGTCACCTGCTGGTAGGAGTCAGCGTTGGGGTCGTACACGCGCACTTCCAGGCCGTATGCATTCATGAAGGTGCTGACTTCACGCACCTGCCCGGCATGATAGGCGGTGTTCTGGGTGCAGGCAACATAGGCCACAAAGCCGTCGCTTAAACGGGCGCGGGCGCGGGCTATTTCGTCATCTGTGGGAATGTTCTCAGCAGCAGTACCCTGTTCTCCCATCAGCACGGTAGCAAGCGGCAGTGGTGTCGGCGTCAGGGCGGCGGCAGTTGCCGTTTGGTTCAGCGCTTCAACAGTCTGTGCAGCGGCTTGCTCGGCGGCCTGGGTGGAAGCCTGCGCGACGGCGGTCTGCGCGGCAATCTGTGCCTGCATGTTGTTGTTGGCTGTGATGACAGCCCCTACGACCAGGAGAATAATCACAACCGCCATGACACCCAGCCCGATGCGTAACAAATTCTGGCGCTGTGCCTGTTCACGGCGGCGCTGGACGCTGACGATTTTGCGGGCGGTAGTCTGTTCAATCGTGCTCAGGCGCCCCAAGACGATGTTCAGCGCCTCCAGCATTTCCTCAACAGTCTGGTAGCGGTCTTCGGGCTTCTTGGAAATTGCCTTGAGCATAATTTCCTCGACGCCAGCGGGAATGTCGGGGTTGTGCTCACTGGGAGGGCGCGGCGTTTCTTCGAGATGTTTGTAAATCAGTGAGACGATTTCGCCGCTGCTGCCCGTCTCAAACGGGGGCTTGCCTGTCATCATCTGGTAGAAGACGATACCGAGGCTGTAGATATCCGAACGGTGGTCGATACGATCACCGCGAAGCTGCTCCGGTGACATGTAGGCGGGCGTACCGACCACGGTGCCGGACTTGGTGATTTCGGTTTCGCCTTCGATAATTTTGGCTAACCCAAAGTCGGTTAGGTAGGCGTTGCCGCTGTCGTCCAGCAGGATGTTGCTGGGCTTCATATCGCGGTGGATAACGCCTTTGCTGTGGGCGTAGGCCAGCCCGCGCGCAATCTGGGTGAACAGGTCGGCGGCGCGGTTCAGGGGCAGCGGGCCATTGCGCAGGAGGTCTGAGAGTGTACCGCCGCGCAGGAGACGCATGGCAATATAGGCGTTGTCGTTGAAGATGCCGTACTCGTAAATTGGCAGGATGTGAATGTGTTCCAGGGAGGCGATGAGCTTGGCTTCATGGGCGAAACGCCGGGGGAAATCATCTTCGTCGGGGTCACGGTCAAGGCGGATGACTTTCAGCGCAACATCACGATTGATGCTGGGCTGGTGAGCGCGGTAAACCGTTGCCATACCGCCGCGTCCAATACGTTCCTGCACGATAAAACCGTGCATATCCTTGCCAACATAATCATCCGACTGCATCTATGATTCCTTTACGTGTACGGGAAACGCACCGCGCAGTAATTATAAAGGATATTGCCACAAGTTGCTGTAATCTTTGTGCAGAATTCAGGGCTACTGCCGAATGCCGTGCCCCTTGATGATGAGGGTTAGAATGGGTTGGAAAAGACAAACCTGTCATTTTGAGGCGGCGCGAAATGATCGAGTCGTTGAGCGAATTGATCGGGGATGCTGCGAAAATTGATGGCGAGGCTGATTGAGATTACACGGGGCGTCATAGGGAGTCGAAAACGAATCAAAAAGGGATGTTGGTTAGAATGGGTTGGAGAATACAAACACTATGGGGGTGGTCAAACGACATGGTGCTGGTTTGATGGATTGTGCAAGGGCCTCTGTGCAAAATTACCGCTAAGGAAAGCGGTGGGAAAGCGTAAGGTACAGGTAGGTTGGGCATGGGGTAAACAGACATGGGACGGTATATAATGCTAGATAGTAAAAGCAGTGAGTAACGCGCCATGAGTGGACTCGCTCACTGCTGAGGGTATGAAATTTCTGGGATGGACACTATGTCACGCAAAATCATTCGTCTTATCGCGCTGATGGTACTGATGGTGTTTACGGTGAGCACCGTGTCGGCGCAGGAAGAAACACTGCCGTCATCATTTACGCTCTACGGCTTCACCTATATCGCGCAAACGTGGAACAACTGCGGCCCCGCTACGCTGACGATGGGACTCACCTACTTCGGCGTGGAGCCTGAACAGCAGGTCGCTGCCAACTGGCTGAAGCCGAACTACGAAGACAAGAACGTCAGTCCCTGGCAGATGGTGCAGTACGTCAACGACTTCATCCCCGGTGTATGGGCGGTGGGGCGCGTCGGCGGCACGCTGGAACGTATCAAGACGCTGCTGGTCAACGAGTTCCCGGTGATTATCGAATCGGGGTATGACCCGGTGGAACTGCACGCAGGCTGGATGGGACATTACCTGCTGGTGGTGGGCTACGACGACAACACGCAGATGATTACCACCTACGACAGCTACGACGGCCAGAACTACCAGTACAGCTACGATCACATCAATGAATTCTGGGCACACTTCAACCGCCAGTATATCGCGCTGTACCCGACTGACCGCGAAGAAGAACTGATGACGCTGCTGGGTACGGATGCAGAGACGCAGCAGAACTTTGTCAACGCGCTGGAAATGGCGCGGCAGGACGCGATTGACGATCCGAACAATTCGTTCGCCTGGTTCAATATGGGGTCAAGCTTCGTGGGGCTGGGCATGTACGCTGAAGCTGCCGTAGCCTATGACCAGGCGCGCACGGTGGGCGAAGGGCTGCCCTGGCGCATGTTCTGGTATCAGTTCGGCGCGCTGGATGCCTACATCGCTGTTGGGCGCTATAACGATGTGATCAGCATCACGGCTCAGAACCTAAACGATGGCGGCGGGCAGTATGTCGAAGAAACGTATTACTATCGCGGGCTGGCACGCGAAGGCTTAGGTGAAAATGACAATGCGTTGACCAACTACTACAACGCGATTGAGTTCAACCCGAACTTCACGCCGGCGATTGTCGCCCGGGATCGCATCCTCGCGGCGGGTGGGTAAGGACAGGCCCCAGAACGAACATACATTTGAACCGCCAAGACGCCAAGTTCCCCAAGATAATGAGGAGGAGCCTGGCGTTTTTTGGTTGGAAGACGAGTTATGTGAGAATCATCTGACGCTGAAGGGTTATAATGTTAGGACTTACGCAGTTGACGGGCGAACACGCAGGTTCGCCCCTACGAGCGTTAGGGAAATTTGAACTCAACCGCGTAACTTCTAAATGTTTTAGGTATGCCATCTGCCTTTTGAACGCTTAATCATCAGTTCAGACAAGGGAGAATACATGCATCCACATCTGATAGGTACGGTTAACCCTGCCAGCGATGGCACGATGGACGCTGGCGCGCCGTGCAAGCTGTGTGAAGCGCCGCAGCGTCAGCTCTGGGTTCCCGCGCAATCCATGCCGAAGCTGACGATCATCGAGCGTGGTGATTATATCCTGCTCCAGCGCTGCCCGGAGTGTCAGCGGTTGTGGTGTATTTCTCCCTATGAACCTTACATGAGTGCGGAATACATTGTGCGCTGGTACCTGTCTGCGGAAGACTGGCGCACGCTGCATGACCGCGACAGCGGACGCACGCTGCGCGACTGGCACATCGTCGCATGTCAGGCGCTGCATGAAACCCTCTCGCCAGAGGAAAAGGCAGCCGTAGAAGCGCACCGCAAGCGCACCTACCACAGCCAGAACCCCATCGACATGAAGGTGAGCGCGATTCCGAACCTGAAGGCGCTGCTGACACAGCCGCGTCATCCCCTGCTGGCGTTTTTTCAATCGCTGTGGAAGCGCTGAAAACGCTTGACTCCGGGAGTGGTTTACAAGGGTAGGTAATTAAGGGAGTGAAAAGACAGACGGTTGAACGTTCGTGCAGACCTCACCCCAACCCCTTTACAAGGGTAGGTAATTTATGGAACGGAAAGGCAGGTGGGCGAATGGGCGCGTTTGGCCTCACCCCCATCCTTTACAAGGGTAGGTATTTTATGGAACGGAAAGGCAGGTGGGCGAATGGGCGCGTTTGGCCTCACCCCAACCCCTCTCCATGTTTGGGATTTGAGCGTAATGCAAGGCGCGACTCACGGAGAGGGGCGAAATACAGGTTCGGGTGGACGAGTGGTTGCCGTGAGCAGGCGTTGAGAAGGCGGCGGTTTGAAGGTGGGTTTGAGGTGGAGCGTTAAAAACCTACCCTTGTAAACCGGGAGTGGTGAGATTCGAGGTTACGTGGACGTTCAGTTGAACATCCCTACACGGAAAATCTCCGCGCGCCCACTCGCGGAATCTAGACAGAGTTGCTATCAGGCAGTTTTATGATAGAATTTATGTTCTATCACCCAGCATGAGGATAAACAGCAATGGACAAAGCTGAGTTTCTCCACACCTTACGCAGCACGCGCGCCGAATGGGATGCGCTGATCGCGCAGGTGCCGCGCGACCAGATGACACAGCCGGACGCTGTTGGGCAGTGGTCGATCAAGGATTTGATCGCGCATGTGATGTGGTACGAGAATGAGATGGTCGAGGTGATTGAGTCGCATGTGTTTGAAGGCTCGCCCTGGTGGGAACTGGAAGACGTGGACGAACGTAATGAGCGCATTTACGAACAGTACCGCGATGTGCCGCTGGACAAGGTGCTGGCAGATGCGCAGGCCACTTATTTACGGCTGCTGGCGGGGCTAGAATCACTTTCGGAAGAAGACTTCCACACGCCGCAGAACTTCCGCAATATGCCGCCGGAATGGATTCCCTGGCAGGTGATCGCGTCCAACTGCTTTGAACATTACCCGCAGCACAGCGAAGACCTTGAGGCGTGGCTGGCGCGGCAGAAATAAGCCACCCCGATAAGAATCCACCGTAGGCGAATCGTCGGTTGACCATGCCGTTTCACTCTGCTAAATTTATGCCCTTGTGTGAAAAATGAGCGTAAGAGCAATTGTTATCCATGAAACGACGAATCGCACTCCTTTTCCTCTGCCTGTTTCTGGCAGTCTCCGTTTTGCCCAGCGCGGCCATCGAATTCAGCAGCCCCTGCGCGGACTACAATCCTGATGATGGCACGCCCACTGAGGACTGCCTCGATTACATGGCGGACTACCCCCTACCGCTGGCCGCGCAGGTTGAACTTGACGGCGTGACGCTGAACAACTTCAGCTACTGGCGTGTTGGCCCGGACGCGGTGAACCTGTTTGATGCGCCGGGCGGCAGCGTCGTCGGACAAATCGCCCCTGGATTCAACTTCGTGCGGGCGATTGATACCAGCGTTGACGGCTGGATACAGACGCAGGATGGGCAGTGGATACAAGGCGCGGACGCCCGCTGGTATGAACCGTCGCGGTTTCGCGGCGTGCTGCTGCTGGACAACCTTGAGCAGCCGTTCGCGTGGGTGCTGGGTGATCTGCTGACTGTGCCCTATCCCGGCGCGCAGCAGTCGATGGATACTGGGCGCTACCTGCCGCGCTATACGATGGTTAACCTGTATGCCGAATATCAGGCGGAAGATGGCTGGTACTGGTATATGGTCGGCCCCGACGAATGGATTGAACAGCGCAACATCTCCATTCCCAAACTCGTGGAACGCCCCGAAGGTGTCGAAGGACGCTGGGTGGCGGTGGATTTATACGAACAGAATCTGATCGCCTACGAAAATGATACGCCCGTGTTTGCGACGCTGGTGGCGACGGGTCTGCCGGGAACCGACACCAACGAAGGCCTGTATACGATTTGGGCACGCGTGCAGAATGACACGATGTCCGGTTTCACGGGCGCACCCAACAGCTACGCGCTGCAAAGCGTGCCGTATGTGATGTACTTCGACGACTCGATCAGCCTGCACGGGACGTACTGGCATGACCTGTTCGGCTTCCGGCGCAGTCGCGGCTGCGTCAACCTGACGATCAGCGACGCTCACTGGCTGTTTGACTGGACAGGGCAAGGCGAGCCGAACGAAGACGGCGACATCGTGACTTATGTTTACGTCTACGCCTCCGGTGATTATCACGGGGACGGCCCGCAGACGAAGTAAGCGCAACGCAACGAACGCATACGAACGAGGTGGCTGCCTGCACTGGGCGGCGCCTCGTTTTGTTGCGCGGGCGTTTAAAAAAGTGGACTGCCCCTCGCCCCACTCGCTTCGCGGAAGGGGAGAGGAGAGAAAGAGTCGAGGTAGTGAGCGCGTGTGTCGACCTCACCTAAATCCCTCTCCCCGCCAAAAGCATAACTGTAGGGAATGGTCTTATGGGCGGAGGAGAGGACTTCAAAGAGGTTCGGGTGGATGAATGGCTGCCGTGAGAAGGCGTAAAGCAGGCGGCGTGAGCGAGGCGACCACAAATCAAGCGGCTACTTTGTTGGGAATGGTCGCAACATGCGGCGCAGGATTCTGTAATGTGTGACCTGATGCCGAGACAGATATGGGCGCGGAACGTGTGATTTTTTGTTGTGACACGACGCAGGGCAGCATTATGGCGCGGCGATTTGCGCGGCACGGCAAGCTCTACGAAAATATCCAGAAATATCAGCCTAAAGGACATCGTTATGACCCTCGAACTGCTGACGCACCCCCCTCAGAACGACAACCCGAAGCAGACTCCGTTACTATTCGTACATGGCGCATGGCATGGCGCATGGTGCTGGGATGAATACTGGTTGCCGTATTTCGCACGGCGCGGGTATCCCTGTTATGCGCTGAGCCTGCGCGGGCATGGCAACAGCCCGCAGCCCAGACCGATGTGGCAGCATTCTATCAACGATTATGTGGCGGACGTGGAAAGCATTACCACACAGATCGAGCGCGAACACGTCCGCCATCCGGTCATAATCGGGCATTCGATGGGCGGATTCATCACACAGAAGTACCTCGAAAAACATCAGGCCCCGGCGGGGGTGCTGCTGGCGTCGATCCCGGCACACGGCGCGCTGCCGTTTTTCACACGGAACAACCTCAAGCATCCGCTGGTGGCGATGAAGGCGCTGTTCACGTTCCGATTGGATCATTTTGTCAACACGCCGGCCCTTACGCGCGAGGAATTCTTCTCAGCAGATGTGCCAGAGTCCGACATTGAACGCTATGCGGCACGGATGGATAACGAATCGTGGCGCATGGCGCTGGATGTGATGGGCTTCAACCTGCCGCGCCCCGATCAAGTCAAAACGCCGCTGCTGGTGCTTGGCGGGGAGAAGGACGCGGTGTTCCATGTGTGGGAAACGGAACGTACCGCGCGGGCCTACAAGACGCAGGCGGTGATTATGCCCAACGCGGCACATGATATGATGCTGGATACGCGCTGGCAGGCGGCGGCAGATTATGTTCTGGGCTGGCTGGCGGAGCGTGGATTGTAGTATTGCTGTAGACGCAGCAGGATGTGGTTGTTGAACAAGGGGCTAAAGCTCCTTGTTCGCGCCTGTTCTAGCCATAAGCCAAGTGTTTAGTTTGGGAGCGTACCCAAGGCAATTTCTGAGTGCGGAAAACAGGGCGGGTCTCAAAATTCAAACTATTATGTAATATTTGCAAATTCAAACATTCTATGCGAAGATATTTGTAAATTTACTTTATTCAGGGTTTCGATATTCTTAGGGGAGCCGTTTACGGTGTTAGTGATTACGTTGGTGGTAGGGATCGTGCTGATCGTTTGCACCGCCCTCTCCAGCATACCTCACAAGGGGGCGCGGAGGATTGTCCTGCTGCTGCCTGTGATCACAGGGCTGCTTCTCACCACACTCGTCCATGCCGCCGACGCGGAAATTAACCAGGACGGGGAAGAGGCAGACCAACATCAAATCCTGATTTTGCTGGAAGTCGCTGGCGTTGGACTGACAATCGTCGGCATCTGCGGCCTGCTGAGTAAAATACGGGTCGCGTCCCTGTGGATGCCCAACGACACCCCGTTTGAAAGCTACAAACCGTTTAAGCCAGCTTATACCTCGACCTTCCCTATCAGCCCGATTGTGACCCCACCTATTTTTGAGCACAGCAGCATGACGCTGAGCGAAGCTGCGCGTTACCTGCGCATCTCGGAACATGATGTGCGCATGTTGATTGACGAAGGCAGCATCCTCGCTACCCAGCGCGGCGCCTCGTACCTGATCACGCGGCGCGCGCTGGACGATTTTGCCTATCACGAGCAATTCAGGCTGTAGCCATAGTTTACAAGGGCAGGCACTTAAGAAAGCGGAACGACAGGTAAACGCCTGTTCGCGAAAAACTCACCCCAACCCCTCACAAGGGTAGGTATTTAAGGACGAAAAGTCAGGTAGGCGAACGGGCGCGTTTGGCCTCACCCCTAGTAAGTCGTTAGTCGTTAGTCATTAGAGAGTGGTTGTGATCATCAAGATTACGCTGTTTTGAGCCGCCTGAGGCTAAAGCCATCTGGCTGCCAGGACATCACGTCTACTGAAGTAGACACAAAAACGGCGTGTGCGTGTCGAAAACAACCTTGAATACAACATTTTCATCAGATATCAAATGCGTAATTATTCGTTACAACCACACTCTTAGCTGTTAGTCTAAGACCAAGACAAAAGACAGGTGGATGAACATGCGCGTTGACCTCACCCCAACCCCTTTACAAGGGTAGGTAATTAATGCAAGAAAGCCAAGTATTGAGACGCTCGCATTTACCTCACCCCAAACCCCTCTCCTGTGGAGACGACGAGTGGCGAGCATGGGTGGCGCGGGAGAGGGGCTTTTTGTTCGCCGCTGTGGGAGCGTAAACGTTAAAAGAGGCTTAAGCACAAGACGTTTGCGAGGCGATTTTGAGGGTAAGAATAAAATACCTACCTTATAGCCCCAACCCCTCTCCGCATCAATTGGAACGTAAGGGGATGTACGCGGCGGGAGAGGGGCTTAAAACGGGTTCGGGTGGACGAGTGGTTGCCGTGAGAATGCGTTAAGAGCACTGCGGTTTTGTGGTGGGTTTGAGACGATGTTAAAAACCTACCCTTGTAAACCCCAACCCCTCTCCCGTGCATGAAGTTGGGCGTAGTCAGAGATTCGCGGCGGGAGAGGGGCTAATAACGGGTTCGCGCGGGCAAGTGTTTGCCATGAGAATACGAAAAAAGAATAATTCCCCCTAAAACACGTTTGCGAAACCTTCGACGATGCGGCCAAGCTGGCGCGCGGCATTCATGAAGTCTTCGATGCGGATGTGTTCGTTGGGCGAATGGGTGCGGTTGTCCCAATAGCCGACGCCGGGGGAAATCACCGGGATATTGCCCAGCGGCTCGGCGAAGGCGTAGACCGGGCTGCTGCCGCCGACCAACGGTTCGAGGTAAGCGCGCTTGCCATAGACTTCCTCGCCCATGCGCAGGGCGAAATCAATCACGGGATGCTCGGTGTCGTCCTTGTAGGGATGAATCGGCGTTTCAGGCTGGATGACCTCGACATCGCTGAAGCCATGCGCGTCGAGATGTGCCCGCAGCTGGCGCAGAATATCGTCGGCGTCCTGATCAGGCACGAGGCGGAAGTCTATCTTGGCCAGGGCCGTCGCCGGGATCACGGTTTTGGTGCCTTCGCCCTGATAGCCGGACGTGATGCCACAGATGTTACAGGTTGGCTCGAAGACCGCGTACTCAATCTGCTTGCCCGTGTGACCGTGTACAAACTCGCGC
The DNA here is from genome assembly GCA_046328675.1 of Anaerolineae bacterium. Classification (GTDB taxonomy): domain Bacteria; phylum Chloroflexota; class Anaerolineae; order Aggregatilineales; family Phototrophicaceae; genus JACAER01. Next base: position 99,324 of record JAXLWC010000004.1, read on the forward strand.
ACGTTGTACTGCTGGCGGGCGAATTCCTCGTAGCTTGGCAGCGCGTCAATCAGTTCGAGGTCGCGCTTGGTGGGCGGGCGCACGTCGTCGTAAAAGCCGGGGATAAGGATGCGTTCGTCCTCCCCTTTTAAGGTGGACAGCGCGTTGACCAGCCGCCACGCCGCGTTGGGCAGCGCATGGGCCGCGCCGGAATGGGCGTCGCGTGTGAGGGTGCGCACGCGCAGTTCCAGACACATCACGCCGCGACAACCCAAAGAATCGCCCGGATGTCCGTCGTGGTCGATGCCACCTTCTTCCCAGACCGCCGCGTCACACTTGAGCAAGTCAAGATGATCGCGCACAAATTTGGCGATATTCGGGCTGCCGACTTCTTCCTCGCCATCCACGACGAAAATTACGTTGCAAGGCAGTTCACCAGCGTTGGCCACGCGCACGGCATCGACTGCCGCCAGGCGCGCGATGAGTTCGCCTTTGTCGTCCTTTGCGCCGCGCGCGAACAGTTTGCCGTCACGGATGCTGGGTTCAAAGGGCGGCGTTGTCCAGAGTTCCAGCGGATCGACGGGCTGTACATCGTAGTGGTTATAAAACAGCAGTGTACGCTCGGATTTTCCTGACGCGCGGCCCACGATAATGGGATAGGTTGGCGTCTCGAAGATTTGGGTTTCCAGACCGTGCTCGGTCAGGATGGCGGCGACCAGTTCAGCACAGTCATGCATTCCATAGCCCTGTGCGGAGATGCTGGGCTGTGAGCAGAGGCGAACGGTTTGTTGCAGATAATGGTCAAGGTTGTCACGCAGAAATTCGTCAATGTGATGGCTCATAGGGTCTATCCTTCATTGGTATGCAGCGCTTATGGAGGGCCATTCTACACCAGCAAGCACAGCGCGTCATGCGTTTTTCCCCGCGCCCGGTAAATGTACAGATGCAGGGCTTCAAAATATTTATCGTTCCCATCATCTAGGTTATGGAACAACGTGGGGCAATACGGTTAAAATAGGGGGATATTTATCTGAGGGGGATGCATGAATTATTCCGTTGAATATCTGCCGGGCGAATCGATCATGATTGTACGCCTGGGCAGTGAATTCACCATCGACGTGGCGCAGCGCCTATTGAGCGACACCGCAGCCTACCGTGGCAAGGTCGGCGGACGTGTGTACCGTGTCACCGACTGTACACAGCTCCATCTTTCGCTGCAAGAGTTCATGACGCTGCTGCGCGCGGCACAGGAAACGGCAGCCGCGAACAGCAGTGCAAACCTGGACGATCACGTCACATCGGCGCTGGTCGGCAACGACGAATGGGTTTCGTTATACCGCGACGCCCTGAGCGCACAGCAGAAGATGAACAGCCCCATCCACGCCACGCTGGAAGATGCCCTGATGTCGCTGCGACTTAGCGCTGAGCGGCACAACAATGTCCGTGATACACAGGAAACCCCGTACATCGCGCCAGGCGAGGAATAAAGTCCCGCAGCTAAAGGCGCGGGCTAGTCGGTAAAGGCGGTTCGTGCTGATGGGAGGTGCAGCAGAAGGCTCAATGGTGAGTTTAAGGCATGTCCGCCCTTCGGCCCTGACTGCCGAATAGACCCCGATGAAAGTGGGGAGTGGTGAGATTCAAAGTTACATGGACGTTCAGTTGAACGTCCCTACACGAAAAATATCCGCGAAACTCGCCACTCGCTGAAAGTGCGACTTATCCCCTGTTCAGCATTTTGTGTTAGACTCAGAAGCATGAACACATTACTTCCCACACTCAGACACGGCGCAGAGCCGTTTTACTTCAAAGCTGTTAATGGTGACAGCAGTGTAGGCTGTTTGTGCCTGCATGGTTTCACCGCTTCGCCCGATGAGATGCGCTGGTTCGGTCATGCGCTGGCGCAGCAGGGCATCACCACGTATGGCCCGCGCCTCGTGGCGCATGGCGCCGATTATCGCGATATGTCGCGCATGAAGTGGCACGACTGGTACCTGTGCGCGCTGGATGGCTATCATGTGCTGCGGCAGCAGTGCGAGCAGGTGTTTGTCGCAGGGCTGTCGATGGGCGGCCTGCTGAGCCTGCTGCTGGCGTCGGCGGTGCCTGTCAGCGGCGCGATTGTGATTGCCGCGCCGTTTTTTATCGACAGCCGCATGTTTGAAGCCTCGCACATGCTGAAGTATGTCATGCCCTACACCAAACAACTGGACACCAGCGAACTGATGAAGCACATCCAGGCGGAACAGGTGCGACGCAAGATGCCTGTCGTCGGGCGTGTGCGCTATGATGACTGGTCAACGGCGGCGGCGTCTGAACTGCATAATGTGATGATGGTGGCGTGCGAGATATTTTGCCGAATTATCACGTGCCCGGCGCGAGTGATGTACTCACGCGGGGACAAGACCGTGCCGCCGCGCAACGGGGATTACCTGCAAGCCAACATCGGCAGCAAAGTGGTCGAGCGTCATGACTTCGAGAGAAGCGACCATATCCTGACGCAGGATGTGGACTGCGACGCGGTGTTTGCGCTAGGGCGGATTTTGTTAAACGGCACGCGCCGACGGTGATTCATCTGACGGGGCACACGGAGGTACACCTTACGCCAACAGCCGAACAAGCTGAACGCGTCATGAAGCCGGGATGATGCGGGTTGGTATCGGCAGGTTCGGGGTCGGGGGTGTCGCCGCGTGACCATGTGCTGCCCTGACCGCGCGTGTCCATCACCAGATGGGCGAAGCCGGCGCTGGCCCACAGCAGCCAGTCGGTGGGGAAGTTACGCCCGCCGCCGTAGCCGATATATTCCACGACACAGGGGATTTTACCTGTGCGCTGGCGCGGCAGGATCAGCCAGCCTTTGATGGGCTGACCGCCGTAACCGTTGTAGGTGACATCGAAGGTTTCCAGCGTGCGCAGGCCTGCATCGACAGGCTCGAAGCGGGCGTTGAGCGGGAAACTGCGCGCCTCGGACAGGGTTTGCTGCCAGAAGTTGTCAAAGTCGGCAGGTTCGGTGCGCGGCGGCAGGTAGGTGCGCAGTTGGTCTAAGGGGAGGTCAAAGAATGCCATTGATAAATCCTTTTTGAAGTCTCAAAAACTAGTGAATCGCCAGGGCGTTGTATACAACCTTTGATGCTCGTTTACCCCCTCATCCCCAACCCTTCTCCCCCGAATTCAGGGGAGAAGGGAGTAAACGTTCACACTACCCCACACCCTTTCAAATCCTGTATTTCAGCATCCTCCATGCCTAACACCTCGCGAAGTACCTCTGCGGTATGCTGTCCGATTTGCGGCGGCGGCAGACGCACCTGTGACGGCGTTGCGGAAAGCTGCATCGGCGCGTTGACAAACTGAAAGGGTGCGCCGTTGGGCAGTATGGTTTCGCCTAGCAAGCCGCGTGATTGGACATGCGGATCGTTAAGCGCGGCGGCAACGTCGTTGATGGGGCCAGCGGGAATGCCTAACGCCAGCAGACCATCGACCCACTGCGCGACGGTGCGGGTGGAGAAAATGGCTTGCAGCGCCGGAATGAGCGTGTCACGATGGGCGACGCGCGCGGGGTTGGTGGCGTAACGCGGGTCTTGCAGCAGGTCGGGGCGCTGCATCAGGACACACAACTGGGCGAACTGGCGATCATTGCCCACAGCGACGGCGAAATCCCCATCGGCGGCGCTGAAGGTCTGATAGGGCACGATGTTGGCGTGCTGGTTGCCGTAGCGGGCAGGCGGCTTGTCGGAGACGAGGTAATTGCTGGCGACGTTGACCAGCGCGGCAATCTGCGAGTCCAGCAGCGCGGCGTCGATATGCTGGCCCTCGCCTGTGCGTTCGGCGTGGCGCAGCGCGGCGAGGATGGCGCTGTGGGCAAACAAGGCCGTGAATACGTCGGACACCGCCACGCCGACCTTGTAGGGTTCGCCCAACGTGGGGCCAGTGATGGACATCAAACCACTCATCGCCTGAATGACGAAGTCGTAGCCGGGGCGTTCGCTGTAGAGTCCGGTCTGGCCGAAGCCGGTAATGCTGCAATAGACCAGCGCTGGATTGAGGGCGTGCAAATCCGCATAACCCAAGCCGAAGCTGGACATTTGGCCGGGTTTGAAGTTCTCGACGACGATCTGACTGTGCGAAGCGAGGCGGCGGGCGATGTCGCAGGCTTCGGGAGTCTTGAGGTTAAGCGTGAGGCTGCGCTTGTTACGGTTGACGCTGAGGAAGTAGGCGCTCAGCTTATCGTCTGCCGCGCCTGCCCAGGGCGGCCCCCACTCGCGGGTTTCGTCGCCGCCGCCGGGATTTTCGACCTTGATTACGTCCGCGCCCATGTCGCCTAAGAGCATGGTGCAGAACGGCCCGGCCAGCACACGCGAGAAATCCAAGACGCGGATGCCCGCCAGCGCGCGTTTGTCTGTGTGTCATGTGATGCTTCCCTTATACAAAATTAGGTGGTGACCCGCGGTAAAGTGATGCGATAGGGCGCAACATGTTGCGCCCCTTGCCAAAACCGATGCGTGCCAGAGGTATCACTTACAGTCCGACCACTACAAAAAACAGTGAGCCTTATAGCCCAAACCTTCAACGTGGTCAATCCTTCGCTATAATAGAGGACATCAGCAACCGGGTGTTTTTGTGCTGCTGGCGGCTGAAATAAGATTTTGGAGCTTTTTATGTCCGAGAACGAACGCATCGTTTTAACCCGCGCGGGCTATGATAAATTAGAACGGGAACTGAAGTATCTGCTGACGGAAGGGCGCGAGGAAGCCGCCGAGCAGTTGAGCGAAGCGGGCGACGACACTGACATCGCTGAAGAAGAAACGTTCCGCGAGGCTGCTAACCAGAAAAGTATGCTGGAAGCGCGCATCGTCCAGCTTAAGGCTACGCTGGCGAACGCCGAAATCATCGACGAAGACCCCGACCCCAGCACGGCATCACCGGGTGACCGCGTGATTGTGTGGGATCATCAGGAAAAAGAGGAAGTGATTTTTGACCTGATGGGCGGCGCGGAAATCGCGATGGGACGGCGGCACGGCGTTTCTGTGGATTCGCCTGTCGGCAAGGCGCTGCTGGGCAAACACGTCGGGGAAAGCGTGGAAGTGAACACGCCGGACGGCAAGGTGAAGTTCACAATTCGACGATTTGAGGATATTCCTAGTGAGTAATGGGTGTTTTGAGTTTTTGAGATGACCATGACAAAGATAAAAGCCCGAGATGCGTGCGTTTCGGACCTGACCCCACTCCTTTATAAGGGTAGGTCATTAAGGCAGCGAAAAGACAGGTGGACGGACGTTCGCGTTTAGCCCCACCCCAACCCCGTCGCTTCGCTTACCCATGTTGGGGATTTGAGTGTAGTGCAAGGCGCGACTCACGGAGAGGGGCTTAAAACGGGTTCGCAGAGACAATTGTTTGCCGTGAGAAGGCGTAAAGAAGGCGGCGGTTTTGCGGTGAGTTTGAGGTGAAGCAGCGCGTAACATCTGTCGGGCAATGGTCATAACCCTCAACCCAACGAACAAGCCTATAATAGGAAATGCTGTCCTGCATGGTTGAAAGGCGTTCCGATGAATCATCGTGTGCCACAAACTGCTGCTTACTGGAGTCAATCGCCTGAATCACTGTTCGCGTCGCTGGAAAGCAAGCCAGAGGGACTGAGCACGGCTCAGGCTGAACAAAAATTGCAGGCGCTGGGGCTGAGCAGCCTCAAGCCGAGCAAGACGCGCGCTGTGCTGGGCTTATTCCTCAACCAGTTCAAAAACCCATTACTGCTGATTCTGGTTTTCGCGGCGGGCGTATCGGCTGTCGTCGGCGAATGGATTGACGCGCTGGTGGTCATCGTCGTCATTTTCGGCAGCGCCATCCTGACGTTCATTCAGGAATACAACGCCACCAGCGCCGTCGAAAAACTGCTGGCGCGCGTGGAAATCAAAGCTACTGTAGTACGCGATGGCAAGCCGACAGAAATCCCGACGCAAGCTGTTGTGCCCGGTGACATCGTGCAGCTATCCGGCGGCGATTTAATACCGGGCGATGGCATTATCCTGCACGGCAAAGACTGCTACGTCGATCAGGCGGCGCTGACGGGCGAAACCTTCCCTGTGGAGAAAAAAGCGGGCGCGGCAGCCGAGAACGCCGCGCTGGCAGAGCGCACGAACTGCGTTTACATGGGGACGAGTGTGCGCAGCGGCAGCGCTACGGCTTTGATGATTCACACAGGCTCGGACACGGCTTACGGCGAAATCGCGGCGCGGCTGAACCTGCGGCCACCGGAAACAGCCTTCGAGCGCGGCATCCGGCACTTCGGCTATCTGCTGGTGCAGATTATCCTGCTGCTGGTGTTGTTCGTGTTTGCGATAAACGTGTTCGCCTCCAAGCCGCCCATCGATTCGCTGCTGTTCGCGATTGCGCTGGCGGTGGGGCTGGCACCAGAACTGCTGCCCGCAGTGGTCACGATTACCCTGTCAGTGGGCGCGCAGCAGATGGCGAAAAGCGGGGTCATCGTGCGCCGCCTGAACGCGATAGAGAACTTCGGCAACATGGATGTGCTGTGTACCGACAAAACGGGCACGCTGACCGAAGGCCAGATTGAACTGAGCAGCGCGACGGATGCGCAGGGGCAAGCCTCTGATGATGTGCTGCTGTGCGCCTATCTGAACGCGCATCTGCAAGCCTCGATGCGCAACCCGCTGGATAACGCGCTGATGACCAGGCGGCAGCTTGCGGCACAGGCCGAGACGTATCACAAAGTAGATGAACTGCCTTTCGACTTCAAGGCGCAAGCGACTGAGCGTGATTTATGACGCGCCGGACGGCCAGCGGCAGATGGTGACCAAAGGCGCTGGAACGTGGTCGAAGTCTGTAACCGCGTACGTGAATGGCCGCGACGAAATCGGGCAGTTGGACGCCACGCAGCGCAGCAGCCTTGAACAACGCTTCTTCATCGACTGGAGCGCACAGGGTTTGCGCGCGCTGACTGGCGCTGAACGTCGCGCAGCAGGCCGAGTCTTCACGCTGGACGACGAACGCGAGATGATCTTACGGCTTCTACTGTTCTTTGACCTGCCGAAAGCCGATGTCCAGCAGACACTGACTGACCTCGCCGCGCTGGGCGTTGACCTTAAGATCATCACGGGCGATAACCACGCCGTCGCACAGTATGTCGCGGGAAGGTGGACTGTCGGGCACGCTCACCGGGGGGCAACTGCGGGAGATGCGCGACGAGCGCTGTGGCAGCTTGCCGAACGCACGAACCTGTTCGTTGAGGTAGACCCGAACCAGAAAGAACGCATTATTCGCACGCTGCAAAAGACGGGGCATGTCGTCGGCTATATGGGCGACGGCATCAACGACGCGCCCGCGCTGCACGTCGCTGACGTGGGCATTTCCGTCGATCAGGCGGTGGATGTCGCCAAAGATGCGGCTGACTTCGTGCTGCTGGAACACAGCCTGAAGGTGCTGCGTGACGGCATCATCAACGGGCGGCAGACGTTCGCCAACACGCTTAAATATGTGCTGACGACTACCAGCGCCAACTTCGGCAACATGTTCAGCATGGCGGGATTATCGCTGTTCCTGCCGTTCCTGCCGATGCTTGCCAAGCAGATTCTGCTTAACAACTTCCTGTCGGACTTCCCCGGCATGGCGATTGCCAGCGATACGGTTGACCAGGAGTGGATCAGCAAGCCGCACCGCTGGGATGTGAAGTTCATTCGCAGCTTCATGATTGTGTTCGGGCTGGTGAGTTCGGTGTTCGACTTCCTGACGTTCGCCATGCTGCTGTGGGTACACGACGGCGCGCCGGATGAGTTCCGCACAGGCTGGTTCGTGGAGTCGCTGATGACGGAACTGGTGATCGCGCTGGTGGTGCGCACGCGCAAGCCATTCTACCGCAGCCGACCCGGACGCCTGCTGTGGTGGTCAACGGTGGCGGTGGCCGCACTGACGATTGCCCTGCCCTATCTGCCCGTCGTGAACACGCTGTTCAGCTTTGTGCCACTGCCGCTGACGACGCTGCTGCTGCTGATTGGGATTACGGCGCTGTATGTGACGACAACAGAATTCGTGAAGAAGTGGTTTTACAAGCGGATGATGCCGTAGCGGAAATAAGACAGGGGCAAGACATATCCTGCCCCTGCGCACATTGTTTAGCGGATGGTCGGGTCGCTGATCCAGACATCGGGCGAGAACAGGGTGTCCCCTTCAATCACCAGATTGGTGGTGTAGCCGTAGGGGAACTCGTAGACGTTCAGGCCGTTGTACTGCGACACCGCCGGGATTTCGACGCCCGTATTATTGTTGAACACGCGGATTACAGGTTCGCAGGCAATCTGCGCGGGTTCCTGACAGATTTCCAGCGCGACCTGGGCGGTGTTGGTCGTCGGGTTGTCGAGCAGATAAGTGACGCGAATATAGTTCCACGACACCTGCGAAAGTTCGCTGCGCAGGTCTTCGGCACTGGGAACGGTGGGCGCAGGCGTGCCCGCGTAAATCAACTGTTCCAGCGGGCCGGAGCCTGTGGGAGTTGGTGTGGGGCCGGGGCCGTTGCACCAGTTAGCGTCACAGAAGGTCAGCGGGCGCACGCCCTCAAGCGTCGGCAGTTGGTCGAAGATTTCCTGGGTCATCGTCGTCCAGCGGCGGTCAATGTAGACCGCGAAATCCTCGCCGCTGACGAACATCATTGATGAGGTGTTGAAGTTACGATACCAGGCGCGGAACTCAACGCCAGCAGGCATCTGCCCCATGTATTGCAGCGCCTGCACATCGAGATAAGCAAAGGCCCACTGCGACTGGGCGACGAAACGCGATTCGGCTTCGGCTGCGGCAGAGACCACATCCTCGACGGGCGGGTTTTCAATGGCCTGATTGGCGACGCCTTCGGCCTGAACGCAGAAATCAGCGGAAGCGGCGGGCAGCAGCACATCGTACTGCTGCTGCGCGACGAGCACCACGTTCTGCTGCAAGACGGAGCAGCGCATCAGGGGGTCGGTGCCCTGCCAGCCGTTGGGCCGCGCGCCTACGCCCTGCGTCTGGTCGGCCAGCGCTTCAAGGTCGTGACGCAGATTGCGGTTGGAAATGTAGAGCGAGTTATTGACGAAGCCAATCCAGCCCTGCGGACGGACATCCTGCCCCAGCAGCGCATCGGCCAGCGCTTCAAGATCGAAGTAAATATCGCTCACCAGCGTCGGTGAGTTGATGTCACGGTTGCCAATCCAGTTTGAGGGACGATTTTCCAGACCGAGGCGTTCATCGGCCAGACGTTCAAGGTCGCCGCGCACCGCCAGAATGAGGCTGGGCAGCGCGCCTTGCAGTTCGGTGTCGTCGGCCACGACGGTGGTGGCGATGATGTTGTCCGCTTCTTCGGAGAGGGCGCGGCAGTAGTCCAGCACCGATTCAGGCGATTGTGGGCGCTCGTTGTAGAACTGTCCAAGCGCGAACCAGATGTTTTGCAGCGAACGGCTGCACAGCACAATGGCCGCCGTGCCGCGCCATTCCGCCGGACGGTCAGGGGAGCCGAAGTATTGGTCGGCAGAAAGCTCAAGATCGTGACGGATATTGCGCAGCAGCAGTTGAGCGTTGCGGGTGGTCGCGCCAATCCAGCCATCGGGGCGCGTGTTCGTGCCGAAAATCTGGTCGGCGAGGATTTCGTTGTCGAACCACAGGTCGACGAGAACAGTGGCAGAGGCCAGATCGTCGTTGCCTGTCCAGTTGGACGAGCGCACGCCTTCACCCAACACCTGATTCGCCAGGAACTCCAAATCATTACGGGTGTCCAGCAGGTCACGTTCGTAAAGGCTGGACTGCTGATCGGGCGCTGCCCAGGCATAACCGACTAAGAGGCCAAAACAGACCAGCGTGAGCAGGAACCATGTTCTTGGGGATGAGAACGGTATAAAACGGCGCATCCGCTAAACCTTTAAACGCATATAACGATTTAGCGTAGATTATACCCAATAATCAGGATTTGGGCTTTACGCTTGCCCGCCGCTTTTATAGTGATTTTGTCCCCCCATCGGACAGCTTGAGTTCAAGAAAACAAATGTAGTGCTTGAGCGACTCCGACATGTCGAGATAAGGCGCGATGTCGTAGAAGCCCTGCGCGCGATATAGACGCTGCGCGCTGGTCATAAACGCCAGCGTATCCAGGCGGGCACAGCGGTAACCGAGGCCGCGCGCCTGATCCAACACGGCGCTCACCAACTCCGCGCCGACACCTGTGCCGCGAAATTGCGGGCGGACATAGAGCGTGCGCACCTCACATATTTCCGGCGACAGCCTGCCGAGCGCGATGCAGCCGCCTACCCTGCCGTCGATGGTCGCCAACAGCAGACCACCATCCGGCGGGACGTGGCCACCGGGGAATTTTTTGCGCAGGTCATCGTAGGCATGTTCGCTGGTAAATTCACGTATATCCAGTTCGGGATAACGCACCTGTATTTCGGCCAGCATCCAGGTGACATATTCGTGGGCGAGGGTTATGAAGTCGTCCAAGGCAGCGCCCGTTTGCGCAGGCATGATTTTCATCACAGGGGAACCCCTTTTCGTCAGGATATGATTGCTGTTTATTGTAAGGCAGGCGGCGGGCGGCTGTCATTGACTCCGGAGTCGAGTCGGGGAGGTCAATTTTGGGCGTGGTGAGGTTACGTGGACGTTCAATTGAACATCCCTACACGAAAAATATCCGCGAAACTCTTCACTCGCACGAGGGCAATTTTGGGCTTTACGCTTAATCTTGGTTCGAATCCGGGCCCTGTTAGCGAATCGGCGGAAAACACTCCGCCGATTTTTTGTTTGTGTGGCTGAGGGCGAACACAGAGATCTGCGCCTACCTCTCCTGAAAATACAGCTAACTGCCAAGACGCCAAGAGTCAGCAATCGTGATTTTCATCCGCTGATGTGAATGCAGTTCATGAACACTCACCTCAAGCCCTTTACAAGCGTAGGAAATTAAGGAAGCGAAGAGGCGGGTAGGCGAACGGGCGCGCCACCCCAAACCCTCCCCGAGCAGGGAATGTTTGGGAAGGCAGACATGTGTGGCACGGGAGAGGGGCTTAAAAACGGGTTCGGGGGGGACGAGTGGTTGCCGTGAGAATATGTTCCGCATATTCGTATGGCTGGAGGGCGAACACACAGGTTCGACCCTACGTTGTCGCTGTTGATGTCATTCTTTTAGCACCTATGCAGAGGCTGGAATGTGCGATGACAGCGCCAGAGGCTAAAGCCATCCGGTTGCTGTGTTTCTGGCGGGAAGTCGGTTAAAACCGACTCGAACCCGCCGAGGAATGTTGTGTGTCCATCAACCCGCTGACACTCAAAAGCGGTTTACGGATAGATAGTTAGCTGATTGTGCGTCACACCTGTTGGGTGGCGTGCGACGGGCACAGGTTCGGGCTAGAGTTCCGAGTTGGTTTTGATGAAATCGACCAGTTCGTCAATCTGCGTGAAAGCCAGCCCGGTGACGGTATCCGCCGCGCCGTAGTACACGGCGATGCGGCCCGTGTCAGGGTCGTGCAGGGCCGCACAGGGGAAGACGACATTCGGCACATCCCCCACGCATTCGTACAACATCTGCGGCGACATGAGATAAGGTGCTGCGCGATAGATGACCTTCCAGGGCTGATCGAGGTCAAGCAGCGCCGCGCCCATACTGTAGACGAAGCCGTTGCACGAAGTCAGCACGCCGTGATAAATCAAGAGCCAGCCTTCACTGGTTTCGATGGGAATGGGGCCTGCGCCGATTTTGGTGCTTTCCCAACGCCAGCCTTTGGGCTTCATGACGAAGCGGTGATTGCCCCAATGCACCATGTCGGGGCTTTCGCTGTAGAAGATGTCGCCGAAGGGCGTGTCCATTGTAAATTGTCGCTGGACGACTGAACATGGCGTACTTGCCGTTGATTTTGCGCGGGAAGAGGACGCCGTTGCGATTGTGCGGCAGGAAGGCGTTTTCGACGAAGTGGAATTCCTCGAAGTCGTAGGTGTAACCGATGCCGATGGTCGGGCCATGATAGCCGTTGCACCATGTCACATAATAGCGGTTCGAGCCAGACGACGCGCGGGTCGTAGCGGTGGACAAAGGTGCTGAGTTCAGGGTCTTTAAAGTTCCACTCGATGGGCTGCGGGGCGATGTTCCAGTTGATGCCATCAGCGCTGTGGCCGACGTGCAGAGTCATGGTGCGGCGCGTATCATCGACACGGAAGACGCCCGCATACTTGCCCTTGAAGGGTACGGCGGCGCTGTTAAAGATGCTGTTGGAGGTTGGCGTGGCATCGCGTTGAATCACGGGGTTGCCGCTGTAACGCCAGAGCACGGCGCTTGAGTTTTCAGGACGATTTTCCCAGGGCATGTTGGGGAGCGGAGCGCCCACCATTTTAACTTTGGGGGAAGCAAGATGTGTCACCATACTAAAGTCTCCAGATTAATCCATAAACTATTGGCTCATGGATGGAACTTGCAGCGAACAAGGAGACCCGGCGGCTTGTTCAGAATAACCCTACTAGACAACCAACCGGATGTTGCCGGGTAAAATGCGGGCACACACAGGTGCGCCCCTACAACAAGCCCACAATATTTCAGGGAGTGGTGAGATTACGTGGACGTTCAATTGAACGTCCCTACACGAAAAATATCCGCGAAACTCCCCACTCACATATTTCATGTGATCGCCTGCTACACTGTGTACACCCACGAGCAGGAAAATTTCTTGACAGAACTATTATTCCACTTTAACATGTGAATAATTTTTAAACAAGTTCGATTTGTTCGATGACGAGGCGCAATGGCGGTAACCCACGCTGCGCGACATCGCGAAGTTAGCCGATGTTTCGCTGAGTACCGTATCCCTGGTCTTAAACAACAAACCCAACGTCACGGCTGAGATGCGTGAGCGCGTCCTGGGTGCTGCCGTAGCACTGGGCTACCGCCAGAAGATTATCGGGCATTCGCCGATGATGAGCGGGCTGTCTACCGTCGGGCTGCTGACCAAGCGGCGCAAACGCGAACAGCTTATCGTCAATCCGTTTTATTCGTATGTGATTGACGGCGTCGAACACGCCAGCGCCATAACATCAATCTGATGTACGCCAATGTTGAAGTGGACGAGCATAACCACACGGTGAGCTGGCCGGCGATGCTGCTGAATGATCTGGTGGACGGCATTATCGTCGTGGGGGCTTTTCTTGAAGAAGCTATCGCCGACATCAGCCGCCGCACAGGCAAGAACATTATCCTTGTCGATGCGTATACCTCCGATGACACGATGTTCGATACCGTCGTGATGGACAACTTCGGCGGGGCGATTAAGGCGGTGGCGCACCTGGTCGAACACAAGCACCGCCATATCGGGCTGATTCTGCAATCCGAATTCCTATCCGGAGACTTCGGAACGGCGTCAGGGCTGCGGACTGGCACAGCACGGCATCAGCGGCAGTTATGTCGAAGATGGGCTGCTGACGCGCGAGGACGCGTTTGAGGCGACCCTGCGGCTGCTGCGCCGCCAGCCGCAGATTACGGCGATCTTCGCGTGCAACGACGAAACGGCCATCAGCGTGATTAACGCGGCGCGCCATCTAGGGTATCGCGTGCCGGAAGACCTCTCGGTGGTGGGTTTTGATGATATTGATCTGGCACAGGAAATTATGCCAGCGCTGACGACGGTTCATGTGGACAAAGTCCTGATGGGGACGATGGCGCTGAGAATGCTGCGTGATCGGGTGAGTGACGTGGAAAAAGCGGCCATCAAGACTGTGATTTCCACCCAACTTATTCCACGACAAAGCGTTTTTCGGCTAGAGGGTTAACGCCTTGAAGCGCAAAGAGCAAGAAAATTGATTTGAACCTCACCGAGACACCGAGTGCGCTGAGGTAAAAAAGAACAGGAGTAAGTGAACCGCCAAGTCGCAAGAACGCCAAGGATGCAAAGAAAAAGATTTGAACTGCCAAGTCGCAAAGAGCGCCAAGAGTAGAGACAAAGAATTGAACCACCGAGACACCGAGTGCGCTGAGGTAAAAAAGAACAGGGAGTAAGTGAACGGCCAAGTCGCCAAGAACGCCAAGATAATACAGGAAAAAGGTAAATAAGAAGAGGATTTGAACCGCCAAGGCACAAAGGCGCAAAGGGGGATAAGCGTGAGACGTAGAGAAGATTTTGAACCGCCAAGGCGCCAAGAGCGCCAAGAGTAGAGACAAAGAATTGAACCACCGAGACACCGAGTGCGCTGAGGTAAAAAAGAACAGGGAGTAAGTGAACCGCCAAGGCGCAAAGAGCGCAAAGCTAATGCAAGTAAAGCGGAATGTGTGCGGTGACAGCGCCAGAGGCTAAAGCCATCCGGCTGCCGTGTTTCGGCGGGAAGTCGGTTAAAACCGACTCGAACCCGCCGAGAAATACCAAGTGTCCGCCACATATGGGAGGTTCAAGAGTGGTTTACGGATAGATACTTATGTCATGGGATTATGATTTGTGCGGGGGCGATTGATGATCATCGCTGTGACGGATGGACTTAACTTTTTTTACCTAAAGAATTTAAAGGCAGAACTCGATGAAAAAACTAGTTTGTTTGATTATCACCATGCTGCTGCTGGTGAGTATGGCGCACGCGCAGGCGGGAACGCTGACGGTGACGCCGCTGCTGGAGAGCGTGGGCCTGTACGAGAAGTTTGAAGCTGTCGTCGTGACAGACGCGGCGTTTAGCAATCCCTATGACCCCGCCGATATTCAGGTCATGGCGGAGTTTACCGCGCCGTCCGGCAGCGTTGTGCAAACCGCAGGCTTTTACTATCAGGATTTCAGCCACAGCGCGGCAGGCTTGCAGGCGACGAATGATTTCTCATGGCGCGTGCGTTTTACACCGCAGGAAGTTGGCGAATACCAGTACCGGGTGACGGTCACGACAGCCAGCGGCGAAAGCAGCAGCGAAGCACAACGCTTCACGGCGACGGCCAGCGAGAACCCCGGCTTCGTGCGCGTGGACAGCCTCAACCCGCGCTACTTCGCCTTCGACAACGGCGATTCCTACTTCCCTATCGGGCTGAACATCGGCTGGAGCACAAACGATACGATCAGCGACTATGAAACGTGGCTCGATGACCTGCAAGCCAGCGGCGGCAACTTCATCCGGGTGTGGATGGCTCCCTGGGATATGGGCATCGAGTGGCTGGATACCGGGCTGGGGAATTACAGCGCGCGGATGGGCAGCGCCTACGAACTCGATCAGGTGATTGAGATGGCGGCGCAGCGCGGCATCTACATTATGCTTTCGCTGCTGAATCATGGACAATTCAGCACGACGACCAACGCGCAGTGGAACGAAAACCCCTACAACGACGATAACGGCGGCCCCTGCCCGGTGCCGGAATGTTTCGCCAGCGACCCTACGGCCATCCATTACTGGGAACAGCGCCTGCACTATATCGTGGCGCGCTGGGGCTATTCGCCGAACATTATGGCGTGGGAATGGTGGAACGAAGTCAACTGGACGCCGATTGCTTCGGAACAAAATCTCGCGCCCTGGATGGAACGCAATGTCGCGCTGATGCATGAGCTTGACCCGTATCAGCATCTGCTGACGCATTCGGGCAGCCACCGCCTGCTGGACAGCGTGTGGACGCTGCTGGACTTCGGGCAGGATCACTTCTACAACAAGGACGACTTTCCGAGCACGTTCGCTACGACCATCCCGCAGTGGGTAACAGAATATCCCGACAGGCCGTTTCTGGTTGGCGAATTCGGGAGGTCGGCGCAGGCGCTGTACTACGACGTAGACGGCGTGGAACTGCATATCGGCATCTGGAGCGCCCCGATGAACGGCGCAGCAGGCACGGCGATGTCGTGGTGGTGGGATTCCTATATCGCGCCCAACGATTTGTGGGATACGCTGTACACGGGCATCTCCCGCTTCTTCGCGGACGAAGATATGGGCGCAGAAGCGTGGACGGCTCCGATAACGGCGTTTGCCGAGACCGCGAACGCGCGTGTTTTCGGCTTGCAGAGTGATGACCATGCCCTGCTGTGGGTTGTGAGCAGTGATTACAGCACCCAGTATCTGGGAGATGTGTACAACGAGCATGTGCGCAACGGCGTTGAAAATCCGCTGGACATCACGTTCCCCGAAGTGGCAGGGGCGGTGCTGGTGGTCAATGGGCTGGCGGCGGGCGATTACACCGTCGAAGTCTGGGACACATTCAGCGGGGAAATCCTCGGCACGCAGAACGTCAGCAGCAGCGATGGCCGTGTGCAGGTCGCGCTGCCAACGTTTGACCGCGATCTGGCGCTGAAGATTAAACCGGCGTGATGCATTTGCAGCGGGCGTTTTGAACTCGTGGATGCATAGCTATTACTCAAAGGCAAAAGGCAGAGGCAAGCAGGCGCGTTTGGCCTCTGCTGAAAATGCAGTTAACCGCCAAGTCGCCAAGGTCGCCAAGAGTCAGCAGCAGTGATTTTCATCTGCTGCTGGGAACCCAGTTCGTAAAACCTCCCCCCGACCCCTCTCAAGAGTAGGTATTTAAGGGAGTGAAAGACAGGCAGGCGAACGAGCGCGCCTGCCTCCCCCCAACAGCGCTTCGCTTACCTCCGCCAGAGTTTTAACCGTGTGGGGATGATCGTGGGCCGAAGAGAGGGGCGAAAGACGGATTCGGGTGGATGAGTGGCTGCCGTGAGAAGGCGGCGTAGTTGAGCTTCTATACAAGCGGCGAGAATGTTCTGGGCGCGAATAGACAAAGTGTGCAGGGTTGGCGGAGCCAAGGCCCTAGTTTGGATATAACCTGATTGCTGTATCCATGAAATAATTAGCGCGTTTTTCCATAGAAGATAAGGGTGAACATGGAACATTTATCGCTTAATGGCGCATGGAGCCTGTATCAACAGGATGTGCCCACGCCAATTCCGGCGACGGTACCGGGATGTGTACATTTAGACCTGCTGGCAAGCGGTTCGCTGGCTGACCCGTTCTTTCGCGACAACGAACTTCAGCAGATGTGGGTTGGGGAAACAGACTGGCGCTATGAGCGAAACTTCACGGTGACGCCTGCCCTGCTGGCGCATGAGCGCGTGCTGCTGCGCTGTTTTGGGCTGGATACGCTGGCGACGATTGAGGTCAACGGGCAGCGCGTGGGGAGCGCCGACAACATGTTCCGCACATGGGAATTCGACGTGAAGCCGCATCTGCAAGCGGGTGACAACCGCATCAGCATCGCCCTGGCTGCACCGATGCCATTCGCGCGGCGCATGGACGCCGAAAAGGGCAACATGGCGGGCTGGGTCGAGCCAATGCGCATTAACAGCGGCGCGTGGATTCGTAAGGAGCCATGCAACTTCGGCTGGGACTGGGGGCCGAAGATGGTCACCAGCGGTATCTGGCGCGACATTGAAGTGATGGCCTTCGACAGCGGGCGGCTGACCGATGTGCAGATACTACAGCAGCACAGCCCGCAGCAGGTGACGCTGACGCTGAACCTCGCGGCGGAAGGCAGCACAGCGCTGACGGCGTCCGTGCATCACGAAAGATGGGCAGACGGTGGCGTCTCGTCAGCGGCGCGGCGCTGGCAGGCGGCAAGGCACAGGTCAACCTAACGATAGATCAGCCGCAGTTGTGGTGGGTGAACAACCTCGGCGCGCAACCGCTGTACGATGTGGCGGTGACGCTGCACGACGGCGCAGGCAAAAGACTCGACGGCTGGACGCGGCGCATCGGCTTGCGCACGCTGACGCTGGAGCGCCACGCCGACCAGTGGGGCGAGTCGTTTTATTTCGCCTGCAACGGCGTGCCGTTTTTCGCGAAGGGCGCGAACTGGATTCCAGCGACGCCCTACCCCGGCCAGCCCGTAGACTATGAAGCGCTGGTGCGCGCAGCGGCTGAGGCCAACATGAATATGCTGCGCGTGTGGGGCGGCGGCGTGTATGAGGATGATGCTTTTTACGACACCTGCGACCAGTACGGCATCGCCATCTGGCAGGACTTCATGTTCGCCTGCGGCACGTACCCCAGCTTTGACGCGGACTTCATGGCGAACGTCAAAGCCGAAGCGCAGGACAACATTCGCCGCCTGCGCCATCACGCCTGCATGGCGCTGTGGTGCGGCAACAACGAGATTGAACAGGGGATGCCCGACAGCGCCGGGTGGCAGGAGTCGATGAGCTGGGCAGACTACAGCCGGCTGTTTGACGAACTGCTGCCGAGCATTGCGCAGGAGCTTGCGCCGCAGACGGCGTACTGGCCCGGCAGCCCGCATACCTCGCTGGGTGATCGCAGCGACCACCGCAGCCCTGACAGCGGCGATACGCATCTGTGGGACGTATGGCACGGCAAAAAGCCGTTCGAGTGGTATCACACGCGGCTGGATCGTTTCGTCAGCGAGTTTGGCTTCCAGTCCTTCCCGGAGCCGGAAACCGTTGCCGAGTTCACGCTGCCCGAAGACCGCAACATCACCAGCTACGTGATGGAACATCACCAGCGCAGCGGCATCGGCAACAGCACCATCATTCATTATCTGCTCGACTGGTACCGCCTGCCGACTTCGTTTGAAGCCACGCTGTGGCTGAGCCAGATTTTGCAGGGCATGGCGATGAAATACGCTGTCGAAGGCTGGCGGCGCAACATGCCACGTTCGATGGGCGCGCTCTACTGGCAGCACAACGACATGTGGCCCGCGCCAAGCTGGGCATCGCTGGACTGGAAAGGCAACTGGAAAGCGCTGCATTACATGGCGAAACGCTTCTTCGCGCCGACGATGATTTCCGGCGTAGAGAATGTGGAAGGCGGCAGCGTGGCGGTGCATATCAGCAGCGACGTACAGACTGAACAGCGCGGCACGGTAGAGTATGTCATCACCGACGCGCAAGGCACGGCACTGGAACGCGGCGAATTCCCGGTGAGCATCGCCCCGGCGGCTACGGGCGTCGCGCGCACGCTGGATGTCAGCGCGCACCTCAGCCAGAAGTCCGCGCGCGATGTGCTGGTGTGGCTCACGCTGCGCAGCGACGGCGCAAAAGTCTCAGAAGACCTGACGCTGTTCTGCCGCCCCAAGCACCTGACGCTGCGCCAGCCACACATCCAAACACAGGTGCAGGCCGCTGGCGATGGGCAGTATGAGGTGACGCTGACAACGGACAGCACCGCGCTGTACACCTGGCTCGAACTGCACGGCGCGAAGTTCTCGGACAACTTCGTGCATCTGCGCCCGGATGCGCCCGTTACTATTCGCGTGTCGGCGGCGGATGTGTCGGCGCTTAAGGTGCGCTCGCTGTTCGATACGTATCAGTAGGATAGTATGGGATGCAATCGGGGAGGGGTGGGGAACCCCTCTCCCCGCAAGCGGAGAGAGGGAACCATACCGGCTGCGTTGGACGTGCGCGTTTAGCCCCACCCCAACCCCTCCCCATTATTTGGGATTTGAGCGTAAGGAGGTTCGACACATGGAGAGGGGCTTAAAACGGGTTCGCCGTGACAGGTGGTTGCCGTGAGAATAGGTTGAGAAAGACGTGGCACTGCGGCAAATCCAGCCCACACCATTAAAAACTCACTTGTAAACCCTCTTAACCCTCTCCCCGCAAGCGGAGAGAGGGAACCATACCGGCTGCGTTGGACGCGGTTACCGGAGTGAGAAGTTAGGCCTGAATTAGGTTCGCCCTCCGCATTTCTAGTCCCCTGCTGGCATGAACTTGACGCAGACGGGGTAGGTACACTGACGGTTTCGCCTGACGCCGTCAGCCGTCCGGTGTCGGCATCGACGCGATAGACCACCAGGGCAGCGCTATGCTGGTTGGCGACGATCAGATAATCACCGCTGAGGTCAAGCGCGAAGTTACGCGGCCATTGCCCACCGCACGAGACGATTTCCACCAGCGTCAGGGTGCCACTGTCGGCGTCAACGGCGAACACAGCGAGGCTGTCATGCCCACGATTGGAGGCGTAGACAAAACGCCCCGACGGCGCAACCTGCACGTCTGCGCCGTAGCTGGTGCCTGCGAAATCAGCAGGCAGCGTCGAAAGCGTCTGGAGGTGTTCCAGCGTGCCGCGTGCTGCGTCAAATGCGTAGATCAGCAGCGTCGAATCGAGTTCGGTTGACACGTACAGATAACGCCCGTTGGGATGCACGGCGATGTGGCGCGGCCCGGCCCCCGGCGTGGTATGGGCGGAAGACAACGGCGTCAACTGCCCGTCGTGCAGGCGAAACACCAGAATCTGGTCGATGCCCAAATCCACCACGAACACATGCTGGCCGTTGGGATGCAGCACAACACAGTGCGCGTGCGGCGATTCCTGACGCTGCGGAACAATGCTGTGGCCGTGATTCCGGATGAGCGCGCTGTGGGGACTGAGCCGACCTCAGCGGCGATGGGCAGCAGCGTGACACTGCCGCCGACATAGTTGGCAACCAGCGCCCATTGGCCTGCCGCGTCCACGCTGACGTAACACGGGGAGACGCCGTGCGTGGGCTGTGCGTTAAGGAAGGTCAGACTGCCTGTGGCCGCATCGATGGCGAAAGCACTGCTGCCGCCGCGCACCCCGGCAAATTCACCGACCTCGTTCACCGTGAACAGAAAACGCTGATCCTGCGAAAGCGCCAGATACGAAGGATTCGCGCCGACATCTGCTGCGCGCAGCAAGCGTAAGTTACCCGCGTCAAATTCGTGTGAGATAGACCCCTTCGCTGCGCGGCGGCGTGCCTTCATGCGTATAGGTCCCGACATAAACCCACTGACGTTTGCTCATGCCGTGTCCTTTAGGGGCGCGCCGGGCTGCCATCGGGCAGGCGTGTCTGTGTCCACTCGATCACAGCGTTATCGCAGGGGTATTTCGCGGCTAACTTTTCATCAATATCCACGCCGAGTCCGGGGCGGTCATTGGGATACATGTAGCCGTTACGCACTTCCGGGCAGCCGGGGAACATCTCGTAAACCAGTTCAGGGAAGCGGCACCATTCCTGAATGCCGAAGTTCGGTGCCCAGACATCCAGATGGACATTGGCGGCGTGGCCAACGGGCGAGACATCTCCTGCGGGCCATGCCATGCCGTGCGCACGCCGTAAGCCTGCGCGTGGATGGCGGCGTTGCGCGCGGGGGTCAGCCCGCCGATGGCGCTGATGTGCATACGGATGAAGTCAATCAAGCGCCGTTCGACCAGCACGCGCCATTCCAACGGATGGACGAACAGTTCGCCCATCGACAGCGGCGTTGCGCACTGCGAGCGACTGTTGACGAACCACTCGATGTCTTCCGGGGCCAGCGCATCTTCAAGGAAAAACAGATTGAACTTCTCGGCGGCCTTGGCGAAGTTCACGGCGTCAATCGGTGCCAGTCGTTCGTGGATGTCGTGCAGCAGTTCCACCTTGTCGCCCAGCGTCGTGCGCACATGTTCGATCATCCTGAGCATGTTGCGCATGTACGCGCGGGGGTCGTAGTAGGCGCCGTCCAGCGCGCCATCGGGACGGACGCTGCCAGCCTCTTTGCCGCCGTAGCCGCCCATCTGCACGCGGATGTAACGATAGCCTTCTTCCTGAAAGCGGCGCGCGTTTTCCACCACTTCCTGCGGGTCGCGCCCGTCGGCGTGGACGTAGACCGCCGCCGCCTCGCGACACTTGCCGCCAAGCAGTTCATAGACGGGCATGTTCGCCAGCTTGCCTTTGATGTCCCAGAGCGCCATGTCGATGCCGGAGATGGCGTTGTTCAGCACGGGGCTGTTGCGCCAGTAGCCGTTGACCATCATCTGCTGCCACAGGTCTTCGATGCGGCTGACATCGCGCCCGATGAGGAAGGGTTTAAAATGCTGCTCCAGCGCGGCGTGCGTGGCGTGATAACGCTGCGTAAAGGTGGCGCAGCCTAGGCCGTACAGCCCCGGCTCGGAGGTGATGAGCTTGACCACCACCAGACGCTGCGTCGTCGGCTGCGTCAGAATCACGCGCACATCCTGAATCGTAATGGGTGCCATAAAATGTTTCCTTATTTTGTGGAGATAAACTCAGTAATGTTATGCTTAGACGGTGTATTTTTCAAAAATTAGTGCTTTAAAGGAAACCTCATGCTTAAGTCAGAGCTTATCCATCCCACGATCTTGGCCACACTGGGAGCGTCCGGTCACGGCAGCGGCGTGCTGATTGCTGACGGCAACTATCCCTTCATCACGCGCGCCAATCCCGCCGCCGAGCGCGTGTACCTGAATCTGATGCCGGGGCTGCTCACCGTGCCGCAGGTATTGGAGGCGCTGGTCACGGCGATTCCGGTGGAAGCCGCGCACGTCATGACGCCCGATGATGGCAGCGAGCCGAGCATCTTCGCCGATTTCCGCCGCCTGCTGCCGGATGTGGAACTGGAAAAACACATGCGCTACCCGTTCTACGATCTGGCGCGCGGTTCGGATGTGTCGCTGGTGATTGCTACCGGGGAACAGCGGATTTATGCCAACATCCTGCTGACGATTGGCGTGGTCGCGCCGCCGCACAGCGAGGAAAAGAAGAAAGACAAGTCGGGGAAAAAGAAGAAGTAAGGCGGGACCCACAGGGGCATGGCGAGGCTGTGCCCCTTGATTTGAAGCGCAAAGGCGCGAAGGACGCAAAGGAGACAAGAGAGCTTAGATCGCCAAAACAACACTGAGAAGTTATCAGGTGTTTGACCTACTTGCTTGCCACTGTCGAACAGCTTCTAGCGCTTCGGGCGTTCCCCAACGTTCAAGGGCAACAGCGATGCGTTCTTTTTCTTTATCAAATAGCTGCCTTTGTAGTTGATTAATCAACAGAGCTGCATACTCAAAATCTCCGAACTGCGCTAGTGCGACTGCCATTAATTCGCGTGCGCTAATGTCATTTTCATCTTTGATCGCGCGCTGCAACGCTTCTTTGGCACGCGAATCGCCGATTACTCCTAATGACCACGCTGCACCTACTCGCATTGCATCAGACTCATCCTCTAAAGCCGTAATTAATGGTACTACCGCTTCTGTTGCTTCCAATCCACCCAACGCCCACGCGGCTGCTGCTCGAACAAAATCAAACTCATCGTGAAGCGACTCAATCAAAGGTGTGATTGCTGATTTGTCTCCCAATCGTCCTAACAGAGATGCTGCGGTGTTGCGTACAACCCAATTATCGCGTTTCAAATACTCAATTAACGGTGCAACAGCACGCTGACGATCAGGTAGCTGCAACAATCTTTTCTCTGCGACTTCCCGCCTTGTGAAATCGGCGTTTTTAAGTTCATCCAGCAAGTATTCCAACTCATCACGCATTACTCTTCACTTTCCTACTCCCCCATCGATTCAGGCGCAGCAGCTCATGCTTGTTCCGTATTTCCTCACCTGATACGATGAACGATCAGGGGTAATTGTTCGGGTTATCAACCGTTAGCCCTTTCCCCGCTGCTGCACTTTTGGTAGTGATTGCCCGTAGCTAAACACTCCCTGTTTCTGTGACATAGCGTTTGACAAGGGCGCTGCTGTCCAGAAAATACGCCGTCATACTTCGCCCCGATGCATATCAGCACCCACGCCAGCAGAAGCCCAAACGCCCGCCGATTGCTCATCTGCCCATTAAACTCATTGTGGACGGCATCATTTTATCCCAATGCCTTACGGAAACACAAAGCCCCCCAGCGCTTCTACCAGTGCATCGCCGCGCAGACCGTCGTTGTAGGCTTGCAGCGCGACGAAATAATCTGCGGTGATATAAATGGTTTCGTTAGGCGTGCGAAAATTAATCGTGACTCTGGCTTGTCGTGTGGAAACGTAATCCAGATAGACTTGATTGTCCAAAATTGCCTGCAAAACGTGTGCTGTCATCTCTGACAAACGCGGCAGATAAGAAATGGTTTCTACATCAATACTAACCACAATAACCGTCACAACAGGCTGTGGGGGAATGATACAGGCTTGGTCAATACCATGAATATCCCTTGTTGCCGCGTACACCGAAGTTTCAAGATTCACTTCGTAGAGCGTATAAACCATGTGTTCCACAAAATCACCCAAATCATGCAGTCCGATTGCAGGTTCGCAGTGATAATTCAATGTTGGCGTAGTCGTGAGGTAACTTGTCAGTACGAGGGGTGGCGCTGGTGTTGGGGAGGTAGTCATCAGAGCTTCACTTGTCACAGTCATTCGCTGAAATGCTGCTAGTCGTTCAGAATTCCAGTAACCCGGCGTTGCCGTTATGAGTCTGATTGTCTCGTTGTAGATAATCTCCGCGAAAAACGGCGTGGAGGACAGCGCCAGCGTCGGGTTCTGCGTGAAGATGGCAATCGCAGTTCGCTCAGCGATGGTCGTTTCTGTACCCGGAATGTCAGGCGTAAAGGTTGGCGCGCGCGTGGGAGGCGTGACGGGTGCATAGGTCGCCGCCCGCCCGCCGTAATATAGCTGGTACGTCGCATACACCGCGCTGACGCATATCAGCACCCACGCCAGCAGAAGCCAAAACGCCCGCCGATTGCTCATCTATACCTCACACTCATCATTGATGACATCATTCTATCCAAATGCCTTATGGAAACACAAAGCCGCCGACCGCTTCTACCAGTGCATCGCCGCGCAGACCGTCGTTGTAGGCTTGCAGCGCGACGAAATAATCTGCTGAAACGTAGACTCGTTGCAGGTCGGTCATAAAGTATATCCAAACCGTCGTGTATGGTGGTGAAATTGCTTCATCTGGCAGTGGATTTTCAACAATCACGGCGACAGTTTCTGTTCGCGCTGACGCTGTGCCAAATAGGCATCTACCTCATCTTTGTGGTGCAGATAATAGGCGATTACGGCAAAAATATCTGCCAGGGGAACAGAGTCATAGCTCCGAGCGATGTCCTGAGGGGTTGCGCCATCGTTAAACGCGCCAATAATCGTATCAATAGACACGCGTGTCCCGCTTACCAGCACTACCCCATGATCATTCATTTTCAAGGGCACAGGCTCAATACTTGGGATAAACATAGCTCAGCACTTTTTACTCTTTCCCATTATACTCCCAGTCGCTGCACCGCCTGATACACGGCCTCGACGCCGAACAGCAGCGCGTCCACCGGGATGCGTTCGTCCGCGCCGTGTACGGTTCCGGCAAAGTTGAAGCTCATCGGCAGATTCATAGGCAGGAAGCCGTAGGTCTGGATGCCCAAGCGCGAGAACTGCGCCGCGTCGGTCACGCCGCTGACGACGTAGGGAATGGCTACGCCCTGTGGGTCTGCTTCGCGCAGGATGCCCGCGAGCGTGTTGAAGTGTGTCATGTCGGGCGGCGGCGGCCCCGGCTGGAACTTCACCACTTCGATTTCCGGCTCGTCGCCGATGATGGCGCGTACCTCGCTCACCAGATCGTCCGGCTGGAAACCGGGCAGCAGGCGGCCATCCATCTGCACCACAATTTCGCTGGGGATGACGTTGATTTTGCTGCCGCCATGAATGATCGTGGCATTGACTGTATTGCGCAAAATGGGGCGAATCATGCGCCCGCCGTTGCCAAGCTGGTCGATCACCTTGTCCGTCTGCGAAGTGTCCAATACCTGACGGAACATGGACGCCGATTGTTCGGGCAGCGCGGACGCAATCGCCTCTACCATCTGGCTGACTACAGGCGTGATGTGGACAGGCAGCAGATTCTGGTCGAGGGCGGTGAGCATCTTCGCCAGCCGGGACATGGCGCCGCCCTGCATCGGCTGCGCGCCGTGACCGCCGGGGCCGCGTACTGTAACCTTCAGCGGGCAGCCCTGCCGTTCCGCCACCATGATCGGGTAGAACTTGCCGCCAGCGATGTACGAGGAGAAGCCGCCAAACTCGCCAATGGCATACTTGATGCCATCGAACAGGTGCGCGTGCTGCTCCACCAGGTATTTCGCCCCGTAGTCGCTGCCCGCTTCCTCGTCGCTCAACAGGGTGAGGATGATGTCACCGGGAGGTGTTAGCCCTTCTATTTTGGCGCGCAGCATGGCACACACCAGCATCGTGACGCCGCCTTTCATGTCCAGCGCGCCGCGTCCCCAAATCCAGCCATCCAGCAGATTGGCGGCGAAAGGCGGCTGCTGCCAGTTTTGACCTTCGGTTGTGACGACATCGACGTGGCCCTGTAACAACAGCGGTGGGGCCTCGCCGCGTCCCTTAAGGCGGGCGACAAGGTTGGGGCGCGCGGGGTCTTTGGCGGGCATCTGCGTTTCGTAACCCGCCGCTTCGAGCAAGCCGCGCAGGTAATGGAGAATTTCGGCCTCGTTACCGGGCGGGTTGGTGGTGTTAAAACGAATCAGATTTTGTAAAAGTTCGGCGGGACGCTGGTAAATGGTCGGGTCGGGTGTCATAAGGTGTACCTTAGTTTTCAGCGGAATGTGGCGTGAAGATAGCGCGATGTGAGCCACCAGACAATAGCCAGCGCCCTGCTAAATCAGGAGCGTGTACTTATCCACTCACCTTACGCAAACCCTCGCGTTGGGGACGCTGGCAGTTCAAAACTGCCAGCTATCCGCCGGAAAACCCACTGAAGGGGTTCATAGTCAGGTAGGGTACGACGGGTAACGCCAACCAATACTGTTTGAGCCATTTGCATCCTGAATGCAGCTAGACAAACGTACAGGCCGCGCTGGTCATTAATCGTCGTTGATGAAACGCCGCATAACGATTGTGTATGACCATGCGGCGCGCTCAACAAAGCCAGCCCACACATCGGACCAGGCTGATCGCTGGCCGGGTAAATCCCGGCTGAGGTCAAGCAGAGAACCATCAGCAAGCAGCAGGAAATGGTCGTTGATCGCCCGTGGGGCTTCGAGCCGGACAGGGAGACATGCTCCCGGCAACTGCGTCGCAGGAGGTGGCAAAGTGCCAAAGCCATTCGTGGGTATCGAACACGGCGAGGTTCATGACCCCGTAGTGATTGGTAAACAGCACCACCCCGTAACGGCTGTTGGACGACCAGCTAAACCACTGGGTATCAAAGTAGCTGGGATAGACTGCTTCGCGCCAGCCATCGCTGATGTGTTCCACTATAGTTCGCAGGTATGGAGCCGATGATACAATCCCCGGCAAAAGTACCATGGTTGGGGAATAAACAGCGTCGTCCAACAGGAAGGTAGCGCGGATAGGAGCACCAGATTACCAACAGCACCCCACACAGAATACCCCGAGGAGCATTAACTGAGCTACCCATCTGCGCCACTCGGCCCTTAACACCGTGAAACTCCCCCCGACTCATCATTCTGTTAGCGTCATAGACAAACATTGGCAGGAAAGTGTTCCAAATCTAGCGACCACCCAAGCCCGATGCACATCACAGGTTTAGCGTTACCCGACGCGGTTTATCGGCAGGGCTGTACGTCCAGACGACATCAGGGACTTTGAAGCGCGATCCAGATGCCGCGCAGTTCGGCGAAGGCTTCGTCGCCTGCCTGCGTCAGCCCAGCGAGGCGGTCAAGAATCTGCTCGTCGGCAGGGGTGGGCTTGTCATTAAGGTTCATCAGCGTCCAGGTATCCCACAACAGCAGTTCGGTTTTGCTGAGGGTGGCCAGGTCGTGAAGGTGACGGTTACGGATGGCCCACCAGCCGCGAAAAAACTGATCGTGGGGATGGTCGCCGAAGTTGTTGGGGTGCATGTGCCCGGCGCGACACTGCTGCCAGGCCATGCCGCCCACGACAAACTGATGGCGCGGGATGTCCAGCACATCAAAGTCAAGCTGATTGTAACGAATCAAGGCCGCATCCTGCTCGGCGTCTGCCAGCTTCCAGCGCGCGTCGTCCCAATACTCCGTGACCACATGATCGACATAAAACCCCGGCACATGGACACCGGGGCGAATGTAGGCGGCAAACCCGACACGCGTGCGCGCAGGAAGGCCCTTATGGCGCAGCATGGCACACAACAGCAGCGCCGCATCACGACAGCAGCCGACAAAGCGCTTATCCTTTGGGCGTTCAATGGTCAGCGGACGCGAGTCATGTCTGACGACGATTTGCAGCATGTTAGGCATATAGCGCGCGTCAGCTTCACGTTTGCGCGTGCGTGGGATTTTGCTGTCGCTCATGTAGTGGCGATAGATGTTGCGCACACACTGACAGAGGCCGGGCAAGTCGTCGGGTAAATCATTGAACAGATAGGCGTACTGCCTGGGGTCGGTAAGCGCACTGTGGGTCGTGTAATAGTCCTGTGCAAGCATGGAATGTCTCCTTCACCAGCGGATAGTTAACATCCTGTCACACTATCGTGAGAGCAAGTTCCCCAAAAGTTGGCGCTGTTGCAAGGCCAGCGCTAGACTATCCTGCTGAATGGGAGCGTTTATCGCGCTGATTTAAACAGATGTAGATCTACAAATTTCAAAGTGTTCCGTGTATGTATGAAAACTGTATCACGTAAAAATAGTAAAAATGCCCAAAATGCTGCCTAAAGGTCTTGCGCGATTTGCACGACGGCGCTACACTAATTTTCAGTTCGTCCAAATAAACTCAGTTATTAAAAAACAGTTTGAAAGATTTCTTTGAATAGACTTAAAAAAGGGACATCCGCAGGGGTGTCCCTTTTTCGTTTGCCTCCTCAGGTGTCTTCAGTAAAACAACGTCGGCAGCTCAAGGTGCGGGCTATCAGAGTTTGTAAAACAACGCCCGCAGCTCAAGGTGTAGGCTATCAAGGGGTTATATCAACCCTCGCCCTCACCTTGTCCCCGCAAGCCAAGAGGGAAATGTGCCATCCTTAGCAAATAGCTGCATCAACCATCATTCGCTGTCGCGCAGGCGCACGTAGACGACTGCCCCACCCTTGGCTTTTGCCCGGCGAATCTCGAACAATTCGGTATGCTTGCGTACCAGATGCAGAAGCTGCTTGAAGCCGTAGGTGCGCGGGTCGAAGCCGGGGTCAAGCTGCATCAGTTTGCTGCCGATGACGCTTAACGACGACCAGCCATCTTCCTGGGGAACAGATTCAAAGGCGGTGCGGAACAAATCTTCCATGCTGTCCCGCAGGGAGTCCAGAGCAGGCGGTTCGGCAGCGGGCGCGGCGCTGGATTCGCTGGGTTTCTGTTTCCTGGGTTTGGGCTGGTTTTTGACGGTATCGGGCAGCAGATTTTCGGTGTAGACAAACACGTCGCAGGCGTTGACGAAGGCGCGCGGCGTTGTCTGTTTGCCGATGCCCATGACGAACAGATTCTTCTCGCGGATGCGGGTGGCCAGGCGGGTGTAATCGCTGTCGCTGGAGACGAGACAGAAGCCATCAACGCCTGCGGTGTAGAGGATGTCCATCGCGTCGATAATCATGGCGCTGTCGGTGGCGTTTTTGCCGACGGTGTAGCGGAACTGCTGTACGGGCTGGATGGCGTAGGCGTGCAGCACCTGTTTCCAGCTTTTAAGCTGTGGTTCTGTCCAATCGCCATAGACGCGGCGGATGGTGAGCAGGCCATATTTGCTGGCTTCGGCCAACATCTCGCCCAACAGCGCGGCCTGCGCGTTGTCGCCGTCGATCATAAAAGCAAGGCGTCGGTTGACTGCCATAGGGATTCCTTCTGAAATGCATGATGATACTCCCTCCATCTTATCACTGCTGGCGAATCTGCACACGAGGGAGAAGTGATGAGTGATGAGTGATGAGTCAAAAGTGAGGAGGAGAAAGCAATGAGCAATGAGCAATGAGTGAGGAGCAATGAGCAAGGAGCAATGAACAATGAGCGAGGAGCAATGAGTGAGGGTGAGGAGTGAGGAGTGAGGAGGAGAAAGCAATGAGCAATGAGTGAGGAGTGAGGCGTGAGGCTCGTTGCAGATGTTCGCGGTGCCTGCCGCCAGTGGCTAAAGCCGACTGGCTGCCTTTGAAATGCTGTAAAAGTCCACTAAAGGGACTTGTTCTGGCAGATGTCCGCGAAGTTCAGAGCCTTCCATGCGCGGGTTAAGCACCATGTTCAGCAACAGCCTCAACCTTTAGCTTGAGGCGTCAACAGCACAACCTGGGCAACGGGAATTCGCATAGCGGCGGAGTGAGGAGGAGAAAGCAATGAGCAATGAGTGAGGAGGAGGATGAGAGGAGAAAGCAATGAGCAATGAGCAGAGTGAGGCGTGAGGCTCGTTGCAGATGTTCGCGGTGCCTGCCGCCAGTGGCTAAAGCCGACTGGCTGCCTTTGAAATGCTGTAAAAGTCCACTAAAGGGACTTGTCCTGGCGAGATGTCCGCGAAGTTCAGAGCCTTCCATGCGCGGGTTAAGCACCATGTTCAGCAACAGCCTCAACCTTTAGCTTGAGGCGTCAACAGCACAACCTGGGCAACGGGAATTCGCCTAGCGGCAGAGTGAGGAGGAGAAAGCAATGAGCAATGAGAATGAGCAATGAGTGAGGCGTGAGGCTCGTTGCAGATGTTCGCGGTGCCTGCCGCAGTGGCTAAAGCCGACTGGCTGCCTTTGAAATGCTGTAAAAGTCCACTAAAGGGACTTGTTCTGAGCAGATGTCCGCGAAGTTCAGAGCCTTCCAAGCGGTTAAGCACCATGTTCAGCAACAGGCTCAACCTTTAGCTTGAGGCGTCAACAGCACAACCTGGGCAACGGAATTCGCCTGGCGGGAGGAGGAAAGCAATGAGCAATGAGCAATGAGCAATGAGTGAGGAGGAGAAAGTCAGGTGAGCAGCAGATACGAGATGTTGTGTAGTGCGATTCTTCGGCCCGCAGCTAAAGGTGCGGGCTAGTCAAGGTTCGTAAGCTCACACAGGAACTATGGAAATATTGTTAGTGATAAATGCAGGATTTAAGGGGCAACGCGCCGCTAAATCTCGCCGCTTCGCTTACGCCAGTGCGTGAGAGGATTTAAACGCGGCGCGTGCCAGTGGATGTCGCGGCGATGGGCGGTAAAAAGCACAGGTTGTAGAATGATCGTGTGTCAGGGATTGAGATGGTGTTCGATGATGTCCAGCGAGAGCAGGTTTCGCGGATGAGCTTGCGCGGCGGCATAGAGCAGCGAGAGGCAACCCAGCGCGGTGAGGGCGACGACGGCAGGACGCGAGGGCAAGTCGACGGCTTCCAGCAGAACACCCGTGAGGCTGGCTAAGGCGAAGCAGGCGACACACAGATACAGCGCCACCAGCGCATTGCGGAAATAACGCGCACGGCGGCGTAGATCGCTGCGGTCTGCGGCCTCCGCGTGGTCGAGCAGGCGGTGAACTTCGTCGTGGATTTGCCCGTAGCGCGCGGCAGAGGATACGATGAGCAGCGCGACACCGGGAAGCAGCGCCAGCGGCAGCACAAAAGTGATTTCCATCGTCGGTTTCCTTCAGGTGTGTTATGGGCTGTAGTCTGCGTGCGGGGATGCTTGTTACATTTCACCAAGATTCTGTTTATGGAATTTTTCACAAACATTAAGGATTTTCGCCCGCAAATTCTGTAGACTTATGATAGGATGTGTTCGTCATAGACCGCAAAGAAGACTAACTGACCTCTCCCCCCATAAGACCTCCAAGCCATAAGGAATGATTCGATGCAGTATTCAGCTTCCGCCATGCGCGCTGCTCCCGGACCGGAGCAGTTACCCATCATCGGCAACATCGCAGACATACAGGGACGCGGGCTTATGCGCTACTACTACGACATGTGGGAGCGCTACGGTGATTTTGTGCGACTCAAACTGGGTCCCGTCAACAGCTTTTTGCTGATACACCCGGACTATATTCAGCATGTGATGGTGAAACACCCGGAGATTTACACCAAGGGCTTCACGATGGAAAAGCTGCGGCTGGCTATCGGCAACGGCATTTTCACGGCTGAAGGCGATTTCTGGCGCAAGCAGCGGCAGTTGATGCAGCCGACGTATACCCCGCGCGGCATTCAGGCGTTCGTGGACATCATGGTCGATTCCAGCGTGGAAATGACCAAACGCTGGCAGAGCATCCCGGACACTGAAAAAGTGGACATTAACCTGGAAATGGCGCGGCTGACGATGACCATCATCTCACGCGCGATGTTCAGCTTTGACGTGGGTGAAGATGTGGCAGTGGGCAAATCGCTGCACGCGCTGCTGGAATGGGTGACATCACGCACAATGAAGTTCATTGATGTGCCGCTGTATATCCCGACGCCGACCAACCAGCGCCTGAAGCAAGCCAAACAGATCGTGCGCGATTTTATCTTCCGCGTGATTGAAGACCACCGCCGCAACAAGACCGAAGGCGACCTGCTGGCGCTGCTGATGAGCGCGAAGGACGCCGAAACGGGCGAGGTGATGGACGATAACCTGCTGCACGACGAAATCCTGATTACGTTCTTCGCCGGACACGAGACTACCGCCAGCCTGCTCACGTGGACATGGTATCTGCTGAGCCAGCACCCGGAAGTCGAAGCCAAGCTGCACGCCGAAATCGACAGCGTACTCGGTGGGCGCGCGCCGACGATGGCCGATATTCCCAACCTGAAATACAGCAAGATGGTGCTGGACGAAGCACTGCGGCTGTATTCCCCGGTAGCGATTACCGCACGCGAGGCGATGGCCGACGACGTGATTGACGGCTACGCGATCCCGAAAGGCTCGCTGGTGGCGCTGTTCCCCTACGCTACGCACCGCCACCCGCAGTTCTGGGAACGCCCGCTGGCGTTTTATCCCGAACATTTCAGCGAGGAACAGGTTGAAGCGCGCCCACGCTACGCTTACTATCCGTTTGGCGCAGGCCAGCGCATCTGCATCGGCATTCACTTCGCGCAGATGGAAGCGCTCATCAGCCTGGTAACGCTGGCGCAGCAGTTCAGCCCGCGCCTGAGCGTGGTCAACGCGGGCGAAACCAAATTCGTCGGCGTGATTCGCCCCGAAGAAAACGTCATCATGAACCTGAAGCGGCGCGCAAGCAACCGCTAATGACGCACACAGGGAGCCGTGCAAGGGCATGACTCCCCCTCCTTTTCGGGGTAGGTATTTTGTGGAGCAGAAAGGCGGGTAGACGAGCGGACGCGTTTGGCCTCACCCCACCCCCGTCGCTTCGCTTACCCATGTTTGGGATTTGAGCGTAATGCAAGGCTCGACTCACGGAGAGGGGCTTAAAGCAGGTTCGCTGTATGAGGTGATTACGTTGAGAAAACGTAAAGAGCGCGACGGGTTTGCGGTGAAGCGTTAAAAACCTACCCCGAAAAGCGATCCCCTCCCCCTGTTCCCCCCGGACACAGCAGCGCGGCCTCCAAGGCATGAAGCGTGCCAGTCACAAGCCACAATGTAAGGTTACAAAAAGGTTACACATTGTTCATATCTTGCTAAAGACTCGCGACTACCTTTGTGATTCAGGTGGTAATGGAAAAGGATCGCACACGATATGCGCAACCCGAAGTATCTTGTATTGTCATTGGTGATAGCGGCGATAGCTTTCGCCGCAGGCGGCGCGGTCACCTCAGTAACCGCGCAGTACGCAGCCCATCCGGCATTTTACACCGCGCCCGTCGTGGCACAGGACTCGCAAACGGTGACTTTCGAGGATGAAGGCCAGCTATTTGCCCAGCTTTACGACACGATCAGCCCTTCAGTGGTGTCGATCAATGTCACAGCGACGCGCTCCGGTTCGGCTAGCTCCGGCGGCGGCGTGGTGTATGGCACGGGCAGCGGCTTCGTCGTAGACACCGACGGGCACATTGTTACCAACAACCATGTCGTGCAGGGCGCGACAGACATCGAAGTGAATTTCTACGACGGCACGATTGTACGCGGCGAAGTCATCGGCGAAGACCCCAACTCCGACCTGGCGGTGATCAAGGTTGACCTGCCTGCCGAAGAACTGCACCCGGTAACGTTCGCGGACTCTGACGCGCTGGATATTGGCGAAACAGTGCTGGCGATTGGCAGCCCCTTCGGACAGCGCTGGACGCTGACTTCCGGCATCGTCAGCGCGCTGGATCGCACCATCGTCGGGCTGACAGACTTCTCGATTGGCGGCGTCATCCAGACCGACGCGTCGATTAACCCCGGTAACAGCGGCGGCCCGCTGCTTGACCTGCAAGGCAACGTCATCGGCGTGAACTCGCAGATTGAAACCGAATCCGGCTCGAACTCCGGCGTAGGCTTCGCCATCCCCAGCAATCTGGTGCAGCGTGTGGCACGCGCCCTGATCGATCACGGCGAAGTGTCGTACAGCTACCTCGGCATTCAGGGCGGCGACATCAGCCTGCAAATCATCGAAGCGCTGAACCTACCCAACAACCAGCGCGGCGTGGTCGTGAGCGAGGTGCAGCGTAACAGCCCGGCAGAGGACGGCGGCCTGCAAAACGCGGTGGTGGAAAGCAGCACACGCACCAACAGCGGCGTCCACCGCATCATGAGCGCAGACATCATCACGGCCATCGACGGCGTGCAAATCACGGGCATGGGACAGTTGATCACGTACCTGGCGAATAACACACAGCCCGGCCAACAGGTTGTGCTGACAGTGCTGCGCGACGGGCAGAGCATCGACCTAACGATCACGCTCAGCGCACGTCCGGGTTCGGGGCAGGTAGGCTAACGTCAAGAAACTGAGATAAGGGCACAGCCCCGCACAAATTGAGGTAAACAAACAGAGGCGTTCAGGTGGACGCCTCTGTTGATTCACAGCGCCTACCAGATGACCACAGTGATATCGGTGGGTAAGCCCCTCATCCCCGACCCTTCTCCCACTCGCTTCGCGGGGGAGAAGGGAGAAATGCGGCGTTACGAACCGCTGCCCATTATTATCTATGTGGTCGCCTACTACCAGATGACCACATCGATACTGGTAAGTAAGCCATCCATCCCCAGCCCTTCTCCCACTCGCTTCGCGGGGAGAAGGAGAAATGCGGCGTTACGAACCGCTGCCCATTATTATCTATGTGGTCGCCTACTACCAGCGATGCGCATTACGCCTCAAAAATCAGTTTCCTTTGGTGTACATTTGTTCTATAATGGACATTACCCTACCCCACTCAACATGGAGCAAGCTCATGCGCAAGCTGATCGTTGGTAACATGATGTCGCTGGATGGATACTATGAAGGCAAGAACCGCGACCTTGGCACGCTGTTCGATTATTTCCACGAGGACTACGGTGGAGATCAAACGCTTGACCAGTATTTTACGGAACGGCTGCGCGCCGCCGACACGCTGATGCTCAGTGGGCAAACTTCGTATGTGGCGAACAAGAACTACTGGCTGAATTATCCCAGCACCCCAAACGGCACAGCCATTCGCTATGAATTCGCCGCGCTGATGAAAGCTGTTGATAAAGTGGTGGTTTCGGATAAGCTGAGACCTGAAGATTTAGCGCCCTGGGAACATAATACGCGCATCATTCGCGGCGAGAATTTGTACAAGGAGGTTGCCGAACTGAAGCAGCAGCCGGGCCGGGATATTCTGGTGTTGTTGAGCCGGATGCTGTGGAATGATCTGCTGGTGCATGACCTGGTGGACGAACTGCACCTGATGATTTTCCCGCTGATTGCGGGGGAAGGCACAGCGCTGTTCACGGGACGCCCGCCCGTGTCGCTCAAATTAATCAGCAGCCGCACATGGCAGGGTTCGGGCAACATCCTTGCCTGCTATAAAGTGGAACGCAAGAAAGCCTGAGGCAGCGGCTCAACTGCCCACATCGACCATGATTTCCTGCGCGATGTCCTGTTCAATCGAGAGTTCGGTAAAGCCCACGCGCAGCACATACGTGGGGCGCTTTTGCTCCAGCGTGACGTGGGCATCGTTGATGAGTCCCAGCACATGCAGACGTTCAACGCGGTTGTGACTCTGCGAGTTGATGGCGACGACCTTGCCGGATTCGCCGGGACGCATGGCGCTGAGGGGACGCACAGGCAGCAACTCCTGCTGCTCACGGCGGCGCGACAGCCAGCGGCGCAGCGCTTCGGCCACGCGCGACTTCTGCTCGTCGGGCATCTGATAGCCGCAGTTGGGACAGCAGATAATGCCACAGCTTTCGTTAAAGGCACATGACGAATGGCAGGACATCGCTGTCGATTCAAATTCAAATCCACACAACGGACAGTGAATCATCTTCTCATCCCTCACGGCATAACCTGGAACAGATGCATAAACAGATTGACCACCCCACCCACCGCGAAGGCCAGCGGGAACACCACCAGCGCCACGCCAGCCGCTACTTTTTTGCCGTACTCCTTGACGATGATGAGCACGTTGGCGATGCAGGGGATAAACAGCGTAATCACAATCAGGCTGACGATGACCTGACGGCTGTCAAGCTGCCCGGCCAGCATCATGGCGAACAAACCCGCCGCGCCGTAATCGCGCCGCAGGAAACCGATGAGGAACGCGCCCGTTGCCGCCGCAGGCAGCCCCAGCAACCCAACGACGACGGGTGAAGCGACCTGTTCCGCCAGCAGCAGAATGCCAGTTTTATCGAGCGCGAACAGAATGAGCGTGCCGACGATGAACAGCGGCAGGACTTCCTTAAGGTACCATTCGAGGCGTGCCAGCGTCTTGATGGCGATGTTGTCAAGGTGCGGCAAACGCAGCGGCGGCAGTTCGAGGATGAAATCACTGCGTTCGCCGGGCAGCAGCTTGGCGGCCAACAGCCCCACCGCCATCATGGTGGCGACGACGACGCTGGCCCAGATGAGCGTGCCGATGCCGCCCACCTGCCCCAACATACCCAGAATCACACCGAGCTGCGCCGAGCAAGGAACGCCGAGCGCCAGCAGCAGCGTCACCATGATGCGCTCCTTGCGCGTTTCCAGAATGCGCGTGGAAAGCGTGGCCATCGTGTCGCAGCCTAAGCCCAAAATCATCGGCAGCACCGCTTTGCCGTTCAAGCCCATCATCTTAAAGACGCGGTTGAACATGATGGCTAAACGCGGCAGATAGCCGGAGTCTTCGAGAATGGAGAAAGCGAGGAAAAAGGTGGTGACAATTGGCAGCACCAGCGCGATGCCGTAAGACAGCGCCATCGTAATCACGCCGTAGTCGCCAACGAGCAAGTCGTGTGCCAGCGAGAACGGCAGCAGCCCATCGACAAGACGCGTCGCCAGCGGGTTAATCCACTCGCCGAAGACGGTAGTTTCCATAAAATCGACCAGCGTGCCCGCGCCGAATTCACCGACGAACTTGTAGACCAGCCACAGCACCAGCAGCAGGAACGTCCAGCCCCACAGCGGATGAATCATCAGGCGTGACAGCTTCTGCGTGAGCGAAATATCCTGACGCGGCGTAACGGTCATGACTTCGTTGAGCAGGGTTTGCGCGCCGTGCATCTGCTGACCGATGACGACAGTGCGCGTCGGACGCCCGTAAGTCTGCGCCAGCGTATGCTGTACGCTGGTCAGCGCGCCGTTCAGGCTGTACTCCGAGGCGAGGCGTTCATCGCCACACAGCAGGCGCACCGCTGCCCCGCGCTGGTGTCTGACGTGCTGCGGCAGCAGCGTCTGGATTTTCGCGATGGCGTCCTCGACGGGCGGCTCATAGCGGAAATCCCACGACGCAGGATGCGCGCGCTGGACGATGTCGGTCAGGCGATCCACGCCGATGCCCTGCGTGGCGATGGTTGAGTTTACGGTGATGCCGAGACGCTGGGCAAGCCGTTCGGTGTCGATGACCACACCGTTGGCGCGGGCCTCGTAGAGCATGTTGAGGTTCAACACCAGCGGCACACCGAGTTCGGAAAGCTGTAAGGTGAGCAGCAGCGGCGGCGCAGGTTCTTGGCGTCGGCGACCTGTACCACAGCGTGTAAATCGTCCATGTGGTCAAACAGGACGTTAGCGGTGACGCGCTCGTCGTCGCTGACGCTGGTTAGACTGTTGGTGCCGGGAGTATCGAGGATTTTTTGCCCGCCGGGAAGCGAACCTTCAGTGATTTCTACAGTAGTGCCGGGGTAATTGGAAACGGTGACATAGCGTTTGGTGAGGGCACCGAAGATGACGGACTTGCCCACATTGGGATTTCCGACCAACAGCACCGCGCCTGTCCCCGATTTGACAGTCGTTTCAGCAGTATGACAATCCACAGTTTACATCCCAACCTGCATGACAATGCTTACTTCATGGCACATTATCGCGGTTTTGGGTTGGGCGTTAACAGTGATGAATGGGTGGATTTCGGGTGACAGGTGTCCCGTTCTCTGTACAGGGCTACAGTGACTTCTCGAACACCATGAAGTGCTGCAAGCCGATTTTAGTTTCCCTGCCGTAGAAATAGTAATTAAGCGCGAACTCAATCGGGTAATCGAGATAAATTGCCACACGATCACGGTATGGAATCCACGCGGGCAAATGACGGCGCGCGATGTTGAAGTAGTGTCCTGATTTATGCACCATGCGCAGTCCGACTTCGGCAAAGAGCGCTTCCCACTCGCTCACCAAAAGGCTAAAGACATGCGGCGAAGGATCACGCCAGGTACCTTCGAGCAGCAAAACGCGCCCGCCCTTTTTCACGACGCGGGCGATTTCGCCCACCGCGCGCTGCTTCAGGTCATAGGGCAGATGCAGAAGCACCGTAATAGAAGTCACCACCGCAAAGGACTCGTCCTCAAAGGGCATTTTTTCAATCGAGCCGACATGCGCCTCAAAGCCCTGTTTGCGGCAGGACTCGACTGCAACGGGAGAGAGGTCGATGCCGGTAACACGCGCGCCATACAACTGCTGAAAAAAGGCTAACCAGCGACCACGCCCGCAGCCGATATCCAACAGCGGTTGATCGCGCAGTGTCCACTGCTGGCTGCGCAGATACTTGTTGACCACCCATTTCTGAATGCGGTCAAAGAAGAGGTTAAAGTACAGCGGCTTATCGGGGAAACAGACTGCGGCCAGACTTTCGCCCGTTTTTTCGTGGACTTCCTGCCAATATTTTTCATACTGCTGCTGATCGAATTTGTTGGAGGACATCGTGTTCATCCTGCGTGTGTACTGATAATCTGTAAAAGTTTGTGTAAATTCGCGTCGGCTTCTGCGCGATAGCGTTCCGCCCAGGACTGAAGTTGATCGCTGCGCGGCTCTAACAAGGCGCCGCGCAGCTGACGTTCAAGCGCGGCTTCATCGCCATAATCATACAACAGCATCCCGCGCGTTTCCCCTACTGAGGTTGCCACGACAGGAACGCCGCAGAAAATGGCTTCAACCTTCGACAAGCCGTAGCTTTCTGCCTCGACTCCGCGCACAAAAGCATGGCAGTGCCTGATGACTTCCAATGCTTGTGGATGCGGCAAACGAGAGAGTACGGTAATCCACGAACGTTGAGCAAGTACCTGTTCACGGTACTGCTGCGTGCCTGCAAAGCCTGCGTCCAGTAAGATCAAGGCGATGCGTTTGCCCGTCGCCTGCCGCAGCGCTTCAACCGCATTGGCGACATGCAGGAAACCATAAGAGGGTATAAACGTCCCTACCGAACACACCGCGTAATCGCAGTTTGCGAACGCAGACACGGCGGCGGCTGGCAGTGTCGCATCCTCATAGGCGATGAGCGGCAGCAAACTCTGGATGCTGTGAACAGGCTGCGTGACCCTGATCTCCTGCTGCAACCATGCACCTAACGGCGGTGAGACCGCTATGAACTCATCGACGGCAGCAGCATACCGATGAAAGGCACGCTGCTGATGTGGGGCAAACGCCTGATAACGTTCGATCAGGGTGCCGTCGTGGACAACCTTCAGCCAGCGAAAACGCCTGAGCGCTTTCAACCCCAGCCATGTCCAGTGAAAGCTCCAGCGAGCGCGCCGTGAGCTTTGAGTCGCTGGGTACTCCAGGAAAAATGAAGCATTGTCCAGAAACACCGTGCGGGCGTTCATTGCGCCAAAATGCTGAAGGATGCTTTTTGTGGTGGGCTGTACCGCGTCGGCAGGGGCATCAGTGATTCCCTGGAACTTTTTGAGTGTAAAGGGAATGTGCTGGCGCTTGAGGTGTTCACTCAATTGATAGACGAAAATCGATACCCCGCCGTAGGGTGGCGGATAGGGACCAAAGACCACCAGACTAGCCATGTGTCCTGAATTCCTGCTCCTGGAGAGCACCGGCATACTCGCCGCGGGCTGCCCAGTCTACAGCAGAAAGAATATTGGGAAAGGTTGGACTTAATGCGGGCGTGGATGCAGACGTTCCTAACATATACTGGATTTTGCCCATTACGCGCTTGATTCCTACTTTATGAAGGAGAAGATCACGCTGATGTTGAAGGCGAGCATGTTGGTAAGGCTTAATGGCTTGTTTGACAGCGGCGTGGACTTCCGCTGATTGCTGGTTGAGTACTGCGTTCCACAGGGTTTCCTCATGCGACATGTCAACCCCCCAATTGCTGCGCCGCACAATTTCTTCAAAGGCTAGCGTAAAATATGTCGTTAGATCGAAGGGGGCACCATTAAGGTTTCCGCCCATGATTTCACGCACGCGTAGAAAATCATTAAACACAAGATTCACGGCCAACTGCTCAGTGTGAATCGGCAGCCGATCATACATGTTTTCTGCGCCGATTTGCTTTACAAACTCGGTGAACGTTCCTTTGGTGTCCTTAAGGTTGAAGCTTGTGCCATTGCCACCGGCCCAAGCCACCGCCGAAAGTGCGGCGTTGATACGCAAAACATGGTCTGTGAACGCCAGTTGGGCGAAGGCCATCGTATAATCAGGGGATACAAGCAGGCACATTCGCCCCGCTGCGCTTTCGCGAATCTTCTTTACCAAAGACCGCCGGGTACAGGAATTTATTCCGCGCGGTAGTTGTTGTATTGCGCCCTGATGGCCGGTGTCCAGAAAGAGTTTGATCAGCGATGACGACGAAATTATTTCAGTCTCGGGCTGACCTTTGCCATGCAGCATGGAGAATACACAGGCAGCGCTATCTGTGTTATTGATGTTATCCACAAACCATTGAACGCACTCTGGCATTTCTTTGGCAACCGCGCGGTGTATGGTGTCCAGTGCTTGTGGATAAAGAAGCTGCTTATCTTGCACCATAGTCAAATATTCACCCGTCGCGGCGCGGACGCCGGTTTCCCAGTTGTCAGGCATCGACAAGCCGCCCGTGCGGATGTAGCGCAGACGGGCATCATTAAAACCCGTGACCACCTCTAGGGTCGAGTCATCGTCGCAGTTATCCACCAGGATAACCTCAAAGTCGCCAAAAGTTTGCTTGAAAACA
Source organism: Anaerolineae bacterium (assembly GCA_046328675.1). Taxonomy (GTDB): domain Bacteria; phylum Chloroflexota; class Anaerolineae; order Aggregatilineales; family Phototrophicaceae; genus JACAER01. The sequence goes on from JAXLWC010000004.1 coordinate 140,239, forward strand.
CAGCGCAGCGCATCCCCAACGATGTGACTACGGTTCCTGGTAGGAAGGACAACAGAAAAAAAGGGGGGCATATTCAGCCTTTCACGAGTCTCGTCTAGCAGTCTGGTGGACATCATGTTCACGAAAAAGGCGCACCAGTGTTTCAATATCGTCCAGCAGGTTGGCAGGGGCAAGCCAAATTCCTGCTGCATACGCGCGATGCTGATCGGCGGGAAGCGCAGCGTAGATGCATTGGGCGCTACTTCAAATGCCGCGCCAGTCAACTGATGCAGTTTCTCGGCAAGCTGCCCATTCGAGGTATTACGTCCGCTGGCGAGATTATAAAGCTTCTGCGTACCCGAAGTGGCAATCCTGAGCAAACCATCAACTACGTCATCAATACTGATATAGTCTTTTTCGGAGTCCAACGTGGTATAGAGCGTGACCTTGTTTGTGTGTATCACATCCCGCAGGATGCTGGACAAAAAATTATCTGACGTAAAATCGCCACCGTAAACGTTGGACACCCGTACCAGGCGTACATTACGCCCGGATTGCAGCGCCACAGACTCTGCCATCAGTTTTGACAGGTTAAAAATGTCCGTCGGCGTATTCGGGTTCACGATTAGGCTGCTGCTTTCTTCCACACGGGTATCCAACGCGCCGCTGTACACCCGTGTTGAAGACAGATAAGTGAGCGACTCAAAATTGCCCACGCGCAGCAGTTCATTAAACTTGCTGACATGGGCCTCTACGGTATCAAAAGGTCGCGTGCGGAAATCCGCACTTAAGCCGATGCAGTATAGGGTATCGCCCAGCGTATAATCTGACAGATTAGCGTCACGGGGCGGTGCGTCAAAGTCGATACCGTCGCGTTCCAGACGGCGGACAATATGCGAACCGATAAAACCGGACGCGCCCAATACGGTGATGCGCTTCATGGCAGTGGGTGGTGGAGTGCCGGGTCTTTATGGAGCAGTAGTTTCGGGCTGACGTGATGGCGAATGCGGAACAGGTCATTCTGGATGACGGTTTCATCCTTTACGGCGAGCATGTTAAAGCCGTGCGGCGGGCCTTCCAGATATGTGTCCTGCGGCGGGATGAGTTCAATGGGCAGATGGGAAGTCGCCTGGTTCGACTGATAGTCGCGCACCGCGAAGACTTTGTAGCCGTGTGCCATCAGGAATTGCAGGACTTCCGTGTTGTTCAGCCCATTGGTCCAATCAACGTAATGGCGGTGAACCTCAAACACCAGATGAGGTGCCTGTCCGGCGGGCAGCGCGAGGTGCTGTTCCGCGCCCTGCAAGGCGCGGAGTTCACCCCCCTCGGTATCGAGCATAATCAGCCCAATCTGGTTCTCAATGCCCTGCTGGCGGGCATAGGCATCAATGGTGGTCGTCGCAAAACCATCCTCGGCAGTTTCCTCCGTCGGTGCCGAAAAGGCGTAAGCGTCATCTCCTACCAGATGCAAATGGGTGATTTCGTTCCACAACCCCAACTGATGTGGGCGTACCACATGGGTTAGCCCATTGGATTCGGCGTTGCGCACCAGCAGTTTGAAGTTATGGCTGTTGGGTTCAAAGGCATGGCAGACGCCATGATGAGCAGCAAGCTGCTGTGCTACGAGCAGCGCCTGATCGCCAAAGTACGCGCCGCCAATCACGACGTTGTGTGTGTGCTGTGCCAGATAAAGCAGCAGACGCGTGGTTTGTGGCTCCCATACATGGTCGGGGGTTTCAGGAGTAGACAGGATAAAGTCACGGGTAATCTTGCTGGTGTGATAAAACTCGAACACCAGACCGGACTGCACCCGTTTCTGCAACAATCCAGCGTCACGATACAGGGCATCAAACACCACGCCCGTCACCTCATCGCGCAAGCTGCCGGAATAGGTGGTGCGCTCCTCAAACACATGCAGCGAGCGTGTGATTTCCTCACGAGTGGTGGCATCACGCCCGATGAATGCTAATGCTTCGTTCAATTTATCTGCTGATGTTGCCATGCTTGTTCCAATTGTGCCTCATTTTGCGCGCGGGATTATACATTATGCTACCAGGCTACGGAAGTGGAGCCTTCGCTGCGGTGAATGTGGGGGTTGATTGGTGCTGCCAATTCAGTTTAGGGCGCATCACCCCTAGAATTGTGCCACCATAAATGCCGCGCGCCGAGTCGCCTTCCATTGGATCGATCACTTGAAAACGCAGGCAGTCAGGGACATTAAACTGGGCGGTGTTCGCTTCCAGCGGCGTGGACATCCCTACCTGCATGGTGAAGCCGCCCTCAGCCAGCAGATTACCCGGAATCACACAACGCGACAACCGCCGCCCGACAAATTCCACATCCTGCTGATAGATGTGTTCTGCTGAGACATCCGTCCCTGTAAACAGGACAACGCCATCAGCATTATACAGCGAGAAATAGGGCAGCAGGCGTTTACCTGCTTGCAGCACGTCATATTCAAACTCGAACGTAATCGGACGGCGAATATCAAAGTTGTCACTGATGTTTCCCTGCTCGTCGCAAAGGCGTACCGCAACCAACCGCGCGTAATCGCTGTGCGGCGCGGTAGCAATGTCGTCCCAGCGGCGTTCGCCCGTGGTGGTCACGCCTTCGTTCATGTACTGGTTAATGACCTTGGAGGTCTCGCCATCCGCTGTGAGGCCGCCACCCACCAGCAGCAGCGCACGCGGACACAAACGCGCAATCGAGGACATGCTGTGCGAGACCAGTACGACGGTGCGCCCCTGGTGCCCCACATCTTCCATCTTGTTCAGACATTTGCGCTGGAAGTTGGCATCGCCCACCGCCAGCACTTCATCGACCAGCAGAATCTCGGTTTCCAGATGGGCGGCAACAGAAAAGGCCAAGCGCAGGTACATGCCGCTGGAATAGAATTTGACGGGCGTGTCGATGAACTTCTCGATCTCGGCGAAGGCCACAATCTCATCGAACTTGCGCTCGATCTCGCGGCGTTTCATGCCCAGAATCGCGCCGTTCATGTAGACGTTTTCGCGTCCGGTCAGTTCGGGGT
>JAXLWC010000040.1:0-50199 GCA_046328675.1 Anaerolineae bacterium
AGATGGGCAGCAGATGAACGTGTGTCAGGCCTGCCTGCGCCAGCGCGGCAAGGTGCTGCATCCCGTTCGACTGCAAATCGGTGAACGCCATGAACGTGCCGCGATGTTCAACCGGGACACTTTCGTCAAACGCGCTAAAGTCGCGGACATGCAGTTCGTAGACCACGATGTCTTCCGGCGCGGCCAGCGGCGGCTTGTTGGCCGTCGTCTGCCAGTCGAAGGGGAACATCGTCGAGCTGTTGAGGTCCACAATCTGGCTGCGGGTGCTGTTCATCGACAGGCTCAGCGAGTAGGGGTCGGTGACGAGGTTGGTCACGATTTCCTGTACCGAAGGTGCCCACACGGTGACTTCAAACAGGTAGTACTCGAACATCCAGGTCTGATCGCCGGTAACGCTCCAGACACCCGTCGCGTCGTCGCGGGTCATGTCGATGGGCGTGCCAGCGGTATTGGCATTCGAGTCCGGGTACAGCATCAGGCGCACGGTTTGCGCGGTGGGTGCCCACACGGAAATCGTGGGCAGGTCGTTGTTCCAGTGGATGCCCAGCGGCGCATCAGTGGTGTACAGGTCATCCAGCACGCCGGGAATCTGTAAACCCGTAGCGGTGAGCAAGCTGCCGCCTGCGCCCGCCGAGATATAGAACTGCCCGCGCAGAATGTCCGGCACTTTGTCGAGGTCTTCAGCGGCGATGTGCAGCGCCACGTAGCCTGACAGTTGCGGGAAGTTCGCCAGAATCTCGGGGCTTAAGCCGTTGGGGTCAACGGTCAGCGTCAGCGAACGCCCGCCTACGATGCCGAACGCCAGCCCATCATCGAAGCGGATACGCCCGCTGGGGTGATAATGCAGACGATAGACCGTATCCTCTGGCATGGTGGGCAAGTCCCAGGCGATGGTATCGCGAGAAACCCACTGCGCCGTTTGCTGCGCCAGATTCGTCGGCGGATACAGCGCTGCGGCAGAGAGTTCACCCTGCGGTTCGCCGACTTCCACAGAGAGCAGATTCGTGGTCGAGTCAAAGCTGAAGGTCACGGAGCCACCCCCTGCGGGTACTTCAAACGGAATGTTCGCGCCATTTTGCGCGGCGTCCGCGCCGTAGTTCAAATCCCACGATTGGTTAATCGCGACCTTCACTTCCCAACTGCCTTCGGGCACGATGGGCAGGAACGCCGTGTAGATGCCGTCGTGATCGGGGTCTTGCAGCCATGAACGCAGACAGTCCGGTGCCCAGTCACCCGTGCAGCCGATTTCACTCTGATAGCTGCCGGGGGCGGTGGCAATCAGGGTATTCACGCTGTCGGCAACCCAGTGTGTCGCGTGGTCATAGATGAAGGTGACGCTGGTGTCTTCCGCCAGTTCCAGCACGATGTTGGGGCCGCCAGCATCCGCGCTGCCGCCATAGTTTTCGTCCCAGGTGCCGTTGATGGCGACCTTGTACTCATAACTGCCAGCGGGAATATCAAAGGTGCCCTGCCACACGTTGTCAGAGGGGTCATAACGCAGCGCGGTGCAAGCGCCATCGGCCAGCCAGTCACCGTCGCAGCCGAGCACGCTTTGAATCGTGCCGGGGATGACGACCATATCCGGTTGGTCAACAGCGGGTGCTGCCGCCGCGCCCTCAGCCGGGGCTGCCTCAGCGGGAGCCGCCGGGCCGCCGATGATCGATTCATCAACGCTGATGGTCATAACGTTGTTCGACGTGTCAAAGGAGAACGTCACCTGTGCGTAATCCACAGGAACGTTGAAGGGGATGTTCGCGCCGCCGGCTGCGCCATCCGCGCCGTAGTTCAAATCCCACGTCTGATTAAGCGCGACTTTGGCTTCGTAGTCGCCTGCGGGAATAGCCGTAGTGACGAAGGTGTAGACGCCGTCGCCATCCGGGTCTTGCAGCCACGAACGCAGACAGTCGGGCGACCAGTCGCCGGGGCAGCCAATCGCCGCCTGGAAACTGCCGGGGACGTTAGCGACGATGTGGTTGACGCTGTCCGAAACCCAGTGCGTGGTGTTGTCGTAAATGAAGGTGACGCTGGTGTCTTCCGCCAGTTCCAGCGGGATGTTCTGGCCGCCAGCTTCCGCCAGCAAACCGTAGTTCTCGTCCCACGCGCCGTTGAGCGTCACTTTGTACTCGTAACTGCCAGCGGGAATATCGAACGTGCCCATCCATACATTGTCTTCTGCGCTGAACGTGAGCGCGGTGCAGTCGCCATCGGCCAGCCAGTCGCCATCACAGCCCAACACGCTTTGGATCGTGCCGGGGACGACAACCATATCCGGCTGTGCGGCAGCGGGTGCTTCTTCAGCAGGCGCTTCTTCGACGGGTGTTTCTTCTGCCGGGGCCGCTTCAGCGGGAGCCGCCGGGCCGCCAATGATCGACTCATCGACGCTGATCGCAATCGCATTGTCGCTTGTGCTGTAGGTCACGGTGACCTGCGCGTAATCAACCGGGACGTTGAAGGCGATGTTCGCGCCATCGGCTGCGCCATCCGCGCCGTAGTTCAAATCCCACGTCTGATTGAGCGCGACTTTGGCTTCGTAATCGCCTGCGAGATCGCGGTAGTGACGAAGGTATAGACGCCGTCGCCATCCGGGTCTTGCAGCCACGAACGCAGACAGTCGGGCGACCAGTCGCCGGGGCAGCCAATCGCCGCCTGGAAACTGCCGGGGACGTTGGCGACGATGTGGTTGACGCTGTCCGAAACCCAGTGTGTCACGCTGTCATAAATGAATGTGACGCTGGTGTCTTCTGCCAGTTCTAACTGGACATTGGGGCCATCTGCGTCTGCCATGCCGCCGTAGTTTTCCGTCCAGGCCCCATTGATGGCGACCTTATACTCGTAACTGCCAGCCGGAATATCAAACGTGCCCATCCATACATTGTCTTCCGCGCTGAACGTGAGCGCGGTGCAGTCGCCGTCGGGCAGCCAGTCGCTATCACAGCCCAACGCACTTTGCAGCGTGCCGGGGATAACGACCATGTCCGGCTGCGCTGCCGTTTCCTGTGCGTGGACCACGACGGAGGTCAGCGTGACGCACAGCATTAAAAAAACGATACGCAGGAGCAATCGTGTCTTTTGTGGAGACTTAAACGGGAACACCAGAAACTCCTTCACTCTATTGACAAAATGTTGCTCTGGTTATCTTGTATTGCTGAAATTGAGTTTAACGACGACAGGGATAAGGGGCGAGTGTTTTATGCAATATGCTCAGTAATGCTGTTAATCACATCATATAACAGGTTCATCATGTAGCCTTCGGCAGGGCAGGCCAATGAGGGGTCATAGACATAATAGTCTGTCTCATCAGCGTGAATCACCAGGCCGAAACGCCCGTAGGCATGGGTCAGCACCTGTATCTGCCACGTCTGATAGCGGTGGCGAGTCTGCGAAACGCGGATGCTGCCATTCAGCCATTGTGCATAAACGCGCTGGAAATCGGGGGCTGCTGCCCTGTCGATGCGCGCGCGGATGAGGGCGTAACACCACGCGCGGCAGACATCGGCCAAGCCTGATACGGCGAAGCCAATCTCGGCGTCCTTTAGCCCAACCTGCGGATTGATGGCATACAACTGGTTTTCAAACAGCCGTTCCAGATGGGGCAGCAGCGTCGTAAGCAGCGCCTCCTGCGTGATGCGCGGCGGCACCGCGTTGAGCAGCGCCTGCCGCACGCTGTTCAGTTCCGCGCCTGCACGCTCGATGCTGCCGAGTCCCGTGTAATCCTTTGGCTCGAACAACGAGACGGTGAAATCAGGCGGCAGATGTTGTTCCGCGCGAAAGTCTTTGAGCGAGATGAACGAACGTGGCTGTCCGTCGATGATGAAATGCATAGGTTCCGCCGAGCAAAAATCTGGGCTTGCGCTTTTAACTTTTCGCTTTCAACTTTAAACTTAGCGTTGCTGATTGTAAATAGAGGTCACGAAGATTATGCACATCGCGCTCAACGGCTGGTTCTGGGATCAGGTGAATGTCGGCAGCGGACAGTATCTGCGCTACCTGCTGGGCAGTTTGCGGCGGGTTTCGCCAGAGACCCGATTCACGCTGGTTCTGCCGTCGCGTATCCAGCAGCCTGCCGATGTTCCGGCGGGTGTGGAGGTGGTGACGGTCAAGGCGTTTGGCGGCAATGTCGGCAAAGTGTGGTTCGAGCAGCGCGCATTTCCGGCGGCGGCTGGGCGTGTAAAAGCGGACATCGCCCATGTGCCGTACTGGGCACCGCCGCTGGCGTCGCCTGTGCCGCTGGTGGTGAGCATTCTGGATGTTGTCGCGCTGATGATTCCCGATTATTCCTACGGTTTTGCTGCGCGGCTGTATACATCGCTGGTGAGCGCGGGGGCACAGGGCGCGAATCATGTGATTACGCTGACGCAGGCCAGCAAGAACGACATCATCCAGCAGCTTGGTTTGCCTGCCGAAAACATCACGCCGACGCACTTGGCGGTGGACGACGCCTATCACCCGCGCATGGGCGCAGAACGTGACAAAGCCGTGCGCGAAAAGTATCAACTGCCCGACGACTACATCTTTTACATCGGCGGTTTTGATGTGCGCAAGCAGGTCAACCAACTGCTGCTGGCCTATACCTACGTGGCGCAGGCCGAAGGCGACGACTATCCGCTGGTGATCGCCGGACGTGAGCCGCAGTGGGGCACGCGTATGTTCCCCGATATGCGCAGGTACGCCGAAGAACTGAACATCAGCCGCCATATTCACTGGCTTGGCTACGTCGATGAAGCCGATAAACCGTCCCTGTACCGTATGGCGAAGCTGTTTGTCTCGCCCACCCTCTACGAGGGCTTTGGTTTGCCTGTGCTGGAGGCGATGGCCAGCGGTACGCCTGTGGTCGCCAATGACATCGCGTCGATTGCCGAGATTGTGGGCGATGGCGCGTACCTGACGGAAACGGGCAGCGCGCGGCAGATGGCCGGGGCCATGATCGCGCTGCTGGAACAGAAGCCGCTGCGCGACACGCTGATTAATCAGGGGCTGGCGCAGGCGACACGCTTTAGCTGGCGCAAGACCGCGCTGGAAACGCTGAAGGTGTACGAAAAGGTGCTAAATCACGGCACGTAAATGGCACATGATTCCGCCGTAGCCGCGCAGGTCGCAACGATTGTTCCGGCGCGTATGACATCAAACTGCTCAATCCCCAACCAGAACAAGGTGCCGCCCTGCGTTTCAATTAACCCGTAGATGTGATTGATACACGGCTGCGGCGGCTGGCGCTGCCCAACACTGGCGTCACGCAGTCGCAAACACATACCAGCAGGCAAACTGTTATACAGGCTCGTGCCCCAGCCCGCCGCGTCCCATTCTCCCGCGCTGCTGCGAAATACTACGCCCTCCAAGGAAAGCACGCCCGCACTTTGGTTTAGCACCGTGAACGACACGTCATCGTACAGCAGCAGCAGATTGGGAATTTGTACAGCGGTGGCCGTGGTAGCAGGAGGCGCATCTGACGTTGTAGGAACGGCTGTGCTTGGTGCAGAAGTGGCGCTGAGCAGCAGCACATCCGTAGCAGCAACCTCGGTTGCAGTTTGTGAAGGCGGCGCGGCTGTCGTAGACTCTGCTGTCACCGCTGCCGCCGTAGGGGTAACCACAATCACTAAGGCGGTTTCTGTCGGCGCGGCTTTCGGGAGGATGTTCGGCAGCACTGTAATCAGGGCAACCAGAATAGTCGCAACTGCGGTGATACCTGCGGCGATAATCTGTGGATTCGCAGCAATCGGTTCCTTTTTAGGTGAATTTGGCGGCGTCTGTTCGGACATGGCGCGCTCGCATCCTGTTATGAAAATAGGGTGTGAAATATAGTTTACTATACCGCCAAACGGCTTGAGTTGTTGCACTTTCAGGCAGTATTTGAAAAAAATTAAAAGTGTAGCAATAATTACGTGGTATCGTTTTGTGTTGTTCATGAGGGGTAAAGTGATTGTTTGACTTAAAAAATCATCTCAAAACACTTGTGGAAGCCCACGCGCCGTCGGGCCACGAAGCGCCCATGCGCGACATCGTCCGTGCGGCGTGGACGGGGCTGGTGGATCGCTTCGAGACCGATAAGCTCGGCAGCCTGATCGGCATCAAAAACGGCACGCCCGCCAACGGCGCGGCGCGGCGCAAAATCATGCTGGCGGCACACATGGACGAAATCGGCATGATGGTGCGTGACGTGGTCGAGGGTTTCATCTATGTGCATCGCATCAGCGGCGTCGATAACCGCGTCATGCTGTCGCAGCCGGTGCTGGTGCATGGCAAGCGCGCGCTGCCCGGCATTGTCGCTGCGGTGCCGCCGCATCTGCTCACCGAGGAAATGCGCAAACGCTACCCGACGTTCGATGAACTGGTAGTGGATGTGGGGCTGCCTGCCGACGAGGTGAACCAACTGGTGCAAATCGGCGACCTGATTACCGTCGATGTGCCCATGCTGGAACTGATGGGCAAGCGCATCGCGGGCAAGGCGATGGATGACCGCGCCTGCGTGGCGGCGGTGACGGCCTGCCTCAATCATCTGCAAACGCTCAAACACACCTGGGATGTCTACGCGGTGGCGACGGTGCAGGAAGAAACAGGCTTGCGCGGCGCGGCAACAGCGGCTCACATGATACAGCCGGACGCGGCGATTGCGCTGGATGTGACCTTCGCGCCACAGCCCGGTGTCAGCGCTGACGTAACCAGCGAAATGGGCGGCGGGCCGGGCATCGGCATGGGGCCGAATTTCCATCCGAAGCTGTACGACAAAATTAAAGAGATTGCCTCCGCCAACGAAATCAAGCTGCAAAACGACATCATCCCCGGTGCCAGCGGTACCGATGCCTGGACGATTCAGGTAGCGCTGGAAGGCGTGCCGACTGCCCTGCTGGAAATCCCGCTGCGCAGTATGCATTCGCCTGTTGAGACCATCGACCTGCGGGATGTGGAACGTGCCGGGCGGCTGCTGGCGCTGTTTATCGCCAGCCTCGATGCGGATTTTCTGGCGGCGATTGAGTACAAAGTAACGAGTGATGAGCAATAAGTAATGAGCGATGTGAACTCGTTACTTGTCACAGGAGGCATATGATTCTAAAAGAACTTTCGGAAGCAGTCGGTGTCTCTGGCAAAGAAGATGCCGTGCGCAAGGTTGTCCTCGGCGCGATTGAGAAACACGCCGACAACATCCGCATCGACCCATTAGGCAGCGTGACCGCCGTCAAAAAGGGCAAGGGCAAGAACCCGCTGCGCGTGATGGTCGCCGCCCACATGGATGAAATCGGTTTTATTGTCACGGGCACGGATGGCGATGGACTGATTCGCTTCAGCGCGATTGGGGGCGTCGATGATCGTATCCTGCCGGGGCTGCGCGTGCGCATTGGCGATGATTTGCTCCCCGGCGTGATTATCTGGACGCCGATTCACCAGAATCGTGACCAGAACGTCGTCAAGCTGAGCAGCCTGCGCATTGACGTTGGCGCGTCCAGCAAAGACGAGGTCAACGGCAAGGTCAAGCCCGGTGACCGCATCGTCTTCGACAGTGCCTACAAGGAACTCAGCCCGAAAGTCGTGCGCGGCAAGGCGTTTGATGACCGCGTCGGCTGTTCGCTGCTGATCGACGTGCTGCAAGGCGGCCCCTATCCGGTGGAAGTGCTGGCGGCGTTTACGGTGCAGGAGGAAATCGGCCTGCGCGGCGCGACAGTGGCGGCGCAAACGCTGAAGCCTGATCTGGCGTTCGTGCTGGAAGGCACTACCGCGCACGATGTTCCTAACCCGCTGGTGGAACCAGACGACGAGAATCGCGGCGCAAACCCGACCACCCGCATGGGCGGCGGCCCCGCGCTAACGTTCATGGACAGAAGCATGATTACCGACCCGCGCATGATTGGTTTCCTCAAGGCGACGGCGGAGAAGCACAAAATCCCCTATCAGGTGAAAACACAGCTAGGCGGTGGAACGGACGCGGGTTCGATTCATACGTCGTTGGGCGGCGTGCCCTCGGCGGTGATTTCGATGCCCTGCCGTTACATCCACAGCCCGGTAGCGCTGCTCAATCTGGACGACTACCAGAACACGCTGAAGCTGATACAGGCGGCGCTGAAGGATGTCACAGCGGATGTGCTGAAGCGCTGATTTTGAAGCGCAAAGATCGCCCGGAAACGCACGAGTAAACGTTACACAGAACATAGATAAAACGAGGAGTTAGGGATTGTGATCGAACTAACCAGAAAACTGACCGAAGCGTGGGGACCCTCTGGCTATGAACACCACGTTCGTAAACTGATCGAAGCCGAAGTGAAAGACCTTGCCGACGAAATCACCGTTGACCCGCTGGGCAACCTGATCTGCCGCGTAGGCAAAGGCGGCACGAAAATCATGGTCGCCGCGCACATGGACGAAATCGGCGTGATGACCACCTTCGTCGAGCCGAAAAGCGGCTACCTGCGCTTTGCCAACGTCGGCGGCCTGCTGCATACCACGCTCATCGCCAACCGCGTGCAGTTTGAAAACGGCACGACGGGCGTGATCGGGGTGGAGGACATGTGGGGGGGCGCGCGCACGAACGTGCCTAACCTTGATGACTTCTTTATCGATGTGAGCGAGGGCAGCGGGGACGGCAAGGTGCAGCCGGGTATGCCTGGCGTGTTCTCGCAGCGCATGGAGCAGCGTGGCACCCGGTTAATCGGCAAAGCGATGGATGACCGTATCGGCTGCATAGTGGCCATTGAAACCATGCGCCGCCTGAAGAAGAAGACCAAGAACGAAGTGTACTTTGTGTTCACGGTGCAGGAAGAAGTCGGGCTGCGCGGTGCGCGTCCGGCGGCCTACAACGTTGACCCGGAAATCGGCATCGCGCTGGATGTAACAGGCACAGGCGATGAGATTCACGGCAGAAAGATGGATGTGAAGCTCGGCGGCGGTGCGGCGGTTAAAATCAATGACCCCGGTCTGGTGGTGCCTGCGGCGGTGCGCGACTGGATGATTGACCGCGCCGAGAAGGACAAAATCACCTATCAGCGCGAACTGCTGGCGGGCGGCACGACGGATGCGGCGGGCATTCAGATGGCGCGTTCCGGCGTCCCCAGCGGCTGCATCAGCATTCCCTGCCGCTATGTTCACACGACGAGCGAAACGGTGGATGTGCGCGACGTGGAAGCCTGTATCGCGCTGCTGACAGGGCTGACGAAAAACCCGGCGAAGTTGTAAATCACAAAAGCCGACAATTTGCCCCAGGCGGAGATGTGTGGTGGATGCCGCCTATGGCTAAAGCGCATAGGCTGAACCCTGAACACGGTAAGCGCACTAAAGGCGCTGGTTTATGATTGCTGACAGGGTATAAAACCAGCCTTGGTTATTCATCCCCATCGGTGCGTTCAAGATAGGCAATAGTGGCGTTTTGGTGATGATGCTCTTTTTGGCTGGCGATATAACCTGTAACGAACTTGAGGTTTGTCGCGCCAAATGTGAGCACGCCATAATGTTTTTGCCAGCGGAAGCGCGTATCGATATTTGGCAAGAGGGTATTCACCTGATGGGATGAATACCCCTTGATTTGACCAACCCATTCCGCTACAGACAATTTAGGCGGAACGCAAACAGCAACATGAATGTGATCAGCGGTGCCATTGACTGCCAGTATAGGACAGGCTAATTCGAGGGATTTCCGTTGAACGGCATCCCAGAGAATGGACTCCAAATCGGCAGTTATTAATGGCGCACGATATTTAGTCGTCCAAACAACATGATAATAACATTGCCAGAACGCCATATGACTCCATATCGTGGCTACAGTTGAAAATCAGCGCCTTTAGTGCGCTTATAATCGTCTGAGTCAGCCTGTCGGCTTTAGCCACAGGCAGTTTTATGATTCAAGTCCCCGCTGGCGCGGTTGCTCCTCGTCAATCACTACATCGGAGGGGCTTTCATCGACAATTTCTTCGAGTTCGCCGTCTTCGCTGAGGCGCATGGTGCGTTTGCGCTTTTCCTCTACATCTTCATCCAGACCCATACGCAGCATTTCCTCGCTGAGTTCGCGTTTCATCAGCCGTTCCCGAATGGACGCATCACCCGATCTGGTGTCCATCGAAAGGGTGATGCCGTGAAACAACACACTCACAAAAGTGGCGATGGTTAAGATGGCGACCACCGCTAACCCTGCATCATCGCGCAAAATGCCCGCGTCGCCTGCGATACCCCAGCCTAGGGCTATCAGCATGACAAGGATCGAGGCACTGATGGCGAAAAGTACCCCGCGTGCGGCGTTTTTCTCTTTTTTAACGCCTTCTTCGACACGACGGCGTAAGGCTTTGTAGTCAATCTGGTTTTGCGACATGCACGGTTCCTCAAAGAATATCTACACACGCACACTGTACGATTCTTTGGGGTTCAAAGTTTCGCTCTCGTGCTGAATGACTACTGGCCGCTTCTGCGCTGGCGCGGCTGCTCCTCGTCAATGATGACATCAGAGGGACTCTCATCGACGATTTCTTCCAGTTCGCCGTCAGAGGCGATGCGCATCACCCGTTTACGTTTTTCGCGCACATCCTCGTCTGTGCCCATGCGCAGCATTTCCTCGCCCAGTTCGCGCGCGATTAAGCGTTCGCGCATGTTGGCTTCGCCCGCTTTGGTTTCCAGTATGAGCGAGATAAACTGGAACATCACGCTCATGAACCCTCCCATCGCCAGCATGACCATCGCGCCGGCCACATCCTCGTTGTTAAGCGCGCCCTGGCTGGCGGCAATGCCAAAGCCAATGATCGAAAAAAGGATAACCATGAACAAGCTGACGATGAAAAATACCCAGCGCGCGGCTGTTTTGCGCCGTTTGAGTCCTTCTTCGACGCGGCGGCGGACGGCTTTGTAATCGATCTGATCCTGTGCCATAAATAATTCCTCCTGAATATGTCCTAAGCATAACAAAAAGCGTGCGCAGGGTAAACGTCAGGTACGCAGCGCCACATCAGCATTACAATAAACGACATGAAAAACTTCCTGCGTACTCTCAAGCGTTTATCGTGGCGGCGCAAAATCGCACTGCTGCTTGTCCTGCTGCTGGCGGCGGGCGGCGTGTTCATTTACTTCTGGCTGTTCGCTGATTTGCCATCGCTGGATCGTCTGCAAGCGGGTTTCGCCCTGCCCTCGACCCGCATCTATGACCGCAGCGGCCAGCTTCTCTATGAGATTCTGCCCCCGGAAGGCGGGCGCAACACGACGATTCCGCTGGCCGAGATTCCGCAGCACTGCGTGGATGCGGTAGTCGCGACGGAAGATGCCAACTTCTACAGCCATCCCGGCGTGGATGTGGTGGGTATTGTCCGCGCGCTGTGGATTAACCTGCAAGGCGGCGAAATTCTGGCAGGTGGCAGTACGCTGACGCAGCAGTTGGCGCGCACACTGTTGTTTGACCCGCAGCAGCGCGCCGAACGCAGCCTGCGCCGTAAGCTGCGCGAGAGCATTCTGGCGATTGAACTGCAAAGCGTCTACAGCAAACAAGAAATCCTCGAACTGTATCTGAATCAGGTGTACTTCGGCAATCTGGCCTACGGTATTGAAGCGGCGGCGCGTGCCTACTTTGGTAAGGGCGCGGCAGAACTTTCGCTTGCCGAATGTGCGCTGCTGGCGGGTCTGCTGCAAAGCCCGGCGACCTATGACCCGCTGAGCAACCTGACGGCTGCCGAAGAACGGCAGGATGTCGTGCTGGGGCTGATGGTGCAGTCCGGCTACCTGACGCAGACGGACGCCGACAGCGCCGCCCACGACGAACTGCAATTTGCTGCGAGTCCCTTCCCGATTGAAGCGCCGCATTTTGTGATGGCCGTGATTCAGCAGTTGGAACGCGATTACGGCGAATACCTGTTCCGCGATGGGCTGGACGTGACGACGACGGTTGACCTGAACTGGCAGCGCACGGCACAGGATGTCGTGCAGCAGCAGTTGGAGTTTCTGAACGATCCCCCCACAGGCACCCGCATTCCGGCCAATGCCCACAACGCCGCGCTGGTGGCGCTCGACCCCTTTACCGGACAAATCCTGACGATGCTCGGCAGCCCGGATTATTTCGACGAAGATATTGACGGCGCGGTAAACGCGGCGCTGGCCCCACGCCAGCCGGGGAGCGCGCTCAAGCCGTTCACCTACGCCGCCGCGATGAACCCCGAACTGGATGAACCGTACACCGCCGCGACCATGCTGCTGGATGTCGAGACGCCGTTTATCACGCGCCGCCTTGAGAGCTACACGCCTGCCAACTTCGGCTTAGTCGAACATGGCCCGGTGCTGCTGCGGGAGGCGCTGGCGTCGTCGTTTAACATTCCGGCGGTGGTCACGCTGCAACACGTCGGGATGCAGCGCATGATTGATCTGGCGGCGGACGCGGGCTTAACCACGCTGGCGAATAACCCGAACCTCGATCTGGCGGTGACGCTGGGCGGCGGTGAAGTGCGGCTGCTGGACATGGCGCAGGCCTACAGCATCTTCCCCAACGGCGGTTATCATGTGCAGCCTGTGTACATCCTCAACGTCAGCACGCGCGGCGGTGAAGTGCTGTATCACTGGCAGCCGCAGCCGCTGACTCAGCGTGTGCTGGATGAGCGCATTGCCTACATCATCACTGACATTCTGAGCGACAACAACGCGCGCCTGCCAGCGTTTGGCCCCAACAGCGCGCTCAACATCGGGCGACCTGCCGCCGCCAAAACGGGCACCACCACCGACTTTCGTGATAACTGGGTGCTGGGTTATACGCCGAATCTGGTAGTGGGTGTATGGGTGGGCAACGCCGATAACACGCCGATGGTCGATGTCACAGGCGTCAGCGGCGCCGCGCCGATGTGGAATGCATTTATGCGGCGCGTGCTGCTCGGCCAGCCGGAGGTGGCATTTCAGGAGCCGCCGGGACTCTTGCACATCGAAGTGTGTGCCATCAGCGGACTGCTGCCTACGCCGCTGTGTCCCTGCGCCGCACCGAGCTTTTTATCCCCGGCACCGAACCCACCGAGTACGACAACCTGTACCAGTCGTTTACGCTGGACTCGCGCACAGGACAGCTTGCCGACGACAGCACGCCCGCGCAGTTCCGCGTCGAACGGGTCTATCTGGTGCTGCCGCAGGAAGCACGCGACTGGGGCATTCGCAACGGCATTCCGCAGCCGCCGTTGGGCGCGGCGACGGTGCTCGGCGCGGACGATGCGACCTTGCGCCTGCTGGAGCCTGACCCTTATACGGTGTTCGAGATTTCGCCCAATGTGCCCGCCGATACGCAGCGCTTACGCCTGACGGTGGGCGCGCCGCCGGGTACCATTTCGGTGACCTATGTGATGGATGGTGAGGAAGTCGGAAGCGTCAGCGCGAGTCCCTGGGCGCTGTGGTGGACGCTGCAAGAGGGCGATCATGAACTGGTGGCTGTGGCTACCCTGGTTGACGGCACGCAGCAAACCAGCGCGGCAATCCCTTTCCGCGTCGTGGAGTACGAGCCGCCTCAGTCGCGCGAGGCGAGTCCGTAGATTTCACAAAAATCTTCGTTCCTGTCACGCACATTGCGCGTATACTATGCAGTAACTTTATTTCTGCATGGAAAGGGGTAGGCATGGCTCGGTTGTTTCAAAAATACCGCCGATGGATTCTGGGGTTGATTGTGCTTGGCGCTGTCGGGTTCGTCGCCATTCAGTTTGTGGATCGTTTTATCGAACGTTTCCAGCGCAGCAACCCGCCGATTACTGCCACCGTCGCATGGGACTCAGCGGAGACGGAGCAGCTTGTGCGCACCGCCTGCTTTGACTGTCACAGCAACGAAACGGTGTGGCCCTGGTACGCCTATGTTGCGCCGGTGTCGTGGCTGGTGACTAAGGATGTCAACAGTGGACGCGAACACCTCAACTTCTCCGAGCCGCAGGACTGGACGCCCGATTTCCTCCAGCACATCATCGACATGGTGGGCAATGGCGAAATGCCGCTGACCAAGTACATCTGGCTGCACCCTGACGCCAACCTGTCCGACGAGCAGCGCGCGCAGTTGATTGCCGGGATTGAGGCGACGTTTAACTACACAGCAGGTTCCGCTGAAATGGACATGAGTCCGCAGGCGACGCCGGAAGTGACGCCCGAACCCTAGCATTCACAAAATTTTTACAGGAAATGCGTAACCGTCTCGATGTACCTGTGTTTCTATAGTCATGATATTCAAACGCAAACGCCAACTTGATCTCAAGACCCTGTCTGACCTTGAACTGGTTGATCTGACCAAAGACCCCCAAATCAGCAAAGATGCTTTTGGGGAGCTTTACGAACGGTATGTGACCAAGATTTACAACTACGTCTACTACCGCACAGGTAACCATCATGACGCCGAAGATTTGACCGCGCGCGTGTTTTTCCGCGCGATGGGCCACATCGACAGTTACACAGATCGCGGGGTGCCCTTCCAGGCATGGTTGTACCGCATCGCGCACAACCTGGTCGCCAACTGGCATCGTGATCGCGGGCGGCGCAAGATTATCCCACTGGACGAGTTCGTAGCGACGCGCTTAACCAGCGACGCGCCTGACAAACATGCCGAGGCCAAGGAAGAACGCGAACGTCTGCTGGCTGCGATCCGCCGCCTGCCGGACGAACGCCAGCAGCTTCTGGCGCTGAAGTTTGTCGAGAACCTGTCCAACGCCGAGATTGGCGCGATTATGGATCGTACCGAAGGGGCGATCAAATCACTTTACCATCGGACACTCATCGCCTTACGCGACGATTTAGAAATGCAAAGCGGGGAACGCCGCCGAAAGACAGAAGGTTAAGGTTGCATGGCTGAAGTCCAATATCAAGATTTTCTTTCCGTCCTCACCGACGCGCTGCGTGACGAGCGCGCCGATGTGGAACCGTTTTTCACCCAGTACGCCGTCCCGCACAGCGAAGCGGACCCGCTGGTGGCGTTGATTCGCCGCCTGCGTCAGACGTTTATGCCCGTGAAACCGTCACGGCGTTTCGTCAACCGTTTGCGCGCGGATTTACGCGGCACGCCGCAGGTGAATATGATTAACCGCATCCGTTATCTGCCTGCGCAGGTACACATTGCCGCAGGCGTAGCGCTGCTGGCGGGCTTCTTCATGCTGATTACGCGCCGTCGCGTGGCGCTGGCCCCACGCCCCAAACCACAGGAAGCTCCAGTCGCTTAAACCATTGCTGAGAGGGACGGGCGGCGGTGTTCACGCACTGTCGCCCGTTTTTGATTCCAAGCGTAGGGCAAGCATCAGGTTCGGCAGCACGCGGCGGCGTTACAATGCACATAGGTTCTGATCACAAGTGGGAACGGTCAGCATGAAAAAGTATGTATTTTTTGCGATGGTCTTTTTGCTGGCGCTGAGCGTGCGCGCGCAGGAAGAAACGCCGCAGTATCGACTGCGCGTGCCGACAGCGGAGGAGTATCTGCGTGCTGTACCCACCATTGCCCCATCAGCCAACGACGCGGCAACTTACCCCATCCTTGCCATCATGCGCCATGAAATTGATTTGCGCTATACCCGTGATGAACTCAGGAGCCTGCCCTTTGATATATTTTGGGAGGCATACGGTTGGCTTATACTTACTCACATTGACACCCTCTATTCAAGTGATTGGCTGACGACAGGAGTCGATATTGGCTTGCGCGAGGAGGATAT
The DNA here is from genome assembly GCA_046328675.1 of Anaerolineae bacterium. Taxonomy (GTDB): domain Bacteria; phylum Chloroflexota; class Anaerolineae; order Aggregatilineales; family Phototrophicaceae; genus JACAER01. Next base: position 15,597 of record JAXLWC010000040.1, read on the forward strand.
CGATCTAAGTCAAACCACACAGTTTACGCTTGGATACTATCTGACGATTGAGGTACAGCCCATTGATTTCAACGGCGACGGTCAAGATGAATATGTACTCTATGTAGATGACTCGGGTTTCCGACGCCTGTATCTCATTGCACGCCATTCTGAGAATGCCTACAACTTGACACTAACCCCTATCCCGGAGCTTGGTTCGTGGGGTACTTGGGGTGGTGAAACTGAAGGGCGCACGTTGAAGATTGAAGATGTGAACGACGACATGTTGGTAGAGTGGGTGGTGCTGTACAGCGGTTGGGGGGCTTGGCGGAGCTTCGGAAAATTGTACATCATCGGTTGGCACGATAATGCGTTTGTCGATTTGGCAGCAGGTGGTTTCGACTATCAGATGGACGCCTTTGGTGGCGATATTCCGACGCCTCAATGGAGCTTTATCGTACAAGATGGCGTTACCTATATCGAGATGCGGTATCGTCAACATGACGGTTGGGGCTGTGGCTGGGAAATTGTGGAAAGCCTTGATTGGCAAGAACCTCTAGCGTCACAAACCACATATGATGCGTCACTTTCATGCGTCATACGTGAAGCTGAGATAGCCTTTCAAGCACAGGACTATGGCAGCGCTATCAGGTTGTATGAAACAGGACTTGAACAATACGCGGCAGCAGACCCATTAACCCAATATGCCCAAACGCGCCTGGCATTAGCCTATGCCTTTAACGGGCAAGCAGAGGAAGCGCTTAGTTTACTCACGAACAGCGATAAATCAGGGTTAATGGGTGAACTTTTGGAACAGATGCGTGCGGCTTATGTGCAAAATCTAAGCGCTAATGACCTATGTTATGCTGCCTACAACTTCTTTTTAGAGACAAACCCACGCCCACCGGAAAATTCCGTTGAGATGCCGCCATCACCTTATATTGGGTTTCCGCTTGACTTTCAATTTGGCAACTCTCCTGACCCGCATGGTATTCCATTGCCGGAACCCACACATGCAGGCTGCGATATCAATCAAGTACAGCCCAGCCCAACTTTCACGCCTTCGACACCGTATGAGTATTACGTGCATGGCGCAGGCGATGAGACGTTTGCATGATCTATTGAAAAACGAACAATACAGCGACACCTTGGACATAGTCGATGAGATTATGGCGACCATCCCAAACACCGTCGAAACTGCCGAAGTGTTGAGAGTCTACTACTGGCGCGCGCTGGCAACCGAGTTGTCGGGGCAACTTGAAAACGCACTCAGACAATTTGCTTTTATCTATGAAACTGCCCCCGACTCCGTGTGGGGACAGCTTGCGCGCTGCATCTGGAACCTGTGGAGTAGATTAACGCGCCTGCACGAAGTTGACCAGCGCGACGTTGGCGTCACAGGTGGCGCGCGTGCTGACTTCATACTCGTCGGAGACGGGCGCACCCGCCGGGTCGAACAGCCGCACGCTGTAACGCCCTTCCTGCGGCGCACCCCCAGCGGCAACTCAAAGCCCCCCGCCCCGAACGTCAGCGTCGAACCACTGAACACCGATTCCTCGAACGCTGCGTCGTCCGGCGAAGATCACGCGCACGCGGTAGCCGTTCAGCGGCTGTCCCCGCTGTCCGTCACCGTCCCGGCGACACTCGCCCAGTTGCAGCCGCTGCTGTTGGCGTTGGGCATGTAGAGCACGCCGTCCGTCCGCCAGCACGAACGGATACACCGAGGTCTGAGGTTCTTCGGTCACGACCAGCTCAAGGAACGGCGTGAACGTGGCCGTCGCGTTGGCTTCGGTGGTGGGTTCGATGGCAACGCCCGTGTGCGGCGTCGCGGTGATAACGATAGGCAGCGGCGTGGGCGGCGCCAGCTGGATTCAGCGCGGAGTAGGGATTGAACCAGATGAAGGTGAAATAGGCGCACAACCCCAGCGTGCCAAAGGCGAACAGCAGTGCAATGGCGTCCTGCCGCGTGAAGCCGCGTTTTGCTTTTTCCGGCGGTGGCGCGCTGGGCGCGGGTGGTTCCTTGATTTTTACGTCAACAGGCGGAAAACGTTCCTCATAGGGCGTTGTCACCAGCGGCGGCGCGAAACGCGCATCGTCAGCGCTGGGCGGCGCGAAGTCCATCACGCCGGAGGCTTCGGCACTATCGGGCGCGGCACTTACAGGCGCTTCGGTGGGGCGCGTTGCTGCGGCTTCTTCCGCTTCTTCGTTAGCCTCGCGGGCCAGCGACAGCGAATGAGCCTGCGTCGCCAGTTCTTCCTCGTCTACGAAATCTTCCAGCGGGAACAGCGAGTCCGGCGACGAGAGCTTTTTCTTCTGGTCTTTGCGCCCGACGCGGCGAACGCCGCCGCGCGGTTGATTCTGCTCTTCGCTCACAGTTTATCGCACCCGCACTAAATCCAGGAAGGCCAGGTTTTCGTTACAGTTCGAGGGGAACGTCACCTGGATGCGCTCCGAAACCTGCACGTTGGACGCCGTATAGAGGGTCACAAAGTAGGTGCTGGGGCTGATCTGATCGCCAACGCGCACTTCCCAGCCGGAGATGGAACCGTACTGCGTGTTGGAGCCAACGGGTACGGTCTGGCTGAAGGTATTGGTGGCGTCGAACACCAGCACGTTAAAGCTGCCTGCCGCGACTTCGTTGCCATCCAGACCGCGCACACGCCCGCCAATCCCTTGCCACAGGCAGCCCGCCGAGGGTGCCGCAAAATTCGCCATGAACTGAATCTGATCGTTGAACAGCGTGAACGGATAAGGCGACTCGGTAGCTGGCAGCGTTGCCGTTGGCCCCGTTGGTGAAGGCTGCGCGGTGAACGTCGGGCTGGTCGAGGGCGTCGGCGTGATGCTCGGCGTAAAGGTCGGCGCGGGGGTGTCGGTAATCGTAGATGACGGCAGCGGACGCGGCGTTTCGGTCAGCGTCGGCGCCAGCGTCGGCGTATCGGTAGGCGTCAGGGTAAAGGTGGGCGGCAGTGTCGGCACAAGCGGCGACGGCGTGAACGTCGGGAATGAAAGCGGCGTAGGTAGTCCCGCCGCCGTCAGCGCATTGGGGTCCTGCGGTGCGGGACTGGCCAGCCTGGCGACCACAAAGGCGAACACACCGACGGTCAGCAGCAAAAAGACAATGCTGATGATGTTGTAAATTCTGTCATTTCCGCTGCCCATAGTTATTCCCCTTTTACGTTGTTAGCCGCCGATGAGCCGCATGACCACCCACAGAACTACGATGATCGACAGCACGAGAAAGATGATCGAGATAATGTTGTAGATGCGTGTGCGCCCACTGCCCATAGTTCCTCCAGAGTTTACAGCGCATCCGGTTGAGGCGCTGGATTGTGAGTTAGATAAAACGCTCGATAGCGGCATTCTGACGCTGCTGTTCCAGCCAGTCCTGAAAACGATTCTGCGCCAGCGATGCCTGGTCTTCGGCTTCCGCCGCCCGTTCATGGACTTCCAGCGTCTGGATGATATGATACCCCAAACGGGTAGGCACTGGCCCAGCAATCTGCCCCGGTTCCAGCGCGAAGGCAACATCCGCCAGCGATTGTTCCATCAGTTCGTCGCGCGTAAACCAGCCTAAATCGCCGCCGCTGTCACGCGTGGTTACATCCAGCGAAAGGGTTGCCAGCGTGGCGAAATCCTCGCCTGCTTGCAGCCGCGCCAGAAGGTCGTTGGCTTCAGCTTCGGTGCGCACCAGAATGTGACGCGCGTGAACTTCTTCAATGGTCGTGCTGACCGTCGCCGTCTGCTGCGTCACCGCATCGCGCACCCGCGCCGTGACCAGCGTCGCGCGCAGGGTTTCGCGGAATTCGTCCTGTGTATATTGATTGGCGCTCAGCCAGTTCTGCCACGCCTGTTCGCCGCCCGCAAGCTGAACATTGGCGTCCAGCTCGGCGTCAATTTCGGCGTCCGTGACCGTGATGTTCATCTGCACCGCCGCCTGATCAATCAACACCTGCTCAATCAGCGTATCCAACACCTGAAGCCGCAGCAGCGAGGGATCAGCGACGACGCTTTCCTGCTGGGCACGGCTGACCGCACGTTCAAACTGCGGCAGCGTGATTTCGGTGCCGTTCACGCGGGCCACCACCGCGACACCCGCATCGTTTACGGGCAGGTTGGGAGTCGGAATAACAGTCGGAATGTCCGTTGGGACAATGGTTACAGCCACTGGCTCAGGCCCACAGGCCGCCGCCAGCAGCACAATCAGCAGTCCAATCAAACGACGCAGCACAAAATATCCTTTAGGCGAAAGAATCAACGCCCATTATTATGCTGTTTCCTGTGGTTTGCGGCAAGTTTTCTGGATGGGTAATGAGTCATAGGGATTGGGTATTATTGTGCGGACACAGCCAGAAAGGAAATCCGTATGCTTGTGATTTTTGGGGGCACCGCCGCTTACCACCTGAAGCTGGAACAGTTTGCCGCCATCGGGGAACGGCGCATCGTGCAGACGCCGTATGGCGACTCCGCGCCGTTTGTACAGCTAACGGCTGAGGGACAAAGTGTGTGGTTCAATTCGCGACACGGGGAAGGTGGCTTGCAGCGTTCGGCGGCCTTTGTCAATCATCGCGCCAATGTCTGGGCGGCAAAACTGCTCGGCGCTGAGGCCATCCTGTCGTGGAATGGCGTCGGCGCGATTGCTCCCGGCTTACAGGTCGGCCAGTGTCTGGTGCCCGATGATGTGCTGGACATGACACGCGCGCGCTTGTCGCCAACCTTTGGCGAAGCCGCCACCCATACCCCTGCTGGCAGCCCGTTCGCTGCAAGCTGGCGCACGCGGTTGATCGCGGCGTGCGCGGCGTTGGGCTTGGCCTGCTCCACGCATGGCACCTATGTCTGTACGGAAGGCCCGCGCCTGGAAACGGCGGCAGAAATCAGCATGTACGGCTGGGGAGGTGCGGCTGTCGTGGGTATGACGTTGGCCCCCGAAATCTGGCTGGCGGCGGAAGTCGGCATTCCTTACGCCTCGTTGTGCGTCATCACCAATATGGCGACGGGACGCTGGCATCTGGACAATCGGCGCGACTTTGGCGTGGGGGTTGCCGAAAAAGGCTTGCGCGTAATGCTGAGCGCACAGCAGCCCTGAATCCGCCGATGTTACAGTTTCGTTTGTTCACAGCCAATTTGGTGGATCTTAACCTTCAATCGTGCTGTAATTCCATATAGTTAAATAGATATAGCATCAATTGATTGAGCAGCAGCCATGTCCATCTTAACGAATTGGTACAACGACGAAAAGACGATCCTTTACCATACTTACGAAGCGACCTGGACATGGAACGATTTATATGTCGCCGTCGATAAGGCTTATGCCCTGCTGGAGAGTGTCGATCACACCGTTGACATTATCATCGATATGCGGCTTAGCCGGATCATCCCTTCCAACGTATTTAATCATGGCAAATATACCCTTGTGAAAACCCATCCCCGGCGGGGGTATATGATTATTGTGGGCGCACCACGTCTGGCCCATATCCTGTTCCAGGCCTTTCTCAAAATCTATGACAAAGAGGCCAGAGGTCTTCGAGTGGTATTCGTCACCACCGTTGAAGAAGGCCTAGACCAGATTCATGAATTGCACGCTCAAACCCAATCCGCCTGATCATCTTCCCCAATCGCACGTCCCTCAAAATATCAAGAACGTAAAAATTTCGGAAAATTTGATAAATCCTTTATTCTTGCCTGCGTTTCTCTAGGGTATAGTGAAATAGATTAAGGTTACGATGTGTAAAGTAAGGATCGTTCACTATGCCAGTTAATGTGAAATGGTATGATGAGCAGCAGAGAGTCATCTGGTACGCCTACGAAGGACGCTGGACATGGGATGAGTTTTACCAGACTTTTGAGCAGGGTAACCAGATGATTGAGAGCGTGGAGCACAATGTAGACACCATCATTGATTTACGTCGCAGCAGTCTATTGCCCTCCAACGTGATGTCGCGCGGCAACTTTATGGGATCAAAGCTCCATCCACGACATGGCAAAACCGTAGTCGTAGGGGCCAACTCCTTCGTGCAGTTGCTTTACGATATGTTCAGAAAATTGTATGGTGGCACAGCGGACAAAATGCACCTCACCTTTGTGCAAACGCTGGATGAAGCGCTCCTCGCGGTCAACAGCGCAGAACGCAGCTAGCCAATCTCTGACGCAGCTTGATGACTTTTGGTTGTTAACCTTGCGGGGTGAACACGCTGTCATCTTGCCCTGTGCGCGTCTGTATCGCGTTTATACTGAGTTCATTCAAATGTTTTCTAACTAAAAATCCCACTCGTGTTGAGTGGGATTTTTTTGTCGGGGCGACGGGATTCGAACCCATGACCTCTTCGACCCGAACGAAGCGCGCTACCGGGCTGCGCTACGCCCCGATGTCTATTGAACAGTCTAGCCCAAAGCCCCCCGATTCACAAGAGTCAATTTGAAGTGCTAGAATAGATGGCCTTGCTGCCTGGGCGAATATCCTCGTTCGCTCCTAAAAAGGAAATGTTATGGCAAATTCTCAACCGACGATATTCGCGGATCGTGTTCGTGCGCTGACCGCCACCTTTACAGCGCAGGCGGGCATGACGGTACACCGGATGGGCATCCATCCCGACTGGATTACCTGGGCTGGGCTGGTGGTCGTGGCGCTGGCCGCTTACGTCATTGCCAACGGGCAGTTCCAATGGGGCGGTGTGCTGCTGCTGCTGGGCGTGCCGCTGGACGCGCTGGATGGTGCGGTGGCACGGGCCATGCAGCGTAAGGATAAATTTGGCGCGGTTTTAGATTCAACCCTGGATCGTTATGCTGACGGTTTGATTTTTGGCGCGTTGTGCTATCATTTTGCGTTGAAAAATCAACCGGGCGTGATGCTGTTATCTTTAGCCTCACTGGCAGGATCGTTCGCCGTCAGCTACGTGCGGGCGCGTGCAGGAGAAGCAGGGTTATCGGTGCGCATCGGCTTATTTGACCGTTTGGTACGCTTGATTATCATCCTCGTAGCGCTGCTCATTCCGGGTTTACTGGAGATCGGGTTGTGGGTGATGGCGATTGGGACGAACTTCACGGCAATGCAGCGCCTTTGGTACGTTTATAAAAACATCAAAGAGGCTTGATATGGAATTCCAACGAGAGTACATTGAGATAGCGAACCAACTGCAAATTCGCTACTACGGCATCATCATCGTTGTCGCGATGCTGATTGCGGCGTGGGTCGCGGCGCGGTTGGCAAAGCGTTCGGGTTATGATCCTGATCATGTCTGGGGTGCGCTGACCTGGGCCATCATCCCCGGCATCATCGGCGCGCGTCTGTGGTTCATCATCTTCCCGCCGAGTTCTCTGACGGCGGGCTGCTTTGACACTGACCCGGCGACGGCCTGCACCGATACCATCTGGTTCTTACAGAACTTCTTCAACGTGCAGAACGGCGCGATTGCCATCTGGAGCGGCGGCCTGAGCATCTTCGGCGCGGTGCTGGGTGGCGGCGCAGGAGCTTTCCTGTATTTCCGCCGCAATAAGCAGCCGATATGGAACTGGCTGGACATCGCTGGCGTGGCGCTGCCCCTGGGTCAGGCGATTGGTCGCTGGGCCAACTTCATCAACCAGGAACTGTACGGCATTCCCACGACGCTGCCCTGGGGCATCACCATTGACTCGGCGCACCGCGTCGCGCCCTACAAGAGCACCATTGACTATCCCGTGACAACGACGTTCCATCCGCTGTTCCTCTACGAATCTCTCTGGAATGCCATTGCCTTCTTTGTCCTTTTAAACCTGTATCAGCGCTTCCGTAACCGTCTGATGGCGGGCGACATTGCCCTGCTGTATGTGGCGCAGTATGCGTTCATCCGTTTCCTGCTGGAATTCATCAAGGTCGAGCCTGCCTACATTCCCGGCACGCTGATTAACTCCTCGCAGACAGCGTGCGTCATCGCCTTCATCATCGCCGTCGGCCTGTTTGTCTACCGCCATCGTCCCGGTGTGGCCAACGCCCCCGCTGCGCAGACCAACTAACGCCAGGCAGTTAACAATAGCAATTCGAGGGATACATCAAGCTGGATGTGTCCCTTTTTCGTTCGCTGCTGCACGCCCTATTAAATTCATTACGCTACATTAAAATCCCCTGAAAGGTGGAGATTCGATTCGCTACTTTTCGCATACAATGAGAATGTCGCCGTTTAGTGATGAGTTACACAATCTATGATTGAAGCCGAGGGCTTAACGAAAGAGTTTGACGGTTTTCGCGCCGTCGATAATATCTCGCTGAATGTGCCTGCCGGAAAGGTGCTGGCTGTGCTGGGACCGAACGGCGCAGGCAAAACCACGACTGTCCGTATGCTCACCTCCATTCTCGCGCCAACTGCCGGTTGGGCGCGCATCGCAGGTTACAACGTCGTGGAACACCCCGAACAGGTGCGCGCGTCGGTGGGCGTGCTGACCGAACAGCACGGGCTGTACGAACGCATGAAAAGCGTCGAATACCTCGACTTTTTTGGCGAGGTTTACCACCTGTCGCGCGAGGTACGGCGCAAGCGCGCGCTGGACTTGATGGAGCGCTTCGGGCTGAGTTTCGCGTTGGAGAAACGCTTAGGCGAATACTCCAAAGGCATGAAGCAGAAATTAGCGCTGGTGCGTGCCATGCTGCATAACCCGCCCGTGCTGCTGCTGGATGAACCGACTTCCGCGATGGACCCGCAGAGCGCCAAGCAGGTGCGCGACGCGATTGTCGAACTGGAAGGCGAAGGGCGCACGTTCCTGCTGACCACGCACAATCTGACTGAAGCGGAACAGCTTGCCGATACGATTGCCGTCATTCGTCACGGGCGCATCATCGCGCACGGCACGTTTGAAGAACTGGCGCAGCGTTTCGTCGGTGACCCGCTGATGGAAGTGCGTATCGGCGGGAAGCTGAACGGCACTGCCACAGAAATCGCTGATGTGGTGCAGGTGGAAGACAGCGGCGACGACTGGCTGCGCTACCGCACGAACAATCCTGCCGTGACCAACCCCGCGCTGCTGCGGCGGCTGACAGGGCTGGGCGTGGATGTGATTACGCTGTCGCCCGTTCAGCGCACGCTGGAAGATGTCTATTTACAAATCGTGAAAGAAGACGAACAACAGGGGGCTAATCCTGATGACAACAGCCGCTAAATCCCCGGCAAACATCACCCGCAGCGATGCACCTGCCTACGACGCCGAGCGCACCTGGGGCAAGACGCTGCGTAACGCGCTGATTATCACGCGCCGCGAAGTGCGTGACAGCTTCCGCGACTGGCGCATCCTGATGCCGATTCTGACGCTGACCTTCCTGTTCCCCTTTCTGGCGCAGTTTGTCGCCGCACAGTTTACGGGCTTTGTCACCGAATACGGCGCGGACATCATCGGCGAACGCACGATTCCCTTTCTGCTGATGATTGTCGGCTTCTTCCCGATTTCGATCTCAATGGTCATCGCGCTGGAAACGTTCGTTGGCGAAAAAGAGCGCCGCAGCCTTGAGCCGCTGTTGAGCACGCCGCTGACCAACACCGAGCTGTACATCGGCAAGACGCTGGCCGCGATGATTCCCCCGCTGGTATCGAGCTACGGCGGCATGACGGTTTACCTGTGCAGCCTGCTCTTTGGCGAACTGGCGTGGCGTCCGCAGCCCATGCTGATTGCCCAGATTATTCTGCTGACGACGATGCAGGCGCTGGTGATGGTCACGGGCGCAGTGGTGGTGTCCAGCCAGACGACCAGCACGCGCGCGGCGAATCTGCTGGCCAGCTTTATCATCATCCCCATGACGCTGGCGATTCAGGGTGAAAGTTTCATCATGTTCATCGCGCCGGACGCCGAATCGCCCAACGGTATCGGCTCGCTGTGGGCCATCATCGGCGGCATGGTGATTGTCGTCGGGCTGCTGCTGCGCCTGGGCAACAGCGTCTTCAACCGCGAAGAACTGCTGGGGCGCATGATCGACAACCTGAACCTGAAAGCCACGTTCGCGGGCATCTGGCACAGTATGCTGGCCGTCGATGAAAAAGGCACCACTGCGCGCAATATCGTGGAATGGTATCGTAAGGGCGTGGCACTGAGCCTGCGCAACCTTGGCGCGGCGTCGTGGATCGCCATTGGCATCTTCGCGCTGGCGCTGGTCGGCGGTTATGCCATCGGCCAGCTTCCGCAGTGGCAGCTTCCTCTGCCGCGTGATGCCACCTTCCAGCAGCCCGCACAGCTTTTAGGGCGCTATGTGGGCATCGCTGATGAGTCGCTGGACGCAAGCGGTCACATGACGGCGGTGGACGGCGTGCCGATTCCCTCGCGCCTTCAGGGGATGGTGTTCTTCGTCGAGACCAACGTGCGTATTCTGATTGCCGCGACCATTCTGTCGATGTTTACCTTTGGCGTTGCCGCGCTGATTCTGACGCCTGCGGTGTATGTGGTGCTGGGTTATATCTTCGGTCAGGTGGTGCTGGCGGGTTACGATCCCTCGTTCATGTTTGCCGCCATTCTGCCGCACGGCTGGGTGGAAATCCCGGCGATTGTGCTGGCCACAGCGGCGGCGCTGCGACTGGGGGCGATTATCACGCGCCCGCCCAAAGGCATGAGTGTAGGCACAGCCTGGACAACCGCGTTAGGGGACACGTTAAAAATCGGTCTGGGATTGGTCCTACCTGGTCTCATTTTTGCAGGATTTTTAGAATCCTTTGTCACCCCCTACGTGTTATACTCCGTTCTCCGGTAAGTGACGAGCGATGGGTAATGAGGCGAGTGGCGAGCTTCGTGGATATTTTTCGTGTAGGGACGTTCAATTGAACGTCCACGTAACCTTGAATCTCACCACTTCTGTAATGAGTGATGAGTAGGTTTACGCAAATCTTCACTTGAATTTCTGCGTGAATTTAACTCATGACTCATTACTTTTGACTCAGGACTCCGTTAAGAAACACAAACGTTTCGATGCAACACAACAACACGCTTTGCGCGTATAATGCATAATTATTACGCACAGGCGTGGGTTGTTGTTATTTCTACAGAAGGCGATTAGCTTTATGGCGCGGATTGTTATTCTCGGCTCTGCGGCAGCCGTTTCCGATGCGACGCATGATAACACGCACTTTATCCTCATTGGCGAACGCGATACGCCGATTCTGGTGGATTGTGGGTCAAACCCCGCTGGCAAAATTAAAAATCTCGGCATAGACGACGACGCCTTGCAGGATGTGATCCTGACGCATTTCCATCCCGATCACGTTTCTGGCGTGCCCAATATGCTGATGCACATGTGGCTGCTGGGTCGGCAGACTCCGCTGCGCTTCTACGGGCTGCATCACTGCGTCAACCGCATGGAAGACACCATGACCGCTTATAGCTGGGACGAGTGGCCGGGCTTTTTCCCCGTGACCTTCAACCGCATCCGTGAGCGCGATAATACCCCCGTGCTGGAAAACGCTGATTTCCGCATCACCGCCTGGCCTGTTAAACATTTCGTGCCGACCATCGGGCTGCGCATCGAAAACAAGGTCACGGGCAATGTGCTGGCTTATACCTGCGACACTGAACCGATGCCTGCGCTGGATGAACTGTGCAAAGACGCCGATATGCTGCTGCACGAGGCGGCGGGGCGCGGCGTGGGCCATTGCAGCGCGCGGCAGGCAGGCGAAACCGCGACGAAGGTCAACGCCAAGTCGCTGTACCTGATTCACTACTGGGTGTGGAACACCGACCCGACGCCCATCGTGGACGAAGCGCGCGAAACCTACGACGGCCCGATTACACTGTGCAAGGACTTCGACGAGTTCGAGTTCTAGTTCACGGCCAGTAACAGGATGCGTCGTCGCCCCCTGATCATTGTGTTCATCATCGTTTTGATGCTGGCTGCTGCCATGATCTTTGTGCTGCCACGCCTGCTGGAGAACGTTTACGTTTCCAATGTTTATCCCGGCTGTTCCTATCGTCTGGCCTATGTCGCCTTCAGCGATGATGACGGCGATGGTATCCGCGACATGGGCGAAGCAGGCGTCGAAGGTGTCGCCGTACAGTTGAGCATCAACGGCGAAGTTGCCCGCGAGATGCAAACCGATGCTGAGGGTGTTGCGCTGTTTGAAGCGGCGGATGTGTACATCTGCGCCGATGGCGCGGCGACTCTCATGCTGGTGGTCGATTCTCAACAATTCGGCCCGTTCTTGACCACGCCCTATCCACAGCAAGCGCCGCTGAATACAGTATACGTGGCGCAAACGCAATAGATTACGAGGAATTCTTAAATGCCAAAGTTGAATCAGATTATCGCTATTGAAAAAGGCGTCAAAAGCCAGTCTCTGCGCGAACTGACCGACGCCCATCAGCTTCTGCAAAAGTCCGCCATGCTGTCGGGCATTTCCAGAACCTACCGCCCCAAGGACGAAGAAGGCGAACAGTTCCCCCCCGAATCCACAAAAGTACAGGTCAAGGCGGAGCAGGTTATCGACCAGACCGTCGAGATTTTGACCAAGCTGTTCGATGTGACGGCAACCAAGGATTGGGCGAACGGGCAAGCGCGCGCCGATGTGGTGGTTGATGGCAAAGTGCTGCTGCCTCAAGTGCCCATCACCTATCTGTTGTTCCTCGAAAAGCAGTTGGTGGATTTGCACACCTTCGTCAAAAAGCTGCCCATTCTGGATGCGGCAGAAACCTGGGTATTCGATGCCTCGGCAGATGCGTGGGCAACTGAGCCTGTGCAGACCGTCAAGACCAAAAAAATCCCGCGCAACCATGTCAAAGCTGAAGCGACAGAACATCACCCCGCACAGGTTGAGGTGTACTATGAGGATGTCGTCGTTGGATTCTGGCGCACCGTCAAGTTCTCTGGCGCGATGCCTGCGCAGCGTCAACGAACTGCTGGATCGCGTCGAACGCTTGCAGGAAGCAGTCAAGTTCGCCCGCGAAGAAGCCAACAGCCTCGATGTGCAGGATCAGAAAATCGGCGCGAAGGTCTTTGATTTTCTGTTTGGGAAATAGTTTTCGGCTATAATGGTGGGTGGAGTAACAAACTTAAACTCAACAAGAACTTGAAGGACATCCACTCCAGTGCAGGTTCAAATCCTGCTCCCGCCAACAACTTTACGCGGCGGGATAGCCCAATCAGGCAGAGGCAGTGTGATGTGCCAACCCAATGTGAAGCCATTACTCCAGCTTCAGCATTCACCGTCGAACACCAAATCGACTGTTTGAGGTCATGAATTATTGGATGCGAGTGCAATTCTCGCCTGCCCTCCCAACCTTTAACATGGGGCGGTAGTTTAATAGAAAAACCCAATGATCTAAGAACTGAACCTCTGACTTAAATGCCATTGGTGTGCGCAAATGGACGGTAAACCAAACCCCGGAGGATGGTCATTCCTCTGGGGTTTACCGTTTAAATCCACGAGTGCCCTACACTACGAACTGCCCATTCTTGTAGAACAAGTCGCCATCGACGCGCAGTTCACTGTCAGTCCGCATATCGCAGATCATGTCCCAATGGACGGCGCTCTTGTTGACGCTGCCCGTATCAGGATAACCCGCGCCCACCGCCATATGCACCGTGCCGCCGATTTTCTCATCGAACAGGATGTTGCCCGTGAACTGTTGGATGCCGAAGTTCGTGCCAATCGCGAACTCACCCAGATAACGCGAGCCTGCGTCAGTGTCGAGCTGTGCGTACAGCAAATCCTGATTGGTCTTGGAACTGGCTTCCACCACCTTGCCATCGACAAACTTGATTTCGATGCCTTCTACCGCGCGCCCCGCCACAATCGACGGATAGCTGAAGCGCACCCAGCCGTTCGCCGAGTTCTCAACAGGGCCGGTGAAGATTTCGCCGTCGGGCATGTTGCGCTCACCGCAGGCGTTGATGAACGTGCGCCCTTCAATCGACAGTTTCAGGTCGATGTTGGGGCCTTTCAGTTCGACGCGCTTTTTGCCGTTCAGCCACACGATCTTTTCGTCCTGCACCTTCTGCACCTTCGACCATTCGGCAACCGGGTCGTCCTTGTCGCAGAACATGGCGCTGAACACGAAGTCAGCGTAGTCTTCGAGGCTCATGTTGGCTTCCTGCGCGCTGGCGTCGTTGGGGTACCACGCGCCCACCCATTTCATCTTTTTCTCGGCGGCGCGGCGCATCCGTGTTTCCAGCCAGGGGCGGCGCGCGGCGGCTACCTTCTGTGTCTTCTTGGCGTCAATTTTGGTCATGGCACGCGTGTTGGGCACGCCGCCGATGCGGATGTACACATCGCCCTCGTTGTAGTACAGCGATTGGCTGGGGTCGAGCCACGCCAGTTGGTCGTCGCTGGCTTCACGCAGGAAGGTGCGGTTCATCGTGTCGTCGCTCAGCATCAGCGCCGGATTACCGCCCGCGCGCACGACTGCCGTGAAAATCTCACGCAGCGCAGGCAGCGCCAGCACATCGCCGAGGATGCCCACCCACTCGCCGGGCTGCACACGCACCGAGTAGTTGACGAGCAAATCCGCCAGTTTTTGAAGTCTTGGGTCATTCATGAGGATTCCTTTGCAAAAGGGTTATGGATTGTTATCTGGAACTTCTGGACGAGCGTACAAGCTCATCTCATGTATTCGCTGTCCGGCTAACAGCTAACAGCTAACAGCTAACAGCTAATCACTGTCCGCTACACCAGCTTTTGGGCCGCCGCCAGTGCCGCGATGTAATCCGGCTCAGTGCCCATGTTGTAGACATATTCGGCGTGCTGCACCACATCGTTGGCATCAATCACGAACACGGCACGCTGGCAGATGCGCCATTCAGTATCATGCACGCCGTAATCATTGGCAAACTGCATATCCCGATGGCAGGACAGCGTCAGCACGCGCTCAATGCCTTCTGCGCCGCACCAGCGCCGCTGCGCGAACGGTAAATCCGCGCTGATGGTAATCACGGCGATGTTCTCGTTCAGGTGCGAGGCTTCTTCGTTGAAGCGGCGAGTCTGCGCCGCACACACGCGCGTATCGAGCGAGGGCACGATGCTCAGAATCTTGATTTTGCCTGCAAACTCGTCTGAGGTTCGCGCGGCGTTGTTGTTGGCAGTCAGCGTCCACGCCGGGGCTTTATCGCCCACTTTGAGCATGTCACTCTGGACATGATGCTCACGATCACCCACTTTCATTCCGGGACGTTCGCTCATGGTTACTCCATCATTTGAACAGTTTTAAATGATGGTTGGAGTGTAAATCACACGCCGCCAAAGCGCCATAGACCATCGACCATTGTTCCCTGAACGTTAATGTTCAGCAGTTCGTCCGGCGGCACACGGTACGGGTCACGGTCAACGACGATCAGATCCGCCAGATAACCCGCCGCCAGCCTGCCCGTATGGTCTTCCGTGCCCGCCGCATACGCCGAACCCAGCGTGTAGCCGCGCAGCGCCTCATCCACCGTCAGCCGCAGTTCAGGATACCAGCCCTCGACTCCCGGTGTGCCATCGAGGCGGCGGCGCGTGACGGCGGCATAGATGCTTTTGAACGGCTCAAACGGCTCTACGGGCGAATCGGTGCCCAGCGCGTATTTGACGCCCTGATCGATTTGCAGCCGCGCGTTGTAGGCCCATTGGCTGCGCGCGCCCCAGTAGCGCTCTGACATCTCGTAGTCTGAGGTGGCGTGCATGGGCTGCATCGAGGCGATGATGTCCAGTTCCGCCAGGCGATGTTTGTCAGTGGGGTGAATAAGCTGCACATGTTCGATGCGGTGGCGGCGCATGGCGGGCGTTTCGCCGCGTGCGGCTTCCTGCCCACGCACAATCTCGTAAACGTCCAGCACATCATGCACAGCGCGGTCACCAATCGCGTGGACGGTGGAGGACAATCCGGCGGCGCTGGCCTGCGTCACCAGTTCGGTCATCTCCTCTTTTTCGACCACGCGCATCCCGTAGTTTTCCGGCTCACCTTCATAAGGCTCAATCATCAGCGCCGTGCGTGGACCCAGCGCGCCGTCCGCGAACAGCTTGAGCGCGCCAATCCGAATCCAGTCGTCGCCGAAGCCGCTGCGAATGCCGACTTCCAGCGCGTGCGCCAGCCATGCCTTGTTGATGTGCTTGAGGATGCGCAGCCCCAACTGCCCGCGTTCGCGCAGGATTTGCGAGGCGATCATGCTCGATGGGTTGTCAAAGTCGTGGAAGCCCACTAACCCGCTGGCGTGGAACTTGGCCTGCGCCACGCGCATTTGCTCGGCAAGCTGCGGCGGCGTCAGGTTCGGCACGCGCTGCGACACTAAATCCATCGCCGTTTCCAGCAGCAGTCCGCTGGCATTGCCCTCTGCGTCGCGCACAATTTGCCCGCCTTCAGGGTCGGGCGTATCGCGGTTGATGCCGCATATCCGCAGCGCGACGCTGTTGACCCATCCGGCGTGTCCACTCTTGGCGCGCAGGTAAACGGGATGCTGCGGCGTGACGGGGTCAAGTTCGGCGGCGGTGGGGAAGGCGAGGTCTGCCCAGTACTCCTGCGACCAGCCGTGTCCGGTAATCCACTCGCCAGCAGGCAGCCGTTCGGCAAACGCTTTGACGCGTTCGACGGCAAGCTGGCGGCTGGGGATTTCAAAAATCTCGACCTGATGCAGCGCGCGCGTCGTCCATTCCCAGTGGATGTGGGCGTCCACCAGACCGGGCAGCACGGTTCTGCCGTTGAGGTTTTCGCGCGTTGTGCCCGCGCCGACCAGCGCCAGCACATCGGCATCGCTGCCTGCCGCGACGATGCGCCCGTTCAAAATCGCCAGCGCCGACGCGCGCGGCTGGCGTTCGTCCATCGTGATGATATTGCCGTTATAAAGGATGTGAAACATGGGGTTTGCCTGCTAAACCGATGAGAGGGGGGAATATACCACGATGAAACAGCCAGGCGCTATCTGCTTTCGCTGGGACACGTTATGATTGAAGGTGTCTTTCAGTTTGATAATAAAGACCTAACGAATCAAAGAGCATCATGACTGAACAAGCCAAAACAGGACTGGGAATTAAGGACATCATCGGCGACAAGCGCGCGGACATCCTGCGGCTGGCGGCGAAGTACGGCGCATTCAATGTGCGCGTGTTTGGCAGCGTGGCACGTGGGGAAGCACGCGCCGACAGTGATGATGATTCGCGTGTAGGAAATTAATACGCCTCTTTGCGATCAAGAATGTTGAGCAAAAACAAGGTGCCCTTGTAAGTGTGTTTCAGATGCGTGATAGGGATTGGTTCAACCACAAAGAAAATTCGATAATCCCCAACACGGAATTTGTAGGTGCGCGCAAATTTCTGGGCTTTGAGCATTTCGACAAAGGGCGTCGTATAAGGGTCATCAGCCATAAGTAATTCACGCATTTGCCGAAAGACCCCGCGTTTGGCAGCAGGCGACAGCATGTCGAAAGTTTGCTGGGCATCAGGCTGAACAATCAACAACCATTGATGCGTTTTACGCCTCGTCATCCTCAGTTCCTTCGGGGTAGAGTTCCTCTAAGGTTGTGATTTTCCCGCGCTGGCGCAGCTTATCGAAGTCGATGCTGCCGTCAGGGTTCAACGCATCCCCCAGTGTGCGGGTGAGGACGGCTTCTTCCCAGGCGGCTTCTTCCTCATCTTCGATACGGCGACGCTCGATTTCAGCTTGCAGCAGTTCGGCAATGAATTCGCTGGAGAGCATGTCAAGTTGGCGTGCTTCCTCGGCAAGTTTTTCGGGGAGGTTCAGCATAATTTCCACAGTGGTCATAGGGCATTCCTTATTTCACACCTTCACCCCTTATCATAACACTGTTTTAAGACACCTTGAGGCACGTTGTTTTGCCTCGAATGAGAATCTGCCCCATCCCCATCACTGCCACTTTCGTTTTTTCCAGCGTAATCGTTTCCGTAAATCATGAATCTGAATAAATTAAAGTCTCTATGCGCCAATGCTATAATATATTTTGATTGCACCAAAAATCGCTTAACTTTTGTTGACACTGAGGCTGAATCATGGAAAGATATGTACAGGAGTTGGATGAACTGGATAGAACCTTGCTCAACGCCCTGCAAGCGGACTGCCGCATCAGCAATGTTGAGTTGGGACGCAGAGTGAACCTCTCGCCGCCAGCCATCCACGCGCGCATCAAGCGGTTGGAAGCGCTCGGTTATATCATGCACTACACGGCGGTGGTCAACCGCGAAATGGTTGGCTATGACATGCTGTGCTTCATCAGCGTGACCTTACAGCAGCATCAACTGGAATTCGTCGAGAAGTTCCGTACTGCCGTGCAGCACATGCCGGAGGTATTGGAGTGCCACTTCATGACCGGCGAGCACGACTATCTGTTGAAGGTCGTTGTGCGCAGCCGCAAGGATTTGGAACGCTTCCTCATGGAAACCCTGACGCCGATACCGGGCATTGCGCGCATCTCCACCAGCGTTGTCCTGACCGAAATCAAGCATACGATGATCGTTGCATTGGATTGACTCTATGCTCACCACCCTGCCCCTCAGCGAAGAAGTGACCTATCTCAAGCGTTCGGTGATGCGCGACCTGCTCAAACTGGCGGTGTCGCCGGACATCATCTCCTTAGCGGGGGCTTGCCTGCCAGCGAACATTTACCGCTGGCCCAGTTTCAGCAGTGTCTCAACACCGTTTTGGAGCGCGACGGCGGGCGCGCCTTGCAGTACAGCCCGCAGATGGTGCCGCTGCGGGAGTGGATCGCCAGCTACATGAATCGGCGCGGCGTGCAGTGTGACGCTGACGATGTGTTTATCACCAGTGGCAACCAGCAGGGGTTATCGCTGCTGTCCCGCCTGCTGCTGAACCGTGACGACAGCGCCGTCATCGAGGAAATCACCTTCACGGGCATTCAGCAGGTGACTGCCGGACGCGGCGCGCATGTCCTCACCGTCCCCACCGATTTGCAGACTGGCGTGGATTTGGACGCGCTGGAAGATGCCTTCCGCGCACAGCCGCGCCTTGCCATCCTCATCCCCGACTTTCACAACCCGTTGGGCGTCAGCCTCAGCGCGGACAAACGCCGCGAGGTCGCCGCGCTTGCCGCCCGTTACGGCGTGGCGCTTGTCGAAGACGATCCCTATTCGCCGCTGCGATTCGCGGGTGAAACCCTGCCGCCCATCAAAGCCTATGATGAAGCGGGCGTGGTTTTTTATCTCGGCTCGTTCTCCAAGATGCTTGCACCTGCCATGCGCCTCGGCTGGATGGTCGCGCCGCGTGCCCTGATGCCCAAAATCACGGTGCTGCGCGAATCGCTCGACCTCGAATCCTCGACGCTGATTCAGCGTGCGGTGTGCGAGTTCGTGACGCAGGGCTTGCTGGAACCGCATCTCCAGCAGTTGAACGCCGTCAACCGTGAACGCTGCGCCGCCATGATGGACGCGCTTAACGAACACTTCAGCGACATGGCCCACTGGACACAGCCCGAAGGCGGCTTGTTCGTGTGGCTCACGCTGCCGGAAACCATCGACACCTGGGCGCTGTTTGAACAGGCGGTGGCGCGTCAGGTCGTCTATATCCCCGGTTCAGCCTTTGCCGTCGAAGGTGGCTACCACAATACCATGCGGTTAAACTTCAGCAATGTTTCGCCAGCCCACATTCATGAGGGCGTCAAACGTCTTGCTGAGGTGATCAAAACATGGACTCGCTGAGCCGCAAATACGAATTTAAACCGCTTGTCTTTCAACGCCTGTCGCCGGAGGAACAGCTCACCCAATCGCGCGTTTTCCTCGAAAAGATGCGCACGCGCCGCACCGTCCGCGAGTATTCGCCGGAACCTGTGCCGTTTGAACTGATCGCAAACGCCATCGCCACCGCTAGCACGGCTCCCTCTGGCGCGAACCAGCAGCCGTGGACGTTTGTCGTGGTCAGCAGTCCCGACATCAAACGTCAGATTCGCGCCGCCGCCGAAGCTGAGGAAAAAGAGAGCTACGAAAAGCGCATGAGCGCCGAATGGCTGGAAGCCCTCGCGCCGCTGGGCACCGATTGGCATAAGCCGCATCTCGAAGACGCGCCGTATCTGATCGTTGTCTTTCGCCAGGCCTATGGCATGAAGGGCGACAGCAAAATCAAGCACTACTACACCGAGGAATCCGTCGGCATCGCCGTTGGTTTGCTGCTGGCCAGTCTGCATCAGGCGGGACTGGCTACGTTGACGCACACCCCGAACCCGATGGGCTTTCTCAGCGAAATTTTGCAGCGCCCGCCCAACGAACGCGCTTATGTCGTCATTCCCGTAGGCTATCCGGCAGAGGACGCCGAAGTGCCTGTAATCACTAAAAAACCTTTAAACGAGATTCTCATAAGGTTTGATTGAATCAAAAGAGTCAGGTTTTCACGAAAGTATGTGAGCACAAGTCCCTTTAGTGGACTTTGAGTATGGATGACCAGCCTGTCGGCTTTAGCCACAGGCGGCCATCTAAAAACCTGATCGAAGTTATCCCATAGCCAGCCGCGAATTACGAAAAAGTACCCCGATGGTCGCCACAACCCCAACAAGCCGTCCGATGACCGAGGAAGCCGATTTCCTCAAAATCAATTCGATTGACGACCACTGGTGGTCGGCAACGCCAAGCAGGCGATGTACTACTGGTGGAAGGCGTTCGGCTTCAAACCTGTCGCCTATTCTGGTCTGGAAACAGGCAACCGCAAGTTCGCGTCCTATGTGCTGGAAAGCGGCACGATTCGCTTCGTTGTCTCGTCGCCTTACAAGCCGAGTCATGAGATGGCGGCGCACCAAAAGATGTTACACGGCGATGGCGTCAAAATTGGCGGCTGGGCGTGGACGATGTGGCGCAGGCTTACGAAACGACGACTTCACGCGGGGCAGTTGGTGAGTGGCTGCCGCGCGAAAAGGACGAACACGGCATTCTGCGCACCGCCGCCATTCACCCTACGGCGAAGTGCTGCACGTCTTCGTGGATCGCAGCGACTACAACGGAGTCTTCGCGCAAGGTTACAAAGCCATCGACTATCCCGCCAGAGCTCGCCGGACTCGCCGCCGTTGACCACATCGTTGGCAACGTCGAGTTGAGCAAGATGAACTACTGGGTCAACTTCTACCATCATGTGATGGGCTTCCGCCAGTTGATTTCCTTCGATGAGCTTAAAGGACATCAGCACCGAATATTCCGCGCTCATGTCCAAGGTGATGGCGAACGGCAACGGGCGCGTCAAAATTCCCCATCGAACCCGCCATGACGGCAAGAAAAGAGCCAGATCGAGGAATGCCTCGATTACTATATGAACTCCCGGCGTGCAGCACCTTGCGCTGGCGACAGGCGACATCCACGCACTCAAAACGGTGCGGGAACTGCGCGCGCGCGGCATCGAATTCCTGCGCGTGCCGGACTCCTACGAACTGCTGCCAGAGCGCGTCGGCGACATCCAGGAGGATTGGCAGGAAATCCGCGACTTAGGCATCCTCGTAGACCGCGACGACGAAGGTTATCTGCTGCAAGTGTTCAGCAAGCCGCTGCAAGACCGCCCGACAGCGTTCATCGAAATCATCGAGCGTCATGGTACCGCGCGGCGCGGCAAGGCAACTTCAAAGCGCTGTTTGAAGCGTTGGAGTTGGAGCAGGAAAAGCGGGGAAATTTGTGAAATCCCGCCGGATGCAATTATTCCGCCTGAGAAGCTCGTAGGTTATTTGCTTGTTTATCACGATAGAGATGACCGTCAATTCCTTGCTCGGGCGGGATTTACAACAGAAAATCCTGAACTTCTGGAAGCAGCGATCCGTCAATTGATTGTTACTGAAGATGCCGTCGTGGACAAGATAAGCCAATACGGTACGCATTATGCCGTTGTGGGAAATCTGATAGGATTAGATCAAGAAATTGATGACTGTCAAAACTGTCTGGCTTGATGATAAAGAGACGAACCAATTTCGTTTTCTCACCTTAAAGCCAGAGAGGAGATCAAAACATGAAGATTGAACTCTATCAACGGATTGTCCTCAATCGTGATGTGCCGGAGGAAAGCCTGAAGCAAGGTGATATGGCATGGTTGATTGATTACGTCAAACATCCATCAGGTGGAGAAGAAGGGGCGATTCTGGAAGTCTTCAATGTGCTTGGCGAGTCTATTGATGTTGTAACCGTACCTGTTTCTGCTATCGATCTGCCGCGCGAAGATCAAATTCCATCGGCGCGCACGATAGAACGAGTCAAATAGCTGAATGAACAATAATCCGATTTCACTGGAAATACGCGATGGGTATGTTTGGGTCACGGTCAAAGATGGGCGTATTGTGGCTGCGCCTTTGCATTGGTTCGATTGGCTGGAAAATGCGACACCTGAACAACAAGCAAAGTATAGACTTTAGGCTCGTTCAGCATTGTGTGGGACGATTTGGAAGATGGCATCGACATGGAATCATTGTTGGTCGGCGCGCAAGCAGAATAGCATATAGATATGCAATTAGTGATATTTTCTACATTGGCTGAACCCGATATTTTGAAAATGGGGGCATTTTCTGATCACAAAAAAGTGATTGTAGACTTGGCGGAGACTTTTTCACTAACGCGATGAACGTAAACCCAAAGAAATGTCAGTACAAGGCATACTTACTGCGCGTATACCTTTGGATACTTGTATATGGGATACTAAAAACGATTGAAGGGGATCCACAGGGTATAGTCAAGATGAAGTAAGACTTCATTCTCCAATACAACCCGCTTCCCTCCGTGACTACGCCTTTGAGCAGCACGTCAAAACCGCCAACCAGAATCGTGGGCGCGAAGTCCCTGCCGAATGGTACGATTTCCCTGTCTTCTACTTTACGCCAACAGCGCGATGTTCGGGCCTGACGATGTAATCCTTTATCCTTCCTACACCAGCGAACTCGATTTTGAACTGGAAATCGCCTGCGTCATCGGCAAAGGCGGCACCAACATCCCCGCCGACAAAGCGGAAGAACACATCTTCGGCTTCACGATTTTCAACGACTGGTCAGCGCGCGACATCCAGCGCAAAGAGATGAAAGTCGGCTTGGGTCCCGCCAAGAATAGGGACTTCGCCAACTCGCTCGGCCCGTACATCGTCACGCCTGACGAACTTGCAGACCGTCACGGGCGTCAGCGTCTACGATCTGGAAATGGTCGCGCGTCAACGGCGTCGAACGTTCACGCGGCAATATGAAGGCCTTTACTGGTCGTTCCGGCGAGATGATCGAACGCGCCTCGCAGGATGTCTGGCTGCAACCCGGCGAAGTCATCGGCAGCGGCACCGTCGGCACAGGCTGCCTGCTGGAAACGACGAAGGGCAAAGGTCCCTGGCTCCAGCCCGGCGACGTGGTGGAGTTGGAAATTGAACGCCTCGGTCTGCTGCGAAATGTCATCGGCGAAAAAAGGAACAATTGAACCGCCAAGTCGCCAAGAACGCAAAGGAAGAAGATGGCAAGAGAACCGAATGACGACGTAAACCGCCTGAGCCACGAAGTCATTGGCGCGGCGATAGAAGTTCATCGGATTTTAGGTCCCGGTTATTTAGAGGCGTTTTATGAAGAAGCTTTAGCGGTGGAATTTGAGGGGCGTGGCATCCCCTTTGTCAGACAACCGAGTATTACCGTCACCTACAAAAACCGCCTGATTGGTGAAGGTCGCCTCGACTTTCTTGTGGGAGATAGTCTCATAGTCGAGTTAAAAGCGATTGATGCCTTGTTGCCCATTCATTCCGCGCAGGTGCTTTCATATCTCAAATCAACACGTTTGTCTCTGGGCTTGCTGATCAATTTCAATGTTGAAGTGCTGAAATCTGGAATCAAACGAATAGTTCTATCTTGAATCCTTTGCGCCTTTGCGCCTTTGCGGTTCAAACGTATTTTAGGAGTCTCCAAATGCCCTTCTACCACAAACTAGGCGAAATCCCCCACAAGCGCCATACCCAGTTCCGCAAGCCCGACGGCAAGCTCTACCGTGAGGAAGTCATGGGCCTCGAAGGCTTTAGCGGCATTCAGTCGCTGCTCTACCACCACTTCCTGCCGCCGCGTGTCCTGCGCGTCGAAGAACTCAACGGCAGCACACCCGAATACGCCGACTATGGCCCGCTGCGTCACCGCGCCTTCCGCACCTCTGACCTGCCCTCCGGCGGCGATGCGGTCTCCGCGCGCCGCGTGCTGATGGGCAACAACGACGTGACGCTGGGCATCAGCCGCCCGACGCAAAGCATGGACTACTTTTACCGCAACGCGCAGGCCTATGAAGTCTGGTTCGCCCACGAAGGCACAGGCGAAATCCGTTCGCAGTTCGGCGTGCTGCCCTTCATGCCCGGTGATTACATCGTCATTCCTTACGGCACAACCTGGCAGATGCTGCTCACCACGCCTGAAGCGCGTTTCTTCGTCATCGAATCGCCTTCGGAAATCGAGCCGCCAAGCGCTACCGCAACGAATACGGGCAGCTTTTGGAACAGCTACTTCTGCGAGCGTGACATCCGCGTCCCCACCGAACTGTACACCAGCGGCGAACGCGGCGAATTTGAAAACCCGCGTCAAAGATAACGGCAAAATGACGCGCCATGTGCTTGACCATCACCCGCTGGATGTCGTCGGTTGGGATGGTTATCTCTACCCACCTGGATTTTTCAGCATCCACGACTTTGAACCCATCACCGGACGCGTCCATCAACCGCCGCCCGTTCACACCAGACGTTCCAGGGCTGGAACTTCGTCGTCTGCCACTCGTTTGTGCCGCGCCTGTTTGACTATCACCCGCAGGGCATCCCCGCGCCCTATAATCACTCCAACGTCAACTCCGACGAAGTGATTTACTACTGTGATGGCAACTTCATGTCGCGCAAGAGCATCGACAAGTACGACATCACGCTGCGTCTGCGGCTTGCCACACGGCCCACAGCCCGGCGCCACTGAAGCCTCTATCGGCTCAAGCAGACGAAGAACTCGCGGTGATGGTCGATACCTTTCACCCGCTGAACGTCAGTGTCAATGCGCGAATTCAGCCAAACTGTGGGCCTCGTGGCTGGCGGGCGACGCCGAATGGCGGTTCGCCAATCGCAGCCCTCGCACGGACGTATCGGCGTATGCGTCCGTGATGATCTGAATACCCTCTAATTTATGGTACAAAAGCCGCTAGAATATCTGGCCTAAGATGGACTTAAAGGCATCAGGTTATGATAGACATGCCTGAATTAGCAGATGAGAGGCTGAAACGTTGGAAATCGCACCGGAATCGCTCCCCTGGCAGTCGCTCTACAAAATCATGACCGGCTCGGTTGTGCCGCGTCCTATCGGCTGGATTTCCAGCGTCGATGCGCAAGGGCGGTACAACCTCGCGCCGTTCTCGTTCTTCAACGTCGTCTGCGCCAACCCACCCAGCGTCCTGTTCTGTTCTTCGGTACGCGGCAGCGATGGCGGCAGCAAAGACACGCTCAACAACGTCCGCCTCACGGGCGAGTTCGTGGTCAACATCGTCAGTGAACCCCTTGTAGCCGCTATGAACCTGACCTCTGGCGAATTTCCGCCTGACGTGGACGAATTTGAAGTCGCGCAGCTCGCCTGCCCCCTCTGTGCGCGTGCGCCCGCCGCGCGTCGCCAGCTGATTCGAGGCCACGAATGCACGCTGACCCAGATCATCAGCGTCAGCGATCAACCCGGCGGCGGCAGCGTCGTCATCGGGCGCATCGTCTACGCGCACGTCAGCGATGAGGTGCTGATCGGCGCAGACAAGATCGACCTCGCGAAATTGCAGCCTGTCGGACGCCTCGCCGGGACCAGCTACGCCCGCGTCACCGATGTCTTTGACCTTGTGCGCCCGCCCGCAAAATAAAAATCCCGCCAAACGACGGGATTTTCTCGCTAATACACTGTAGGGACACAGCCTGCTGCGCCCCTGATTTTACTTTACGAACCGTTGAACTGTTCGTTCAGGTACCCGGCGACCCACCAGCAGCGCGTTCCAGTTAATCGCCACTTCGTTGGTCGAGTACGGGCCGATGTTGTCAGTAACGCCGCGCAATGGGCAGTGCGCTCACCCGTTGGATCGCAATGTGTCGGCGGGCTGTCCGTTCAGGCCGCCAGCCAGCGCGCCCGGCGGCACGGGCGGCGAAGACATGCTCGGCGCGTCGCCCCAGAAACGGTGATGCGGGTGCTGCATCGAAATCGTCCCGTAGCCAGAAACAGCTCTGATTCACGGCGTTGTCTCCCAGCAGATAGTCCATGCTGGCGATCACGCCGTCCGGGAGTAACGCTCGCTCGCGGGTGAAATCATAGGCCAGCGCCAGCAGATCGCCTTGTTCAGCACGCCGGAGTTCGATCCCCAGACGTATTCATTCGCCGTTATCGGCGTACGGTAGCCTTCGCGCACCGCTGATCGCCAACGCTGCGTCCGCCGCCGCGATGATCTGCCCGCAGATCGCGCTGATGTCCGCTTCGGGCAGCCCATTCGCCACCGTCGCCAGCGATACCGCGCATAGCCGGCGGTACCGCCCCACCAGATGGGCGGCCCATAGCTCAGGTTAGTGAAATAAGCCGACGACGTGAGATAATCGCGGTACACATCCGTGCCTGTCGTGATATACAGTTCTGCCGCCGCCCAGAAGAATTCATCATGCACGCTGCCATCACTGTAATCGCCGCCGCCCTGTCCCGGAATTCTGCCGTAGAACATGTCCGGGTGAGCGTTTGCCGCGTCCCACGCCCGTTCCGCCACCGTCAGGCAGCGTTCCGCAAATGCCGCGTCGATGTCACGCCAGATGCGCGCGCACTGCGCCGCCGCTGCTGCCAGATTCAGCGTTGCGGCTGTGCTGGGCGGCATCAGGAAGCGCCCATTGCGCGCGTCGTCGTTGTTAACTTCGCTAGGTGGCAGGCTCGGTACGCCGCTCCAGCGCAGGTCATGCAGCTTGTGATGCGCCATACCTTCCAGCGGCTGGCCTTGCGGCACCTGCATCGCCAGCAGGAATTCCATCTCCCAGCGCACTTCGTCCAGCATATCCGAAACGCCGTTGCCGCTTTCAGGGATATTTAAGGAGCCATCGGCAAAAGCACCGGGCGCGCGCTCGTAGAAGTTCAGCAGCGTCCACACCGAAATGCCGCCGTTGACCACGTACTTGCCGTAGTCGCCCGCGTCATACCAGCCGCCCTGCGCGTTCAGTCGATAGTCGCAGCCATCCCAGGTGCTGCCGTCTGCCGCCTGCCCGCTGTAGCACGTCACATCGTTATCGCTGACATGCCCTGCGGCGCGTGCCCATTCTCCTGCGAATTCTTGCGTCAGTTCAATGCCGCTGCGGTTGAGGTAAAAATAGCGCAGCGCGTCACGGCTGAGTCCCGCGTATAAGTCGCTGCCAATCTGGAACGGCTGGCTGTCTACACCGTCAATGCTGATGATGTAGCTGCCTGCCGTGTCGAACGCCGAAAAATCCGCCCGATAGAGGTAATCGTTCGACGTGGCATCCAGTGCGCCGCCCTCGGCTGTCCCGCTGGACACCACCGCGCCCGAAACGGCGTCGCGCAGTTCCCATGTCGGTGCGGCATCTAAAGCCACATCGCGCGCCAGAATGGCGACCTTCTGCTGGCCCACAAAATAGCCCACCTGGTTAACGACTGTAATCGCTCGTTGGCTGGTCACGGTACCCTCCTCTGCTACAGGCGTAGGGGTTAATTCAATGGAGCTGCCATTCAGCGCCGGATGGATGCTGTTTTGAATTGTCTGGATGGGAACGCTCTCAATTGAGGGGAAATAAAAACCGCTATTTAAGGAATCACGCTCAAAAAAAGTGTTTATCGCATCGGCTGCCGGGCTACTATCTCCTGCCTGCACCACCAGCGGCAGCAGAAAAACCAAGCCCAGAACCAGCATTGTTCGATTTAGAGCACGAAACATATTCCTCCTTATTTATGAAGTTTAGAAGTTACGCAGTTGAGTTCAAATTTCTGTATCACTTCTAGGGGCGAACCTATGTGTTAGCCCATCAACTGCGTAAGCCCTAAAGTTGTAGTTTCTTCGGAGTTGCTGCACAGGTGTGGGGCTGTAGGGGCACAATACGCTGCGCCCTACAGTATTTTTCAAATCATGCATCAGGCTAGCCCGCAGCCAGCGTGAACAGATAGTCCATAAGCTGACCAAGCTGCTCATCGTTGAGTTCAGGATAACCCCCGCGATAGGGATGGACAAAACCAAGTTCCGGGTTGGTGGGCGGCTGTGCCACGTTGAACAATCGCACCAGACCACTGATATTCCGCCCCATCACATCGCTGCTAAACAGTAGGCTGGGGCCATAGCCCTCGACGCCGCGACCATCAGCACCGTGACAGCTTGCGCAGGCCCAATTGTAGGCGACTGCCGCATCGAATTCCGCCGGAACTTCAGCCGCTTCGGCAGGAGCCGCTTCGGTGACTTCGGCAGGAGCCGCTTCCGTGACTTCAGCAGGCGCAGTGGTGGGTACAGTAGTTGGCTCAGCCGCAACCGCAGTCGGGGCTTCAACGGAGGCGGTTTCGGGGGTCTCCGCGCCAGCTTCCGCAGGTCGCTGTGGGGGGCGGGGAAGCAGCATGAACAAAATAATCCCAACGGCTGCCAGAAAAACAATGATTGGGAGGATTGGCGATGGTTCGGTGGGTTGCGTTTGTTGGCTCATAACGGAGTCCTTATTTATCAGTGCCGACAAGAAGACAAAACATTATGTATAGGGCGACAAATTACACACAAGTGAAATTCGTCTCAAAACAATATGACACTTATCCCTTATAATCATTATGACAAATCATATAAGATACGCACAGTGTTTCTTATATTATCGTATAAGTGTAGTTCCCAAATATCGGGGGGATTATGAGTTCACCTATTGATCGTCGTAACTTTTTGAAATTTATGGGCGGCGCTGGTGCTATGGGCATGGCAGCGTTTACGGGTGCTCGTTTGAGCGGTGCCCCCGTCCAGACCACTGGCAGCGCTGGTCATCCTGGCATGAATCAGGATGCGACCCCTGAACCCGGCAGTTATCAGGAAATGGATCTCCATCACCAGCAGGGTGTTGAGACCTTCCTGGCCAATGCTGGACAGGAAGCCGACTTCTGGCGTCAGGAACCACTCGCCTTTACGATGGACGGTGATGTAAAAGTATTTGATATTACTGTTTCTGAACTGGATTGGGAAACTGCCCCCGGTATGAGCTTCCCCCGCAATGGCCTACAATGGTCGCGTTCCCGGCCCTGGGCACCATCCGCTTCACCGAAGGGGATCGTGTCCGTATCAACGTGAACGAAATGACCCAGAGCACGGCTGTCCACTTTCACGGCGTGCGCGTCCCCAATGACCAGGACGGCGTGCCCTATATTACGCAGGGCGTCATCACCCCCGGCAGCACGATGACCTATGAATTTACTGCCCCCAATTCCGGGACACACATGTATCACTCCCATCACAACGCGGCGGAACAGACCACCCGCGGTTTGATGGGCGCCATGATTATCGACCCGGCAGACACCAGCCGCGAACCGGAAGTGGACGCCGAATATATCATGGTACTCAATGACACGGCGATTGGTTTCACCATCAACGGTAAATCCTTCCCCTATACCCAGCCGATTGTCGCCCAGCTTGGCCAGAAGATCCGCATCCGTTACATGAACGAAGGTCTGATGATCCATCCCTTCCACCTGCATGGTATCCCGCAGTTGGTCTTCGCCAAGGATGGCTTCTATCTGCCGACCCCCTACCTCTGCGACACATTGAACATCGCCCCCGGTGAGCGTTACGATGTCCTCGTAGACTGCGATTCCCCCGGCGTTTGGGCTTATCACTGCCACATCCTGACCCACGCCGAAAGCCGCAACGGTATGTTCGGTATGGTCACGGTCCTGATCGTACAGGCACCCGAATAAACGGCATTCCGCATCAACCATCAAACACCCCTGCTCCGGTGGGGGTGTTTTTGTGCGTCTGACCCGCGTTTCACTTTTCCGTTACATAGGGTTATAATCGGGCGCGTTCTCTTATTATCCATTTTGAAATGGTCGTGCGTGATGGATATTTCACCGCAAAGCGATGCCCAGGTTTTAGCCGCCCTGCGAAGGGGCGACGAGTTAGCCTTCACAGAGCTGGTCAACAAATATCACGCTTCAATGGTTCGTGTCGCCCTGATGTATGTTTCGAGCCAGGTGATTGCCGAAGAAGTGGTTCAGGAAGCATGGATCGGTGTCCTTAAGGGGCTGTCGCGTTTTGAGGGACGTTCCTCCCTCAAAACCTGGATCTACAGCATCCTCATCAATCGTGCTAAAACCCATGCCCAACGTGAAGGGCGTTATGTACAGCTTTCATTGGATGACGACGGCGAAGAAGGCGAGCCAACGGTTTCACAGGATCGTTTCAATCCCCCCGATCACCCCCTCTATGCCAATCATTGGGTGACCGAGCCGGATGATTGGAATGCGCTGCCGGAGCGGCGTCTGCTCTCGCGTGAGACCCTCCGCCGCATCCAGGACGCGATTGAAGCGCTGCCCCCCAATCAGAAGACCGTGATCACCCTGCGGGATATTGATCAATTATCATCAGAAGAAGTTTGTAACATTCTGGACATCAGCGAGACGAATCAGCGGGTTTTATTACATCGAGCGCGCGCCAAGGTGCGGGATGCGTTAGAGCAGTACTTGAGGCAGTAACTTACATGACAGGACATGGTTTAACGTGTAGAGAATTGGTTGAACTGGTAACAGACTATCTGGAGAACGCGCTGCCTCCCGACCAACGTGTGCGCTTTGAGGCACATATCTCCACTTGCCAGAGCTGTACCAATTATCTGGCACAGATGCGGCGGACGATTCAGCTCACCGGGAAGCTTTCTGAAGAATCGTTATCAGACAGCGCCACCAAACGATTGCTGGCGACTTTCCGCGATTGGAAAGACTCCGACGACAAGGATAGTTCATAGAGGCGCTTTTGCTTTTTGCAGCGCCTCTTTTTCTACTCAACGCTCTAGCAAGGTATCAATTTCGCGCATCTGATCTGCGTTGAGCGCGCCCTTGGCCATCGCCCCGCAGTTTTCTTCCACCTGTTTTACAGTACGGAAGCCCGGAATCGGCAGCGTCCTTTCGCTGCGTGCCCACAACCACGCCAGCGCCCCCTGCGCCAGTGTGCGCCCGCCGCTGGTCAGAATTTCACGCGTACTTTCCAGCTTACGCATCCATTCCGGGTTCGGTTTGCCACCCTTGAAATATTTCATCCACGCCGGGCTTTTTTCGCTGCGCACATCATCCAGCGACAGCGTCGTGCTTGCGTCGTATTTACCCGTCAGCAGCCCCATCGCCAGCGGCCCGCGATTCAGCGCCGCCAGCTCAAATTCGTCACAAACGGCCAGCACGGCGGGATTATCATCGAACACATTCAGTTGAAGCTGAATGGCCGTGCAGTTTTTCCCCTCTGCGAATACGCGCGCGCGATCTGCGAAATCCGTACTCCAGCCGTAGCTGCGGATTTTGCCTTCAGCCACCAGCGCTTCCAGCGTCTCGCGTACCTCACCCGCTTTTGCTGCCGGGTAATCGTTCCAGTGGAATTGATACAGGTCGATGTAGTCTGTGTTCAAACGCCGCAGGGAGTCTTCACATTGCTGGCGAATGTCGGCTGGCGCTGCGCTTGCCCCGGTCACTTGCTTGCTGGCTTCATCAAACTGATTGGTGAACTTCGTCGCAATCACCACCTGACCGCGTTTGCCAGCCAGCGCGCGCCCTAGTACACGTTCGCTGTGTCCTGCGCCATACACATTGGCCGTATCAAACAGCGTAATCCCCAACTCCACCGCGCGATGAATGGCCTGAATCGATTCGTTGTCGTCAACTTCACCCCACCCGGACGGCGTTTCTCCACTCCAGAAGGGGCCGCCAATCGCCCAACAGCCCATCCCCATCGCACTGACTTTGATGCCTGATCTTCCAAGTTCTCGATAAATAGCGCTGCTCATAAAAAAACATTCTCCAATGGGACCATAAAATCGCGAGTGGGGAGTTTCACGGATATTTTTTGTAGGGACGTTCAATTGAACGTCCAGTAACCTTGAATCTCACCACTCCTATAAAATCAATGCTGCAAGCACTTCTCAGCACTTGCAGCACATAATATTCACAGGACTACAGAGCGTCTAGCCGCAGTTTTCCGGCTGTTCGATGCAGGGATCAAGCTGATAGCGTGGCTGCGTGGCCGGAATGCGTTCCTTCATTGCGAACATGATCGTTTGGACCATCTTCTGCACGAGCGTAATCAGCAGGATGCCCCACTGACGCAGGCTTTGCCACAGCGGCGTGACGTTCTGTTCCTGCGCTGCCTGGTCGAGAATTTCCTGATGACGGATTTCCCCTGCACGGGCAATGGTGAACTGATCCATGAGTTTGTCTCCTCTTCAATCGATAGCATACCCCACCAGCGGCATACCCCTGGCTATGGGCACGACTAACCTTCATGCTAATGCAGACAAAGTGAAATTCTATGCCTGATCGTAATAAGGCAAAGTTAAGGTCTAATTAGGACACGATAGTGGAGATTAGGCAGCGTTGTGGAATCTTCCCAACACATTCAGGATAGCACTAATGTTCTGAATTGTCAAGTTTGTCCTCAAACTAGGCAGTCTCCAGTGTCGCCTTCGACACCAGTTCCTGATAGATGCCAATCTTATAGCGAATGAGTTTCAGATGTTCTTGCAGTTCATCAATATGTGTCTCGACGTTATTGCGCAGTTCTCTCAGCATTTCCAGCCGTTCCGGCAGCGTGTCATCACCCATGCGCTGTAGTTCCGCGTAGGCTTGCATCTGCTGGATCGGCATCCCTGTTGCACGCAGTTTATTCAGAAAGTCAATCCACCCGATGTCGTCTGTTGTATAGCGACGGTGTGTATTTTCCGCGCGCCCAATGGGATGGATTAGCCCAATGCGCTCATAATAACGCAGGGTATGAACGCTCAACCCTGTTGCTTCGGCAACCTGTTGTATCGTGAGTTTGTCGTGCTCTGTGTTCATATTGTAGAGTCTACTATTTAGAGTGTACTCTAAGTCAAGACCCCAAATATATAAAAGTTATGTAACTTCCAGGGATAAGCTGCACAAGTGGGGCGGTGACCGGGAATTTACAGCGCTCTGTTCGGCTGATTCTGATAAAGAGCATCACGCGTTACCTATTAGACGCACAGGAGTACTCAGTTCTTTCGCGGTTCGCTTTCAACAACGTTTTTCGCAATCAGCTTCAAACCCTGTACTATTTTGCTATAGTCTCAACCTGACGCTTCCAGCGCCGCGCTGCTTTTCTCCTCCAGACCACCTGACGGCTCCACGCTGGCTGGAAACAGAAATCAAAGGAGCTGCCCCTGCAAAGAAATTCCACCACAAAGGGATGAAAATCCTTATCAGTTCTCGGTGTTCTCCCTTGTATTCGACGAGGGGTCTCGGCGGTTCAAACTTTCTTTGTGATCCAGTTCTCTTGCATGATCTTGGCGCACTTGGCGCACTTGGCGGTTAGCCGTATTTTCAAAGGAGGAGCTACCCATGCAGCCCATTACAACACAAAGGGATGAAAATCTACACCCTCGTATTTTCTTTGCGCCTTTCGTTGTACTCAACGCGGCACCTTTGCGCTTATTTCTTCTCTCTATCTCGGCGCTCTCGGTGCCTCGGCGGTTCGATTTCTTGCATTTACTCGTTGCTCATTGCTCATTGCTCGCTGCTATTTTCAAAGGAGTGGGGGGTACGCTGTCCGTCTCCCCCCACGCCCGCTTTGTGTCAACTCATGACTTTGCGCTAATGCACATCATGCCACGCGGTATGCACTTCTGTCTCACCGCTGCGCAGCGCTCGCAGCAGCGCATCCTGATCCACCGGGATACTGTAGATGCGCACGCCCACCGCGTTGTAAATCGCGTTGCAGATGGCCGGTGACGTGTTAATCGACGGGATTTCGCCGACGCCCTTCGCACCATACGGCCCCGCTTCGACGCGGTGCTCAACCAGATGGCTGGTGATTTCCGGCGTGTGTTTGATGCTCGGCATCTTATAGCGCGCCAGCAGCGTGCTCCAGGGCACGCCTTTTTCCACGATATAACTTTCCGTCAGGCAGTTGCCCATCGCCATCACAATACCGCCTTCGATTTGCCCCTGCACCAGCAGCGGATTAATCGCGCGCCCGATGTCTGTCGCCGACAGGATTTTGACGACCTTCACTTCGCCTGTCGTCAGGTCAACGCCCACCAGCGCGGCTTGCGTCGCATATGAGAAACCAAAGTGCATGTCGCCGCCTGTGCCCAACGGCTGCGTTTTCGGCCCCCAGTATTCGTGCATGTTGCGCGTGACAACGCCCTGCGTATGCGCCAGTTTCACCGCGTCGCTGAACGGCAGTTGATGGCCGTTGTTCCGTACCAGCCCTTCTTCAAAAATCAACCGTTCCGGCGGGCAGTCAAATTCTTCGGCCACCACGCGGCTCAGCGTTTCGCGCAGGTTGGCCGCTGCCAGTCGTACCGCGTTGCCCGTCATAAACGTCTGGCGGCTGGCGGTAGTCGGGCCGCCGTCCGGCGTCAAATCCGTGTCCGACAGCAGCACGCGCACTTTCCTGTAGGGCACGCCCAGTTCTTCCGCCGCGCACTGTGCCAGCACCGCGACCAGCCCTTGCCCCATGTCTGCCGACGACGAACGGACTTCGACGCTGCCATCTTCAAACGCTTCGACTTCCGCGCCTGATTTATCCGGTGCGCCGCCGCCCAGCCCTGTGTTCTTGTAGGCGCA
>JAXLWC010000041.1:0-49644 GCA_046328675.1 Anaerolineae bacterium
ATGATCAATTCGATCTTGTCCGTCGGGTGTCCGGTGTTGTGATACGACGCCAACCGCGTGTACGTTTGCAGGTACGGGTCAAAGCTGTTCTGCTCCGCACGCTGCGCCCCCGGTTCATCTGACAGATAACTTTTGGGCATACGCACATCGTTGGGGCAGAAGATGCATTCGCCGGGACAGGGAAACGGCTTGGTGAGCACGGTCACAGGCGTCACGCCCGACGCGGTGCGTACAGGCTTCAGCCGCAAGCGCTCAATCACCGTCGCGTCGTAAGGCGGCAAGCCGTGCGCGCCCGCGAATTCCCGATACGCGCGAATCAGGGTATCGCGCCCATACATCTGATGATGCTTGCGCTGCAATCTGTTCAGTTGATCGGGGGTCAGGTCCGGCTTCGCGATGACTTCACGCAGAATCGACAGCAGTGGCTCGCGGTGTTGTTCAAGGTCCAGCAGATTTTTGTGGCTCATCATCACATCCCACATCGAACATCAAGATTGTAGCATGACGTAGCCGTAATTTGATGACCCAAGCCTCAAGGTTTGCCGGGCCTGAGCGTGACGAATTAGGCGTCTCATCAATTGTTCATGAAAATAGGCGTAACTTAAGGCAAGGAGTATTGTCAATAACGATTTGTTGCGATATATTACAAAATATCAGCATGTAAGTGAAATGTTGTAGTGGTTATAGCAACAATCCTAGCGAGAACAGTGAATTACTGGTAGTGCCGTATTACACTGCGGCGGTATGAGGAAGTGGGCATATGAAGCGCAAAAGCATACTCGTTATTGAAGACGATGTTGATTTCAATGGCTTTTTGTGCCGCTACCTGACCCTCATCGGCTACCAGGTAACAAGCGTCTATTCGGCTGAAGAAGCCCTCGACGCCCTGCACTATAAAACGCTGCCCGATGTGGTGATTTCGGATGTTGATTTATGGGACGGCGATTGTACGCCTATCCTGAATCTGCTCGAAGAACCAGGCTACCATCATATCCCCGTTATCCTGTCCTCCGGTTATGATTTTTCATTTCATGATGAGCTGGCGATGGCCCGCGCGCAGTATTTCCTGCCCAAGCCGCTGAGTCCGCGCTCACTGTCACGGCTCGTCAAGAGCCTCGTGGCAAACGCTGCCGCCCCTGCACTGCAACAATAAAACAGGGGCTTGTGCGCCCCTGCTCTTTTCGATGCCTATTTCGCGTTCGCGTTCTCGCGATCTTCCATTTCGAGCCGTACCAGTTCACGCCGCAGCGTTTTGCCCACAATTGTCTTGGGCAGTTCCGGGATGAACGAGATACGGCGCGGCACTTCGTAACCTGCCAGATATTTCGAGCAGTGGTCGATCAGTTCCTGCTCGGTCACGCTTGTCCCCGGCTTCAGCACAATCCATGCCTTCAGCGACTCTTCGCCTTGACGGCGCGCGTCAGGATGCGGCACAGCAGCAACGCCGACTTCCAGCACGGCAGGATGCTCCTTCAACACCTTTTCGATGTTGTTGGGATACACATTAAAGCCACCAATCAGCGCCATATCCTTCTTACGATCCACAATGTAGAAATAACCATCCGCATCCATGTAGCCGATGTCGCCCGAATACAGCCAGGTCTTGCCATCGGGACGCACGCGCAGGGTGTTGGCCGTTTCAGTGGGCATGTTGTGATAGCCCAGCATCAGGTTCGGCCCGGTCATGATGATTTCACCGATTTCACCAACAGGCAGTTCGTTTTCGCCCGTATCCACATCAACGATACTTAATTCCATGTCCGGCAGCGGCATCCCTACCGAGCCTGTGCGGTTTTCGCCAGCGAAGGGATTGCTGGTCGAGGCCGTTGGCGCTTCGCTCATGCCGTAGCCTTCGGTGAGCTTACCACTGATGCGCTGCTCAAACTCACGCTTAGTAGCAGGGGGCAGCGGCGCGGCACCACTGGAACTGATACGAATCGATTTCAGGTCAACTTCGCCGGACTTGACGCGGGGATGGTTGACGATGGCGTTGAACAAGGCAGGCACGCCGTTGAAGGCAGTGGGTTTGAAGTGCGCAATAATGTCCACCACATCGTCAATGTCGCGTGCATTGGGCACCAGCACAATCGTCCCCCCCAGTACCACGGAGATACCAATCATAACGATCATGCCATAGGCGTGGAACATGGGGATCGCGCCTAGGAACGTCATGTGTTCAAAGTCTTTTTGCAGGTTGGGGTCATTGTTCTGGGCGAACGTCCACGCCTTCATTTGCAGCGTATTGGCGACCACCGCTTTATGCTGCGACATCGCTCCTTTGGAAATGCCTGTGGTGCCGCCAGTATACTGGAAGATGGCGAGGTCAATCGGTTTGACTTCAACATTCGGACGCTGGCCATCAAAAATCTTCAGGATTTCGCGCAGCCAGTGATCGCCGGGCTGCAAGGTAACGCGGTGCCCGCCCTTCTTCTCCATCGCCAGCGTGAACAGGGCTTTGCCAATTGGGGGGAAGAAGTCCTTGACGTTGGTCGCAATCACCGTCTTGACTTTGGTGCGCGGCTGAATCTCCTTCACCATGTTGTAGAACATGCTCAGGGTGATGACGAACTCGGCGTCACAGTCATTGATCTGGAACTGCATTTTCTCCGGCGGATAGGTGGGATTGCAGGCCGCCACCACGCCGCCCGCCTTGTAGACCGCGTAATAGCTGATCAGGAACGCCGCGACGTTGGGCATAATCAGGGCGACACGTCCGCCGCGTTTCAGCCCCAGGTTCACCAGTCCGGTAGCTAAAGCATCTGAATAGCGGTCTAACTGAGCGTAGGTAATCTGTGCCGCCTGCCGCCCAAAACCGGGCAGCTTAACGCTGGTGATGAGAGCTGCGCGATCCGGGAATTGTTTAGCGGTATCCCGCAGAAATTGATGCACTGGCTGATTGGGGTAAGGCTCAAGCGTGTGCGGCACGCCGGGGTCATAATTATTGAGCCAGGGACGGTCTGCGTAAGTAACCATTTTTAAATCGACTCCGCAAAATTCACTTTTGAAACGGGCGTATTTTTTCGTCCCCCCATTATGGACGCAAACGGCGTATTTTGCATCCGCCTCTTTCGCGCCTCTAATACGAGCCGTTGT
The DNA here is from genome assembly GCA_046328675.1 of Anaerolineae bacterium. Taxonomy (GTDB): domain Bacteria; phylum Chloroflexota; class Anaerolineae; order Aggregatilineales; family Phototrophicaceae; genus JACAER01. The sequence continues at coordinate 3,094 of JAXLWC010000041.1, forward strand.
ACAATAAAAATCAGAGTCCCCGAGCAGAAATTTTAGGAACTTTTTTATGGCTGTTTCTGGTAACACACTGATCGGCACGCGCTACCGCCTTGATGAAAAAGTTGGACAGGGCGGTATGGGTACAGTCTATCGGGGTCTGGACACGCAAACAGGCGAGATGGTCGCTGTTAAGCAGTTACAGGCTGCGGCGGTGGCGTCTGAGCCGGGCGTGCTGGAACGTTTTTCCCGCGAGGGCGAAGCGCTGCGCCAGCTTAATCATCCTAACATCGTCAAACGGCTGGCGGCGGTTGAAGAAAACGGCGGCCACTATCTGGTGATGGAATATGTCGCCGGAGGGGATTTATATTCGCTGCTGCGGCGCGAAGGCAAGCTGCCTATCCAGCGTATTCTGGAAATCGGCTTAGACCTTGCCGATGCGCTCACACGGGCACACCGCTTGCAAATTGTGCATCGCGACCTGAAACCCGCGAACGTGCTGCTTGCCGAAGATGGCACGCCGCGCCTGACCGACTTTGGTGTGGCCTTTATCGCCAGCAAAGAGCGCGTGACCGGGACAGGTGTGGCTGTCGGCACGCTGGATTATCTTTCACCAGAGTCGCTCAAAAGTGATGTGATCGATACCCGCACCGACATCTGGTCGTTCGGCGTGATGTTGTTCGAGATGCTGACAGGCAAACGCTCAGCAACGAAAATGTTTCGCAGACGTTGATGTCCATCGTCGCTGATCCAGTCCCCGACATTGAGCATCTGCGCCCCGGACACCCCTATCGGACCGGTGGATCTTATCTGCTGCATGTTGAAAGACCCGCACGCACGCATTCCCACGGTGCGCCAGGTAGGGCTGGAACTGGAAAGGCTGAAGCGTAAGACGCGGGGCCAGCAGTACTGTGTGCCTGTCATATCGCCGACGATAAACGCTTTGCCACCCCCACACCGACCCATTCCCACAGAACAACCTGCCCGCGCAAACGACCCCGTTTGTCGGGCGCGAGACGGAACTGGCGGAACTGAAGCGGCTGATTGGCGCGGAGGGCGTGCGGTTGGTCACAATTTTGGTACCGGGGCATGGGCAAACCCGCATTTCGCTCGAAGTCGGCAGCCAGTATAACCTCGGTACATGACTCCATGACATCCCATGAAGATCATTTCCACAACGGCGTTTTCTTTGTCGAACTGGCCCCCTTGACCGCTGCTGAAAACATTCCAGCGGCGATTGCCGAAGCGGTTGGTTATCAGTTCCTCAGTGATGAGCGCGAACTCTAAGCAGCAGATCTGGATTTGCGCGAAAAGTCGATCCCGCTGCTGCTGGACAACTTTGAACACCTTATCAACGGTGCAGCCATCACATCAGAACCTGCGCGCGGCTCCACAGGTTAAAATTATCGCGACATCCCGTCAGCGTTTGAATCAAAGCGGCGAAACCATCTTAAACCTTGAAGGTATGGACTTCCCCGATTGGGAAACGCCGGCTGACGCCCTCGAATACAGCGCGGTCAAGCTGTTTGATGCAGAGCGCACAGCGGGCACGCCCCGGCTTTGAACTGCAAACCGAGGATTTACAGTATATCGCTCGCATCTGCCGTATGGTCGAAGGGCTGCCGCTGGGTATTCTGCTGGCAGCATCCTGGCTGGAGATGCTGTCCCCGCAGGAAATCGCTGAGGAGATGGCGCGCAGCTCGATTTCCTTGAGACGCAGATGGCAGCGACATCCCCGAACGCCAGCGCAGCATCCGCGCTGTGTTCGACTACTCCTGGAATTTGATGAATCCCGAAGAACAAGGCGCTTTCATGCGGCTGTCGGTGTTTCGCGGCGGCTTCACGCGTGAGGCGGCTCAGGCGGTATCGGGGGCGGTGCTGCGCACGCTGATGAACCTGCTCAACAAGTCCGTGCTGCGCCGTGACCCGGACAGCGGACGTTATATGGTTCACGAACTGCTGCGCCAGTACGCCAGTATCGCCTGGTATGCGGGTTTAGCCGCTGACGACCCACAACGTCATTGCGTGATTATTTCGCTGGCTTTGTCCAGAAGTATGAACCACTGCTGATCGGCGCGACACAGCGCACAGCGTTTAAAGACGTTGAAACGGAGATGGAAAACATCCATGATGCCCTGCACTGGGCAGCTCGTCATCGCCGCTGGGATGACGCTGAGCGTTCCATTCAACCGCTGATTGTGTACTACGAACTCGTCAGTCGTTTCATGGAACTGGTCAAACTGGTGACGGAACTGGAAGCTCTCATGTTAGCCAGCGGTCTAGGCCAGGACTCGCCGCTGCTGTGGCGCGTGCGCGTTGCCAAATCCTACGGCTTATCACGTTCCGGGCATTTCCAGGAAGGGTACGCACTCGGAGAGGATTGTTCAAAGTTCTTTGAGGAACACAACAACCCACAGCAGATTGCCTTGATCTGCGCCAGCCAGTGTTATGCCTCCATGATGGTGGGCAACTACGCCGAAGCCAAAGCCTGCGGCCAGCATGGCTATGAACTCAGCGGAGAACATGGTTATCACTGGGAAATGCTCGGCAGTGCCTTTAACTTAGGCTATGTGCATTTCCTCGCCGGGGAATATGACCAGGCGAAAAATATCTACGAGCGCATTCTGGAAAAAGGCGGAGAAGGTCGGCTCGCCGCCATCCATGACCGCCTTTGCCTGCAACAATCTGGGCGAAATCCTGCACGCCCTTGATGATGACCGCGCCGCGAAACCACTGTTCGAGAAAGCTCTCGCGCTTTTTCAAGAGATTAACAACAAATATGGCATGGCCTTCTCGCTGAACAACATCGGCAACGTGGCGCACGCCGCCGCCGATTATCAAACCGCCCAACGTTACAATCAGCAGGCGCTTGACCTCTACCGCGAAATTGGTGACCGCCGCGGCACTGCCGATGCGCTTAATCGTATGGGGGGCGTGGCTTTTTCGATGGGTGAGTATGGGCAGGCACAGCCCTACCACGAAGAAGCGCTGGCTACCTATCGCGCCATTGGCGACAAGCGCGGCGGCAACCTGCTTATTATGTTGGCAAAATGCCCTTAATGCTTTTGGAGATCATGCATTAGCCTTGCGCTACATCGGCGAAAGTCTGCTTCCTGCGCTGGACTGGGCAACCCATTGAGATTGCGGATGCGCTGTGGTTTATGAGCCTGAATGCTGGCGCTTGGCAATGGCACCTTTGAAGAATCAATAGGTTATCTGGATGAGGCCGATAAAATCCTTGAACAGGCAGGTTCCTTGAACCACGATTAACTGCTTTCCACGCGATTGCCCATTCGATTTATGGCCGTTATACCAGCTGCAAAATTGCTGTTCGCTGCCTTGATGCCGAATATTGAGCGAATCAATTTGCCCTGGATACTGTTACAGGTTACCGCTGGTATGGGGATCGGCGCTTTATGGGTTGGGTCAGTACGAGAGGCAAAACCTTATTTGCAGCAGTCCATTGAAATCGGGCTGCGTATTAAAACGCTGGATTGGGCAATGTGCTGGGGGCGAGTGGCGGAGCAGCCCTCATCGGTAAAGAAGGCGACATGTTGGATGCCGTCGCCTGGCTGGCGTTCATCAGTGATGATGTACATACCATCGCTTTCATCAGACGCCAGGCGCGCCAATACCTTGCCGATTTGCTCACTGAACTCTCTGCGCAAGACTACGCGGCGTGCTGTCGAACGCAGCAAAACGCTTGACGCTAACACCGTGATTGAACAGGTTCTGGCGGCGCTTCAGGAGCGTGGTTAACCCCGGTCATTCAGCGCCAATTTGTGCCATCATCGTTGCTGAATCGCTACAGGGTAAGCCGCAGGCGATACGCACGTTTTTTGCCGCACTTTCGCTTCTTCTGCTGATCATGACACCAGCCCGCGCGCAGGAGGCCACGCCTGCCGCCGATGCGTCACAGATTGCCTACGGCGTGCCTGTCAGCGGACAGCTTGACGACGATACGCCCAACGTCAGTTACAGTTTTGAAGCGTTGCGCGGGGAGTGGGTGATTGCCATCCATCTCAGCGTCAGCAGCGGCGACCTTGACCCCTTCTGCTCTACCTGCTGGACGCCAACACCTTGCTGGCGGGCGGCGACGACAGCGAAGGCAGCCTTGCCATTGAAATTGAGGCGCTGCACATTCCCGCCAATGGAACTGGCTACGCTGGTGATCGCGCGTTTCGGCTACAGTGTTGGGTACCCACCCCTGGCGAATACCAACTGAGCGTGGTCGCTGTTTGCCCGGAACAGGGCAGCACCTTACGCTACGGTGATTTTGTGATCAATACCATCAGCGATGTGGAACCGCTGCACACCTGTTCACAGCGCGGCGACATCGTCAACATCAGCATGGATACGGTTTCCGGCGACCTTGACCCCTATCTTCAGGTGGTGGACAGCAAAGTTCGACGCTGCTGGCGGCCAACGACGATGTTCCCGGTTCCTTCCTCGCCGGACGCCGAAATCAGCAGTCTCGTCATTCAACAGGACGGTGTTTACGTCATCATCGCCTCACGCTACGGGCAGGCGGCAGGCGGCAGCACCGGCACATTTGTACTGACGCTGAACACGGCGCAGAACAGCGGCCTCGGCAACACACCACAGACCGCACAGCAGCTATTGGTCGGAGATGTGGTTGAAAACGAAATCACAGCACAGCGCGTCGCCCGCTACTACTATTTTGACGCCGCGCAGAATGACATCGTCAGCATTCGGCTCACGCGGCTGGGCAGCAGCCTTGACCCGCTGCTGATTCTGACCGACAGCGACCTCAATCCGCTTGTGGAAAACGACGACGCCGAAACCGGGCAAACCGTCAACTCTGCCATCAACAACTATCTCATCCCTGCTACGGGGCGTTACTACATCATCGCCACCCGCTACCAGCGCGAACAAGGCACAACCAGCGGACGCTTCCGCCTTGAGTTTCAGGGGCAGGGTAACGCCTTCGATAGTGTCGCCGGGGATGTCGGGCGCATCACCTACGGCACGACGGTCACAGGTTTCATTGACGACCTGTCACCGGAACTGCGCTGGGCCTTCTGGGGTACAGCAGGCGATGCCATCACGGTGTCCATGACGCGCGGCGATGGCAATCTCGACGCGGTGGTGCGTATTCTCAACGATTTAGAGGAGCAGTTGGTCAGCGACGACGACAGCGGCAACGAACAGGATGCGCGCATTGATCGTTATGTGCTGCCGCGCACAGGCGTCTATTACCTCATCGCCACCCGCTACAGCGGCGCGGAAGGCGATGCCCACACCAGCGGCAGTTTTACCCTCGTGCTGGCAAGGCGATTCAATTAGCTGCTGAGGCCGCCGCCAGCGCCGTTGGCAGCGCCGTTTTGCGCACATACTGTTTGGTTTCGTAGCGGAAAGCGAAGATCCACAGCCCAAACGCCGCGAACAGCAGCAGTTCCATCGGCACAAACGCCAGCACTTTCGCCAGATTCGCCACGAACAGCACAATACACAGTACGCCGAAGCCTCTGGCGATGTAGACGAAGGATTTGGGATAAATGTTGGGCGCAATCACCTCAAGCAGCAGCATCCCCGCGATATACAGAACTGCCATTGTGTAAGCGCTGAAAAGGTGCAAATTGTGGCTGAAGGCGCTGCCTTCCGTCGGAAACAGACCTACGCCGATAATACCCAGACAGGTGCCGGTGATGCCGAAGCGCAGGATGTCATAACCGCGCGGCGGAAACAGGTTGATGCGGGTGAGCAGTTTTAGATCGGCGGCGACATCGCGCCCCAGCGTTAGGGAAATCAACCCGATCACGATGACGGTTACATTGAAGAATGTGCTGGAACCCGGATCAATTCCCAGCGCGCTGACCGAACGCTGCCACCACTCAGGGGTAGTGACCAGCGTCGCGCTGAACAGAATGCCACCGACGCCCAGAATAGCGAGTAACCGCGTCAGTTCGAGGTCATCGACGCGGACGATGAAGAAGGCAACGCCAAAACCCAGCAGTGCGCTGTAGAGTGCAAACAGCGCCATCATAATAAAGCGTGGCAGCGCCGCTTCAGGAAACACTTTGCCAATCAGCAGCAGGAAAACTGCCTGACAGGCTGCCGACAGAATCCACGCCACCGCAAACGAAACCGTCAGCCGCCCAATCAGGTCGCGCCGTGAGAGGCGATCTTCCAGTCGTTCAACATCGGTGCTGCTTTGCTGTTCATCAGCCAGCAGGCGATAGCCAATCAGCGACATCGCCAGGCTGATATAAAAGGTCAGGACGACGAAGCGCTGAATCGTGGTATCCGCTGCAAGTCTGATGGTTTCCGCATCCGATGTGAAGACGAATGCGCCCAATCCACCGAGCAGCAGCGACATCAGGGCGATGAGGACGGCGTAAACACTTCGACGGGTTTCACTGGAATTTCTGGTCGTCATGGTCATCTCTCCTCATGCTGTGGATAAATGCTAAGTCGCGTTCGCTTCAACATCACGCCTGCTGACCTGTAGGGCAAGGCGTGCTTTATGCGACACGCTTTGCCTAATTTCTCAAGCGTTGAGCGGTGTTAGTCGCTTGTTACCAACGCCAGCGCCAGCCCGTCGTAACCTTTACTGCCAACGGTCTGAATCGCTGTCGCCGTGATGCGTGGTTCAGCCGCCAGCATATCGTTCATGCGGCGCACGCCCTGCACGTTCGGGTCAGCGCTGTGGGCATCGGCCACCGCACCGTTGCGAATCACATTGTCAATCACAATCAGGCTGCCCCGCCGTGAAAGTTTCAGCGCCCATGCGAAGTAATCGGGATTGCTTGGTTTGTCGGCGTCAATGAAGATCATATCGAACGGCCCATGTCCTTCGGCGGCAAGCTTTGGCAGCGTCTCGATGGCCTTGCCCACGCGCAGGTCAACTACATGCGCCAGCCCGGCGCGTTCGATGTTCGTGCGGGCAACATCAGCGTGTTTATTATCAATTTCCAGTGTAATCAGCTTGCCGCCCGGTGCCAGCGCCCGCGCCAGCCAGATGGTGCTGTAGCCGCCCAGCGTGCCGATTTCCAGTATCGATTTCGCGCTCATCGTCTGCGCCAGAATCGCCAGCATTTTACCCTGGTTGGGAGCAACGTTGATTTTGGGAAGGCCGGCTTCATCCGCCGTTCGCAGCGCGGCATCCAGCGCAGCATCGGAAGGCACCAGCATATCGGTGATATAGCGGTCAACGTGCGTCCATTGCGTTTGCGACATGAGTTCTCCTGATGAACTATGGGGTTGTCGTCTGCCGCCAACACAATGCAGTTGACGGCTCTCTTATAAAGAGAAAACCCAAAACGCAGGGTTGTCAACCACTACAATTCGTCTTCCTCCAGCAGTGGCACAACATAAATCACGGGTTCCTCGTAGGGATGTGCCTTACGTATCGCCTGTACCACTGCTTTGGCCCTGTCCCGCGCGCAAAACGTTTCGACGCGCACTTCCGGCTCGGCGTTGATTTCCCCGACTGCGCCGACATGCGGGTTCGCCGCCGCGCTCGGTTTAAACCGCCCTGTGCCGCTGCTGGTGAATGCGCAGTGCGTATACTCGCCGACGATGCCGCCGCCCGCCGCCGCAACAGCGTCCAGCACATCGTTAACATTCTTTTCCGGTAGTGTGGTGATAATCAGCACGCGCTGCATATGTGCCCCTTTGTCATGTTAGAAATCTTTCAGGTTACAAATTCGCATTATAGGTTCAATGGGGCGTCAATGTGCCGGATTATATGCTATCGTAGTGTTATGGACTTAACGAACCATCATCCTCTTTATGTTTTGCAGATGACGCGCTTTTTGCTTTTTCAACAGCGGTACACTTGCCTGCTGCTGCACTTTCCTGCACGATAACGAACTTTCCACCCTTTAGGAGCCGCCAGTCATGACCCAACAGCGTAACGTCGCGATCCTGATCTTTGATGAAGTCGAAGTCCTCGATTTCTGTGGCCCGTTCGGTGTTTGCCGTCACCCGCGTAGACGACCATCCTCCGTTCAACGTCTACACCGTCGCTGAAAAATCGCCCATCAGTGCGCGCAACGGCTTAAGCGTGAACCCCAAATGCCTGCTTCATGACTGCCCACAGCCGGACATTCTGCTGGTGCCCGGCGGTTGGGGCACGCGCAAGGAAATGCACAATCCCGTCATCGTCGATTGGGTCAAGGGACAGTTTGCACAGCTTGAGCTTTTACTCTCGGTGTGTACGGGTTCGCTCATTCTCGGCAAAGCTGGCTTGCTTGATGGTCTATCGGCAACCACACATCATGGCGCGTTTAACACCCTGCGCGAAGCCGCACCCAACAGCACCGTCTGCGAGGGAGTGCGCTATGTGGACAACGGCAAAATCGTCACCTCTGGCGGCATCTCGGCAGGCATCGACATGGCATTTCACATCGTGCAGCGGCTGTTAGGGGAACAAACCGCCATCGCCACGGCTAAATACATGGAGTTCGATTGGTCGCCGCAAAAGGCTGTCGACCAGCCGTTATTAACCTGTATACCGCACGCGCCAAACATTGCCGTAGATGAAATCGGCGATAACCAGCGAGCCATCGGGCGCGACCACCACATCGACAGGACGAATTAAGCCCGTGACGAACGGCGTCGCCACAAAACCCTGATAGCTGACGTTGGGATTGCGCGGGTCAATGTTCACGATACGCTGCGCGCCATCGCGTCCGTTCCACAGCGCGACGAACAGCGTATCAAAATAATTCGCCGGGAACTGTGTGGCGCTGTAGGCGACCAGCCCGCGCGGCAGCGTGTAATCGGCGAAATGTACGAAATCCGGCTGAAAATCGAGGTTGGGCGTGGGTGGGCAGTCTCCGCACTCGCGGCTGCGCCAGAAGGGCCAGCCATAATGTGCCCCACCCGTTACCATTTGAATGATGCGGTCACCCTGTCCGGTGAGTAAGCCGCTGTCTGTCGCGTAGCCCACCCCGTTGGAAGTGAACGTGACATCGTAACCATTACGCACGCCTGATGCGTACACCGTGATTTCACCCGTATGCGGTTGAATGCGCAGAACGGATGCTTCGTAGGGCAGAATATCGGCGTAAGGCTGCTGCCGCGCTACCTCAATTGAAGGTTCGCCGTGATCGGTCAGCGCGCCAACGCCCATGTATAAGTAACCGTCGGGGCCGAACGTGATGCCATTGGGCTGATTGTCGATGACCTGAAAACAGCAGGGCAAATCACCGATAACCAGTTCCGGCACGCGCCCATCGCTGTAAACCCGCCACAGCGCCCGCCTTGCATCGTCGTCACGCGCGAACTGACGTACAGCACATCCGTCCCCGGCTGAAACGCCAGCCCCACAGGTGACACAAACGGCCCTGCGTAAAATGTGCTGCTGCCGCTGGCATCCATCGCATACACCGCCCCGTCACGCGCGGCGTCCGTCAGCAGCGTAGCGTACAAACGTCCATCAGAGCCGTAGGTGATTTGCATCGGCTGGCCGGGAAAACGCCCGACAAACTCCAGCCTGAAACCCGCCGGAACCTGAATGCGCGACATAGAACCTGCGATGTCATCAGCGCAGGGAAATCGCCGCATGACCAGCCTTCGGTGGGGGACAGTGCCGCCGCTGCATCGCCCACAGCGGCAGGCGCGCCCGCTGCTGAAGCCGGCGTCAGCGTCATCAAACCAGGTGTGGGCGTGATGCTTGGTGTAGCGGTGGCTGTAGCGGTATACGCGGGTGTCTCGGTGAAGGTGGCGGTTGGAGTGAGTGTGAGCGTCGGTGTAAAGGTGGGCGTTTCGGTGTAAACGGGCGCGCCCGCACCGATGTGCGTAGGTTCTACCGTCGCCCGGAATGCCTGCTGCTGCGGAGTACACGCGACCAGCAGCGTCGCGAAAAAAGCCATCAGGAGTTTAGGTGTCATAGCGTAGATGAACTATATCGACAAAACACGCCGCATTATAGTCCAGCTTGAGGGACTAAAAAGGGGCGACCTGAAGCCGCCCCGTTGTTATGCAAGTTGCTGAGGTGTCTAGGCTACCGATTCGGCGTCACTGATGCTGACCGTCGTATGGCACTGCTGGCAGCGCCACTGCTGCACCACAGGCGCAATTCGCAGCTTTTCAGCTACCTTGGGCGGGAACTTCTGGGCACCGATGTAGACGAACAATGTGCGCTGCCCGCAGTTCTCGCAGAACCCTTCATGCACTTGACCCAATTGGGGCAGACGTACCGCAAACATGATCCTTTATCCTTTGCTCATCCTTATTGTGTCTTAGTCTGGTGTAACGAGCTTTAGATTACAGAATGCGGCAAATCTGTTCTGATTTCTATAATTCGTAAAGAGTTTCTAACAAAAGTTGACCATCGTTAACCTTGTGTTAGGAACAGCTCCAGGAACATGAAACGGATGGCAATAAACAGCAGGAATACGCCGTACATCCGCTTAACGGTTGACGAGAGTAAACCCAGCGCGATACGTGCGCCCGCCAGCGCGCCGAACAGCGGCCCTAACGCTACCAGCGCCGCTACGCAAGATTCAGCGTGCCCGCCTGATAGTATTGATAGACGGCGGGAAACTGCTGGGGAGCAGCAGCGCCGCCAAGATGTGCCTACCGCGCGTTTCTGGTCAAAGTGCAATAAGCCCACAAGCGCCGGAACAATCACGACGCCGCCCCAATGCCGAACATCCCTGCCAGCACGCCAGCCGCCAATCCAAGCAGCAAATCCAGTACCAGGCGATCTTTGGTTCAGCGGCATTTTCCTCGGCTTTGGTTTCTTCCAGCTTTTTCTTCTCCATCCGTGCGCGAATTTCAGCGTACCACTTGATAGGTTCCGTGAAGCGCCAGCAGACGTACAGCAGGAACACGCCGTAGATGCGCTGTAACGTCACAGTGTCCAGCCCAAGCGCAATTTGCGCGCCGAACCATGAGCCGAAAAACAAACCCGTCGTGACCAGTGCTGCCTTTGAGATGCTGAGGAAGCCTTTGCGGTAGTAGGAGATGACGGCGAAAATGCCCACAGGCAGCAGCAGCGCCGCCAGCGAGGTGCCTGTCGCCTGATGAATGCTGAAGGCCAGCGTACCCATCAGCGCCGGAACGATAACTACGCCGCCGCCGATACCGAACATCCCTGCGAGAATCCCCGCAACGAACCCAATGATGACGAGTACAACTTCTTGTGACATAAAAACCCCGATCTATTCATCCCATTACCCATTCTCAATCCCTAAGCAGACAATCTCCATTGGGAACATCAAAGGGAATAACCGGAATGCGATTGTGATGCGCTGCCCGCAAAGCCGTCGATGGTTGATGAAATAGAACAAACAGGCCCTAACAAACCTGTATTTACCCTATAACAATAGGTTATGTCAGGTAGAGCAGCAGAAACCTTATCCTGTTATCTGCTGTTTTACAGGAAAACACAGGGGTATTGATCAGGCAAATATCCTTCTCGTCCCCAATCAGACGATGCAACAGCGTTTGCCATTGTGACGCAGCGCCGTGTGCTTTTCAATGTCTATGGCTATAATGGCACTGTTCAGTGGATAATCTACACTACTGATACATGATGATTGACAACTGTTAGGGGTTCATGGCTCAAAACTCGTTTGTACTTCCCGATTACCATTTCATGCTGGTCGCGCCGAATTTAGGTGCAGAGTGGTTGTTCGCCGGAGCGCGCCTCTACTGGCAAACCTTTCGCCCAACGGTCATCAGCGATTTTGAACTGCTCACGCTCATTCCGCTGCGTTACTCGCTGGCAGTGACCTGCATCGCACGCCGTGACATCGTGGATTACTACCGGGAGCAGCTCACACAGGTTGCGCCGCGCGCCCTGTTCGACCCGGTGGTTTACGATTACGTTGAGGATTTGCAGCTTACGCTGGATGGCCGTGCGCAGTTGTATCAGCCGTTTGGCGTGCCAGTGCCGCCGACGGCAACGCCCACCATGACGCTGTTTCCCAGCGTCACACCGGGGCCACCCCCCACCGAAGGCCCGCCTGCGACACGCCCGCCTGCCGGATATATCACTCAGACGCCGCCGCCCACCACGACTACCGGAGGATAATCCATGCGCCTTGACGAATATCAGTGGTCGCGTAACCCGCGCGGGCTGCACAACATTGGCGCATTTTTGCGCCCTGATCTGGCGCGTTACACCACGCCGCAGTTTGGCTGGGCGAAGCTGGTCTCCGAATATCTGGAGCATCTGCCACTGTGCCCACAGTTGATTGACGCCAATATCACGCCCGTTATCCGCGTGTATCTGACGCCGCAGCAGAACCTTGAGCCGATATCCCAGCAGGCCTTGGATATTGTGACGCAGTACGCGGCGGTGGGTGTCAAGTGGTTTGAACTGTATAACGAGCCGAACCTACCCGTCGAATGGCCGCAGGGTGTTAATGTCGATTACCGCAACGGCCAGTTGATTAGTATGCTGGTGGATCGCTGGATGACATGGGCGGAATTCGTCGTTAGCCTTGGCTGTTATCCGGGGTTCATCTCGTTAGCGGATACCCCTGCCCCGCCGCTGGCAACGGTACGCTGGGTGGATACGATGTTTAATTACATCGCAACGGTTCACTATCAACGCTTCACCAACCTGCTGCGTAACGGAGCCTGGTATGCCACGCATCCTTATGTACGCAACCACTTTTATCAGGAACAACCCGGCGGCGGGCCGCTGAGCGCACGCCCACGCGAAGGATTAAACTTCCGCGAACCCGGCTGGCACTTTGAATATCCCTACGACCCTATTTGCCAATCGACGGATCCCGGACGAAGCGTGTACGGCGGCACGCCCCAAACGCCCGACGGTGATCCCGTAGGCCTCATCGCCACCGGGCAGTTCATGAATGAGCGTTCGTCCGCTATGTTTGGCACGCAGGCCGTACCTGTTCTGGGCACAGAAGGCGGTATCGACCTGCCATTTGGCCCGAATGAAATCCTTCAGCCGGATACTCGTTATCCCGGGGTTACGCTGCAAAGTAATGGCGAGGGTACGATTGCCATGTTTGAGTGGTCAGCGACGGCTTCCCCGCCCTGGTTTTTCGGGGTGTGTATGTGGAAAGAGGATGAATACTACGATCACGGCGGCTATGCCCTGGAGCGCCTGACCAACAACGCACCCATCCTGAAAAATGTGCCTGCCATAGATGTACTGGGGGCTGGAACTTACACTGTCCAACCCTTTATCCCGCCAGCAGGGCCGGGGCCAATTCACGGAGAACCCACCTACCATATGGTGATTCTGGCTCCCGGTCTGGACGCAAGCTGGTTTTTTGATACGGCGTTCGCTTACTGGAGCACCTTCCGCCCTATCGTGACATCAGTGACCGATTTCGTCAATTACATCCCATATGCCTACAGCCTGGCCACGACAGTTATTGCAACGCAAGACAGCGCCGATTTAATGCGCCAGCTAATCAGCGCGCCATATCCTAATATCCTGTTTGATCTGATTATCGCTGATGGGAATTTGGACAGTGTGGCGCAAGTGCTGAATGATCGGGTGACGCGCAGCGCCCCCTTTGGCTAGCTCCCGCCGTAGCGACGAATAGCCTCCAGCGCGTCTCTGGTTCCAATCTGTTCCAGCGCATGGACGGCGGCGACGTACAAACCCCGATCATGCGAACGGGTACGCTCGAAATGCGCGCTGGTGCTGTTCTGCTGTAACACGGTGCGCAGGTAAGGAACCGCAGAGACATGACGAATTGAGCCTAAAGCTTCTGCTGCGGCCATAGATACAATCGAATCGCTGTCTTTCAACAGTTCGGCTAAGGCAGGGACGGCGGTTGGATCGCCAATGTTACCCAGAGCACGCGCAGCCGCCGCGCGAATTTCAGAGGGGCGATTGGTGAGGGCTTTCATCAATTCCGGTACAGCGCTGTTACTTCCCGTTGTGCCTAGTTTTTCTGCCGCTATCCGACTCATTTCCCGGTCAACACTGTGAAGATAGCCAATCCACTTCTTAATATACTCGGTACTCATTGTGACTATACTTCCATCTAGAGATACACGCTCTCAATTACATGATATTACGTTAAGATGGCGCATTCAAGATGACACCATTGAGGATATTATGAATTTCTCCTGAATGTGACGAGACCAACGAACAACTTAGTGCGCTCCGTTATCTTCCCCTATTGTCTCTCCTGAGTATCCCTTTCGGCAAGCGCTCGTTTTGTTGCCTCAATTACATCATCTGGTATTTTGGTTTGCTGTCAATCAGGCGTCCGGCAAGCTGGCCCATCAAATGGCCCTGAATAGGCACCAGCAGCGCGGCCATTGCCAGCCAGCCGAGGCAGGGGATGATTGACCCGATGCCACCAATCACGACATGAGCCAGCGTTGCCCACAGCCACCACTGTATAAGAAGCGTGCTGTTCTCGCGGATGGTGTCAAACAGGCTGCCAAAGTGGAAGAAGGATTCGACGCGTCCGGTTTCAGCAAAGCGCACGGTGCCTATTGCTTGCAGCGGCACTGTGACGATGTTGATCAGCAGCAGCACCGGGAACAGGCAGCAGCACACCGCCCCTAGCGCAAAAATGCCATTGTTCGCGCTGAGGATGACACTGGCCATACAGGCGATGAAGATGTTGGGCAGGTTGTAAATCGCGCCAGCAATCATCAGCCCGACGCCGCGATTAAGTTTTTCGCCAAAATTGGTCCAGCGTGGCAGAGGGAAGGTCATACCGTCGCGCACATTGCGAATGATTTCCAATTGATAACCGAGCAGCACGGCTAAGGCTACCAACCCGAAAGGAAAGAGAATTACGGCAAAGGACAGCAGCACCGTAATCACCGACTTCTCGATAATTTGCTGATCGTTGAAGATGTCACTAAATACACGTTCAGGGTCGATCACGGCGATAATCCTCACGCTACAGACAACCTCTTGATTATGTGACAAAGTGCCAAAATTCGCTACAATCAACTGCATGATTCGACGACTACTCCTTTACCTTTCACAAGCAGCATGGGCGCGCAGCATCATGACCCACTGGGGCGTGGCGCGGCGTGTGGCACGACGTTTCGTCGCAGGGGAAACCCTCGAAGAAGCATTACAGGTGGTGCAGACACTTAACGGCAAAGGTCTGCTGGTTACGCTGGATTATCTGGGCGAAAGCGTGACCAGTGCCGACGATGCGCGCGGTGTCATGGAAACCTATCGACAGATGCTGGCACGCATCGCTACACAGAACGCGCAGGCCAGCGTTTCACTTAAGCTGACGCATTTAGGGTTGGACATCAGTGAGGAACTATGCCAAACCAACCTGCGCCATATCCTCGAAGCGGCCAAGGAACGCGGCATCGGTGTGACCATTGACATGGAAAGCACGCACTACACCGACATCACGCTGCGTATCTACCGCACAATGCGCGACGAGTACGGCTTCGACAACGTAGGCACGGTAATTCAAGCGTATTTGTTCCGCAGCGAAAAGGATATGCAGGCGTTGGCGGCTGAAGGTTCACACATTCGGCTGTGCAAGGGCGCATATCTGGAGCCACCAACGCTGGCGTTCCCTCTGAAAGCCGATGTTGATGCCAATTATGTCAAGCTGGTGGGACAATATCTGCGCGCGCCGTCCACCAACGGAGACCGCCCTTACCTGTGCATCGCCACGCACGATGAAAACATGATTCAGGCGGGCGAAAAGCTTGTCCGCGAGACACAGTCCACACGCTATGAGTTCCAGATGCTGTACGGCATTCGCGGAGCACGGCAGGAAGAACTAGCGAAACAGCACCGGATGCGCGTCTACGTGCCTTATGGGACGGCATGGTACCCCTATTTCATGCGCCGCCTGGCAGAACGCCCGGCAAATCTGTGGTTCTTCGCCCGCAGCTTCTTTTCACGCTAGAAACAATTACCCATCTGATGAGCAGCGAGGGGCGCTCCCCCTCGTTTTTGTTTGCAGCGTTGCCTGAGCGTAGGGCAAGCGGCGTTGGGGCGTCCATCATCAGGTTACGACATCGCGATAAGATGTTGTTATGTTGTAAAAACCTGCAACCTTAAGACGCCCTTATACGTCTATGATGTCAGTGAAAGGATGTAAAAGATGTTGAACTTAACGCAGACCGTTGTGGAAGTCCCGCAATGCAAAATCGCCCGCTGCCCCAACTGTGACACGCACAGCAGCTTTGTCTATCGTGGACAGCAGCGCTGGTCGGAACGCGTGGCGAAAGCTGCCGGGATGACGCAGACCGTACATCTGTGGGTGTGTGACACCTGCCAGACGACAGTGGTCACCCCGGATATTAAAGTTTCGTAGTAGGGGCGCAGCGCGCGGCGCCCCTACCGGGCACTAATTCGGCGCGTGCAGCCCGACCTTGTTCCCCTCAGTGTCGAGCACGAACGCGATCCAGCCGTTCTCACCGATAGACATTTTTGGCGCTACCACTTTGCCCCCCGCCGCCTCAACACGCCCCAACATCGTGTCAATATTGGCCGGCGTGCCAGCATTCAGATACACCACCGTGCCATTGGTCGCCGGGACATAATCGTCACCCTGCGCCAGCGCACCCCCGACAGCCGTCTCTCCATCCGAAGGCAGCAGGCCGTATGGCGTCGGATTGGACTCAAGCCGATGAACCTGGGCATTCAGAATCGTGCTGTAGAACTTGGATGCACGATCATAATTCACGACGGGAATTTCAAACCAGTTGATCGCGTGCTTCATTTCCTGCGCTCCTAATGGAATTTTTGTTCGATATTCCTATCTTAGAAGCAGCCAGTGACAACGTTATGTCAGCAGTGATTCGCGATTTTGTTCTAATATTTTTTCGGCTTCGTTAATCACCATCTGCCGCAGTTCGTCCGGTTCAACGACGCGGGCATGGCTGCCCCAGCTCATGACCCATTGCAGCACTTCAGCGAGGCTGCGCACCTTGAGGGAGGCGAAGAGGCCGCCTGTGCCATCTTCCTCCACATGCGACAGAAAAAATAAACGCTCCTCACGCACCCAGGGCGCGGCTTCAGCATCGAACCAGACGCGCACAGGGATATTCCGCGAGGAACGCATCCGTTCAACCTGCACGGCGAAATTCGGGGAGCGCTCGAAGGTTTTGGGCAGCACTATGAGTTTATCCATGCGCGACAGGCGAAACGTGCGAAAATCATGGCGCAGGTGACAGTACCCCTGCATGTACCACACGCCGCCGACAAAAACGATGTTGTAGGGGTTGGCTTCGCGCAGGTTGATGGCTTCATCCTCGCCAGCGTAACGCGTGTGATAAACGAAACGCACGGTTTGCTGGCGTATCAGCGCGCGCCGAAGCTGGCGTAACCGTTCGATTTCGCCGTCACTGGCAGATGGGCGCTGGACAAAGGTGATGCTGTCACGCAGGGCGTTGACCTGCTCGCGCAGCTTTTCCGGCAGGACGCCCTCGATTTTGCGCGCTGCCCACTGTGCCGCCAGTTGATATTCGGCGTCGAAGCTCTGTGCCATCACATTAGCGCCGAGCAGCAGCATGGTCGCTTCGTCGGCGCTGAAGTTGAGCGGCGGCAGGAAGTAACCTTCCATCAGCGAGTAGCCAAGACCGGGCACCGCCACCAGCGGCACGCCCGCCTCGGACAGCGCCGTGATGTCGCGGTAAATCGTGCGTTTGCTGACCTCAAACGTGGCGGACAGGTCTTCGGCGCGTTGGGGAGCCTGACGCTGTAATTCAAGGACGATGGCGAGAAGGCGGTCTGTACGGTTCATGGTTTAGGGTGTCACTACTATGTTACCGAAAGAGTCCATCACAGTCTACAAATTGGAATATCTCCAGCCGACAGTCAGCCAGCGGGTCACGTCGCTTGAATGTCGCTCAACCACTGGTCATGCTGCGAACCGAACCGCGTATTATAAAGATTATTCTGCCGCAGATATGCCAGATACACCTGAAAATCGTTTGAAGCCACGGCAAAATCTTCCATCACCAGACGCGCGATGCCGCGATAATCGTGATAATGGCGTTGTTAGGCTCAAGTTCAACCGCGCGTTCGCAGGCCGACAGCACAAACTCCGCATAACCATAAATCATCCCATACGCGGCAAACGTCAGCGATAAAAGCCGTATTTTCGGTCACAATCGCCTGCTGCGCTAATTCCTCAACATAGTTCGCCGCACCCTCAAAATAGAACACTGGCATCAGGGTAACAGGCTGGTTGTTGAGAGACACCAGCGGCACTGTAAAGCTGGGAGATAGAACAAAACGTTACAGGCACCAATGATAGCTATTCCCAGCGCAATAAGGGCACGATAGCGCCTGAGCATAGGTTTTAGTCCTGAAAACTGATGTTAATTTGCGGATCAGTGAACTTATCAAAAGTGAAAATGATGGCATAGGCGGAATAAGAGAGACCATCGCGCGTCCAAGCAACTTGTGGGTTCTGCCTTTCAATTTCCGCTATCCAGCGCCGCCGTTCAAACCCATATTCAGCATCAAACCCATTTTCTTCCAACCACGTCAGATAAATTTGAAAATCTGTTATTGCTGTATCGGGGCGACCTGCGCGCAGACGCACTAAACCGCGCACATCATGGTAAATCCCATTGCGAGAGTCAAGTTCGATGGCTTGATTACAACCATGACAACGCTGTCCCTAACATATCCCATGATGCATCGACGGCTTCAGCCCCTGCGAGACACAGCGCAAAGCCACAACTCTGCGTCCCCTGCGCCATGCGGCGACTGCGTAACCCCACTCCCAAAGTAGGAATAAACCAAAATTCTGCGCTTTGATAGATAGCCCTACGTCTGAGCGCAGCCGCGTTCCGTTCATCCTCACAGCTTTCTCATGCAAATATAGAAGTATCGTCAGCACGATGGAAACCAATAGCGCTGTCAGAATAAAGCCGAAAAGCATAGTGAGTGGACGTTCTGCGCGGTTCATATCATTTTGGCTGTATCTCAAAAAGCATTCACAAAGACGAAAAAGCAAATATCAAATTCATGAAAGTTGACTTGTCCCAATGATAAGGGGACGTTTTCTGCTTTAGTCCATGCAAAAACCAACTGCACGAGTTCGAACTCCCACACAGATGCACTGACGATAATGCCTCGCGCTTCATATGCGCCAGATTACGAACAGCTCAACAGCGGTTGTCTGCTCATCCCACACTGCACCGAGCACAATACCAGCAGCGAACGGCATGACATTTACGTCCGCGCCGCTGTCAACAATCCCATAACGCTGTGAGTATGCGTCTTATAAGTAGTTTCAATTCAAGCTGCGGGCGTAGTAGAGTTTTTCGATCACGTTAACAGGGACGAGGGTGTACGGAAATCGTTTAGCCATGAGTCCGATTTCCGATTTTCTTCCAGCATTTTTAGGAGCGTCTCTGCTGCATCTGCCGCGTCATATGGTGACCAAACTTCATGCTCGTACTGTCTATCCAGCAAGGCATCTTCGTCAGCAGCAAGGTCTGTGACAGAATCTGCGCATGGCCAAGTTTTTCCACACGGCTTAGTTTGCGGAGTTCACCCACAAGTTCTTCCCAGCTCATACTGTTCCTTTCTACTCAAACTTATCCAGCACCTGCTGCCGCAGCGTTTGATACTCGTCTTCCGTAATCAGCCCCTTGCGCCGCGACTCTTCCAGTTCTTCCAGCGCTTCCGTAAGGCCATCGGGGAACACGGTACTCTCTTCTGGCGACTTGCGTTTCTGCTTTTGAGCAGGAGAGGTCGTTGGGCTGCCTCTGTGGGACAGGTAGATACCCACCGAAGTCACACCAAAGCCGCTAAACAATATTCCCAGAAAGATCAACGTTGTGCCGGGGGTGACCGTCTCGTTGACGTTACGCTGATTGCCGAATTTGTCCTGGCACCAGTAGACGGTGCCAATGGTGGAACGCCGCAAACTGCCCGAAAATTGAACTTCCCCGCCCAGCGTTTCCCCCGGCCCACAAAACAGCGGCGACAGCGGGCTGAGCACGGCAGGCAGAAACAGCGACAGCAGCATGAAGACCATTGAAAACCCAACCAGCGCGATTCCGAGCTTAAAAACTTTACTCAACGAGCGACTCCCATAAACTCATGGCGGCGTGTAAATCGGTTTCGACCTGTGTGTATTCCGCGCCCAACTGGCTAACGCACATGGCGTCGCCCTTCGCGCTGGCGCGTTCGATGTCGCTGGTGAGCTGCTGCTGGCGTGTCTCCAGCTTGTGAATCATCTCCTCAACTTCGGCAACCTTCTTTTGGAGTTGATAGGGATTCAGCCCGTGTTTTTTGGCGGCGGTCTTTGCGCCGTTGCTTTTCTCGCGGGCGAGGTTGCGCTCTGCCAGTTCGCGCGCGGCGGCAGCCTGTTCAGCCTTGTCGCGGGCGTCGACAAACTCGGCGTAAGTCCCTTTGAACACTTCCAGCGTGCCGGGCCGCGCCGCCCACACCTGCGTCGCCAGTTGGTCAATCAGGTAGCGGTCATGGCTCACCAGCAGAATCGTGCCCGTAAACTCGTCCAGCACGTCCTGTAAAATCTCCTGGCTGACAATGTCGAGATGGTTCGTTGGTTCGTCCAACAGCAGGAAGTTCGCGCCCGCCAGCGCCAGCTTTGCCAGCGCCAGCCGCCCACGTTCGCCGCCGGAGAGTGTGCTCACCTGACGGTAAACATCATCGCCCTGAAACAGATACAGCGCCAGATAATCGCGCGCTTCGCTCAGCAGCAGGTTCTTGACGCTCAGCAGTTCGTCAAGGATGGTCTTTTTGGGGTCAAGCGACTCGTGGGCCTGCGCGAAGTAGCCAATCTCCACCGCCGCGCCAAGGTGCGCTTCGCCTGCCAGCGGGGCAAGCTGCCCCAGCACAGTCTTGAGGAAGGTGCTTTTGCCAACGCCGTTCGGCCCGATCAGCGCCGCCGTTTCGCCGCGTAAAAGCGCGATGTCCGGCACCTTAAACAGCGGCTTATGCGCCTCGTGCCCCACAACCAGTCCTTTGCTGTACAGCACGCGGTCACCGCTGCGTCCGCTGCTGCTTAGCCTCAGCTTCATGCTCTGACGCGCGTGCGGGCGTTTGACCAGCCCGTAACGTTCAGGGTTCTGCTTCAGCCGTTCGAGGCGTGTACGGCGTCCCTGCGCTTGTTTGGTGTTTTGTCCGGCGATATTGCGGCGAATGTATTCTTCTTCCTTGGCGATGAACGCCTGCTGTGCTTCGTATTCCTTTTGCAGCCGTTCGTAGCGCTCGCCGCGCTGCTGCAAATAATGGCTGTAGTTGCCGCGATAGGTCGCCAGTTCGCCGAAATCCAGTTCCCAGACGGTGCTGGCAACGGTGTCCATGAAGTAGCGGTCATGGCTGACGACAATCACCGCGCCGGGGAAATCCCGCAGGAATTTTTCCAGCCATTCCACCGCATCGATGTCCAGATGGTTGGTCGGTTCATCCAGCAGCAGCACATCCGGCGCTTGCAGCAGCAGACGTGCCAGCAGCGCGCGAGTCTTCTGCCCGCCGGAGAGTACGTTCAGCGGTTTGTGATATTCTTCCGGCGCGAAGCCCATGCCTTGCAGCACCATGCGGATGCGGCTTTCGTAGGTGTAGCCGCCCATGCGCTCGAATTCTTCTTGCAGTTCGCCGTAGGTTTTCAACTGTTCTTGGTCGGTGGAGCCGCTGGACGCCATCTGCGTTTCGAGGTGGCTGATGTCGTCCTGCAAGCGGATTAAATCAGCAAAGGCCGCTGATCTGTTCTTCGTACACCGTGTGTTCGCCTTCGTTCCGGGCGCTGGTGGCAGAAAACCCATGCGCATCCCGCGTGCGCGCGTCACAATTGCCGGAGGTTGGCGGTTCGCTGCCATAGAGGATATTGAGCAGTGTGGTTTTACCCGCGCCGTTCGGCCCGACAAGGGCAACCCGCGCCTTGTGCGGAACTTCTACCGTGATACCGCTGAATATTTCTTCTGGCCCGAATTCCTTGCTTACATTAAATGTCGTGAGGATAGACATGGAGTGCCCTGTTGATTGAACATTTGCACACTCATTATAAAAGCGGCAGGGGCAAACTGTAAAACGCTGCTGCCAGCGATGCAGCATTGCTCGGGCGAATCAGATGAGCACAAACAAAAAATCCGCGACAGCATCGCATTGGGTGTCATCACACCGTTATCAAGTGCGACGCCTTCGACATTCTCTGGCCAGCGCCGAAGCGCCAACGAGAATCGCGTCAAGCGTTTGCGTCAGCAGCAGCGCCAGATCACGATTGATGATCATGATGTAGTCCTGCGAGACCGCGCTGCCATAGCCGTTGATAGTGCTGTATTACATTGATAAAGCCATCGGCGCTGCTCATATTCACCCGAACCACCCCAACCTCGCCAGCGCTCAGGCGAATCGTCAGGTCAATCGCACCGGGCACAAAATCGGGGATACCCTGCGCGATACCGGGAACGACGCGCGCTGTACTTCAAATGCGTCGTAAAACTCGTTCTCGCTGATAGTAGTCGTAAACGTACTAAGCGTCGGTACCGGCGTCACCGTTGGTATCGGCGAAGGCACATCAATGCTGTAGCGGTGGGCATAAACATCGGGGCGCTGGCCTGCACCCCATCGTATGTCCAGGCGATAATCGCATGGGTGCCTGTAGCGTTGATAGCTGTCGCGAACCCCTGACTGCCCGTTGTTACGACGTTTACCATCATTTCGATAGACAGCGGCACGCCCGCCGCGTCATACATGCGTGTGTGTATAGGTGTTGGTATCGTGCTCCCACGTCACCAGAAAATTGCCGTCGCCGCTCATTGTGACATAAGCAGCATTCTGTAGCGATGGTCGTGCCATTGACGAATAACACTTGTGCGACATCAGCAGCATCAAAACGCTGGGCATGGATTCCGGCGCTGTCGCTAGCACCAGCCCCCTGCCAAACCACGACATATCGCCCCGCATCATCCACGTAACCGCCGGATGGCCCTGGATACCTGTAGCTGCGCGATTACGGAAGGCAGCACTAAAGTGCCGCGCCTGCCGCATCAAAATGCCGCGCGTAAACGTCGTAATCGGTGATCGACACTGATGCGTCCAGACAATGATGTTGCCTGTGGCAGCCATCGCCACGCGGAGAAGACTGTTCTTCTGTGCTGGCCGCGTGAACCAGAAAGGCCGTGCCCTGTGCCGCGCCCAACGCGTTGTAACGGCGCGCATAAACATCAACATCCGGCAGAGTTCTCGCTGCCAGGTGATGACAAAATCACCCAGGCATCCATCATGACGCCCGGCTTTTGATTGTCTCCAGCACGAAGACAGCTACAGTAATCGCCCCACCTCTGAAGAAGTCCGGCGGCACTATAGCGCTGCGCCTGAATAATCGTGCTAAGTTGGTCGAGTGTTCGGCCAGCCCACACAATGACGAAGTTACCCGCCGCATCCATCGCCGCCACAGGGGTTTGCGGCAGCAGCAGCGTCGCGCCATTGACCTGAAACTCGCCAAACTGGGCCGCGCCGCTGGCATTGTAGCGCTGGGCGATAATGTTCCGGCTGCCGGAAGGACTCTCACTTTGCCAGGCGATGACAAAATTCCCGCTGCCATTCATCGCTGCGGCAGGCATGGACTCCTGATTGGCTGTCGTGGTGTTGACGAGAAATTCAGACCCTAAGGCATTGAAGGCTAGAACGTGCTGGCTGCTGGCGAACAACAACAGAGGAATGACGATGAGTAACAGGCAGCCGAAAAAGATGCGGCGCAATGAGCTTAACATGGGAATATCAAAGCCTACTGGCTTGGCGTGAACGGATCGTGTCCTTCTCCGCTAGCATAAGAAATTTTAAAACGTGGTACGTCGCGGCGCTCACCGACTAGCGTATCGTCCAGTGATGCACGCGATTCTGGGGTAAAGGGGCGTTTTTTATCGAGGAAAACGGTGTCTTCATCGTCATCATAGGTCGATGACTGTGCGGACTTCTGTTTGCTTTCTTCGGTTTCTTCAACCTTGACGACAATCACACTGACGTTATCTTCACCGCCGCGCTTATTGGCGAGGTCTACCAGTTTCTGGCTGATGACTTCCGGGTTTTCATCCCCCAATGCCAACTGTGCGATTTCTTCCGGCTTGAGATGGCGTGTTAGTCCATCCGAGCATAAAACAAGACGATCCCCGATGTGCAAACGCTGAAAATACAAATCGACATCAATTTCTTCAGACTGTCCCAGTGCGCGATAAAGCACATTACGCATGGGATGGTCTTCAGCCTGTTCACGGGTGATATGACCTGCGGCAAGCAGCGCTTCGACAAAACTGTGATCAGACGTAATCTGGGTAATCGAGCCATCATGCCCGTCAATCTGGTAAGCGCGGCTGTCGCCTACATGAGCAATGGTGACCTGTGTGTTGCGAACCAAAGCCAGCGTGATGGTGGTGCCCATGCCGCGCAGTTCGGGAAACGACAACGCGCGCTGCACAATATTCATATTGGCGCTGCGGATAATATCGACCAGTTTGTCCGAGACAGCATCCTGATCGAGACCATTGAGCATTTTATCCCCTGGCGGCAAACTTTTCTGAATGGTTTCGACAGCGATGCGGCTGGCTTCTTCGCCGGCTACCGCGCCCCCCATACCATCAGCAACAATCGCCAACACAAGATCATCCTGTGTCCAGAGATGTACATTGTCTTCATTGTTTTCGCGCACCTGTCCAGTGTCTGAACGGGCGCTTCCACGTAGGCGAATTCCATGCTCTGGACCGATCATCGCGGTCTCTCCTCAGCAACATTGTGTTACTCTAATTCTACAGAACAAGTAACTTCATGCAAGCAGGGTAACAAAATTGCACTGTTTGCCTTCTCTATCGTATGCCAAATCAATAGTAACAAGCAATCCAAATTGGTTAAAATTTTGCCTCTCTGAATATGTCCAAATATGGTACAGTAGTCCTTTATCCCAAATTTATCCCAAATTGGTAGGGATATCCTAACCATGCATAATCTCGCAGAGCTATACCACATCGACCAGTTTATTGACACCTTCGCCCTCGGACATTATGCGCGGGTGCTGGAAGCGCGCGATTTACGCAGCGGGCAAATCATCGCATTCAAGGTGCTGCGCCCTGAACACCTGTCGCCCAACGGTGATTTACGCTGGGAATATCGCGCGTTTGCCAACGAGGCGCTGCTGCTGTCGCGGCTGGCGTCCAGCCCACAAATCGTCAATCTGTTAGATTGTGGTTATCTTTCTGCGACAGGCGAGGTTCCAGCAGGCGGCGAAATTGTGTCCTTCCGCCATGATGTGCCATCGTTCGTCCAGTCCATGCCCGATTACGGCGAAAAAGGCTGGCGTCCCTATCTGGCGCTGGCCTACATGCCGCGCACGCTGAATCTGCTGTACCTGATGCGCCCTGATAAACCCAACGTGCGCTGGCGTCTGCCCACTGAAGAAGGCCTCGCGCTGGCCTTACAATTTGGCGAAACGCTGCGGCTGTCACATCGGCAAGGCATTGTCTACATGGATCACAAGCTGGAACACGTCTATTGGGATGGCACACAGCTTCAGATTATCGACCTCAACAGTTCGCGCCAGCTTGAAGGAGACCTGAGCCAGCACAGCCAGCACTTCCGCATGGACATTCATAACCTGTGTGTCGGCGTGCTCTATCCACTGTTTACAGGTATGTCGCCTTACAAGATGAACCTGCGCCCAATGCCCGGCACGCGTGAGGAAGCCGAAAGCCGCTATCAGGAAGTCACCGAACTGGATTTCGGCGTGGAGCCAACCTTAAGCGCAGGCATCAAAGAACTGCTGCAAGCGGGTGCCGCCCAGCAGATCGAGAGCGCCGACGATTTCGTGATTGGGCTGCATCGCGTGGCCGCCAAACACGGCTGGGACTTCAGCGATTACACCTCCAGCCCTGCCAACCGCGAAGCGCGCGCCCGACTGCGTGCTGGACTCTCGCGGCTGCGGCAGGGGCACGCTCAACTGCGGGAGGCGCGAGACCTGTTCCGCGAAGCCGTGATCGAGGAAGGTATCACCGAGGATTTGGAAGACGAACTGCGCCGCCTCGTCAAACTGGTTAACGAGATGCTGAGCCATCGGGTGATTCCGTAGGCCAGCGCGCGGGCACACCTACCGCCGTGACGCCATCGGGCACGCTGCAGATCACCACCGCGCCTGCACCAATGACCGCCCGCGCCAATCGTTTGACCGGGGATGATGCGCGCCAGCGCCAACAGCGTCGCGTCACCAACGCGCACAGTGCCTGCCCAGATTGGTACCCGGCGCGATGTGGGCATAGCGGCCAATGATGCAGTCGTGATCTACGGTTGCGCCTGTGTTGATGATGGCAAAGTCGCCGATGACCGCGTCCGGGTTGACGATGGCTCCGGCGGCGATGACGACCCCTGTGCCAAGCTGTGCTGAGGGCGCGACGGAAGTGGCGGACGGATGGACGGCGCTTTCCCAGGGGGCGTCTACACCAAGCCCTTCGACGAGAGTTTTACGCACGCGGCTGCTGCCGATGCCCATCACTAAGCCTGAAGCGTTGAATTCGCGCCATCGTTCCACTGCACCCAACACAGGCTGATTCAGTCTGATACTGCCCCATGTAGTCTCATCATCATCGACGTAGC
Organism: Anaerolineae bacterium; assembly: GCA_046328675.1. Lineage (GTDB taxonomy): Bacteria > Chloroflexota > Anaerolineae > Aggregatilineales > Phototrophicaceae > JACAER01. The sequence continues at coordinate 29,540 of JAXLWC010000041.1, forward strand.
CCAATACAATCTCATGATTCCCAAGCAGAATGTCCATCACGACTTTGCCATGTCCGCCCGCGCCTATGACCAGCAATCCCATACTCTATCCTTTAGACTATAACATAGTATAATGCCGCGTGGGGGTGGCTGTGTCCCGGTGGATGCCCCGGTCTTCAAAATCGGCGGCAGGTTGCCACGAGCAGGCTGCGGTGGGTTCGACTCCCATCCACTCCCGACTTGATTTCCCTCTGACGTGAACTACAATGCCCATCCAATGTTAAGTGAACTGGACTCCTGACATGACCACACCCGAAGACCTGCAAGACCTGAGCCTGCTGGGACAGGGCAAAACACAGCCCTCACGCCAGCTTGAAACCTTCCCCAACCACCATCCCAACCGCCGCTACAATGTGCGGCTGGTGACGGACGAATTCACCGCCATCTGCCCGATGACCGGACAGCCGGATTTTGCCACGCTGACCGTTGACTATATCCCCAACGAGAAGGTGGTCGAAAGCAAGTCGTTTAAGCTGTACGTCTGGTCGTTCCGCAACGAAGGTATTTTCCACGAACATGTCACCAACGTGATTCTGGATGATCTCGTGGCGGCGCTTGACCCGCACTGGTGCCGCGTCGTCATGGATTTTTCGGTGCGCGGCGGCATCGCCATCAGCGTGACGGCAGAACATACGCGGCAGTAATAAGCGGTCAGCAAACCGTTATCAGCTCTCGGCATCAACACTGATCACGTCGATTGATAATGGACGTATCCCTAATCGGCCAGCGACAGCGGATTAAACGAAATCGCCGTGTCGTAGGTGTCAATGCCTTCCTTGCGCTTGATGAAGTTGACCACCACATAGGTCAGCGGCGTCGCCAGCGCCTCATAGACGCTCTTAAAAATCCACTGCGTCATCACCAGCGCGACCATCGACTCCGGTGGCACTGTGCCGAGGAAGGCAATCAGCGTGAACACCAGCGAGTCCAGCCCTTCCCCCACGATGGTTGAGGCAATAGTACGCGCCCACAGGTGCCGCCCTTTTGTCGCGACCTTCATCTTAGCCAGCACCAGCGAATTGGCGAATTCCCCGATCAGATAGGCGATAAACGATGCAATCAGCAGGCGCGGTGTATAACCCAGAATGCGCTCGTAAGCCGCCTGCGCTTCCCAGAAGGACGCGCCGGGCATGACCTGCCCTAATGAAATACTGATGACGGTGATCAGGTTGCAGATGAAACCCAGCCAGATGACTTTGCGTGCCTGACGAAAGCCGTAGACTTCGGTCAGCACATCGCCCGTGATATAACTCAGCGGAAACACCAGTGTGCCCGCGTCAAAAACGATGCCGCCCACATCGAGAATTTTGACGGCTGCGATGTTGGCCGTGATGAGACAGGTGATAAATACCCCGACAACGACGGTGAACCAGAATGAGTACCTGGTTGCTGTCTGCGTGTCCCCCATAGCATCCCTCCTAAGGTTCTTGACACAACGGGCGCATTCTAGCACTGCCCAACGAGAGCCGTACAGCCCGTGTTCTAGGAGTCGTCACGCAGCGCCCGTACGATCAGCAGGCCGGTGATTAAGCCAAACAGCGGTGGGCCTGCTGAACAAATCAACGGCAGGATGGGCAGCGCGGCAACCACCGAACATGCCCCGCACAGGCAGCCCGCGAAGGCATTGGTAACGATCCAGGCGGCTGGCGGCGGCATCCTGTCGCTGCGCGCGGCACACTGCACGGCAGCCAGCACCGCCGCGAAAGCACTGCCCATCAGCGCCGCGCCAAGCTCCCAACGCAGCAGCAGCGTAAAGCTGAGCACGAACGCCGGAAATGCGCCGATTAATCCCCCCAGCGCGCTCATGCTGACCCAGCGCTGGGTGACTTCACCGCGCAGCGCCAGACGCTGAAACGCGCCGACGACTACCCCCGCCAGCGTGCCGCTGAGGATGAGCGAGAGCAGCGGCATTCCAAGCCACTGGCCGAGGCTAACGCCTAACGTCAGCGCCAGCAGCAAGCCAAGCGCCCAGCCAAGCGCATTCGCCAGCGTCCAGCGCAGCAGGAAGTGGCGGGTTAGGATTTCACGGGTGTACTGAAGTATCCACATGCAGTTTTAAATGATGCGTGATAAGTAAGAAGTGATGGGTAAAATACAAGGATATTGAACCGCAAAGGCGCAAAGGACGCAAAGAAAGGAAAGCAGAAAGTGTGAACCGCCAAGACGCCAAGTTCCCCAAGAGAGGACAGAGGAGAGTTGAACCACCGAGACGCAGAGAGCACGGAGGCGGGAAAACAAGGGCACTTGGGAAAAACGTGGCGGGGCGCTGCGCTCTAAGTGGTGACAGGCAGCCCCGCCGCTTTCCACGCATCAATCCCGCCGCGCATGTCCGCGACGTTGAAGCCGCGCGCTTGCAGGAGGCTGGCGACAATCATCGAACGCACGCCGCTGCCGCAGTGCATGACAATCTGTGTGTCGCGCGGGAGTTCGTCGATGCGGCGCGGTACATAGCCCATCGACATATGGACAGCGCCGGGGATGTGGCATTCCTCGTACTCGCTCCTGTTACGCACGTCGAGGATGTAGGGCTGCGCGGCGGCCACTTCCTCGACACTGAGTTGAAGGATTTTCGCCCTGCCTCTTTCGGCAACATCAGGCGTGAAGTAGCCAGGGATGTTATCAACGCCGATGGCACGCAGTTCATTGAGGATACGCGGCGCGTCGTTTTCGTCGGCGATGAGATAGGTGGGCTGCGCGTAGTTGATGTACCAGCCTGCGTAAGTGCTGAAGCTGTTGGAGGTTGCCGGGACGTTGAGCGTGCCGGGAATGTGCGTGCGGGCGAAGTGGTCGCCGTGCCGGGTATCAAGCAGCAGCGCGGAACGCTGCACATCCGGCAGCAGCGTAGGGTCGAGGCGCAGCGGCTGCGTGAGCGTATCGAGCAGCGCCGCACCCGCGCGGTTGACCAGTTTCATCTGCCCGAAGTAACGCGGCGCTTCCGGCTGACCATCGAGCAACCAGCGCACAAAGTCGTCTTCGTCGGCGATTTGAAAGGCAGCGTTAAACAGCTTTTCATAGCCGAGCGTGCTGCTGGGAATCGCGCCGAGTGCTTTGCCGCAAGCGCTGCCCGCGCCGTGTCCCGGCCAGATTTGCAGGTAATCCGGCAGTGTCTTGAGGCGCTGGAGATTGTGAAACTGCTGGCGCGCGCCGGGTTCACGCGTGTTGGCGATACCTGCCGCTTCTTCCAGCAGATCAGGTCGCCCGACATCGCCGACGAACAGACAGTCGCCCGTGAAAATGCCCATCGGCTTGTTCGCACCTGCCGTATCCGTGAGAATGAAGACGATGTGTTCGGGCGTGTGTCCGGGGGTATGCATGACCTCGAAACGTATGTTGCCGACCAAAAAACTGTCGCCATCCCGCAGCGCCGTATGCTCGAAGCGGTACAGCCAGTCCGCGCCGCCCATGTCACTAAGCAGCAGTGCCGCGCCGGTGTGCGCTGCCAGCTCGCGCGCGCCGCTGACGAAATCAGCGTGAATGTGGGTTTCAGTGACGTGGGTGATGCGCAAGCCCTCATCTTCAACGGCTTGCAGATAGGGCGTGATGTCGCGCGCGGGGTCGATAACGACGGCGGTGCCTGTTGCCTGACAACCCACCATGTACGACGCCTGCGCTAATGCTTTGTGATAAAAGTATTTCAGAAGCATGAGTGCCACTCACCTGTGAACTGCTGGTCTCGTCTACCTTCATGATACCAGCAGATACCCGGTGAATGAGCACAAAGATTACGCCATGCGCAGATTGGCATCACGAATGCGGCGCTGCCACAACAGCCAGCCCATCAGCACTGCCAGCGCCACGAGACCGGGAAGCGCAGAACGGTGATAGCCGATGTAGTTCGGGTCATACAGCACAGGCGGATAGGGGAACAGCAGGTTATTGTTGATGAGCGCGGAGAAGGTAAAAAAGATAATGCACAGCCCGACACAGGCGAAATTAATCGCCGCGAAGCTGTAGGCAGTGGTCAGGCGGCGGCGCAGTGCCGGAAACGTCAGCCACAGACTCAGCGCAAGGACGATGGTCGGCAGGATATAAGCGCCGGGCGCTGCCTCGAAGAAATCGTTGACAGTGCGTGCCAGCGTGCCTACCTCTGGACGCTCAATGGCCGTGTCCCAGGGGACAAGGATGAGTTCGGTCAGCAGCATCCACAGGAAAAAAAGGACGCCCCACGACAGCAGCAGTAAGGTGACGGCGACAGCGTGCTTAAGATGTTGTGTTTTCATTAGCATTCTTCTCCTGAAAAACTTTCAGTACAAGTAATGACACCACAGCCGCTTCATCAGTTCCACAGCGCTATGATAAGCAATTTTGGTCGAAAGGGGGTAAAAATAGCCCAGACTGTTGAGATGTCGGGGAAGGGACAATGACTGAATATCCGCGTGTCGTGTTGTTTGGCTCTATCAGCGGCGGCTGGCGCGAGAAATATATTATCCCCGTGCTGGAGGAATACGGCATCACTTATTATAACCCGGTTGCGCCGACAGGCTGGACAACGATCTATGGAGATCGCGAAGCTGAACTGATGGCCCACTGCGAAACGATTGTGATAGTGATCAACAAGACCAGCGCGGCCTTTACTTCACTGGCGGAAAGCGGCTGGGCGGCGTTGGGTGCGGCGCAGCGTGGGCAGCATTTCATCCTGCAAATTGATCTCGATTACATGATCGACACCGAGGGCGCGGTCACCGATACCGAAACCGGACGCAGCTTGCAGGGCTACTTAAAGCACTGGTCAACGAGCAGCCGCTATCTGGTTTACAAGCACGCGCAGGAATTTAGGCTCGACAGAATCCACCTTGTCAATGATATGGATGGGGTCATCGCCAAACTGCGCCAGATTTACGGCACCTGAACGGGGCCTAAGCCAGCCTGCGAGTCCTGCGCACCGTCGGGCAGCGTTACCATCAAACGGCCATCAGCCGCAGCATTATCCCCATACGCCGCGAGGCTGATCCACCAGTCACCGCTGGCCGCATCCGCAGGCAGGGCAAGCGTCACGCTGTCACCGATGACCGCGCCGGGCAGCCAGCAGGTCGTGGGGAAAGTGCCGCGCGCATCCTGATCGCTGTCCGCCGGAACCACCGCGCCGCCGGGCTGCCATACGCCTGTGTTGTAGGTCGTGCCATCGGGCGCGACCAGCAGCGCACTGAAGAAATAGACCTGCGTGCTTTGCGTGATTCCTGACCAGCGTAATTGCAGCGTCAGGGTATCGCCTGCGACTTGTGCGTTCCAGCCTTCGAGCCGGAAGCTGTCACCGTTAGCAGCAGCAAAGGTCGCGTCGGCGGTTTGCAGATGGTCAGCGGGCACAGGCGCAAGTGGAGTTGGTACAAAATCGTGCGACATGACGTTGAGGAAAATCGCCAGCACCAGCATCACCGCCGCGTGCGCCAGCGTAAGCGCCAGCCATGAACGTTTCCAATCGCCGCTGACCAGACGCGGCAAGCCTTCTGCCGCCGCCAGCAGCACAAAAGGCGTAAACGGCATCCACACACGCCCCGCCTCGCCGCGCCCTGTGCCACTCAGCGCGAGGAAAATCACCGTCGCGAACAGCGCCAGCGTCAGCACAGGCGGCGTGCCTTCGCGCTTGCGCAGCCAGCGCCACAAGCCGAAGTAACCCACCAGCATCAGCACGAAGCTGTTGAACATCGTCCAGTCCCAATAGTGGATGAAGACCCAGGGAAGATAAGGACGGTCAAGGTCGAGGTGCAATCCTAGCGAAGCGCGAATGACTTCCCACGGTGCGTCACCGCTGTAGAGCCAGTACAGTACCCAGGGGACTGCCATGCCGATCCCGAACCAGAGGCCGACGAGGACAGGGCGATAAAAAGGCGGCGGGTTCGACTGGCGGCGTTCCACCATCAGATAGTAGAGCAGCGTGTACAGCCCGACCACACCCAACAGCGGAATGAAGGTGTAGTTCATGAACAGCGCCACACCCATGAAAAAACCGGCGAGCAGGAAATACAACACCCCACCCCCTAGCCCCCTCCCCGATTTCAGGGAGTGGGAGGAGGGAACGTTCGACCTGGGCTGAAGTCCTGCCAGCAGCGCCCAGAAGACACACAGCATCATGAAGGGGTAGAACGTGCTCCATGTGCCGGAGAACATCAGCAGCGAAGGGATCAACGGAAACCACAGCGACACCGCACGCGCCATATCCTTGTTCAGGCGGCGCGCGGCAGCGTACAGGGGTATAACACTAAACGCCGACCACAGCGGCATGAGCACGCCGAACCATGCCGAGGCCCATTCGCCGGGCGTGTAATCCAGCAGGTTGTAGTTAGCACACTGGTAGGGCAGCAGCGCACGGAACAACGGCTGACCGAGCGCGGGCACGGTGTCAAAAAAGTGATTGAGCAGGTTGTACCACAGCGGCAGGCCGGGCGGCGCGACGCCGATGTGGCTGGCAGCAAGTTCTGGGCGGGCGACGTAGCCCATCCAATCGCGCCATTCGGGAGCATCCCATCCCAACTGTGCGGCGGTCAGGTGCTGTCCGGTAGGCAGTCCCGACGCGGTGCGCGCGAACAACTCAAACAGCGCATCGTTGGAGCGCAGCCAGATCACGCACAGCGGCAGCAGGGCAGCCGCCAGCATCGCCCACAACAGCAGCGGCATGACGCCTTGTGTGCGTGTCAGCAGTCGATAGGCGATAGCGATGTAAATGACGGTAGCAATCAGCAGCGGCAGGGCACGCGGCAGAGCGATGGTGTCATAGGTCCAGCGCCAGCCGAAACCGCCGCGCAGCCAGGGCGACACATCGAACGCCAGCGCCAGCGCCAGCAGCCCGGCGAGAGCCACCGCAATCAGAATGGGACGGGGTAGTTTCATAGAAGATGGGATGTTGTAGGGACGCGATGTCTTGCGCCCCTACGGATGATTAATCAACGAAGCGGTATTTAACGAGCGCCCATAGGGCTTTTGGGGCGTCGTGCCATTTGATTTTCTTGCCTTCATCCCACTCGCGCCCGTTGTAGGAAATCGGAACTTCGTAGATGCGGATGCCCTGCTTCAGCACCTTCGCCGTAAACTCCGGCTCGAACTCGAAGCCACGCGCGCGCAGCACCATATTTTTGGCGACCTCAGCGCGGAAGACCTTGTAGCAGGTTTCCATATCGCTGAGGATGGCGTTGTACAGGATGTTGGTCGAAAGCGTCAGGATTTTGTTGGCGACCATATTCCAGAAATTCATCGCCTTGCGTGGCCCGCCGAGGAAGCGCGAGCCATAGACGACTTTGGCAATGCCTTCTTCCAACGGCTTCATCAGGATAGGATAATCACGTGGGTCATATTCTAAATCTGCGTCCTGAATCAGGATAACGTCACATTTCGCCGCCTCGAAGCCTGTACGCAGCGCTGCCCCTTTGCCACCATTCTGTTCGCGATAGATGACGCGCACAACTGGGTTGCCTTCTGCTTCAATCGACTTTAGCACATCGCGCGTGCCATCCGTCGAGCCATCATCCACGATAATCACTTCGTTTACCAGATCAATTTCCAGTACACGCGGCAAAATCTGCCCGATGGTGTGGACTTCGTTGTAGCAGGGGATGACAACGGTCAGCGTCAGTTTCTCGGTATGAACCGCAGAATGGGCTGCGGAAGGAGAGGGCTGCATGATAAATCCTCGCGTATGACGAATATTACACGCGATTATAGCATAGGGGGAAAGTGAATCTAGCGTTAATTAACTGCCGGGCTTTTGAGCTACAAACTGCGTGGTCACATGGTCTTCGTCGCAGTACAGGATGTCCCAGCCGACAAAGTGTGAGGCAATTTCGCCCGGTTCAAGCAGAAATGCCGGGTTAAAACCGGGGACCTCGTCCAGATAACGCAGGTTGAAAGTCTCGTAAACGATACGTCCACCCTGGCGCACGCTGGCCGCCAACTGTGGGAACATTTCACGCCGCAGGTAGCGGAAGACGCACACCAGATCATAGTTGTGCCGCGCCAGACGCACGCCGTCCAGGTCAACTTGCAGCAGATTGATATTATGCAGACGGCGGCGCTCAATCTCGCTGCGGGCACGCATCAGCGCCACGCGGCTGATGTCCATTAAATCAACGATGTACCCCTGCGACGCCAGCCACAAGCCGTTCTGCCCGACACCACACGCCAAATCCAGCGCGCGCCGTTCGATTTCCTTATCCGTGTACAACTCCAGCGGCAGGGTATATTCAAACAGCAGCGGGTCAGGCACCGGATAGCGCCCGTTACGCTGCTGATAGACCCCATCCCACCGCACACGATCTTGTGCAGACACGGTTTACTCCGTACTAGCTGTCAGCAAATTTGTATACCTTATTATAACAGTCTTTAAGGGAGAATATTTCAAGAAAGGAACAGGTTTTCTTAATCCCGTCCCGCATAGACCGGTGTATAGTCCAGCGCATTGGGGACGAGTGCCATCGTCTCGGCATCGCCCGGATACAGGCGTGCATTGGGCAGGCGCTGGCGGCGGATGTGCAGTTGGTAGGCATCGCGCAGGCTGACGAAATCCGGTTCGCGCCAGTTCTCCGCCACGCTCAGGCACGACATCAACGCGCGCAGGCGTTTGCCGCCGCTGCTGTCCCATTCCGCGCCGCTTTTCAGCAGATCAGCCGCTTCGCCTTTGTCGCCGCCTGTCTTCTTCATCAACTGCCCACTGAGGCGTGCGAACATTGAATTCGCCTGCTTCATGTCCACCTGTCCGGCAAGCGACTGCAAATCACCCGACAGCGCATCCAGAGGCAGCGAGTCGCTTTTGTAAGCGCGCAGTTGGGCTTCACTCGCTGTCAGCGCAGCGTGCAGATCATCACGCGTGCGTCCCGGCGCGATGTATGGGGCTAACGCACTTTCGCCATCGACAATCGCGCCGCCGCTGTAAACGGCAATCGCCGCCTCACTGCCATTTAACGTGAGTGCGAGACACAAGCCCTGCTGTGACAGCGTCGGCAGCACTTGTTCGTCAGCTTCCCCGATGACGCGAATCCAGCCGTTGGTCACAGGTGCGACGAACAGCCGCACCGCGTGCATATAGGATTTTCCCGGAATCAAAGCAAAGGGGTCAAACGTTGTATACCCCAGCGCAGACAGCCCCTGCTGCAAGCTGCTGATAACTGCCAGACGGTCAGCGGAGGGTAAGTATAGGCTGTGAAAGGACGACGCCATGTTTATCTTCCAGACCGCTTTCCTCTTTCGCGATGTAACAAACCATGCTGCCAAGGTCGGAAAAACCGAGTTCGCGGCAGATGCGGCGGTCTTCTTCGGTTTCACCGGGGGCAAACACAATGTCACAGCCCACTTCAAACGCGGCTTGCATGGCGGCAAGCTGAAGCAGTTTTATCAGTTCAGGGGTGCGGTTCTCGCGCATCAGGGCCAGTCCCACCAGATGCGCCGTTTCCTTCTGGATGCTGATGCGTGCCACGCCAATGGGGAAGGTATAACGCTGCATCAGGATGTCCACCTGCTGCCCAAGCTGAAGCGCGGCCATATCACGGCCCACCACCAGCGGCTCCACGCCCAGAGTCAGCACATCATAAAAGGCATTACGCCAGACGTACCACCATGTTTCGATGCCGCGCTGGTCGCTGACCCGTTCCAGACTGACGCCATCCGGTTTATCCGGCGGAATCAGCGGCGGCGGTTTGACATCGTTGAAACCACCGCGCTTGTACACCATCAGCGGGATTTCATGCTCGGCTTCCAGTCCCAGCCCGGTCAGCGTGCGCGCAAACAGCGGCGGGAATAAACCTTCGATGTACTGCACGCGCGGCGTGCGCTCGATCTTGCGCATGTACTCAATGCCCATCTCAATATCATGGCCAGAGACCCATGCTGTCTTGCGGCGCGGCGTAATGTAATTCAGGTCAGGGAGTGTGTTAGAGGGATGATGGATAACCTCGACCAGCCCCAGATCTTCTTTGACGGCCCCTAATGTTGCGTGTACCTGATACAGATGATCCTGTATCAATCGCAGAACGCGGCGAGTTTCGCGTTGGAACGTATCGTCCACGCCAATCTCCAATGACTTATCACGTTACTCTTTAAATAGCATAACAGAACATTAACATCGTGTCATGCGCCTGTCCGTTCTAAATCCGTATGAAAAATCGGTGGCTTGTCATGTCGCTGCTGTGCGTTTTCACTCAGAGTTCGACGACGTAATGAACACCGTTTCCCGTTTGGAACACCGCAGCGCATTCAGCAATTTGTCAGGAAATGTTCAGATTTATGCTAAGCTATTCACGCTATTGTACTCCATGTGCTGAATCCGCGCTTGCGCAGCGTGATGGGTTGGCACGAGGAATTACCTTTATGTTCAACATGCCGCTTCATTTTTTGAAGCGCTGATGAATTGAAAATCATTAAAGGAGTACGTATGGTACGCAAATTAGGAATGATACTGCTGGTGATGTGCTGTCTGGCGCTGACGATTTCCGTCATGGCCCAGGATGACATGAGTGCCCCTCTGGCAACAGGGTTGAACGGCCCCCGTCACGTTGCCTTTGGCCCGGATGGCACGCTGTACATCGCTGAAGCAGGCACAGGCGGCGACAACCAAGTTCCGGGCATGGTCGGCGGTACGGTGCAGGTCGGCAGCACGGCACAGGTCAGCGCCGTATCCGCTGACGGGGAACAAAGCGTGTTGCTGCCCGAAATGACCAGCGCCTTCGCGGACTTCGCGACGGAAGGCGTGTCGTCGGTTCTGGTCGATGATGAATATGCCTGGGTGGTGATGGCCGGGCTTGGCCCCGCGCCTGCCGATGTGCCGGAAGGGCTGCCGCCCACCGCCAGCGTGCTGCAAATCAGCCTCGCCAGCATGGAAATTGAGAACGTGATTGACGTGTACGGCTTCGAGCAGGCAAATAACCCGGATGGCACCGAGGACCTTGCCTCGAACCCGCAGGACATCGCCGTTGGCCCTGATGGTACGCTGTACATCGTGGATGCCAGCGCCAATTCGTTGTTAAGCTGGACGGAAGCCGATGGTTTGCAGCTTGTCGCCGCGTGGGCCGTAGATGAAACTGGCGAAAACCCGGCACCTGTGCCAACCTCTGTGGCGGTGGATGCCGACGGCGCGATTTATGTAGGTTTCCTCACAGGCTTCCCCTTCCCGACGGGCGGCGCGCGTATTGAAAAGTGGGTGGATGGTGCGCTGGCCGAAACCTATGAAGGGCTGACGATGGTCACCGATGTGGCGATTGGTCAGGATGGCAACCTGTACGCAGTGCAGTTTGCCAGCGGACTCGGTGAGCAGGGCTTTAATCCGCTGTCCGGCAGCGTGGTGATGGTCAGCGATGAGGGTATTACGCCTGTGGTTGAAGGCTTGAACTTCCCCTACGGCATCGCGCAGGACGCCGATGGCAACTGGGTTGTCTCGGTGAACTCGGCCTTCGCGGAAGCGGGCAGCGGTATGGTGCTGTATGTGGTTGAAGGCATGACCATGCCCGGCGCAGAACCCGCCGCAACACCGGAATCGTAATTCAGCAATTTCTCAGGAACCGTTCAGTAAACTTAGCCCTCTGTTTGTTATGATACAGAGGGTTTTTAATGGACAATCGTTGTGGAGCGAAGGCATGATGCAGAACCGCTGGGTAAGATTTGGCGTTGGATTTGCTATATTGGGCGTAATCCTGGCCGCCATCATTTTTGGGATTTTCCTTCTCGTGACCGATGATTCGGGAGTTTCTACGACACCTGTCAGCGCGCCGACGCTGGAAGCCGAAAACAACACGGATGAAACCCGTACCTTGTTCCGCATTGTGCCGGACGAGTCTAATGTGCGCTTTATCATCAACGAGGAACTATTTGGCACGCCAACGGAAGTCGTCGGCGAGACGAATCAGGTGGCGGGCGATTTGCTGGTCGATTTCCAGACTCCCGCGAATACCGAACTGGGTGCGATTCGCATTGACCTTGCCAGGATGGCTACCCCCAACGAAATGCGCAACCGCGCGCTGCGTCGTTTCATTCTGGAAGCGACCAGTGCGGAGTTTCAGTACGCGGAATTCGTGACAACAGCCTTGAGCGGCTTGCCGGATACGGTGACGGTTGGCGAGACCTTCAGCTTCCAGATTACGGGCAATCTGAGCGTACACGGCGCTACCAACGAAGTCACCTTCGAGGCAACGGTAACTCCGGTCAGCGAGACACGCCTGGAAGGCAGCGCCACCACACAGGTGCTGTATCCTGATTACAACATGACTATTCCTAACGCGCCGGGTGTCGCCAACGTGACCGAGGAAGTCGGGCTGGAAATCAACTTCGTGGCTATCGCTTCCAGCGACGCCGAAGCCACCGCCGAGGCTACTCCCGCTGGGTAACCTTCTTCTGTAGGGGCGCAGTGCGCTGTGCCCCTACAGACAGCGTTAGTTTCACAAATATCTCCATCGCCGCGCCCCTGCTGGAACACCCCAAACCAGTTAGTAATTATCCCTTACTAACCACTCTTGTACGCGTTATACTCCCTGCACAAGTAGATTTTTAGACTGTGGAGGTGCTGTATGCGCCGTAACATCATGTTTTTGCTGTGCTTGTTGGCTGTGCTGGCGGTAGCCAGTGTCTCGTTTGCCGCGACACCGACGCCCGTGCCGCTGCCGGAACAGCTTTTGTTTGACGACTTCGATTACGCTGCACACGATGACCCGGCGCTGACGGAAAACGGCTGGGTGGTGCGCACGGAAGACGGCTGGCCCGGTGTGCCGGGAGCCGTGTGGCGCGCCGAGAATGTGACCTTTGTCGATGACCCCGACGCCGAGGCCAACAGCCTGATGCAGATGACTTCCTCAACCGATGGCGATGTGGTTTATCAGACGCAGGTATGCCAGCAGCGCAAGTTCTACGAAGGGACCTATGCCGCCCGCGTGCGTTTCAGCGATGAACCAACTGTCGGCCCTGATGGCGATAACGTTGTGCAGACGTTCTACCTCATTAGCCCGCAGGAATATGACATGGACCCCGATTACAGCGAACTCGATTTTGAGTATTTGCCCAATGGCGGTTGGGGTGTGCCCGACAGCGTGTTCTTCGCCACAACCTGGGAGACGTTCCAGCTTGAACCCTGGATTGCCGACAACGCCAGCGAGTCGCAGGAAGACAGCTTTGATGGCTGGCACACGCTGGTCATTCAGATTGGCGACGGCGAAACCCATTACTACGTCGATGGGGAATCGTTCGCCACGCATGACGGGGAGTATTATCCCGAAGTACCGATGTCGATGAACTTCAACCTGTGGTTCATCAACGGTGGGCTGATGGATTCGTCTGAGCCGCGCGACTATGTTGAACAGATCGATTGGGCATACTTCGCGGGTAATGTTCTCCTGTCGCCGGAAGATGTAGACGCGCAGATAGCCGTGCTGCGCGATACCGACGTATCGTTCACCGACAGCGTTCCCGTGTGGGAACCGCCGCTGGAAACACCCTGCAATTTCTAGCGTTGTCCAGCGATGGACATCACACGGCGCTGTGACGTTTGCCACTGTCACTTCCTGCCCCTTACACGCTAAGCTGATCATAGGGCAGGAGGTGACAATATGGAACCCATCGAACGTAAACGTGATCCACAGGTAACCGCGCTGTTCATCATTCTCGCGATAGTGTCAGCGCTGGGGGCAGTGTATTGTGCTGCCGTGCTGTTTGGCATTCAGAGCATTCCGCTGCACATCAGCAGCGCAGAACTGGCGTTGTACACGGCGTGGTTTGTCGTGGCCATCGTCAGCGCTGTCGCCATTCTGGAGTGGAAAAAGTGGGGCGTCTATGCTTTGGGCATCGCCACGCTGATTGTGACCATCGTCAACATCGCTCAGGGTTCGGCGACGTGGGGCGGCGCCAGCCTCGGCGTGCTGATTGCCTTTGTGCTGTTCGTCTATCTGCGTCCCATCTGGGACGAATTTGAATAACCATCTCCTGTAGGGGCTGCACGCAGCGCCCCTACGGCACCTCGTAAATCTCGTACTCCCCTTCGGCGTAGATGCGTGTGAGGCCGCTGCGCCACGCCTCGCTGCCTGCTGCTGCCCGTCGTTCCACCGGCCCAAACACAATGTATCGCACGGGTTGTAACGTATAGTTTTCGCTGTACAGCGCTTGCAGTTCATCTAGCGTCAGTTCGCCTGCGAAGAAGCGTTGAATGTCACGCCGTTTATCCGGGCCGAACAGCGTTTCCGGCCCATGTCCGGCGAAAACGCGCGCGTCTGTGTACGCCGCGACGACGTTGCCTGTGCTGTAATCGGCCAGCACGACATCGCCCGGTGTAAGCTGTGTGTTCAGCCAGTTGAGCGTCTCAATCTCGGCGGTGGGTTGGAACACGGGCGCAGAACGCTGTAGCGACGAGGCCATGCCAACTACCAGCAAAAAAACATATGCCGGAATCATCGTGGCAATGACCGCCATACGCCAGCGCCGCCACGCCTTCCAATGCCGCGCGACAAGGCGCAGACCCGCCGCCGCCAGTATCGCCAACGGGACGATTACGGCTTCTGCCATACGCCGCTGCACCATGATAAACGGCAGATACACCAGTATCGGCACAATCAGCACCCAGCCGATGAGCAGCATATATGGAACCGTCAGCCGCTTGCGGCGCCATGCCCAGCGCCCGCCCACGAACGCCAGCCCACCGATCACCGCATAGGCCAGCAGATAGTCGATGGGCGAGGGCGAGGGCAGCGTATTCTGCGCCGTCCATTGGCTGAACACGGCATTGCGGGTAAAGGTGAAGGCATAATAGGCGAACAGCGGCAGGGTCAGCGCTGCCGGAGGAACCACCAGCCAGAATAAGCGGGTGGGGAAGCTGCGTGTGCGAATCCATGCTGCCAGCCCCCACGCGCCGAGGATGCAGTACACAATCACCAGAAAGAACGGCACGCTGAACGCCGTAATCATCCAGCACGCGGCGGCAGTAAGTTGTAAAGGAATTTGGTTTTTCCGTAGGGGCACAGCGCGCTGCGCCCCTACAGGCTCACGTTTAAGCAGCCATATCAGCGCCAGCAGGCTCCACAGCAGTGTGGCGCGGGCTAAGGCGATGTGCGGCAGATAATAGAGGATGAGGAAGCTGAAGCCTTCGGGAATGAACCATTCCGGCGGCAGCCCACCTGCCAGCAGCAGCATCCAGCCAAAGCCGCCGCCCAGCGTAGCGAACAGCAGCGCCGTGAAGCGGGTTCCCGGCGCGCGCAGAAACTCCGCGATGAAGCGATACGTCACCAGCACCAGTAGAACATCGACGGCGATGCGCATGATATGGAACGTGAGAATCAGGGCAGGTGTCAGCGCCGGGCTGTCGTGCGCGATGAACAATCCCACGATTTGACCGGGAATGATGTAGGGCAAAAACGTCAGCGGCGCGCTGTCATGCACTTCAGAGGTATAGAAGATAGCGAAGTTCCATTCGCCGCGTGCTCCGATGCGCATCTTGCCCAGATACGAGTTGCCATCCTCCAGACCGAGCAGAAAGCCGCTGAAGTGTGTCTCATCGTTCTGCAAACTCGCGGCGAACAGATACGGAATCGTCGTCATCGTCACCAGCAGCAGCGCGTACAGGATAACGCTGCGCCATTCTCGCCGTGAAATCATGGCTGCACCTCCTCTCTGCGCCCGTACAGCCGCATCCCGGTGCCGTAGAAGTTCGTCGGGATTTCGTCCAGCAGCACATAGTCGGCATTAAAAGTCGCGTTCTGTTCCAGCCCAAGCCGCACAAAGGCTTCCATCGTCACAAAGTACTGCGGCTGCGTATCCAGAATCAACTGGGGCGGCACGGCGTAGTTTTGTCCTTCGGCAATCAGTTCCGGCGGGTTGGGATAATAACGGCGCAGTTCCGGTGTCACCAGTCCCACCGTGTCGATAATCATCGCACGGCTAAAGTACCCAATCGTGCCGATGTCTGCCGATGCTACACGGGCATCTACTGTAACGCCATATTGGTCAGCCAGTTCACGACCAATTCGCTCATAATAAAGTTCAATCAGGTGCCACGCCATGATCGGCGCGGGACGGTCTAAGCCATGATCGGGATGCAGCGTCCACACGTTGAGCGAACCCGCGACCCACAACACGCCAAGCGCGCTGACGACCACAGGCACGGCGCGTTTTAGCTTCTCACCGCTAAAAATCGACCATACGCCGCAGACAATTCCCAGTGTCAGTGCGGGCAGCGGCGGCAGCACATACCAGCGGAAAATCAGCGGATTGATGACGGAAAACGCCGCCAGGTACAGCCAGGGATAGGCCAGGAACGGCAGCAGGCGCGGTGCTCTGCGCAGCGCGTACAGAATACCGAAAATCGACAGGATGAGATACAGTGCCATAAACAGCAGTCCGCCGACTGTCCGCCAATCTCCTGGCAAAAGCTGTACCTCAAAGAACGGGAACGCATAATTGCGCAGCGCCAGTTCAACGAACGCTGCGCCTGCTGGCATGACGTAGGCGACAGTTTTAGCGTTGATGGAATTCGGTACAGGCGATCCAAAGTAGAACGTGCTGAAGATAAACCAGGGCGCAATGGTCAGCGCGCAGGCCAGCCATGTGCGCAGCGGGAAATAGCCAAACAAGGAGCCTTTTTGTAGGGGCGCAGCGCGCTGCGCCCCTACGACACCACGTACCTGTTCCCACCACTGATACGCGAACAGCGGCGCAATCCACAACGCCGAGTCGATGCGCGTCAGCAATCCCAAACCCGCGAAGACACCCATCCACACAGAGGATTTTTGAACCACCGAATATTGAAGTCACTGAGACAGGAGAACCGTTCAGTTGTCCCCGATTCTCCGCTGGCGGGGAAAGGGGCGGAGGGATAGGTAACTGTTGACTCACATAACACCATACTGCCGCCACCATCCACAGGATGTTGACGCTGGTTTCCATGCCGCCCACCGCAAACGTCACGCTGCGCGGCGAAATTCCCCACAGCACGCCGATGATGACGCCGAACAGTGTGCTGCCAGTGGCCCGCTGCGTCAGCAGAAACAGCAGCGCGGCGGTTACCGCGTCAGCAAGCGCGCTGACGACAATTGCGTACCATTGGAAATCCTGTCCGCCTGTTACCGCGCTGATGCCTGCCATGATGAGCGTAAACAACGGCGTCGTCGTACCCAGCGTATGCACGCCGGGGTTGTAGACGAAGCCCTGCCCCTCGACGATGTTGCGGCTGTAGCGGAAAGTGATAAAGGCGTCGTCAATCGTGCGCGGGCCGGGCAGCGCGCGGGCGATGATGGCGATCAGCATCAGGACGGCGATGATAAGGGTCTGACGGGAATTGCGCATGTGCTGATGATTTCTCCTGAGCAGGTGTGTATATAAACCCTGAATGCCTGGGCTTCAATTCGTCAAATGACCATCGTAGGGGCGCAATATATGGCGCCCGTGCATGGTTACATTTTCAGTCGATGAGAGGCATTCCCTATGCAAAACTTTACCATTATCGAAACGATTCTGCGGGATCGCGCTGACTTCTTTGCCGCGCTGCGCGACAGCCTGCTGATCGGGCGCAAAATCCGCGCCATGCTCATTTCCTGCGTTGTGTTTCTGGCAATTTACGGCGCGGTGATGGGCGCGTCTAGTGGCCCGATGCAAGCCATCAGTTCCTTCTTCAAGCTGCCCATCCTTTTTATCGTAACACTGATTATCTGTACGCCGTCCCTCTATTTTTTTAATCTGCTGTTTGGCTCGCGGCAGACGCTGTGGCAAACCATCGCTCTCATCCTCACAGCGATGACCACTACCGCTGTGCTGCTGCTCAGTTTCGCGCCGGTCACGTTGTTTTTCCTGTTGACCACCAGCGAGTATCAGTTCTTCAAGCTGCTGAATGTCGCCTTCTTCGGCATTTCCGGGGCGATGGGTGTGTTGTTTCTGCGCCAGGGGATGCAAACCCTCGCCGATGCCGATAACCCTGAAGGCGCGCCAACCCGCCGCGTGATTTTTGTGTTGTGGGTGATTCTGTATGCCTTTGTCGGCAGTCAGATGGCGTGGACGCTTAGCCCATTTATTGGGATTCCTGGCGAGCCATTCATCGTCTTCAAGCAGGTGGGCGGCAACTTCTACGCCGATGTGCTCAACAGCATCCGCAGCATTCTGGGGTATTGAGTCTCAAGGTTCGGCTATAGGACTAGCCCTGTTTCTGCGTTAAAATAAACATCACAGTTCGACTTCGCATACTAAGGACAACCCCAGCACTATGGCTTTGCGGATATTTAACGTTTTAGGACGTGAGAAACAGGAATTTGTCCCCATCGAACCGGGGCGCATCAATATGTATGTCTGCGGTCCGACGGTTTATGACCATGCGCATCTGGGGCACGGCAAGAGCTACGTTGCATTTGATGTCATCATCCGTTACCTGCGCTACAGCGGTTATGATGTGCTCTATGTCCAGAACCTTACCGACGTAGGGCACCTGCTCGACTCCGGCGAAGACCGTATTCTGCGCAAGGCACGCCAATCGCAGTCGGTGCCGATGAAAATTGTCGAGGAATACGCGCGCAGCTACTTCGCGGACATGGACGCGCTTGGCGTCATGCGTCCTGATATTTCGCCGCGTGCCAGCGGGCATATCCCCGAACAGCTCAAGATGATTGAAACGCTGCTGCAAAAAGGCATCGCCTACGTGGAAAATGGCAGCGTCTATTTCGATGTGACCAAAGACCCCGATTACGGCAAGCTCTCCAACCGCCGCCTCGAAGAACAGGAAAGCGGTACGCGTGAAACGGTGCGCGCTGATGAAAAGCGCAACCCTGAAGACTTCGCGCTGTGGAAGAAGGCCGAGCCGGAACATATTCTGCGTTGGGACAGCCCCTGGGGTGAAGGTTTCCCCGGTTGGCACATTGAATGCTCGGCGATGGCCAAGAAGTATCTCGGCACGACCTTTGACATTCACGGCGGCGGCATCGACAACATCTTCCCGCACAACGAATGCGAAATCGCTCAGAGCGAATCCGCCAACGACGCGCCGTTCGCTAACTACTGGATGCTGGTCGGCAGCCTGACCGTGGATGGCGTAAAGATGAGCAAAAGTCTCGGCAACTTCCGCACCATCAAGGATGCGCTGACCGAATATCGCCCTGAAGTCATCCGCACCTTCCTGCTGACCGCGCACTACAGCAATCCGGTGGATTACAGCAACGAAGCACTGCAAGCGGCAGCCGGCGGTTGGGAACGTATCAACAACGCCGCGCGTCTGGTGCGCCGCGCCATGCAGAACGCGCCGCAGAATGACGATGGTAACAGCTTCCTGAGCCGCCTCGATGAAACCAAAACGATATTCACCGAAGCGATGGACGACGATTTCAACACGCCGCGCGCGCTGGCGGCACTGCAAGACCTGACGCGCGATGTCAACACACTGCTCAACAGCGGTTCGACGGTTGGTTTATCCACGCTCACCGCCATCAACGACCTGTACACCACGCTGGGCGGCGATGTGCTGGGCGTTATCGCTAAGGATGATGCAGCCACTGGCAACGGACAGCGCGAGGCAGGACTCATCGAACTGCTCATCAGCCTGCGGGCACAGGCGCGCGCCAACAAGAACTTTGCCGAAAGTGACCGCATCCGTAAGGAACTGGCGGCTCTGGGTGTTACACTGGAAGATCGCGCCGACGGTACCATCTGGCGCGTCTCATGATTTATGAGGGTAGGGGGCAATATCTTGCGCCCCTACAGATTATAGGCGAAATATGACTGACTTTATCTATGGGCATTGGGCGGTAATCGAAACGCTGCGCGCGGGCAAACGCAGCCTCGAACAGCTTATTCTCACCGAAACGGTTGAAGAACGCGGCCCAGTCGCCGAAATTGTCACGATGGCTAACGAGCGCGGGGTGAAAGTCAAACGTGTGCCGCGCCGCATCATTGACGATCTGGCGAACGGCGCGAACCATCAGAACACGGTACTGCGCGTAGGGGATTACCCGTATTCCGATATTGAAGATGTACTCAGTGTGGCAGCAGAACGCGGTGAAAAACCGTTTATTCTGCTGTTAGACTTGCTCAAAGACCCGCAGAACGTCGGCGTACTGCTGCGTGTGGCTGATGCCGTCGGAATTCACGGTGTCGTCATCCAGGAACGCCGCAGTGTGTCCGTCACACCTGCCGTTGTCAAT
>JAXLWC010000042.1:0-49250 GCA_046328675.1 Anaerolineae bacterium
AAGGTGAGCATCAACAGCGCGGCGGTGAAGAATCCTGACCTGATTAATCAGGGCGCGTGGGGCTTCGGCAGCCAATGTATCGTCGTGGCGATTGACCCGCGCTGGAACGGCGAACGCTTCGAGGTGTTCGTTAACGGCGGGCGCGTGCCCACAGGCAAGGACGCGGTGGCATGGGCCAAAGAGGTCGAGAGCCGCGGCGCGGGCGAAATCCTGCTGACGAGCATGGACAGAGACGGCACGAAGGCGGGCTATCACAACGAACTGACGCAGAGGATTGCCGAGTCGGTGTCGATTCCGGTGATTGCGTCGGGCGGCGCGGGGACGATGGCACACTTTTATGAGGCGCTGTGTGACTGCGGCGCAGATGCAGCGCTGGCAGCGTCACTGTTCCACTACAACGAGATTCGCATCGGCGATTTGAAGCGCTATCTGGCGGAGCGCGGCGTGCCTGTGCGCTTGAGTGGCTGGGAATACGCGTGAATGTAATTGAACCGCCAAGACGCCAAGGACGCCAAGAGAAGAAAAGAGAAAACGAGTTGAACCACCAAGACGCAGCGTTGAGTACAACAAAGGGCACTGAGAAGGCGCAGGATGTATGGGCGCGGGTGAAGTGGGATGAAAAGGGGCTGATTGCGGCGATTGTGCAGGATGTGAACACGCGGCAGGTGCTGATGATGGCCTACATGAACGCGGAGTCGCTGCACAAGACGCTGGAGATTGGGGAGACGGTGTTCTGGAGCCGGAGCCGCCAGGAATTGTGGCATAAGGGCGCGACCAGCGGCAATACGCAGAAGGTACGCGAGATGCGCATCGATTGTGACGCCGACACGCTGTTGATTCTGGTGGAACCTGCTGGCCCCGCCTGCCATACGGGTGAGGTGTCGTGCTTCTACCGGACATGGAGCGAGTTTGAGGGCGAGTGAGCGCTCATCAGAAAATTCAGAATTAACCGCAAAGGCGCGAAGGACGCAAAGAAGATTAATCAAAGCGCTGAGCTGTGATGCTTATTCGCTTTTGTGTCCGTTGCTGTGCGATTCGCTGCGCCAGAACTGGGCCAGGCGTGAGTGAATGATGCCCAGCACGTTCTTCAGGTCGAGGTCATCCAGTTCAATATCCAGTTCGTCACTGATTTGCTCGATAGCGAAGTAAAAGGTGGCGACTTCGACTTTGGAATAGGGGCGACCACTCAGGACTTTGTCGGTGAGTTCTTTGCCCATGCGCAGGATGGCCGAATGGTCGTCGGCTTGCAGACGTTCATAGATGCGCTGGATGTCGCCGTCGTCGACCATAGGATAAGCTTCTGGGTAGGCCGCATACAATAAAACTGTGAGCAATAAAAAGGGCGCAGCAGTGCCACGCCCAACAGTGATTTATAGGTTTTCGATGTATTCGCGGCGGACGCGCTCGACCAGATCAAGCAGGATGTTGTCGGTGCAGAGCTTCTGGTTGACATGATAAGCCAGCGCCGCAAAGGCCATGCCCAGCGAATAGTCGTAACGCGGCCCCTGGGGTTCGTTGCCAGCGATAGCCACGCACATGCCCGGCAGTTCCATGCCTTCTTCGTCTAACAACAGGGCGGTGCCAGCGATGTAGCGTGCCCAGGACGGCAGCGGACGCCCACGCACCGTCTCTTTGCGGCGGGCGCTGCGCAGGGTAAACGAGGTGCGCATATTGGCTTCGGTCACATAAAGCGTCAGGGTGTCATTCGCCGCGCCCGTCGAAGCGATCCACATCTCGCGCCCCGGCGTCTTGATGACCCGTTCCGGCGCCATCTGGGGGAACACCTGGTTGAACAGCGACAGCAAACGCACCGGTGGATTCTCTGTAGTCACTTCCAAAGTAAGCCTCTTTGAGTGCAAAAAACGATACGTGATAGCGGTAGAACTGGCGCTAAGTTTACCACAAATCGGCGTTGACAATGAGCGTCTGTGGTACAATGTTCCTAAGCGATTGCCCTATGATGAAGTGATGACTGTGCTTGTGACGCTCAAAAATCAGTGGTTCGACCATTTGCAGATTGCTCAGGACAGATTGAACCGCCAAGTGACAATGAAAGAGATCACACGCAAAAGCGAAAACACTTTGGAACCGCCAAGTCGCCAAGAGCGCCAAGGTAGAGCTTTCAGAGCAGACGCCGAGAGCACAGAGGAATTATAAAACAAATCGTCAAACGGGTGACATGGCAACATGTCAGCCTTGAAATTACGCCACAAGCTGTAGAATTAATGCCCCTGGAAGAAGCTCTGCGACAGTTAAACGCCTGAGGATACGATGACTCGAAGACTGCCTGTATGGAGTTTATTAGTATTAGCCTTGCTGCTGTTTGGCGGCGTGATTCTGGTGGTGGCGCAGGAAGTCACCTGCCGCCCGGCGGTGGACGCGCTGTGGACGCTGGCGTCTGAGGCCTGCGTAGCGCAGCCCGACGGTTATGTGTGCAACGGCGGCAGCGCGCCCCAAATCGAACCTGTTGGCGCAGGCTACGCGCTGGCGAATGTCGGCGGGCTGGTCGATGTGGCCTCAATTGATATGATTCACAGTTCCCCGATGGCGCTGGACGCGGGGATTGCAGGCGTCGTGTGGGCGCGCGTGCCGCAGCCTGTGCATTTCACGGCGCTGCTGCTGGGAGATGTGCTGGTGCAGGATGTGACGCCCGAAGGCTTTGATACGTGGCAGTCGCTGATCGTGCAGACCGCGCCGGAAGCGCCTTCCTGCGTGGATGTGCCGCGCAGCGTGTTTCTGGCACAGGTGGTACAGGACAGCGTGGCAACGCGCGTGGTGATTAACGGCGTGTCGATTGACCTGCTGGGCACGATGGCCGTGTATACCACGCCGGACGCGACGGTGTTTGCGTCGATCTACGGCGGCCTGCGCGTACTGGCGGCGGGCACGACCAACGTCTTCTGGGCGGGAGAGCAAATCAGCGTGCCCTACGCTGGCGGCAGCTACAGCACGCCGTCGGGCATTCCGGGGGCAGCAACACAGCTAGACAGCGCGGCGCTGGCGAATGTCCCACTGGCGCTGCTGGACCATCCGGTGATGATGCCCCAGCCGGGATTTGTCTCCACACAGGGACAGGTGAACCTGCGCGCCGCGCCTTCCACGAATGCGGCACTGATCGCCGAGGTGCCCCCCGGCGTCATTCTGAGCGTGTTAGGCAGCAATCCGGCTGGAGACTGGTATCATGTGCAGACGACCTTTGGCCTGTCGGGCTGGATGTTCGCGGAACTGCTGTCGCAAAACGTGGGGACGATTACCGCCGTATACGAGAATACCCCCGGCGCGCCTGTACGATTGGGAACGCCGACACTGCTCGCGACGGTGATTGCACCGGATGGCGTCAACCTGCGCGATGCGCCGGACGTGACCTTCAACGCGATTGGCCTGCTGCCGTTTGGCGCGACAGTGAATCTGGAAGCGCGCAGCCCGTACAGCCCCTGGGTGCGCGTGAACTACGGCGGGACTGTCGGCTGGCTGGCGCTGATTACGCTGGAGACTACCGCGTATATCGACGCGCTGCCGATTGACTACAACGTGCCGCCGCCGCCGGAACCGACGCGTATTCCGGGAACGTGGGGTAATGCCTTCCCCGACCCGGATCGTACAGGGGGCTAGAGGCGCACGAGAACCTTTCGCGCATAACACTTGACCGTCATGATATAATTTGGGGCATGATCTTTTCTAATCGTGATGTGGAACTTTACTACGAATGCGCTGGTGATGGCCCCGATGTGCTGTTGATACACGGCTGGGCAAGCTCCGGGCGTATGTGGCGGCGTCTGGTGAGTGACCTGAGCCATGCGCTGCGTTTCTGGTCGCTTGATCTGGCGGGCTTCGGACGTTCAACGCTGGCAGCCGACGCGCTGGGCCTGAGTATTCAAGGCCATGCCAGCGCGTTGATTGATTTTTGCGCGCAGAAGGACATCCATCCCAAAGTCATTATGGGACATTCGATGGGCGGCATGATCGCGCTGAAGATGGCCATGATGCGCCCCGACCTGATGGACAATCTGATACTGGCCTGCCCCACGATTACCGGACGCTTCGCCTTCAACACCCATCAGTTGATCGGCTCGGACTTAGGACGCTTCGTCATGGCGAACTCAAAACCGCTGTGGGAAGTGGCGCAGTCAGAGATGTTCAAACAGATCGTGCCAATGCTGCTGTACGCTGATAAGGAAGCCGAGCGCATCTACGAGGATTTTAAGCGCATGAGCTGGCAGGGCGCGGTCACCGGGCTGGATGGCATCACGCGTGAAAACCTGGGGCCGCATCTGGGCAAGATAAAACAGCCGACGCTGGTGATTGTGGGCGGGAACGATTACACCGTGCCGCCGGATGAAGGCCGGCTGGCGGCGGGCACTATTCCGCGAGGCAAACTGATCGAATTCAGCGGCTCGCATCATCAGCCGCTGGACGAAGAACCGGAACATTTTGTAAGTGTGGTGCGCACCTTCCTACGTGACCATCATGTGCTTCCGCATCAGCGGCGGCACAGGACAGTGGGCGCAGAGCAGCAGACTGTCCGACCACAGGACGAACATCAATAGCTTGTGATACAAGCGGTTTAACGTAAGCACTAACTCTAAGGAGGCATCTTCTGGAAAACATAGACCTGGCTCGTTTCATCGTTGATCTGGTAGAGGACAAAAAAGCAGAAAACATTGTGCTGCTTGACCTGCGTCCCGATACCGTCATCGCTGACTTTTTCATCATCTGTAATGGTAACAGTGATCGCCAGCTTAAAGCGCTTGCCGATCATGTGCGCACGGAAGTCAAGGAAAAACACGGAAAGCTGCCGCACGCCGTCGAAGGCGAAGCCGACAGCGGCTGGGTGCTGATGGATTACGGTGACATCATCGTGCATCTGTTCCTGGCGCGCGAACGTGCCTACTACGACCTTGAAGGACTGTGGCGCAAAGAAGCGAATGTGCTGCTGAGCATTCAGTAGAAGCGCTGCCGTGAAACTGTAAACAAAAAACGAGCCTTCGATGTGAAGGCTCGTTTTTGATTCGTGGTTACGGCGATTCTAGCGGCAGAGATTTTCCTCGCAGGGGATGCCGTCGTTATCGGCGTCCAGCCCACCAACGCCCGCGACGAGACAGGCAATCGCCTGATCGCAGGACGTAAGCTGCGAACAAGTGGCCGTCGTGCTGGGGCAGCTTGTGCCGACAGTGCTGCCACCGCCCGGTGTCGCGCCAACCACAGGCGTAGGCTGAATCAGGTTGACCTGCCCGGTGTTGGGATCGACGCTGAGTGAAGGCGGCGCGGTAATCAGGCCGGTGATGTTAACCAGCGCGAAGGCGTAAACACCTTCTGTCGGGTTGTTCTCGTCGGTGTTGGGATTCTGCGCGCTGATGACCAGCAGATAGCGTCCGGTGGTGGGCAGCAGCACAGGCGTCACACTGAGGAACGGCTCGCCGGAAACCCCGCGCCCCACAGCAAGGAAGTTGGTCGGGTTATCGAAGGGCGCGACGGCCAGGAACATCGCCACATTGCCTTCAAGCACGAGCGTTTCAAACGACAGCGTGGTGCCTGCGGTGGCGTCGAAGCAGTAGCCGTTGACTGTGTTGCGCGGCTCGAAGGTGTCGAGATAGACCGTGTTAATCTGAATCAGCGACAGGACTTCGGAGCGTCCCCGGAAGGTAAACAGGCATTCGTTAGCCCCTAACACAATGCCAAGGTCCGGCGGCAGCAGTTCGGAGATGCGGCGGCGCAGTTCAGCAAACTGGGCATCCGCGACGCTGATTACGTTCAACGCGCCGATGACCGTTGCCTGGCCGACAGGATTACCCCCGCCCGGCTGGTTGCAGGTCTGAATGAACACGTCCAGCGCGTTGCGGATATTAAACATGGCGTCGTTGAACAGCGTCAGCAGCGGGTTGAGCGTGGGATAATACGCCGCCAGCAGTTGATTGGGGATGCTCATGTCGCTGGGACGCGCGGGATAGGGACTGGCACAATTGGCACGTCCCGTAATGCTGGAGTCCGTCCACAGCGCGCGCAGCGTATCCAGCGTAGGCTGTGCCAGATCGAGGCGGTCACGCATCAGCCGCAGCGTCGCGAAGTAGTCATTGTCGGTAGCTTCGGAGATGGGCGGCGCTTCAGCCACGACACCATCAACGGGCAGCGTGCCAATATCAAACGCGCCGACGATGGAAACGTAACGGATAGCGACCCAGCCCAGCGTGCCCTGATAGTTGACCTGTACCCAGGTATTGCTGATGGTACGCCCCAGAATCCAGAAGGTTTCATTGATAGGAACGTTCGCCAGAATCGGATAACCCAGACCGGGGCCAGCACGCACGCGCAGCCAATCCTGTGCGGTTCCGGCGATGGGGCCAAGCTGGCTGGTATAGCCGGAACGCGGGCTTTCAAAGCCGCCGTAAGGGATGGTACGGGGATCGGCGACAGGCAGCGCGGCAATATCACCGCCCTGAACGACACAGGTTGAGATGTGTAACCAACCCTCGTCGCCGTTGAAATCTATACGCACCCACTGATTATCAGCGCTGCGGGCCGTAGCCGGATAGCGGCTGGCCGCCGGCACCGAGGCGATGACCTCTGAACCGAGCGCAGGGGTGATACGCACATTGGCAAATTCGCTCGTGACCAGCGCAGTAATGCCATCCTGAGCGAGACTAACATTGATCGACAAAAATAAGAATGCGACGACTGTAATAAACCAAAGCCGCGTGTTTCGCATTTCACGCCTCCTGATGTGTTCAAGCGTAGTATAACAAGTTTCGCTACATCAGGATAGCGGACTAGTGGGCTAGGCTTCGTCGGTTTTGGGTGGCTCTGGCGTGGGTGTCGGCTCGGCGGGCGCTTCCGCTGGTTCCGCTTTCGGCTCGGCAGGCGATGGCTCAGCCTTGGACTCAGCGGGGGGCGTCTGGGCTTTTGGCTCGTTTTCGCCCGAAAGTTTGGCGGCAAGCTGCGTAGCAATGGCTTGCAGATTTTCCATCTTTTTCGCGCGGGCGATTTTGGTTACGGCTTTGGCGGAATCCACCGTATCGCCCTGGGGGTCGCGCGGGGTGGTGTTTAACGCCAGCGTTTCCGATGTGGAGAGGTGATCCGGCGTGTCGCTTTCAATGGGGCCTTCCGCCAGAATTTTGCGCGCTTCACGCGTGCCGATGCGCTTGAGGGCGGCGCGTGCCGTGCGCGAAACGACTTCATGCGGGTCGTGCAGCGATTCGCCGAGGGGAACAACAGCCCAATCAGCGCGCAGTTGGCCGAGGATAGCGGCGGCGTTGCGGCGAAGCTGCCATTTGGCGTTGCGCAGCGCGGCCAGCAGTGTGACCTCGGCGGGGGCGCTTTCCAAGGCTAAGAGCGCTTCGGCGGCGGCAAGGCGCACGTAGCCCCCCAGTGCAGGGTTGCGGAACACAATCACCAGCGGCTCAACGGCAGTCTTGTCCTTGAGTTCGCCCAGCGCACGCGCAGCCTGAATGACACGTTCGGCCTGCTCGCTGTTGAGTTGAAGAATCAGGCGTTCTGCCGCCGAGACATCGGTTTCCTGCGTGGCGACTTTGGCGGCGGTGGTATCTTCCGCGCCGAGGTGTGCCAGCGCCGTCACGAGGCTGGCGCGCACTTCGGTATTGGTTTCCCTATCGAGCGCGTCACGCATGGCAGGCACAGCATCCACCGCACCAAGCGCGTACAAAGCCGCAGTGGCACGCTTGCGGATGTTGGGGTCTTCATCCGTGAGGGCTTGCACCAAGCCGTTGATGTCTAAGGTAGCCTGAAGCCGCCAGATGTTGGGTCGGATGTCGGTCACGGTTGTTTCGTTCGGCAATCAGCGGTCAACTTTAGCGTTATTTTAGCATATCTCGATGCAAGTGGCGTATAGATATTTGGAGGGATGTTGTGTCTTACGAAAGCGGGCAGCAGTTTCTGTAAGTTCAACAAGGGCAAACCAACGGCTCACCCTTGTTTACATGGTTTCATGATGTGTTTGATGAACGATGGCGGCGTATTGAGGGGCCGCTGCATTCTACGGCCAGCTATACTGCACGGTGAACTCGATCACCGCTTCCCCATCCGGCTCGACGGTGACGCGATATTCGATGGTGTTGGCGTCAAGCTGCGTGTACGGCTGGTTGGCGTTCAGGATTTGCCAGTTGCTCCAGCGGAACAGATGCTCCGGCACGCGGATTTCTACCGCCTGATCCTCTTTGTGATTGCGCACGCGAATCTGGTAGGACTCTTGCAGCACGTTCTGACTGATGAGCGTGTAGCTGGTCTGGATGCGCTCCCCGACAAGGTCAAAGGCGTTGCCCAGATACAACTGCACGTCTTCACCTTCCGGCGTGTGGCTGATGGTGTTCTCGCCAATCAGCAGCGCCGCGCCGTCAATGTCTTCCTGATAGACGCGCACACGTCCCGCTGGTAAATCAGCGCCCAGTCCGCCGTCCTCGGCTGTGGTGAACTCCAGCCAGTTGGCGATGGTCGTGATGCCCGTCTGCCCGTAATACTGGTCGGTGATGGCATAGCCATAGTTGTAGTAAGGATAGCTGCTGTCGTAGACGTAGAAGGTGTTGGCCGGGATATTGGCCCCGCTGACGAATTCCACCTGTTTGGTTTCGTTGTCAGCGATGGTCACCGGACGCTGAATCTCGTAAAGCTGATATTCGTTGAATGAGCGCTGCTGCACCTGTTCCGCCGGTACCGGGGCGGCTATGCCATCGGCTGCCGCGTAGGCTTCACGCGTGACCTCGGTCTGAATGCGGTTGACATCGCCCGCGATGAGCTTGACCCGCGCGTCGCTGAACGAGGCGCCGCTGGTGTTGGTGAGCGTCACCCAGCCGTTGAGGTCGAGCGACTGATTATCCGTTGCCAGCAGGACGATGTAATCCGCTGTCCAGTTGATGCCGCCCGCCAGATAGGTGATTTCCACCTGCTGCGTGCCGCCCTGCGCGCTTTCAATCACCCAGCGCAGCGTTGGACGCGTTATCAGGCCTTCCGGCAGATTGGGGAATTCGACGTTGCGCACGCTGTCCATGCCGATGACCACCACCTGCTGCTCGGCATCGCGCAGGATGATTTCGCCGTTACGCCCACTGAGCAGTTGACCCGTAATCAGCGTGCCATCGTCCAGCGTGACTTCAATGGTTTCGTCCAGGTAGCGGTTGAGCAAAGCACTGCTGTTGACCAGATCGAAGACGTAGTTCTGCTCCATCACCACCGTGCCTGTCGGGTCAGTCAATGAGGTGAAGCTGACCGATGTCGGGTCGATGGTGGCGGCAACATCGGTGAAGTTGATGATGTTCGTCCCGGCTTGCAGTTCAAGGGTGCGGCGATCCTGAATCAAGGCCGTGCCCTGATTGTAGATGGTGATGCTGACGCCATCGGACTGTGACACATCCTGCGCGTGAGTGGCCGCCGTTTGTAAGGCGCTCAGCAGGAACACGAAGACCAACAGAAGAAAGAAAAAGACTTTACGCATACCGTTTTCCTTTGTGCTAGACATGGCGAAACATCCTAAGGAACCATAAAGCTGGCGCTGACGCCGTTGACGATCACGGTGTACTCCCCTTCCATCAGCAGTTCCCCCAATCCGGTTTCAATGCTGAAGGGCACAGGCCCCGCCGCACAGCGCACGTTCGGCGGAATCTCGCGGCTGAGCGTGATGGTAAACGTGCTGCCGTCACGGGTGATGCTGCGCATAATCGGCAGGTCGCACGCGTCTTCGGTGTAGCCCGTGATGCTGAGGGTCACTGGCGCAGGGGCGGCACTCTGGACGACAGGCAGCACTGTTTCCACAATGAGATTTGCGCCTGTGGGCACGCCAAAAGGGGTCGGCGTCGGGAGCGTGGGGCCGCTGCCGCCGAAATTGACCTGTGTCGTGAAGGTGTTGACGTTGAGGGTGTACAGGCCGCCCGTAAAGCTGCCATCAATGCGAATGGTCGCCTCGTAGGGAACCAGCATCGCCGGGCATATCGCAGCCAGCGGAATGTTGCTGTAAATATGGACGGTGATCGTCGTGTCGCTGATCGACTGTTCTACGATGGGCGGATAATCACAGCCTGATGGTTGATAGCCCGTGACCTGCAACTGCAACTGCATCGGGTACGATTCAAGGATTAAGGCGTCCACACTTTCAATGGTGTAGTCGGCTTGAAAAGTCGGCTCGGTAATGGGCGTCGGGGTCGGCGTCATAGGTGGCGGCACCGGAACTTCGGAACGCGTGCCGAAGAACAGCAGAAACAGCAGCCACAACAGCCATTCGATAATGCTCATGTTTTATCCTCATGCTGAATTGCATCGTCTCTCTTAAGACGTAAAAAGGTGCGGAGAGGTTCCGCACCTTTGGCAGCAAGTTTTGTGAGGGGATGAAACTTAGGGGGAACTGACGCGCTGTGCCGTGATGTGATGCCCGCCCCACAGCATGGCGATGGTGTTCACACGCCCGGAGACATCGCGGCAGAAGGTCATTTCCACATCGCCTTTGGAACGGGCGTAGAACAGGGTCTCGGACATGGGATAGGTCACCGAGGTTGACCAGCCGCGCACATCCATCATCAGCGTATCGCCTTCAACGAAGAAACGCAGCGCGAAAGTTCTGCCGCCGAAGTTGAGGTCATAGTCGCCGACATAATCCGCGAGAACGGCAGGATCAACTTTGACGAAGGCGCGCGCTGCTGGCAGTTCATAAGGCACGCCAAAAAGCGCCGCCGCCAGCGTTTCGGTCAGCGCGGCTGTGGCGGCTCCGCCCAGATTACTGAGGATAATGAGGGTCGCGTCATCATCGACAAAACGCACAAGATTGGAGAGGAAGCCGTCCAGCCCGCCGGAGTGCGCGACCACCCGGTGCCCATGCAGCGCGTACAGCTCCCAGCCCAGCCCATAGCCATGCCCATCCCGGACGTAGGCCGCCTGTGTCATGCGGCTAAAGGTTGCACGGCGCAGCAGCGTGTCGGCGTGCAGCGCGCGATCCAGATGGTACAAATCCTCGACGGTGGAATACAGCGCCCCCGCTGCGTGCATCGTGGAGGAGTCAATCGTCTCGGCGTTCACCCACTGGCGCGCGGTATCGGTATAACCAGACGCGCGCTGTCTGATGATGGGCGCTGTCCAATCATAGCCGGAATGCGCCATGCCTGCGGGGTCAAAGATGCGCTGGCGCAGCGCTTCGGCGTAGCGCTGGCCTGTCACCTGTTCGATGATCGAACCCAGCAGCACCCAGTTGGAATTGCTGTAGCCGAAGTCTGTGCCCGGTTCAAACTCCAGCGCTTCCTCGCGGAACTGGGCGATGAGCGCGTTGAGCGTGATCGGCGCGCGCATGATGTCGCGGTAGCCGGGCATCAGCACATAGTCGAGAATGCCGGAGGTGTTGCTCAGCAGATGATAGAGGGTAATCCGTTCGGCGTTGGGATAATCGGACAGATAGCGGCTGAGCGTGTCCTCGATGGCGAGTTTGCCCTGTTCGACCAACTGCATGATAAGCATGGCCGTGAACGCTTTGGTCATCGAACCGAGCCGAAACACCGTCTGCGGCGTGTTGGGGATGTCGTGTTCGATGTTCGCCAGCCCGTAGCCTTTGCTGAGCAGGACACGCCCGCCGCGCGCGACCAGCACCGCCCCGCTGAACTTCTTTTGTGCGGTGTAGGTTTTGACGATGGTATCAAGCGCGCGGCTGAGGCGCTGCCCGAACAGACTGCCGATGATGGTTTCCTTTAACATGTTGTGCTCCTGATGTCAGAACCTGTGCGAATGGGTAAGCAGATGAAAAGGGCAGCTTGTTTATATACATTCATATACGTATGTAAAATAGGCAAAAAAAGCTACGGAATTACGCCCCGCACAAAAATTTCAGCGGCGGCGTGCGCGCTGGCCCGCAGCGAAAAGGCTTCAGGATCGAACAGCCACAGCAGCGCCAATCCGTTTTGCGCGGCAATGAAGGTGCGCGCCGTCTCCAGCGGGTCAAGGTCAGCGCGCAGTTCGCCCTTGGCCATGCCCTCAGCGATGAACTGCGCCAACTGCTCCATCATCAGGCGTGTGCCCTCTTTTTTGAGGCGCATCCCTTCAGCAAGTTCCTCATCAACGCCCGTTTTGAACATGGTGAGTTCCATCACCGCCCGGTAGTCGGCATTGGACTCCAGATAGTCCCACGTCGTCAGCAGCATCTGCCGCAGCGCATCAACATAACTCTGGCTGCTGGCCATCAACTGCGTCGTGACATCCACCGCGCCAGTAGAGAACTCGCTGACCAGCGCGTTAAACAGTTCGGCCTTGCCGCCGAAGTGATGGTAAATCGCGCCGCGTGTGACGTTGGCTTCCTGCGCGATGTCTTCGAGGCGCGTGGCCGCGTAACCG
Source organism: Anaerolineae bacterium (assembly GCA_046328675.1). Lineage (GTDB taxonomy): Bacteria > Chloroflexota > Anaerolineae > Aggregatilineales > Phototrophicaceae > JACAER01. Next base: position 12,310 of record JAXLWC010000042.1, read on the forward strand.
TGCTTGCTGAACACGACCAGCGCCGCTTTCATGAGGGTTTGCCGGGTGAGGTCGGCTTCTTCTTTTGTGCGTTTCATATTTTAGATACTATCATGTATGTATATAAGAGTCAAGAGCACAAGAAGCGGGCGAGTGAGGAGTTTCGCGGATGTTTTTCGTGTAGGGGCGTTCAATTGAACGTCACCCTGAATCTCACCACTCCCAGAAGCGGAAACATCCTGCAATTGCTGCTGCTGATGGGGAAAGAAGCAGGGGCAAGGCATCTCTTGCCCCTGCAAAGGGTTACGGTGTGGTTTCGGGGGTTTCGGCTGGGGCCATGTCTTCGGTGGCCTGCGGTTCGGCGGCCTCGGTAGCCATCGGTTCATTTTCGCTCATCGGCGTGACTTCCGGCGTCGCGACAGGTTCGCCGCCGCCTGACCCGCTGCTGTCGAGCACGTACCATGTGGTGTAAATGCTAATCCCCAGCAGTGCGGTAATGATCCACAGCGCCAGCGTCGTGCGCATGTAACGCTTGATGCGGCGTACCTTGAACCACGCGGGAAGCTGCTTTTCAAACCACATGCGGATCACGAGATAGGTCGCCAGAATCTGGGCTGTCGCGCCGAACGCCAGGTGAATCGTCGGCAGAATCAGCGTAGGATCGCCGGGGGCATACTGTACCGCCTGCGAATAGCGCACGAACATCAGAAAAATGATGATGAACCAGTTGACCAGCGTGATGGTGGTCATCACCAGCTTGTGGTTCGGTTCAAACATCTTGCGCCGGGCGAAGAAGAAACCCAGCAGCATCAGCGGAAGGAGGATGATGAGATACGCGAGCAGGCTTAAATCAGATGCGAGGGATGCACCTGTGCCAAGAAAGCCGGGTTGATCAAGCATGTTATTTATCCTTGAGAAGTGAAATATTTACCGCCAAGCATAACACAGAAGCCACCATTGCCGCCTGCCAGAGGCAGGAATTTTAATAGATTTATATACGTGGGAGGAGCGACGTGTCGATGTAAAAAGTCAATAAAAAATCCTCGCCCCTGTTGTGGAACGAGGATTTGCGCATCGTGGAACTTCCGCCGATTAGCGCACGGTCAGCCCGCCGACGCCGCCTTCATAGTGAATGGTAATCTGGCGCGCGTCGTTGTTGTAGTCGCCGGACTGCCACACGCCATCGTTGTCATTGCCGCTGGTGAGGGTGTAGCCCGCAGGCACATCCACGCCGCCGAGACCGGTGCTGGCGTCCAGCGTGACCGACGCGCCATCGGGCACATCAATCGTCGTGCCACCCACGCCGCCGGAGACACGCAGTTCCACCGCCGCGCCCTCTGGAACGGTAATTTCCATGCTGCCCGTGCCACCGCTGAACACGGCTTCATAGCTGGCATCCGTCGCGGGAAGTGTGGCAATCACTTCGCCAACGCCCGCATTCACGCTCAGGCGGGTGAGGTTGACATCGGCAAGGTTAAGGTCGGCGCGGCCTACCCCGGCGTTCACATCGAGATTGATGGGGACCTCCGGCGCGATGCCAATGTTCCACACGACCTGATCAATCCTGATGTCCCAGAAGTTGAAGAGGTCGCCAAAGTCGAAGTTGCCGTTGCCGCTTTCGGTCTGCTGCAAGCTGACGAAGCGCTCGGCTTCGCCCCGCTGGAAGAACTCCACACGCCCGACGTAGCTAATGTCGGCCTCGAACAAATTGCTCGAATCGGTCAGCGTCGTGACGTTCACTTCACCCACCGAGATACCCACGTTCACTTCGGCGGAAGTCGCGTCGTTCAGCGGGTCTTCATAGCTGCCGGACTGTACTTCGCGGCTGCTGACCCAACCCAGCGACGGCCCGACCAGCACCAGCGCCAGCAGCACTACTGCACTGCCGATACCCAGGTACATCGCGGCACGCGGATAGCGCCCCCGGATGACCAGTTCAATGCCCAGCACAATCAGAATGAAAGGGACAAGACGGAACAGCATGGCGATGTTCGCGCCGGAAACGATGTTCGCTTCATTTAACAGCCAGATACCGCCGCCTAATATCAGCAGCAGCGGCAGCAGCAGCGAACGATTACCCTGTGTATTCATAGCATTATGCTCCTTGCTAAATCTACTGCTTATTACGCAGTCAGGAGCAGTACAGTTGCAAAGATTGTGAATAATTTAACAAGTATTTATGGCTGGCGCAGCGCCCACCATGTCCAGGCCGCGCCCGCCAGATCAACCAGCGCGAAAGCGACAAGCCCCAGGGAACCTGGCGTTACCAGCCCCAGAATAATCATGCCGATGCCGAAGCCCGCACGCCCCCAGACCGACATGCGGAAAAACGGCACCACATTCTCACGCGCGCATAAGAAGTAGTAGCTGCTCAGTGCCAGCGCCAGCAGGCCCAGCACGCGCACCCACACTTCCTGCGGCACCGCAAAGCCAAACGGCGGCAGAATGACCCCCGGAATGAAAATCAGCGACAAGCCCATGAAGGCAATGTAGATACCGAAGCCGAAAACACTTTTTGCTGCGCTGCTCATGATGCTTTCTCCTTAAAAATCTATTGAACTATGGATGCACGTTTACCCCTCATCCCCGCCCAATCTCTCCCGATTTCAGGGAGCAGCGAACACGATACCATGCTTGACGGGCACATGGATAACGCCGGGGATAGGCTCTATCCTCACCTGCCACCGGCTGTTCAAATAAGATTATAGTCGGAACCCTGAACTAGTGCCCGACGCGCTGCTGGATGTTCATGACGATGCGTGCAGTGAGGTCGCGCGGGGTGAAACGCGGCGCAAGGGCCATGATGCGGTTCATCCATCCGGGGATATAAACCGTAGTCCCTGCCATCAGCGCACGGTAGCCCTGTTCCGCCACCAGCCCCGCGTCCATCAGACCGTTTTGTACCAGCTTGGTATCCTCTATCGCGGCACGCTGCTGAAAACCGGATTCGGTGGGGCCGGGGCATAAGGCCGTCACCGTGACCCCTGTGCCGCGCAGTTCTGCCGCTAACGCCTCTGACAGCGACAGGACATAGGCTTTGGTCGCGTAGTACACCGCCATCAACGGCCCCGGCTGAAACGCTGCTGTCGAGGCCACGTTCATCAGCCTGCCCCAGCCGCGCGCCTTCATCCCCGGCAGAAACAGCTTCGACAGATGCGTCAGCGCGGCGACGTTAAGCTGTACCATCTCCATATCCTGCTGTGCGTCGATGTCGCTGAAATAGCCGTAGGTAGCGAAGCCAGCGTTGTTCACCAGTATGTCCACGTTGATGTGCTTACTTTGCAGTTCGGCGTAAAGTTCGTCCGGCGCGCTGGGCTGCGCGAGGTCTTTGGCGATGACCGTAACCTGCACCGCGTGTTTCTGGCTCAAATCGGCGGCAAGCTCTTGCAGCTTCTTTTCGCTGCGGGCAGCGAGGACAAGGTTGTGACCTTCGCGCGCGAAGACTTTCGCCAGTTCCAGACCGATGCCGCCGGAAGCCCCGGTAATGAGTACGGTACGTTTGGCTGTTGTGCTCATGGTCATCCCCTTAATTGACATGCTATACGTTTACGTACATAATGTACGCTAAATCAAATTGAGATGTCAACAAGGAGTTCGTTCAAGCTGTACGCTAGAAGACAGATGTCTATAAAAGGGAATGTTCACGATGGAAAAGATTGATCGCCGCGTACAGCGCACGCGCGCGCAGCTTCGGGATGCGCTGCTGGCGTTGATCGTGGAGCGCGGCTACGATGACCTGTCGATTCAGGACATCACCGACAGGGCTGACCTGCGGCGCGCGACGTTTTACCTGCACTACAAGGACAAGCAAGAACTGCTGCTGACGGTGCTTTCCGAGTCGTTTGACGCGCTGGTGCAGCAGATGGAACCTGTACATCATAACGATGCGCTGGCGGGAAAGACGCACGTCGAGGCCTTTGTGGTGACGTTCAGGCACGCCGAGGAGAACGCCCGGCTGTACCGCGTCCTGTTGAACAGCCAGTGCGGTATTGTGGTGACGAACCGCATCCGCGAGTATCTGGTCATGCTGCTGTTGAACTCGTTGAAAGCCGTGCCCCCAGCGCAGTTAGCCCTGCCGCCGGAGGTGCTGGCACAGTACATCGCAGGCGCGGAACTGGCGATGATTACGTGGTGGCTCAACCACGACATGCCGTACTCCACCGAGCAGATGGCGCAGATGGTGCAGCGTCTGACTCTGCGCGGGGCGATGGGCGTGCTGGATGCGGTGGCATTAGGCTTGGACTAATGGCATGAGGATTATGGCGTGCTAAAATGGAGAGAAGTCGAAGGTAGGAGCGAGACAATGGATAAGCTGATTGTTGACGTTAGCGTTGATGAAAATCACATCGCGACAATTAAACTACCTGATGTACTCCCCGGAAACGTGCGGCTGGAAATCCGTGTATTGCAGAACACACCGCTGGAAGCCCGGATCTCAGCCAACCGGGAAGAAATTATCACGGCGCTCAAGACAGCGGGTTTGTTAGTCGAAAATCCGTTGAGTGAAGAGGAATTGGCAGCGCTGGAAGGTTTCGAGGTTTCTACTGAGCAGGAAGAAACGGAACTGGGCCGCGCGCTTGCTGACCCCGACAGGTCAACGCTTGAACTCGTTAATGAAGATCGCGAGGAACGGTTTTGACAGGGCTTTTGTTCCCAAAGAAAATAGGAATAGTGCTTGCCTCACTATTGCTCATAGCTCTGAATAGGGTACAGGCGCAAGAAACTGTCCTTCTTCCTGAACTTGAGACAATCTCGTTTGAAAATGCGGATCGTTTGCATGAAGTAGCAGTATTGGAAAGTACTGCTGTTCAACATTTGGCATGGTCGCAAGACAGCCGCAATCTGGCAGTTGTTAACAGCAGTGGTTTGACTTTGTACACACTTGAGGACAGGGTAATAACGGCTCGATTTTTAGCGGAAGGGAATTTTTTCGCTACTGGAATCGCTTTTAGTCCTGATAACACAATTCTTGCAACGGCAGAAGCATCGTCTGAGCTTAATCGCTCTATTCTGAAGTATTGGGATGCAGACGACAGAACTTTACTTCGTGAATTTGAATATGATTATCCCAGTTTATCGGGAATATTGTTTAGTCCATCTGGATTGCGGCTGATTGCCCGAATCACAGGGCAAGACATTAGCGCCTCCGTTGTGTTTCTGGATGTAACTACGGGTGAGGAAATATCACACGTATCATATCCCTGGCCGGTTACCAATATGATGCTGAGTCCTGATGATTCTGCCCTTATTTATGGGGTGGGAAACGCTGTTTATGATAATTCCCATAACTATCTCTATTCAATTACGGCATGGGTTTTTGATGATGCGTATACAGGACACCCTTTGGATTTAGGGGTACATTTAGGAGGATTTCAGGATATTGATTCACCCTTCGACGGTACTTATTTTATTATCCTTTTAAGCCCTGACGGCACCCTGCTTGCTGCTAGACCTAACGAAGGTCATGATACTTTGTGGGATGTGGCCAGCGGCGAACAATTGGCGACTTTACCAGATAACTTGCGTTTCGATAGCTTCCTTTTAGATGGAACGTTGGTTGTTTCGGACAGTACTGATAACACCGTCCGATTGTGGCGTCCTGATGAAGATCAAATGCCGCTGATTTTTGACAATGAAAATATCCAATGGTTGCAGAGCTATTTGAGTCCCGACGGTAAAGTCTTAGCTGTTAGCACCTATTTCGACATAATTCGTTTATACGGCGTTCCTACAGAATAAAAGGCTCATCCTATGCCACAAGAACGCATCACCCTGTTGGAAAATAAGCGTATCGTCCTTGCCGTGACAGGCAGCATCGCCGTGTACAAGGCGGTAGACCTTGCCAGCAAGCTGACGCAGGCGGGCGCGCTGGTCGATACCATCATGACCCCGGCGGCGCAGAAATTCGTAACGCCGCTGACCTTTCAATCGGTCACCGGACGCCCCGTATACACCGACCTGTGGAAATCAGACACCTCTGGTTCGATGCATACGCACATCGCGCACATCGGTCTGGGCGAAGGCTCTGACCTGATCCTGATCGCCCCGACCACCGCGCACACCATTGCCAAGCTGGCGATGGGCTTGGCGGACGATTTGCTGACGGTGACCGTGCTGGCGGCGCGCTGTCCGGTGCTGATTGCGCCGACGATGGACGGCGGCATGTACACCAATCCCGCGACACAGGAAAACCTCGCAACCCTGCGGCGGCGCGGCATCAAAATCATTGAGCCGGAAGAAGGGCGCTTTGCCTCCGGGCTGGCGGGCAAAGGACGCCTGCCGGACACGCCTACGCTGCTCGGCGCGATTCGTTACACCGTCAGCCGTACCGGACGTTTGCGCGGGCGCAAGGTGGTGGTGACTTCCGGCGGCACGCGCGAACCCCTTGACCCCGTGCGCTTCATCACCAATCGCTCGTCGGGCAAGCAGGGGCACGCGCTGGCCCAGGCCGCCCTGGACGCGGGCGCGGATGTCACCCTGATTACCGCCGCGCGTGGTTTGCCTGCCCCCTTCGGCGCGCAGGAGATTCCCGTCGAGTCAGCCGAAGAGATGTGTGCGGCGGTGCTGGAACACAGCCAGCAGGCCGACGCGCTGCTGATGGCGGCGGCGGTAGCGGATTTCCGCCCGCAGCATGTGGCCGACCAGAAAATCAAAAAGAAGGACGAGGGTGAAGAAGGGCTGCGGCTGGAGCTGGTGCGCAACCCCGACATTCTGCTGGAGGTGAAAGCCCAGCGCGACCAATCGGGTTTGCCGCGTGTGGTCGTGGGCTTCGCGGCGGAAAGCGAACACCTGCTGGAAAACGCCGCCAGCAAGCTCCGACGCAAGGGCTTAGACCTGCTGATTGCCAACGACATCAGCGCGGCAGACGCGGGCTTTGATGTGGATACCAACCGCGCCATCATTCTGGACAAGGGCGGCGGCCACGAAATGCTGTCACTCGCCAGCAAAGCGATCATCTCTGAAGGGATTATCGTGCGCGTCGGCGATCTGCTGTTCCGCCGCTGATTTATGCGTAACCCGTTGTGGACATGGGGCTGGCTGCTGCTGCTGGTCGCCCTGACGCTGCTGCTGCGCCTGCCGTACTTCCCCCTTGCCGGACATGAATATGATCTGGGACAAATCGCCTCATGGGGAGAAGGAATTGTGCAGCAGGGGCTGTTTGGCGTGTACTACAACGTGCCTTCCTGCAATTACCCTCCCATTTATATTGTCATGCTGGGCGTGGCGGCGCTGCTGTGGCACAACACGCCCTTCGTCATCCCGCTGCTGAAATTGTTCCCGGTGCTGTGCGAAACGCTGCTGATCATCGCGGTGGCGGTGTGGGTTGGGCGCGACAAAGGCTGGACATGGCTGATTCCGCTGTGCCTGGCGCTCAATCCCGGCCTGATCGGTACGACAGCGCTGTGGGGCCAGGCCGATTCGGTGATGACGCTGTTTCTGGTGCTGGCGCTGCTGGCCCTGAACCGCGACAAACGCTACTGGACAGGCGTGGCTTACGCGCTGGCACTGCTGACCAAGTTTCAGGCGATTGTGCTGCTGCCGCTGCTGGTGCTGCTGATTTTGCGGCGTTACGGCTGGCGGGCGCTGCTGATCAACGCGGGAATCGTCGCGGGGATCATGGCGGCGGTGCTGGCCCCATTCATCGCAGGCAGCGGCTGGGAGGCGGCGATGCGCCACTACGTCAGCGCGTGGTATCCCTATCCAACTGTCATGAATGCTTTCAACATCTGGTACTGGATCACGCCGCCGCCTGTCGGAGATTTGTGGACGATTCCGCACGGCTCAACGCAGGACATCGCCACCTTCTGGAGCAGCCTCAGTTATCGTAATCTGGGGTTGGCGTTGGTCAGTCTCTACACGCTGGTCATCTGCGTGTCGATGTGGCGGCAGTACCAGCAGAAGCGCGAATTCCTGTGGGCGGCGGCGCTGTACATGGGCTTCTTCATGCTGGCCACAAAGATGCATGAGCGTTATGTATACCCGGCGGTAATCTTCTCGATTGTGGCCGTCGCACAGGATCGACGCGTATGGTTCGCGGCGTTCGGCCTGAGCTTCACGTATCTGTACAACATTGTCTATACGCTGGACACGCATTTTGTGTGGCTGGGGCTGCCGCTGCTGCGCCTGCTGCCCGGCACGCTGCTCAACGCCGTGATCCTGGTGAACGTCGCGCTGCTGCTGGAATTCGCGCGGGTGCTGTTTAACCAGACGCGCATTCGCATGGTCAACGCCGGGGCGCGCGCGCTGGTGATTATCACGGCGGCGGTGATGGTGCTGATTACGCTGAATCCGCCGCACAGCGCTTTGCCTGAAGGCGCTGTCCCCGTAAAAATGCAGTTTGGCAGCGGCATCAGCCTCGAAGGGTATTTCCGTTCAGCCAACGGTCTCACGCTGTACTGGTGGGTGCTGGACGAAATCCCGCAGGGGGACTACCACGTCCAACCAGCGGAAACCAGCGCGGGCACGCGCACGCTGAGCCTGGATGAAGCGCTGCAAGTGGGCAATCTGCCGCCGCACATGTCATGGTTCGGCAGGCAGTTGATTGTCAGCTACCCGCTGATGGTGAGGTGGACATTTGCGCTTTTTATCGAAGTGCGCGTACAGCGCTGATCGTGTCTGGAACAGTGAAGTCCTGCCGCTGCGATAATCAAGGCGAAATGTGTCCTATGCTTGCGATGCCGACGCTTGAACAGCTTGCCGCGCTGCCGCCCTACTTCCGCAAGACCATCCCGGAGGACTACCGCGATGCGATGGGCCAACATGAACATTGCTGGTACATGGCGCTGTATGACAGCGGAGGGACTCTTCGCGACGTTCGGTTTGATCACGCTTACTATCAGAGCAGACAAAGCGGCGCATTTGCCTTAAGGTAGCAAAGCTTGTGCGTTATCTGGCAGAAGTGCATATCGGGGATACGGTTACAGTCAGGATGCGCCTGATGGGCCGCAGCGCCAGGCGCATCCACTACATGAACTTTATGGTCAACGAAACACAGCAGGCGCTGGCCTCGACGATGGAAGTGCTGGCCACGCACGCCGATCTTGTGGCGCGGCGCAGTTCACCCATTCCAGCAGACATCGCCGCACGTCTGGACGAGCTGCTTGCACAGCATAAGACGCTGGCATGGGCGGTGCCCCTGTCAGGCGCGATTCAGTTATAAAAGCGCAGAACGTCAGGCTTTTTTGACTTCGCCGCGAACGTAATTGAGCGCTTCGTCCAGCGTATTGGCGATTCTGGCGCGCAGCCCGCCGTATTGGGCCTGCCCCAACGCCCCCACGCCAAAACGCACCAGTTCCGATTTGGAAATCACGATGATTTCACGCAGGTTCTTATGGCGCATCACCCCGCCCGCCGAAGCCGCCGCCCCCATGCCTAACACTACATCACTGAAGCCCCACTTCACGTCGGTCATGTCATTGATATAGAAGATCGGCTGGTCAGCTTCGTCGAAATTTTTCTTGAGGTCTTTAATCACTTCCCCAATATCCCGTTTGGGGTCAAACTGCGCGCCAAGCACACACACGACGACGGGCAAGTCCTGGTAACGTTCCAGTTTATAGGCCATAAAAGGTCTCCTTTAGAGTAATGTTTTAAGTTCATCAAAGGGGGAATCAGGAGAGCGATAGCGATTGGTCGAGGCGTGCCAGTAGACGTTCCCCGACATCATTTCCGCCAGGCCGTCGATATAGCGCTCGGCAATGCCATCGACCTCTTTGCCCCATGAAGGCAGGTCGGCGCGGCGCTCTACGAACTGATCGGCGTAATCATTAACCAGCTTAATCGAACGATCTACCGCAGCATCGAAGGATATACCTTGAGTATCCATCAGGATTTTGATCAGATTAAACTCACTGCCTTCAAGGACTACATCCTTGTGATAAGAGAAAATGTCGTTTACAAACGAGGCCATTCCGTAAGAAAGCCAGGTGAGATGTTTCACAACCTCGTTATCGCGAACTTCCGGGGGGAGGAAACAATCTTTCGTCAGTTCAATGAGCTGGCATGTGTGTAACCCTCCTGTATCACGCGCGCGCAGATCAAGAAACGATTCCAGGTCAGTCAGCAGTGTCTTCTGCTGGCGCAAATCCGCCTCACGCTGAATCACGGCCATGATGTAATCCTGTACGCCGTCCGTGAACAGTTTGAACCATGCGGGCGTGGATTGGCTGACCACCAGCGTCCCCATTTCAGCAAAGGCCTGCTGAATGAGCGTAGGGCGTTCGGGAAGCTGCTGTGTTTTGAAGATATGCATCAGATCAGCCAGGAAATGGCCCACAGACTTTAAATCCTGCCCGACTTCCGGGGCAATGGCAAAATCACGCGCGTCAAACTGATCCGTGTCGAAGAACAAATCGTCGATGAAGAAGAAGATGCTGTGAACGGTACAGGTAGCTTGCAGCCGCTCAACACTGGTCGCCGCCGGATACAGAAAGCGGCTCATGGTGTTGTAGTCCTCGAAGTGTTTGGGCTTGACACACCAGCGTTCGACAAACAGCCGCACGCGCTGTTCAGCTTCATCTGCGTAGACACTCTCTTGCCTGGGTAGCAGTTTGCGAATATCGCCCAAAGTCAGCATTGGGACCCCCGTTGACTTCCCCGACATAAAGAATTATTGAAACGTGATTAAAAGTTAAGTTTTCAGGCAGGTAGTGGAAAATACATATCGTCACATAAATCATCTAATATCATAGTATCACATATACTTGAAATTGCGCGTGCCAAATACCAGAAAATGTGCCGAAAATCCTATAAAAAGACACTAAAGGTCACCTGCATTCTGCTTAATACTTAATAGATACTACACCAACAATACCTCAATATTTCTAACAATATCATTAACAAGGCTATAACTGTACACTTTATCGCAAAATAATGTCGTAATATATCAATACACTAGCCACTTGACGAGCAAATAATCCCCCCCAAAATCTAGCCACCCGGCGAGTGTAACCACAGGCAGACTCCCCTAGAATGTAATCAATAGCAATCTTCTTCCTGAGTTTTATTGTATGAGTTACGCTATGGCTGTTGAAACGTGGATTACTGAACAACCGAGGCTTCCGGCAGAACGGGTACGCTACCTACAGTTGGATGGTGCCATTCATGAGTTTGTATTTCTGGAGGCAAGCCGGGGCGCGGTAGAGGATTATCTGAAGAGGTTAGAAGAACTGTACGCCGCATGTACAGATGGCCACCCTACCCTGCGCTTTCTGATCGACGGTTCCTTACACTGGATTCAATTTCGCGGGCAGATGCACGATTTCATCGAGAAAACAGGCTCGCTGCTGGCACGCTACCCCAGGCGTCCCTCTGCCCGTATAGCCTTCCTGCTGCGTGACCGCCATCGGGTGCAGACCTTAGAACCTTCGGGGCGGCTGCTGCGCGGCGGCAGCGAAATCATCCGCTGTTTCTCGGTCACTCAACCGCGCGAAGCGATCAGGTGGTTACGACAACTTGAATAGCCTCACGTTATCCCCGAATCAAGCGCCAACCATGATGCTCCAGGCACAATCCAAGCCCTTGATGCCTGCCCAACCGCTGCGCTGCCGTCTGGTCGATCATCATGTCCACGAAATCAGGCTCATGATCCCCGATCATCAGGCTTTTTTGGCGTTACAGCAGATGCTCGACAATCTGCTGACGGCGGCTCCTCTGCACTCTACCATCTATCTGCTGATTAATCTGGCCGTGATGGGGCCGTGTGACAGCGCTGCGATGGCCGCTTCGGTGCGTAAGATGATTACCCGTCACCCCTCTCGCCCGACGACACAGACCGCCCTGGTGTTTGCGCCGGAAGCCCGCCCCGATCAGATTGAAGAAGTGGTACTGTCCAGCAGCGTGCGTGAAGATGTGTTCCGCTGTTTTTCGGTTGGATACTATCACATCGCGCTGGCCTGGCTTATGGAGAACTCCACTGGATGGCTGCCACAGCAGGCTTCGGCGCATGATCTGCATACCACAAACCAAAATGATGCTCCGCATTGTCAGCCGATACACATGGAGATGGTAGACATGTCGCTGACAGAGGAAAATCAAAAGCCGTCCAAATCAACCACCCCAATAGTCCAGCGTCTTCTACAGCTTGTCGCGTCTCTGCGATAAGCCGCGCCTGCTCCTCTGGCGTCACGACAAAGGTACTGTAACCAAACTCCTCCAGCAAAACAGGCTTGTCCGTGTGGCGACGGATTTCCGCCAGACGTTCCTGCAAGCGTGCGCTGTCCTGCCAATGATGAAATGATACGAAATCGACAAAACCTGCTGTTGACCAGGCATCGTGAAGCCAGCCCGCCGTCAGCAAATGCTGACTATCCAGCGCGCGAATTTGCTCCGCTGTTGTACGCAGCCATTCCAGCACGACAGGCCGCGCGAAACCGCCGCCTAACACGTTGTTCGAGCCGTAGTCAATATCGCCCTCGTTGCGCACGTCCCACGCCAGAATCGCCCGTTCATCGTGGTAACGCTGGATGATGAATGCCGTTTGCGCCTGTGTATGGGGAGGCGCATCATACAGCGGATAATCGCGCAGATCAGGCAAATCGTGCAGCGTGACAATCAGGCGAAAGCCGCGCGCCGCCGCCTCGTGAAGCACATTATCCAGCACGGTGAAAGCTCCTACTGCGGGCGTCGGGCCATCGCAGACGAACAGCGGTGGATACCACAGGAACAATCGCAGCGTGTTTAGCCCCGCGCCCCGCAGCAAGTCCAATTCGGCGCGCACCGTATCTACCGAGGTATCAGTGAGGAAGCGCCGCCAGGGAGAATTGGCGGGATAATAATTCACGCCGCGCACAACGTAGGGCGTTTCTCCGGCGTAGAACTGCCTATCGCGCAGGGTGATGAACTCAGCCGTAGCTGTGGGATTGTACTCGCGCAGGGCTGGGGTCTCGCCGTCGTCCGGGCATGGCACCAGTGGGCGCGGCGGGTGAACAACGATCACTGCATTGAGCAGCGCCAGCAGTGCCACGATCATCACGGCACGCAGCAGCAGACGGAGCAGCAATTTGAATCGATACCTCACGAGTTTGCTGAACCCCGATGATAAAAATAGAAAACTTGTGCTATAATCACCAGATACATCCACCCATCAAAAAACAGGAAACGATTATGACTATCCATCCTCTGGTGCTGCAATTACGGTTTTGTCGCAGCGAGTTCAAGCGCGCGCTGGCAGGCGTGTCCGCTGAAGATGCCGTCAAGCGCATCATGCCCATGAACTGCATAAGCTGGACGATTGCCCATCTGGCCTGGCAGGAACAGCGCTACTGGCTGACGCGCGGGCAGGGTATCACCCCTATCCCGGAACTGAATGAACTCGCAGGTTTCGGTAAGCCCGCCAGCACGCCCGCGCTGGATTTTGCCTGGGACGCATGGCACAACGTCACGCAGGCCAGCGACGCCTGGCTGGACGCGCTGACCACCGAAAAGCTGCTCACATTCATGGAGGTTAACGGCCAGCCCGACAGCGATACCATCGGCTCACGAATGCTGCGCACCAGCTATCACTACTTCTATCACATTGGCGAAACGCAGGCGATGCGGCAGTTGATGGGCCATCAGGGGCTGGAAGTCTTCGTCGGGGATATTCATACGGAAGCGCCGTATACGCCGGAGTAAGCTCAATCTTTAATTTTGGACTAGCCCGCACCTTTAGCTGCACGCGGCTGATTTCCGTTTTGGACTAGCCCGCACCTTTAGCTGCGGGCGGCGGCTGTTGGACTAGCCCGCGCCTTTAGCCGCGGGCTTTATTAGCTGCGGGCGGCATCTTACCTCCCGCTCTCGCTGCGACTGCACAAGGAACGCGGTTGACATCCCCTATACCAGCGCCAGCACCGCGTGCAGCAGAACGTTCGCTCCCGTGACGACATCTTCCCAGCGGGTGAATTCGCGCGGGTTCTGGCTGATGCCGCCCAGCGAAGGCACAAAAATCATGCCGCTGGACGTAAAGGGAGCCAGCATTTGCGCGTCGTGTCCGGCGTAACTGACGATACGAGTACACGAAGTGCCCATCAAAGCGCTGGCCGCCTCGACAGCCTGAATACAGATTTCCGCCATATGAGCCGCTGGCATGTGCGCGGTTCGGATAACCCCCACCGAAAGATGGTATTCATCGGCACAGCGCTGCGCCAATAACTCTATCGCGCCTTCCATTTCCGCCAGCGTGTTTTCGTCAATGTGGCGGCACTCCACCGTCAGCACGGCCTGTTCGGGAATCACGTTAAACAGCCCCGGTTTCACCACCACGTTGCCGCAGTTGAACATGCCCTCAAGATAGGTGTCGTGGACAAACTGGTGCGCTTTCAAAATAAAAAGCGCTGCCCCTTGTACGGCATCGCGCCTTTTATCCAGTGCGGTTGTGCCACTGTGCCCCGCCTGTCCGTTAAACGTGACACGCATGGTTGAACGTCCAACAATATGCGTGACCGCCCCAACGGTACAGTTCTGGCGCTCAAGCTGCGGCCCCTGTTCCACATGAAGCTCAAGGTAACCCGCAAGTTTGGCCGGGTCACGGCGCGCGCGGCCCACGTCGTCCGGGCGAATCCCGGCACGCTGCAAGGCGGCGCGGAAAGTGGAGTTATCGTGATTGACATCGCTGACATCGGCGGCGGTAAGCTGTCCGGTCAAGCCGCGACTGCCAAACAGGGACTGCCAGCAGCCTTCCTCGTCGGTAAAGTTAATCACTTCCAGATGGACGGGAAGGGTTAACCCTGCTTCCTGCACAATGCGTAACACTTCCAGGCCCGCCAGCACGCCGACAGCCCCATCAAAGCGCCCGCCGTTGGGCACGCTGTCCAGATGCGAGCCGATGAGGAACGTAGGCGCGTCCGCGTCGGGGCAGTACAGGACGCCGCTGAGGTTGCCCGCATCGTCATCCTGTACGATAAAGCCGTTGTCTTCAATGCGGTTGGCAAACCAGGCGCGCGCTTCGAGGTCTTCATTCGACAGTGCCAGACGGCTCACCCCTCCTGCAACCGTCGCGCCAATCTCCGCCAGTTCGTCAAAGTCTGCCCGCAAACGATCCCCATTTACACGCAGCAGGTTGGTATCAGGAACAGTCAATGAGAGCATATCTTTCACTAACGCTGAAAAGGATTACATATGAGTCCGCCATTATAACGCCGATTGTGGTTTCAGTGATGGGTCTTTTCACCTATCTTGCGCGCAATACTCCCCACAATTGGGGGATACGCCTGTCCATAATCGGGCTTACAATGAGATTATGAATTGTCGTGAGGAGTAGACTTTCCCACGCCAGACACAAATACAACAAAGGAGGGGTGTACTTGCTTTCAAACCTGAGTCCTGAGATTGTGTATCTGATTTTGCTTGGCGCTTTGTGGCTCAGCGCGATGGCCATTTATGTGCCCGGCACAGGCATTTTTGAAGCGATTGCGCTGGGCGTGCTGGCGGCGGTCCTGTTCGTGCTCACGCGCCAGCCGACAAACTGGGGCGCGGCGCTGATCCTGGTCAGCGGCACCATGACCTTCCTGCTCCTGCCGTTCTTCAGTCAGCGTTATGGCAAGTATGCCATCGGCGGTCTGGGGTTGCAGGTTATCGGCAGCCTGTTCCTGTTCGACGGCAAGACGATTAATCCGCTGATGCTCATCTTTACGGTGGGAGCTTCGCTGATTTACTATCAGTTTATCCTGAAACCGGTGATGCAGTGGGTACGCAAGGATAAGCCCACTGAGGATGATCGTCTGCTCGGCACGGAAGGGGTCGTCGTCACGGCGTTAAGCCCGACGGGAACCGTCAAAATGCGCGGCGAAACCTGGACA
The DNA here is from genome assembly GCA_046328675.1 of Anaerolineae bacterium. GTDB lineage: Bacteria > Chloroflexota > Anaerolineae > Aggregatilineales > Phototrophicaceae > JACAER01. The sequence goes on from JAXLWC010000042.1 coordinate 28,065, forward strand.
GCTTACAGCGATGATCCGATTGCCGCCGGGGAACGGATTTACGTCATTAAGCGGGATGGCTTGCAATTGTATGTTGAACATATTAAAAACAAGCGTATGCCGCAAGTTGAAGAAGTTACAGAATAGTCTGCTCAAAACAGAGGAAAGGAAATCATTCTATGGATCCAGTAGTCTCATTTGGTCTTATTATTGCCGTCGTGCTGTTTGTTTTCTCGGTGATTGTGCGCTCGGTGCGCCTCACGCTGGAATACGAACGGTTGGTGATTCTGCGCCTCGGAACTTACGCAGCAACGCGCGGCCCGGGGCTGGTGCTGGTGCTGCCCTTCCTGGAGCGTGCGATCAAGGTCGATATGCGTGAACGTTTTCTGGAAATTCCACGTCAGACGGCCATCTCCAAGGACAATGCGCCGATTAACGTAGACTTCCTCGTTTACTATCGCGTAGTAAACGCGCCGGACTCCGTGCTGAAGATTGATAACGCGGTGCGCGCCTCGCTCAACATCGCCGCGACCATTCTGCGCTCGGTGATTGGTGATATTGTGCTGGATGACGTGCTGGCCAAGCGCGAACAAATCAACGATGTGCTGCGCCTGAAGCTGGACGAAGTAACGGAAAACTGGGGCCTGAAGGTGACGCGCGTGGAAATCCGTGAAATTGAGCCGCCGCGTGATGTGCAGGATGCGATGAACCGCCAGATGACAGCAGAGCGTGAACGCCGCGCGATGGTGACGAAGGCCGAAGGGGAACGCCAATCCGCGATTATGGTCGCTGAAGGCCAGAAGGAAGCCTCCATCCTCAAAGCGCAGGGTGAAAAAGAATCGTCCATCCTCAAGGCTGAGGGTGAACGCCAGTCACAGCTTCTGCGCGCGCAGGGTTTCGCCGCAGGTCTGGAAGCGCTGGCCAAAGAGGCTAAAGGGCTGGACGAGCAGACGATGGCACTCCAATACCTCGAAACGCTGCGTTCGGTGGGTACCAGCGCCTCAACCAAGTTCGTGCTGCCGATGGAACTGACGACACTGATGTCCACCTTCACCGGTGCGATGTCGTCTGCGACAAAGAACAACTCCTCGCAGGAGAACAAAGAGGCGTAACCAGACACATTGTTCGGCATTGGGCGAACTTAATCTGAAACTGGATTGCCGCGATGTGGCAGTCCAGTTTTTATTTATATCGCAGCATGGCGGAATCTTTTTGCTCTAGCCACGACATGATTACATATAATTATTATCAGTGAGAGTTTTCAGGGTTTGGGAACATGACATGCCTGTAGAGGTAGTTTGGGATAATCAGGAGCAAACCATACTGCGACAAGTTTACAGCGGCATTTTGACCATGCAGGATTACATCCACGCGACGGATGAATTTGAGCGTATGGCCAAAACACAGCCGCATACAGTTCACAGTATTATGGATCGTAGTGAGGTGGTGTCTACCCCGGCGGTGGTGCTGCCTGCGCTGCGTTACGCCAACAGCCACGTCCCGCCCAATATGGGCCTGAGAGTAATTGTGAATGCCGGAGTCATCACCCGATTTGTGGTGGATATTGGGCGCCGCGTGGCCCCGAAGCTCATTCAGAAGATTTACTTCACCCGAACACTGGACGAAGCGCGGGCGGTCATCAGACAGTACATGGCCACGTCAGGAAACCGCACTTGAAGCGCAAGGGATACGCAGCAGTTCCCGAAAATAAAAACCGGGCGTCGTGCCCGGCTCTTCTACTGTTCTTCTAATCCAATAAGCTCATTGATCGTGTCGAATAATTCTTTGCGCGTGATAGGCTTTGGCAGGTAACCATCGCAGCCACCTTCAAGGAAGTATTCGCGATCTCCGTGCATGGCATTGGCGGTCACGGCAACGATAGGCGTGTGCTTCAGCGTGGTGCTGGAACGTAACCGCGCCACCACTTCCAACCCGTGCATATCTGGCATATTCATGTCGGTCAGAACGAGGTCCGGGCTGTGTTCCATGGCCAGCTTAATGCCCGTCATACCGTCATTAGCTTCCAACACCGTAAAACCAGCGCGAGTCAACATCTTATGCATCATGCGTAGGTATTGGATGTTATCATCGATGTAAAGAATGGTCTTACTCATCGAAACCTCGCTCTAAGGTGTTCCATACGCCACTAGAATAACATTGATTAGTGGTCTAGTCAATCAAAACCTATTAACAGGGTTAATAGCAAACTCATGACTGTCATCACTCATCTGTAGTGTGAGAACATTGAACTCATTATACGCTACATTATGAAAAATGTCGAAATATTTAGGTAGATTTCTGCTAACAATTACATGAATGAAACGATGACCTGCGCAAGGTTAAAAAACCCTAACTTTTTAACAGGTTTTTTTGAGGGCAAAGTCAAATCATCTTAACACAGATTACAGGAAAATGTGGTATCGTAGAGCTATGGCGCAAAATGCCACTTCTTGCTACAGTTTAGATACTGTTACGCTGAAACATGCAAAAGCGTTATTTTGCAGTATAATTTCAGTTGCAATACCCTCAGACGTTAAGTTTTGGGAATAGGGCTATGGCATCCACACCACGTATTCTCACGGTAGACTCCAGTTGGACAATTTCGCGTATTGTGCGCGGCGCGATGGATTTGATCGATAGAGCGATTATCCAGATCGACGTGCCCAGCGGAACTGAAGCCCTTGAAGAGATCAAACGTGGGGGTATCAACCTGGTCATTACGGATCTCGAATTGAGCACGGACATGCGCGGCTTCGAGTTAGCGCTGCGTGTGAGCCAGTCTGCGCCAGAAACGCACGTCATTATTCTGGCTGACGTGGATGACCCGGAACTGCTGGACGACGAAACCTCCGAGAACTCGCCGTTTGTCTACCTGCACCGCCCGGTTGAAATGCACCAGTTCAGCCGCGTGGTCATGGCCGCGCTCGACGGCAAGAGCATGAAAGAAGCGCTCGTCGAACCTGTCACCACATCGTCTACCACCAGTTTTGGGCCAGTGCCTGCCTTGGACCTGAACGTGGCGCAGACGATTGTGGACAGCCTGTTGAGCGACCTGGGCGCGATGGCAATTGTGCTTTCGACGCGTGCGGGTGAAGTGCTGATGGGACGCGGCGCAGTCGGTTACGTCAACAACGAGAAGCTGAGCAAGGCCCTGACGCCGCTGGTAATGACCAACATCGAGTTCCGTGATCTGGTCGGTGGGCAGGCGTCGGCGCTGCAATTCTACGATGGCGATACCTACGACGTGTTCGTGTTATCCGTCGGTATGCATCACTTCCTTTCCGTCGTCTTTGACGGACAAATCGGCAGCCGCCAGTTTGGTGCGGTGAGCCGCTATGGTCGCCGCGCGGCGGAAGACCTGATCGCCCTGCTCGGTGCTCATGCCTGGATGATCCAGGCCGCAGCGCCAGAGGTTGCCAAACCAGAGGAAAGCCTGAGCCGCAAGAAGGCTAAGGCCATCGTCGTGGAAGAAGAACCGGAAGTGATTGAACTGGCCAAGGCAGACTTCGGCACGAAGGAAGAAGCCGCGCCTGCCGAGCCGGAAAAACTGTTCGCCGAGCCGATTGCCAACCTTGATGTGAGCATTTTCGATCAACTCGATAAACTCGACACATCCGGCGCGGATGACTTGTTCGATCTCGACAAGCTGGGTGAAATGGCACACCAGCAGCAGCAGCAAGCCAACAAAGGACGCATGGATTACGACGAAGCTGTAAAGATTGGCATTATTCCATCGTAGCAGCCGTTGTACATCACCCATTATGGTTCCATAACCGGTAAGCTCCGGTTTTTTGGCTTTTTTATAGGGACTTATGACCAATAAAGAACCTCGCACAACAAAAGACCGGATGATTGGCAGACAGTTGGGTCACTATCAACTGACTGAACTGGTTGCAGCGGGCGGCATGGCCCGCATCTACAAAGGAACTGATACCAAACTCCAGCGTGTCGTTGCCGTCAAGGTGCTGATGCACGACGCCAGCGACACCGACAACACGCTGGCGACCCGCTTCCGCCGTGAAGCCCAGGCCATTGCCAGCCTGGAACACCCCAACATCATCCCGATTTATCACTATGATGAGACGGAAGACCTCTATTTCCTGGCGATGAAGCTGATTGAAGGCAGCGACCTGGCGAAAGAGATTTCTGCGCTGCGCCGCCGCAATCAGAAGATGGACATCCGCCGCGCGCTGCGCATTATGGAACAGGTCGCCGGAGCGCTGGATCACGCGCACAGCAAAGGCGTCATCCACCGTGATGTCAAACCCTCTAACATCCTGCTGGATAAAGACGACAACGCGGTGCTGACCGACTTCGGTCTGGTGCTGCGCGCCTCGGACAGCACGATGGGTACTGCCTTTGGCACGCCGCGCTACATCGCGCCGGAACAGGCGATTGCTTCCGAGAAAGCAGTGCCGCAGAGTGACACCTATTCACTTGCCGTCGTGATGTATGAAATCGTCGCGGGGCAAACGCCGTTCACGGGCGACACGCCGATGGAAATCGCCCTCAGCCACATCAGCGACCCGCCGCCGCCGCCGTCTACCTTCTCGTCGGATATTCCGCGCGAAGTGGAACGCGAAATCCTGCGCGCGCTGGAAAAAGACCCGGTCAAACGTCATACCACGGCCAGCGAGTTCATCGGGGCCATTAAGCGCGCTTACGCTTATGAATGGGGTGAGGCCGCTGCCCCGGCGAACACGACCTATCCGGTACGCGATAACCTGACGCCGAGCAAGCCGACGCCCGTTATGCCCATGACCAAGCCGCCCGTTTCCAACAACACGGCTGGCGCGCCCACTCCCAAATATGAAACGTCTAAGTCCCTTCCCACAGCCGACCTGGGAAGAACCGAATCGTCGTCACGCAAACTGCTGCCTGTCCTGCTGGGACTGATTGTGCTGGCAGTAGGCGCGTTTATCATCTTCGGGCGCGGCCTGCTGGGGGGCGGCGGCGATGCCACAGCCACAACGCCAGCGGAAACAACGGCCACCGAAGCGGCGACCACCGCAGTCGTCACCGATGCCACGCCGGAAGCCCTGATGGTGACGCTGAGTTATGACTATGACGTGCTGGTGATGATTAACCTGACGGATGTCACGCTCAACGTGCATACACTGGTGATGGGCGAAGGTGAATATGGCTTTTCGGGCGATACGGGTAACGTCTCGCGCGATGTGCTGCCTGTCAATCAATGCCTGCGTATCCGGCTGCAAAATCGGGATACCGATACGGATAACGAGTGCGTGCAGTCGCTGGGCATTCCCTACGATCAGCAAATCCCAACCAACGCAGCCCCCTTCTGGCGCACGATTGATGGCGCGGCGGAGTTTGCGGTTCTGGTAGAGGGTAACACGGTGGCAGCTTGCCCGACGGTAGAGCGTGGCCAGACCCACGACTGCACCTTCGAGTGGCCCAGAGACGTGATTGTCGAAAGTAATTAGGCATGAACATCGAACTCGTCCGTGCCTCGTCGCGTGACGATACGACGCTGCGCAATCTCTATCAGTTCTACATTTATGAGTTCACCCGTTTCATGACAAACTGGCATGTGAACTATGCCGGACGTTATACCGAGGATGATCTCGATGAAGTCTGGTACAAGCCGCAGCGGCAGACCTTTCTGGTGAAGGTCAATCACGAGCTTGCCGGGTTTGCCATTATCGATCACAAAGTCCCCAGTCATTACGTGCCGGATGTGCTCGACTCCGTCTGTATGGTGGAGTTCTTCATCCTCGCGGCCTTCCAGGCACAGGGCATCGCGGAGCAGGTGGCGGTGCGCTTGTTTGACATGTTCCCCGGCAGTTGGGAAGTCTTCGAGCTGGAAAAGAATATTCGTGCGCAGCGTTTCTGGCGCAGGGTCATTAGCACTTACATTACCGTTGCCGCTACCGCCAAACCCCCTCTCCTGATGGTAAGGGCATCATTCAGTTCTTCATAACAACCTCAGTAGTCCGCGCCGTCAGCAGGAACTTTGCGCCTCGACGGAATGTCTCTCAAAATGCTGAAAGCGCGCCAGTTACGGCGCGCAAGTGACAATTTGCATTAAACGTTCAGTTAAACGGTAGAATAACCTCACCTGTTTTAGCGGGAAGTGACACTATGAGTATGGGTCATTGCGGAGCTCGTTGTGCTGTGGCCGTCTTCGCGATCCCTGACGCTAGCCTATCTCTCATGATTGCAGCAGCCGCGAATCCCGATGCGTCACCGCCAGCAACGCGTTTTCTCAGCGCGGCGGCACCAGATTTCGCGCTGTTTCCATCATACGAATGATTAAAGGAGTCGATGATGAAATCTTTCGCCAAACTGTTCCTGCTGGCATCTTTATGCCTCAGCCTGTTTGCGCTGCCTGTGCGAGCGCACGACCGTTTTGACGATGCCCAGGACGCCTTTGGATAATGGCGACTACGAAGATGCCAGCTGACCTGTATAACTGCGCCGTTGACGACGACCCGGAGAATGGCCAGCCCATGCTGGCAGAGCGAATGCCTATCTGCTGGCTGGCCGTTGACCGTCCAGTCGATTATTGACTATATTTCGCTTACAACAACGATGTCGGCGACGAAGATGTGATCGATTGATTTTAAGCGCGATCGCATTGATCAATCCTGAGAACTATGAACCCTACCTCGTGCGCGCCTTTCGCCAGCGATATGCTCGGTGAATACGATGCGGTGGATGACACCGACGATTATTGATCTGAACGATGAAAATCGCGCTGGCCTACCTATGAGTGACGGCTAACCAGTATCTGGGTGAAACCAGACATGTTGTTGAAGATCTGGCGGATGCCTTGACCCTGAGGATCATAACGCGGCGATGGCGATTATCGCGCCGGCCTATCTCCAGACCAGCGAATACGCGATCTGGCAGTAGAAAACTGGCAGTGCGCGCCATCGACGAAGTGGATGACGACCCTCATCATTATTCACAGCGGCTGGGCTGAATATTTCGTGGGCGACCCGATGCAGCCTCGATGACTTCAACGAGGCGCTGACCTTGATGACCGCTATTGGGCACACCAGCGTTTCTGCTTCCGCCGTTCGGATTGTGGAAATCGCGCTAGATGAACAGGAAGACGCCGACGATTTGTGACACCTATGCTGACCCGTTGACGGGTGGATTTTACCGACATCGGACACACCTCGACGTCTGCGACCTTGATCGCTTCGATCTGGAGCGTGGACAGGTCGTGGCCTGAAGAGTTTGACGCCGAAGAAGGTCACAAACCATCAACATCCTCGTGGAAGGTCGAGACGGCGTTGACCCGCTCATCGCGCTGATCGGGCCGGACGGCAACGGCTTAGCCGCCAACGATGACCGCGACTTTGAAGGCGGCGACTACAACTCAGAAATCGCTGACTTTGAAGCGCCTGATGATGGCACGGTGATGACCATTCTGATTTTCCACCTCGTATGCCGCACCGAAAGGCGAAGCTTGAGATTAGTCTGGAGGTCGATGACCAGCCGACCGATAACCACAGCGAGAACCTGCGAGCTGGTCGAAAGGCGTCCAGTTGCCCCCGCGTATGCCGTATTTCTCTCCCTCTCCTGGAAGGTCGGGGGCGGGGACAGGGGGTAAATCGAGCACCATTGCTCCGGTTAGTCAGGCATCAGCTTTGTAAGGCTTCGGTTGGCGTCACAACCGCCCTTTTGATTTTCGAGTCCCCTCCTCAGTTAACACTTATTTGGCATATTTTCCCTAAATTTAAACTGCCTTCCAAATCATCATCGCTATAATGCTGCGGACTTTGAAACACCGTTATGCAACAATTAAGGCTTAATACTTCGCGCTTGTGCCTTATAAAGAACTCGCCGGGTAGAGAAAAACCCATGATCACGCGGCAGAATTCAGTCAAAAGTACAGAGGTCACAGCGGTTAAGGCGGTCCCCTTTATCCAATCAGACGGGCGGTTACCGGGTTCTTGGGTCCGAACGGCGCGGGTAAACCACGACGATGCGATGCTCGTTGCGTTTCATGCCGCCCACGAGCGCCGGCAAAGCCATCGTCGCAGGCTATGATGTGTTTGAGCAAGTATGGAAGTGCGTGGTGCGAACACAACGTCTTCAAAAGCAAAGCCGCACGGTGTACCGCGATGACCGCGCGCAGTTATCTGCAAACAGCAGAAATTCGCGCATCAAGAACACACGCCAGAAGGAAGAAGTGCTCGAACGTGTCGGCCTGAGCAAACGCGCGACCAGCCGCATTCGCACGCTGTCTGGGGTATGCGCCGCCGGCTGGCCCGCGCTGCTGCACGACCCCGAAGTCCTCATTCTGGACGAACCCACCATTGGTCTCGACCCTATTCAGGTGTTGGAAATCCGCGACGTGGTACGCCAACTGCGTCAGGCGCACACCGTTCTGTTCAGCACCCACATCCTGTCAGAAGCCGAACAGGTCTGCGATAACCTGGTGATTATCAATCAGGGCACGATTGTGGCCGAAGGTTCGCCCGCACAACTGCGCTCCGAACTGGAACGCGGTGGTCGTATCCTGCTCCGTGCTGATGGCCCGGTGGAAAACATCATGGAAGCGCTGCGTACCATTCCCACCGTCGCCCATGTGGAACAGACCATCGAAGGCATTGTCGCGACGCCGCGTGATGCCAATGTTGATCCCCGCCCGGAAATCGCGCAGATGGTTGTGCAGAACAACTGGCGCTTGATCGAACTCCGTCCGCTGGCGGTCAACCTCGAAGAAATCTTCCTTGAACTGACACGTCAAACGGCTGCCCCCGTTGAGGAAGAAAAAGCCAAGCCTGAAGCCGAAGGGGACACCGGCAGCATGGAAAGTGAGGAAGCGAACTCATGAGACAGATTTGGGCTGTCTATAAACGTGAATTGGGTGTTTATTTCCGTTCGCCTGTGGCATACGCGGTGGCTTTCGCGCTGCTGCTGTTGTTCGGGCTGATTTTTAGCAGCAACGTGTCGCAGCTTAACCAGCGGACGACGGCGGATAATCTGAACTTTATCCCCAGCCTGCTGACGTTCCTCATGTTCCTCGTGGGGCCGCTGCTGACCATGCGCCTGCTGGCCGAAGAAAACCGCGAAGGCACGCTCGAAGTGCTCATGACCCTGCCAATGGGTGAGGCCACATTCATCGTCGGCAAGTTCCTCGCCGTCTGGACGTACTACACGGTGCTGCTTGCCCTGACCTTTATTTACTACATCATTCTCAATTCCATCGGTGTTCCCGATCACGGGCGCGCGGTGGGGGTCTACCTCGGCGCATGGCTCTACGGCGGCGCTATTCTGGCCATCACAATGGTCTGGTCAGCCGTAACCGAAGATCAGATTGTGGCAGCGTTTTTGGGTGCCGCCACCGTCCTGATCCTCTATCTGGCCGATCTGGCCGCGCAGTTTGTCAACAGCCTGTCCTTCACCGAAAACCCCGACCTGACGCTGAATTTGTCGAACGCCGTGCGTGAACTGGGCTTGACCGCCCACTACAACTCCACCATGTTCGTCGGCGTGATTCGTGCAGAAGACATTGCCTATTTTGTGTTTCTCATCATCGCAGCGCTGTTTATCACAACCCGTATTGTCGAGACCCGGCGCTGGAGGGCTTAACCTATGACCATGAATCCGACTCCGAACACTCCGGTGACGACGGAAAACGAACCTTTTATTCCCCCGAATATCATGCTGGGGCTGGCGGCGGTGGGCATCGTCGTTGCCGTACTGGTACGCCTGACGCAGCCTGAATTTGGCGTGATCGGCTGGGGCGCGCTGGCGTTCACCTTACTGGCCCTGTTCGCCTGGGGTGTACTGGCCCCTGAACAGCTGAAGGAACTGGCACGCGGGCGCGCGCTGCGCTTCGGCGGCATCAGCATCGTCGTGACCCTGATCTTTATCGTCGCCCTGGGCTTTGCCTATGGCTTCATCAAGGATCGCGGCTGGCGTTCCGACCTCACACAGGGCGAGGACTTCAGCCTGACCGAAGACTCACGCGATGCTTTGCGCGCAGTGGCCAACGATCCCAATGTTCGCCCCATTCACATTATCCTGTTCTACGGCGCGAGCCAGGCCAGCCAGCGCGATCAGGATATTATTCTGCTGGACGACTATGTCGAGGCCGCAATTCCCAGCGCGGGCGGCACGTCTAAGCTGAGCTACGAATTTGTGGACCCTGACCGCAACCCGACGCTGCTCAGCAGCTATAGCGCGCAGCCGGGTCAGCTTGCAGTTGTGTCTGTCAACGATGATGGAAGCTACGATACCGAAAATGCGGAGGTCGTCAGCGCAACGGATCAGTTTACAGGCGTGACAGATTTGCAGACGAACCTGACAAACGGGATTTTGAGCGTAGCGGCATCCGGCGATTTCCGTGCGTACTTCGTTACGGTACAGGACGGCTCGGCCATTGATGACGAAGGCGACACCGGACTCTCAACGCTCAACAGCAGCCTGGCCGACAGCTATAACTGGCACACTCAGCAGGTCACATTCGCCCAAATGGCAGGCGTTCAAAGCACCGTTACCTTGAATGACCCGGCAGCAGACGGCGAGGTCATGGTCATCCCCGGCGGCAGTGAACCGCTGCGTGACCAGGATTTGCAGGTCATTATCGACTACGTCAACGCGGGCGGTGACCTGATTATCTACGCTGATGCGGGGGCCGACAACGAAGGCGAATCGCTGGCAACCGCCGACAACATGAACGCCTGGCTGAACGCCGCGTTTGGCATCAGCCTGTCGCGCGATGTGGTGCTTGACCAGCTTCAGGCCGTCCAGTCTCCGGCGCTGCCCTATTCGGTGGATTTCGCCAGCAGCATCTTTATCACCGGAAACTTCGCCAGCCAGCAGGCGATTGTCGTCTATCAGATACCGCATCCCATCCTGATTGCGGACACATTACCGACCAATGTCAGCGTGACCGAACTGTCATACTCCAGCGATCAGGCATTCCTGAAATCTGTCAGTGATGTGCTGGATAACAACCTTTCGCCCGAAGATGGCGATCAGCGCGGCCCGTTTGTGCTGGCCGTAGCCGCAGAGAACGCAGCCACTGGCGCGCGCGTCGTGGTGTTCGGCAGCGCGGATGTGCCGCAGAACCTGTACGCACAGGCCCGTACCGCAGGCATCTTCGACATCGACATCGCCTTCAACTCGATGGTGTGGGCGACTGGCTTCGATGAGTTCTTCACCAACATTGACCGCGTGCAGCCTGCAACCAACGCGCAGGATACGCCCATCTTCGCCAGCGCACAGGAAATCCGCACCATTAACGTCATTGCGCTGCTGATTATGCCCTTCGGCGTGCTGGCAATCGGCGGCCTGGTATGGTGGTTCAGCCGTGAGCGCGCGCAGGCGTAGCACCGGGATTAAATAGTCATGATACTTCGTAGGGGCGCAGTCAGGCTGCGCCTCTGCTATGCAGGGAATTTAGCAAGGAGCAACGACAACTATGCGTTTAAACAGAGGGACTATCGCGCTGCTGGTGTTGAGTCTGGTGGTGATTATCGCCATCAGCATTTTCAGCAACCAGCCGCCCGCCGCCGCCACGCCGACCCCGACTGTGGCTGGCACCAGCACTGGCCCGGTGTTTGCATCGATTGACACTTCAACCGTAAATCGCTTTGAAGTGCGCGACCTGAACAGCGGCCAGGGTACCGTGATGACACGCGACGCCGCGCTGGTGTGGTCAGTCACCGAGGCCATTACGCCCGGCACCACCGCCGTCGATCAGGCGCGCATCAATACCCAGCTTGGCAACTTCACCACGCTGAACGCGACAGACCGTTTCACCGCCACCAATCTGGCGGACTTTGGTCTGGATGCGCCGGATTACACCATTTCCATTACCCGCCTTGATGGCACGATTAACACCGTGCGCGTGGGCAACACCAACCCCGGCGCTTCGCGTTACTACGTTATGGTGGACAACCAACCGGATGTCATTCTGGTGCAGCAGGCCAGCATCGCGGGCATGACCAGCATGATTACCAACCCGCCGTATATCCCGCTGCCGACGGCCACACCGGGCACGGTCACGCCCGATACTCGCCGCCCACTGCTGACGGGAATCACCTCTGACCAGATTACGAGCCTTGTCATTCGCGACAACGCCACAGGCGCATCGACGACACTGACGAAGGACGCGTCGCTGACATGGGCCATTACGGCGACCAACAGCACGACTCGCCAGCCTGATCAGTTCGCCACCTTCACCGCTGCCGCCAACTTCGCGGGCTTGCAGTATGTCAGCAGCTTCGGCCCGAACGATCTGCCCGTGTTCCGCCTTGAAGACTTCGGTCTGGACACGCCAGCGTACACGATTATCGCCACAACCAGCACGGGCACACAGATCACGCTCACTGTTGGCGGCGTCAATCCGGCCAGCACGGAATACTATGTGCTGATGAGCACGGTGCAGATAGCGCTGCCTACCGCTACACCTGCCGCGACGGCTGAAACCACTGCCGAAGCGACCAGCGAAGCCACTGCCGCTGTAGTCGAAGCCACCGCTGAAGCCACCGCCGAGGTCACAGCAGAAGCCACCGCTGAAGCGACTGTCGCTGTGACGCCCACCAGCGCCGTGACGCCGACGCCCACGCCCGTCGTGGTGTATCTGATTCAGCGTGAGACGATTGACGGCCTCGTCGCCTTGATCGCCACACCGCCGTATCTACCCGAAGCGACGGCCACACCGGAAGCGACTACCGAGGCTACCGCAGGCGTTGACGCCACCGCCGAAACGACTGCCGCCGCAGAAGCCACTACCGAGATGACCGCCGAGGCAACGGCAGAGGCGACCACCGCACCGTAAGCTGGAGCGTGGGGCTATTGTTCCCCTGAGTTTTATAGTCATGGTATAGGGGTGCGGCATTGTTTGCCCGCCCCTATTTGTTTGGGAGTTAAGATGATGAACGACGAACGCTACACGCGCGGCTTGGAAAACTATCGCAGGATCAAAGAAGATCGCCCGCAGCAGGTGATGGACGAGTACGGTGAAATCGCGCCGGATTTTCCGCGTTATGTCATCGAGTTTGCCTACGGGGACATCTATGCGCGCCCCGCACTGGAACTCAAAACGCGCGAGATGCTGGCGATTTCCTCACTGGCGACCCTGGGCTACGCACGGGAGCAGCTCCGCACGCATCTGCATGGCGCGCTCAACAACGGCTGTAGTCGCGAGGAAGTCATCGAAATTCTGTTGCAGGTCGCCATTTACGCGGGTTTCCCGGCGGTGTTCAATGCGCTCAAGGAGGCCAAAGAGGTCTTCAAGGAACGTGACGCGGCAGGCAGCCATCCTTAGAAATGTGTGACAATTGTTGCGATTTTATGACTTTCATTGCGATGCAGAATAAATAACCTGTTATATAATTGGAAAATCGTCGACAAAGGCTGAAGGTAAATTATGTTAGACGAGAATCAACAGGTGATTATCAGAAACACTTATGCCACGATTGTCCAATACGCCGATACAGCGGGACATTTGTTTTATGAGCGCTTGTTTGAGCTGGAACCTTCCCTTCGTCATATGTTCCATGTCCAGATTGACAAACAGGGACACCACTTTATGCTGGCCGTGAGCGCCATCGTAACCTCGATGGCCGCCCCGCATCTGATTACCCCGATGCTGCGCCAGCTTGGCAGCCGCACAAACACTATGGTGTGCATCTGGAGCATTTCGCGGTGATGAAGACCGCCCTGCTGGATTGTCTGCGGCACCTGCTTGGAACAGATTATACGCCTCACGTCGAACACGCCTGGTCAAATCTCTACGACTGGCTGGTGAAAATGGCGCAGGAAGGCTTGTACGCCCAGACTGGCTAACTCGGCTGTCGGCGGGATCGGCTTTAGGGTTCAATGGGATAGCTGTAATTGATTTGCCGCCAGCAGTAATTGGCGTCATTTCCCTGTGCCCGACACTGGTCATAGGCGAAGCTCCGCGCGAAGCAGTTCTCGTAATTCACACTTTCCATGCAATTGATCAGCAGCAAACCCGGATTTGCGGTTTGATAGGGAGCGTGCCGTCGCCTGATAACGTCCAGACGACATCTTTGATACACTCAACAACACGCTGCACATAAACAACACCACAAGGATAATGATGTAGATCACTCTCAGGGATCGGTTTATCTGGCGCAGGTTGGCATTACGCTCAGTAAATTCAGATTTCCCTTTCCCTTTCGCTTCCGGCAGTTCCGCTTGCGGGAGTTGGGCAAGCAGTTGGCGGGCCGGCGCGTTGTGGAGTCTGGTCAGAAGCTGGCGCGCTTCGTCATAACGCCCTTCCCAGATCAGCGCTTCCGCCCGGTCAAGTTCCCGTTCGTCAATAATCTCCCATTGGTTAGCCATAGGTCGCCCCGTCCACCTGTAATAACGTGCTCATCGTAAAACAGCGTGCGCCTGAAAATTGCCCCAGTTATTAGGGGAATGGCCGCTGCCTCCTACTCCCATTTCCCCCACTTGTCCTAAAGACTTGCACTATCTTGTCCGTTATAATACCGATGGATGTAATTCCCTCACGCAGCATCAAGGGCTGCCCTGAGGGCGCTTACAACCAAACTTCTCGCGGGATGAACATTTACTGTGTACTGAGAGGTTGGGTGAACGCGGTGTTTAAGCGTATCGGGATCGTGTTGCTGTGGCTGTGTATCACCCTGCTGCCCGTTCAGGCGCAGTCGTCACTGTGGACGGCGTGGCTGTTTAATCAGACAGCAGGCACTATGACGCTGGTCAATGACGCAGGCGTCGCGCTGGACACGCTGGCCTTGCCCACCGTGCAGAACTACGTCACATTCTCAGATCGCGTGGCGGTTTCGCCCGATGGCCGTTACATGGCCTATACGCTCACGGATGATGCCACCTTCAACACCGCTGGTCTCCTCTATGACCGCGAGGCGAACGTGATGCAGACGCTGTATCCCAGCGGCAGCGAGCAGGTCGGCTACAGCAGTTTGTGGCGGGCGGCGAGCAGCCATCTGTTTACCGAGGCAGGCTTCGCGACAGGTTACAGCGTGCGCGGCGGTGGCTGGCGGCTGCTGGTACAGCTTTACGGCGGCGGCATCGTTTCGCTCGACTCGAATAACGCTGTTGTCGTGACGCTGGGGCTATCGGCGCAGGATGGCATTACGCCCGTTGTCCAGTACTTCACTGGCACAACGGTAACCTTCACCCTGACACTGACGGGCGCGGACAGCACCGCCCCGCTGCAAACCTATGTGTGGGATTACCTCAGCGGCACGATACAGTCCTTCGCCGGGACGCCGCTGTCTGACATGGATGTGCTGCCGACGACGGGCGAGATTATTTCAGCTTCACTCGACGCAAATTTCCCCAACCACGCTCAGGATTTTACGCTGTTTCAACAGGCCAATACGCTGCACATCTATGTGCCGCAAACCGCGACTCGCTTTCCGGTTTACAGCGACGCTGCGTTATCGCTGTATCAGCCCCGTTTTGTGGAAAACGGCAGGCGCGTGCTGGTGGGCGGGTTCGATGAATACTCTGGCAGCGGCGAATGGCGGCTGCTGGAACGCAGCGGCCAGCCTGCGCAGCCCGTGACTGTACTGCGCGCGCCGGATGACTTCGTGACGGAAGCGCTGGGGGTATTCGACGGTTTTGTCTACATCACGAGCGTGCTGGCTACCGACGGAACGACGACGCTGATGCACGTCGATACGCGTCAAGGACTGAACTCCGGGCGGCTGGTGTGGATTGGCCCGGCGGCAGCCCCCTTGCGGCTGGTCTGGGTGCATGACACGCGCACGCAGGCAGAACAATATGGCGCATGGGGACAGTTAGCCGGGGGACAGGGGGAGATTATCTCGCCGCTGGCACTGCCTACGCTGCCCGTCGCAGGGCCAGCGCTGGCTGCGGGAAGCACAGCGCTGATTAACACAACCGAAGGCGATCAACTGAACGTGCGCAGCGGCCCCGGCAGAGATTATGGCATCGTCACGCGCCTGGACGATGGCACGCGGGTAACAATTATCGACGGGCCGCGCACCGCTGATGGCCTCATCTGGTGGCAGATTCGCGCGGGTGATCTCGAAGGGTGGGTCATTGAAAGCATCGAAGATGGCGGCGCCCTTATTCAAACGCTGATTCCCGGTTGAGGATTGCCTTAACCGGGCCGAATTCGTCTTAACCTTTATCACTAGGAGTACTCATGAAGCAACGTTTTGGGATGATCGTGATTCTGCTCGCTTTGCTGCTGGCGGCGACTTACAGCTATGCTGCGGCCCCCTGGTCAGCATGGATTTACCAGCAGGCAAGCGGCACGATGACGATGGTAAATCAGGATGGCGCGCTGCTCGATACTTTTGTCCTGCCGTCGGAAGTGGGCTACAGCTATTCGCGCAATGTGGCCGTGTCGGACAGCGGAACACTCTTTGCCTATGTGGTTTCAGCAGGCACCGATCCTTTCAACGGCTATCTCTATATCTATGACCGCCCGGCGGATACGGTGCGTTATGCCTTTGACATGGGGCCGGCGCCGACGCACAGCCTCGATTTCAGCGCAAGCAACCTGAACTTCAGCGCGGACGGCAGCACCTTCGCCTTCGGTTATGCCAACAGCGATTCGAGCCGCTGGTGGGCACTGGTGGTTGACCTGACGACGTATGATGTGGTGGGCGGCATCCGCAGCACAGACCCCTTAGCCATCAGCACCGGGCTGCGCGGCGAATTCCTCCTGCCTGTCGTGCAGCTTAATCGCGATGGTCAGGTGGTGTTTACGCCCGTGTTTCTGGGAACAGAAGGCCTGTCAGAATATGATGCCTACACCTGGGATGTGGCCGCCATTACGCTGGCCCCCAACCCCGTGTACCGCACCCTGAGCAATGATACCTTCCTGCCCACAGGCGAGGTTATCATGCCTTTCGAGGACCCGCGTCTCCCGCTGGATCCCAGTGGCGAATTTGTCTACGCACAGTTCAACACGCTGCAAGTTTACGACCCGGCGCTCGGTGCGCGTTATCCCTTCTACGCCGATGCCAGCATGTTCTACAATTCGGCGCAGTTTGTGCAGGGCGGCGAACGGGTTCTGGCCAGCAGCAGGGATGTGAACAACACCAGTTTCACCGTGCTGATTGAGCGCAGTGGCGCGCTGGTGGGTAATTTCTCGTCCGCTGTTGAGCTGCGCAGCGCGGCGGGCGTCCTGGACGGCTTCATCTACACCACCAATGATCTGGACAGCGAACGCCGCCCGCAGCTCGTGTACGTCGAAACGCGCGACGGGCTGGACGCCAGCGAAACCGGTGTCCCCCTCTGGACGGGCACCTTGCGCGAGGATATGGCGACGATTGTCTGGCGCAGTGATTTGCTGGTTTCCGGCACAACTCCCTTTGCCGCATGGGCACAGTTAGCCGCCCCCGCTAATCCGCTGGAAAGCCTGCCGGAGATCGGCGGCGCGCCAGCCACGCCTGCCCCGCTGGTAGTCGGGGGACAAGCGACAATCAACACCACAGGCGGCGACCAGTTGAACGTGCGCAGCGGCGCAGGCACAAGTTTCAACGTGGTGACCCGTCTGGACGCAGGCGTCGTGGTGACACTGCTGGAAGGGCCTGTCAGCGCTGACGGTTTAACCTGGTGGCGCATCCGTACCGACAACGGCCTGGAAGGCTGGGTCGTGGAGAACATCGACGACGGCGGCACACGCCTGCAAACCCTCGTACCACGCTAAACTATCGTGGGGGAATGCGGGCAAATGACCGCGTTCCCCCATTCAAGTTGCTTGCGCATGGACAATATTACAGATTATAATGAGGCGTATGAACGCGCGTTAGCAATATTGCATGGATGATGCTACGTGTGATGCGCCTGATTCCCGTTCAGGTGTATAATAAAACATTCCGCAACGTCCTGAAGAGGCAGCCGCAACATGGCGCAACCTGAAAACAATTCTGTTTTTACCGATATTCGCCAGTTAAAAACATTGGTCGCAGAAGTCTCTGCGTCATTAAAAAGCCAGCGCGACATCCTACAGAAGCGCGGCATGAACCTACCCCCCGGTGCGCTCCAGAATATCGCCACGATTGAAACGGACCTCGGCAAGCTCGAAGAACAAATCCTCAATGACCAGACCGAACTGACGCAGTTGCGCACGCTGGCAGGCGCAGGCTCAGCGATGAACTCCACGCTGGACTTAAACACGGTGCTGGCGCAGGTGATGGATGAAGTGATTCTGCTCACGCAGGCCGAACGCGGTTACATCATCCTGCGCGACGAGCAAGCGGGTGAACTGGATTTCCGTATCGCGCGTGAAGGCGACATGAGCCGGCTCGACGGCAAAAACCAGATTAGTACGACAGTGCTGAACGAAGTGCTGGAAACTGGCGAAGCGCTGCTGGCAGACAACGCTTATAAAGACCCACGTATGCAGGACAAGGTCAGCATCGCCCAAATGGTGCTGCGCTCGGTATTGTGCGTGCCGCTGCGTTACAAAGACAAGGTGACAGGCGCGGTGTATGTCGATAACCGCCTGCGTTCCGGCGTGTTTACGGATCGCGAACGTAATCTGCTGATCGCGTTTGCCAATCAGGCTGCCGTCGCCATTGAAAACGCACGGCTGTATGCCCGTATCCAGACCGCGTTGATGGAAATCACGAACCTGAACAACCTGATGGACAACGTGTTCTCGTCCATCGGCAGCGGCGTGATTACCTTCGACGAACAGAATAAGGTCATCACCTACAACCCTGCCTCGGCGGTGCTGCTCGGTCAGGAAGACCTGAACGGAAAAACCCTGCGCGAAGCCTTGATGCATCTGCAAGGGATTGACCTCGATAATGCCATTGACGAAATGCGTGCCACGCGCCGCAGCCTCCCGCTGAACGCCAGCATTGAGAGCGAGAGCCGGGGCGAAATCAATATACGCTTGACGCTTAGCCCGCTGGCTGGCGAACAGACGCGCGGCACTTCGGTGGTGCTCGACGACATTACCTCGCAGCGTGAACGCGAAGCCAAGCTGGAAACTGTCAGCAAATACATGTCGGCGGCAATGGTCAAGAACATCCAGTTGATCAGTTCGCTGGCGCTGGGGGGCGAACGCCGCAAAGTGACCTGCATGTTTGTCGAAGTGCGCGGCATGAACACCCTGTCCCATGACTTACGCCCTGCTGACATCATGCACACGATGAACGATTACCTCGGCATCGCCACAGACATCATTCTCGATTCCGGCGGCATCATCGACAAGTACATGGGCACCGAAATCATGGTGCTGTTCAACACGCAGTTAAACGAAGTGGATACGCCCGAAAAAGAAGGCGCACATGCCATGCAGGCGGTGGAATGCGCGCTGACGCTGCGTGACGCTTTCCTCGCATTCTACGCCAAAATGGGACTGAACCCGGAGCCGCATTTCTATCGCATGGGCATGAACACCGGGATCGCCACCATTGGCAACGTCGGCAGCCGCCAGCGTAAGGACTTTACGGCGATTGGCGACAACATCAACCTCGCGAAACGCCTTGAAGAAAACGCGACACGCGGCCAGATTATCATCAGCGAAGATACGCTGAAACATATCGAGCACACGCAGGGCACCATCCCTGCTCATATTCGCTTTGACGAGCGTGACGCGCTGCAAGTCAAGGGTCGCCAACAACTGACCCGTGTGTATGAGGTCTTCAGAGCATAATGACTGACGAGAGAACTGCCAAAACCCAAACGGGCGAACATACCATCGCATCGACACAGGAAGTTGTGCGCGAACTCACCCAGCGCATTACCGAGTTGGCGGGACTTTTACGCAGCCAGCAAGACATCCTGCGCAAACGCGGCATGAATCTGCCATCCGGCGCGCTGGACACCCTGCGCACCGTGCAAATGCGTCTGGAGGCGCTCAACAAGCAGCTTCTGAACTCGCAGATTGAACTGCGGCAGTTGCGCGCGCTGGCACAGACCACCGCCCTGCTCAACTCCTCGCTCGATACCAACGAAGTCTTGAATCAGGTGATGGACACCGTCATCCAGCTTACGGGTGCCGAGCGCGGTTATATCCTGCTGAAGGATAAAGCATCCGGCGATATGCGCTATATCATCGGGCGCGGTATCGACCAGGAAGCCCTCAACAAAAGTGATTTTGTCGTCAGCAAGACGGTCATCAACGACGTGATTACGCGCGGCGAACCCGTGCTGACCGATAACGCCAGCCAGGACTCGCGCTATCAGGGCCAGCAGAGCATCATCGGCCTGCAAATGCGCAGCATTCTATGCGTGCCGCTGAAGGTGCGCGGTGAGGTCATCGGCGTCGCCTACTGCGATAACCGCATTATCTCCGGCATCTTCAAAGAACACGAGATGAACCTGGCCAGTGCTTTCGCCAATCAGGGCGCAGTCGCTATCGAGAACGCGCGCCTGTTCGAGAGTGTACGCGCGCAGTTGGAAGAAATCACCCGCGTCCGTGACCTGATGGAGAACACCTTCGCCTCCATCCCCAGCGGCGTCATCGCCATGGCCTCGGATGGCACGGTGACGACCTGCACGCCGCCTGCCGAGAAGATTCTGGGCATTGAACCCGATAGCTGGATGAGCCGCCAATTGGCCGAACTGCTGCCAGAGATGGACGAAAGTTTCTATCTCGTGCTGGAACGTGTTGACCTGTCCGGCAAGCAGGAGGAACTTGAACTGACGCTGGGCACAGGCGTCAACCAGCGCTTCTGGAAGCTGATTATCAGCCCGCTGCGCGATGCCGACGAAGGCGTGAAGCAGGGTCTGGTCATTGTGCTGGATGATCTGACAGAGATCAAGAAGCGCGAAGAACAGCTTAAACAAATCCGCATCTACCTGCCCACAGCACAGCTTGAGAAAGAAATCTCGCTGGATTACATCGCCACCATTCCCGTAGAGGAGCGCGTCATCAGCGTGCTGTCTGCCGACGTGCGTGGCTTTACCTCCTTCAGCGAACGGCTTGACCCACAGGAACTGATGCGCGTCATCAACCGCTATCTGGATACCGCCAGCGAAGCGATTGCGCTGCAAAACGGCGTGGTCGATAAGTTTTTGGGCGACGCGGTGACAGGTATGTTTAACACGCAGTTGGATAAACCCGATCAGGAAACCGAACAGCAGCACGCCATGCGCGCGGTGCGTTCGGCAATGTCGCTCAAATCTGATCTGTTCGCCCTGCATGAAGAAATGCCAGAGGAAAAGCGCCTGTTTTACGGCATTGGCATCCACACCGGGCCAGCCGTCTTGGGCAACCTGGGCGGACCTTCGCGTAAGGAGTTCTCGGCGCTCGGTGAGGCGATTCTC